>JAHOYV010000024.1 GCA_019038745.1 Gemmatimonadales bacterium
AGATGACGCTCACAGAGCTATCCGAGCGTATCGGTATTTCGGTGACTAACCTCAGTCTATTGAAGACCGGCAAAGTAAAGGGAATGCGGTTTAGTACCCTGAGTGCTATCTGCCGGGAATTGGAGTGCCAGCCGGGCGACCTGTTGGAGCACTTACCGAATTTTGTGTGACCGTGGACAAGCAAGGCAGTTCAACAAGGAGTGGAAACATGTCTTATCTGAAGACACCATTCGTGCTCATTCCGATTTTTGCAACCCTGGTCCTGCTGGTGGGCATTCGCTATTTCAACACCTTCAGCGCCTCCAGCACTAACCCCCTGATGATCGGGTTGTTTCCTCTTTTGATGCTGGCATTTGTTGGGGTTTGGGTGATGTATTTCGTGGTTGGAGCTGTGGTCAAGTACTTTGGCAGGCCGTCTTCCCGGAAGCTGAGCCGGGCAGAAGATACGGATTTCGTTTGAGCTGATTGGTAGGAAAACGAAGCGGGATGACAAGCGGAGCGGGACCAGTTTTGGTCCCGCTCCTTGGATCTATTCAAAATGTTATAAGGTAAACTTATTTATGAGCCTTTCGCTCCCGTGCAGTAACAGCATCAGCAGAATCCGGGTCCATTCCAAACGGATCGCCAAACGTATTTTCTCCTTCATTGGTCAAACTGTCGCCCTCACGGGGCTGTGCATCGCTCTGGCCATGAACGAGTGAATTACCCGCCAATTCGCCAGTTACTTCATCTCCATCACCGAAAACCTTCGTCAGATCTTCAGAATCACCTGAAAGATTTCCATGAGGACCGGACACTCCCTGGTTCTGGTGTTCTATGCGGTTGCTGAGACCGTTGCTAGGGTTGGTTGAACTCTTATCCAGGTCGTCGAATCCATCGCCGTCTTCATCGGTGAAGGCCTTATCGATACCGTCGGAATCGTCGGATCCGTTAGTACCCTGGTACATGTTAGTGGTCTCGCTCCGTTGTATTGTATGAGTGCGCACACTGGCACCATTGCTACCGTAGTCTGGAAAATCATCCTCCACTATGGGTTTGGTCTGAGGAGCATCCTCACTTTGAGCCATGGCACCAACAGCCAGCAAACATACCAACAGTGCCATCATAATCGAAGTCATTAGGGTCTTCATGTCTTGCTCCTCCTTAGGAGATTTTGGGCAACATCAACAATTTTCTCCGTAGTAGTGAATCCCTTTGCAACAGGCGTTCCCGGCCGTAAAATATTTTTTGCCCGAAGTAATACAAGCCCTTTCAAAGAACTACGGGGAACCCAAGGAAGTTTTTCGTAACAACCGTTTTTGTTTCCTCGCAAATCTCTGCGAGAGAAGAGTCACCCCTTTCGAAAATTTCTGCGAAAGGGTTTTCTTTCCACCGGTCATAATGCCGACAGGATTGAACAACGCATCCCACTTTGCCAGGATTGGAGGCGGCCACTAGAGGACGCCCAGCAAAGCTGGCCTGATTTGTCACTGTGGTGAGCTTTGAGCACCATCTTGGTTCCTGAACGGAAGGAATCGGGTGGGACGGGGGCCTCACGGCCCCGTCCCACCCACATCACCGTACATACGTTTCCGTATACGGCGGTTCCTAGCAAGTATCTTCCATATTCTCGCAATACCTTCCATCCCATAAGCACCCAGCCTTACCTTTTGACAGACCTCCCAGGGTAAGACGCGTAACCTTCATCCCATATACCCGCCGCATTTACTTCCACACCTTCCTGGATGGCTATTGGGCTTTGGATCTCATAGCCTCCTCGCCCAGATGGTGCTGCCTCATATGCGGTATCTGTTCGTCGGGCCGGGACTTTGCCTGCAGCTTCCTTCAGATTCCAGGTCGCCCCGGACACCCTTGTTGTTCTGCTAACGGTTCCCACCATCAGGGTCTGTAGATGACTTGCATCTCCAAGAGCGTGCGCCTCGTGGGCACACAACAAAAAAGAGCGAGACCATTTCTGGTCCCGCTCCTATAGATTGATTCAGAAGTCTGTAGGATCAGCCTACTTGATGCGGCCGGTGCGTTGTTGTTGGTCAGCTTCACCTTCATTATCCTCAAGCGGAGAACCAAAGTAATCGTCCCCGACATTTTCAAGTGCTTCGCCTTCACGGGGCTGTCCAGTATCTTGGCCAAGGCCCCTATTACTGCCAATCATCTCGCCTTCCACAACACTATCTTCTCCGAACGCCTTATCTAAATCGGAAGTAACGGGTACAACACCACTGGGAGGGCCGAATCGTTCCAAGTTGCGAAGAACAACGCCATCCTGAGTCCCAGTATTGTCGACGCCATCAAATTCGTCAGTTCTAGTCGTTGTAGTGTCGCCACCCGGAACAACATCAGGTTCACCTTGAGGGTCCTGAGCACTCTGGGCATTCTCACTCTGCGCATAAGCACCAACAGCCAACAAGCTGATCAACAGCGCCATCAAAATCGAATTCAATAAGGTCTTCATGTCTTGTTCCTCCTTGGGAGGTTTTGGGTCACGTCCTCTATTATCCCCACCGAGGAGACCCATTTGCAACTGGCGTTCCCGATCGAAAAATTATTCTTGCCCAGAGAAATTCTCGCCCTAACAGGGAACAATTTGGATCTAAAAGCAATCCTTCGAAATAGCCGTTTTTCTGTCCTCGCAAACCTCTGCGAGAGAAGACCTACCCCTCTCGCAAATTCCTGCGAAGCGATTTTCACCCCTTCGGTCATAATGCCGACAGTCGGGAAAAATACATTCCACTTTGCCACGATTGGCAGCGGTCGCGAGGTGAAGTCCCGCAAACCTGGCTTGATTATTCAGCAGGACAGTTCATTAGCTCCGGCGGATAAGGATTCAAATAACTCAGGTCCGTCATATCATGCACCTGGTGCATCTCAAAGTAAGACCGCAGCAGGCCCACTGGCTCGGCCAGGGTGCACCCTCCCCCACGAAAATCCTCGATAACCTCAATCAAGCGTCGCTGCTCCTCGGACGATAGTTTCCCTCGCAGATGACTCGTGATGTCCTGCAGCGTGTCCATGTGTTGGCTCATGGTCGCCTTGGCGGATAGCGCCTTCATATATAGAGACAGGTATTGTTCGTGGAAGGCAGCGGGTCGAAAATCCCGGAGATCGGCGATAAGCCGGCATAGCTCATCGTAGTGCTGCGGGCTGTGCGCCAGCAGCAGATGTTTTTCACGATTATGGAAGTCCTCGATCGCCCCACTCTGCCAAACACCCGAGAAAACCTCTTTCACACGTTGATAGGCAAACACCCTTACCAGAAAATTCTCCCGCAACCCCGCGTCGGATAACCGTTCCTCATCCTCAACTGGAACAAGCGGGTAGAAACGAACGAACGAAGCGGCGAAAAAGCCTCTGCCCAGGGGAAGGGTTTCACCGTTCTCCTGAATTACAGGCACTTTGTACAAACCGCAGCTGGGTGAATTCTTTTTGAACACAAAACCGCACAAGTCTTCACCGGCCAGCTCGCGGGATCGGTTATTAGACCAGTCGCCCATCTCCTGGGTCCAGTTTCGGCCCGAGTCCGGGGCGATCAGGCCCGGTGCGCCGGGATCGCCTGCCAACGTGATGGTCTCGCGTGGTGTGCCCATCCCTATCTCGGATTCCGGGCAAACCGGTATCAGTTCAAAAAAACCGCCAAGGGTATCCGTTATAAAATTATCTCGCCTGTGGCCGCCGTCGTAGCGGACTTCCTGGCCCAACAGACAAGCGCTTACGCCGATTTGGATGTTCTTTCCTGTTGTCTCGCTCATGTTGGTTTTCGGCTCCTGCTTTGGTGGTTGGTCCCGTGCGTCCGCTATTGCAGTTAGGCGGATCATACTTGAGGGATGCTTCCTTCTCCACCTCTGATCAGTTCGATTTTTCAAAAAGGCCTTGCGTTAATCCGGTATTTGGCTGTTTTGCCAAATAGGAAAACAACTGAATTTCGAGTGGGGCTTCCTTCCCCCGGGGGAACAGCTTGGGGGAAAAGTTCAAGTTGGAAAACCGGGCCAGGCCTCGTGTGCAAATCAGCATTTACCAAGCCAGCACATCAACCCTTGCCTGACCACGCTCGTTTTGTCATCCTGACAAAAATCGAATCCCCATTCCTGACCGGGAGAGTTGCCGTTGGATTACCTGCTGATCGGATTCGCCGGAGGGTTGCTTGTTGCGGGTGTGAGCTGGACGATCTGGCGCTTGGCCCGGCGGGGTCGGGGCAAGGACAAACAGTCTTCGGCCACGGTTTCGTACGAGAGTTTTATTACCAGTATGAAGGCTGTCGGCGAGCTGAACGTCTTTCGCATCATGACCAAGGAAGTGATCACTGCCAGTGACCACTGGTTCGGGGATTTCGGGAAAAAATATCTGAATTGGCTGCTATCCAGTAAGCGTATCACCCTGGTCATTGAGTTTGACGTTAACTTCCGTTACGACCTGACCGACCCTGCTTTCGGGATCGATCGGTTGGGCGATACCGCCTTTCAGATCACGATGCCGCCCTGCAAACACGAGGTGTTGATCCGCAACATGAGAATCCACAGCGAGGATAAGACCGAGCTGCTGCCCTGGTTGATGCCGGATTTGCTGGGCCGTTTTTTCACCGGCGGGTTCAGCGTTGAGGCCAAGAACAAGCTCATCGCCGAGACGCGGGATCAGGCCATCCGTTTTGCGGGGGATCTGGTTGACCAGGCCACCGTCGAAGCGCAGAGGTCGGCCGTCAACACGCTGACCATGTTGGCGCAGGGCCTGGGCGCCTGGCGGGTGGACTTCGATTTCACCACCGGCGGGGAATTTCATCCTCATGTCGACACGTCGCGTCTGGAAAATATTCTGCCCGATCCGGAAGGGGCAAACGGACAGAACCACGGTTCCTGATCGGGCCGTTCAACCTGGTACAATCCGTACGTAGTGTTGATCGCGTCGTATATATACAGGTACAGGGTCTGGTAGGACCCTTCATCAATGAAGCGGTAGTTCCAGCCGTGCGCTTTTTAGTAAACCGTGGGATTGATGGTTGTAATTCTGGTTGGAATTCTAGAGTATCCCGTTACATTGTGTTCATATTCGGGTAAATGATGGTTTCCGCATGTTGGTTCTGGTCAGCACGCTATTAGGCAGGTAGGAATGGAGTCTATGGCTCACCCACTGATGAATCCCGTCCACAAGTTCTATATCCCGGTCATGGGAACGGGATTTACCATCGACACGCCCTTGAAGGTGGCGCGTTATGGAATCTCCTCTGTCGTATCCCTGGTGGACGATGTTCTCATCGAGCAGATGCGGAAGTGTCTGACCCGGGATAACGGTCAGGACTACGAGGAAATCCGTTCGGACGAGGAAGACTCGCGCGCCAAGCGCATCACATCCTATCTGAACATGATGGACGAGATGGTCGAGAACCAGATCGAGAAATTGCGCACATCGATTTTCGAAAAAGGCAGCGAAATCACCAAGTACTTCGAGATGCTGCCCGAGTCTCCCTTGCGCTCCCTTTACACGACAATGCAGAACACCCTGGACCCCGAGGAGCGGGCCCGGCTGCAGGAAACCCTGCGCCGGAAGATCTCTCCGGGCGGCATCGACGTTAATATCATGACCAAGCTTGATCGGGCCAGGCTCAGCAAGGGCCAGGATCTGGGACCCAAATTTTCCGACGCCATGAGTGCCTTGCGGGGCTACGCCAGCAGTCACCTGCGTTCGTCATTGGTCTTGTCGGCGGGAATGAATCGCAAGTTGTTTTCCTATCTTGCCGAATTTGGGGATTTCTTTCCCGACGATGTTGGGGATGTCCGCAAGTGCATCGTCCTGAAGGTCAGCGACTTCCGGTCGGCCCTGATCCAGGGTAAACTCCTGGCCAAGCAGGGGCTGTGGGTCAGCGAATACCGTATCGAATCGGGACTGAACTGCGGCGGCCACGCCTTCGGAGGCAAGGGCACTCTGCTGGGCCCCGTACTGGAGGAATTCAGGGACAAGAAGGAAGCGCTGCGTGACCAGGTGTATGATACTTGGGTCACCGGACTGGAAAATCTGGGCCGTTCCGCCCCCGGCACACCGCTGGAATTCCGGGTGACTGTCCAGGGTGGCATTGGTACCGCCGAGGAAAACGAGCTCCTGGAGAAAACCTACCAGGTGGACGGCACGGGGTGGGCGAGTCCGTTCCTTCTGGTGCCTGAAGTGGTCAACATCGACCCTGCCCATGTGGAAAAGATTATCAAGGCCCGGGAAAACGATGTCCATCTGAGTGAGTCATCGCCCCTGGGAGTTCCCTTCTGGAGCCTGAAAACTTCGGCCAGCGAAGAGCATCGCCTTGAGCTCATCCACAACGGCAAGCCAGGCAGCGCCTGTCCCAAGGGGTTCCTCGTCTCCAACACTGAATTCACCAAGGCTCCCATCTGCGCCGCCAGCCGAGCCTACCAGCGGCGAAAGCTCGATGAACTCGACCACTCCGAACTGAGCCGGGAAGAACGCGACGAGATCGAGAGTCATGTGATGGCCAAGGCCTGCATCTGCCACGATCTGGCCGGCAGCGCCACCGTGCCCAGGGGAATCGATCCCGATGCCAATACGGCAGTCTGCTGTGGACCCAACACCGTATACTTTTCACAGGTCGCCAAGCTGCGGGAGATGGTCGATCACATTTACGGCCGCATCAACCTGCCCCTGAACAGCTCACGGCCCCACATGTTCCTCAAGGAGCTCTCCCTGCATCTGGATGGGCTCAGGGCCGAGGCTGAGCGACGACGGAAGGAATTGGGAGCCTGTAACTGCAGCGCGGACAAGGTTCGGGACAACCTGCTGTCCGGTATCCGGCATTATCGGGACTTGGCCACACGTCTGGTCAGCGGCCAGAAGGACGAATTCTCCACCAAGCTGGAGACTCTGCGCGGCGAGCTGGATCGAATCAGGTAATTTCCGTACTTTCACCGGCATGAGAACAAGACCGCCATTGAAAAACTTTCTTCCCTTTTTTGGGCTCCACCCGCCTACCTGGCATTTTTTCTGCGCTTGGATAATGTGTGTTGTCGTATCCGCATGCGCTCCGCCGCCGAGCATGGCTGAAGCGATAGCCGAAGAAATAGCCGAACCCAGAACCGTCTATTTCGAGGCCAGAAAACTGCTGGATTGCAAGCTGTTCCTGCCCGATTCCTTCGATCCATCCAGGGAATATCCTCTGGTGATCGGGCTCCACGGCTACGGCGGAAGCCCGGAGGGATTAGCTGGGCTGTGGACCTATTTCCCAAATCGGGATTTCATCCTCGCCATCCCGGAGGCCCCCTACGCCTACCCGGGAAACGGCGTGAAGATGGGGGACAAATTCTCCTGGGATTTCAAGGTGCCCGACAAGAACTTGTGGCAGAAGGCTGATCCGTGGGTCTACGAATACATCCTGCGCGTCGTGGGCGACTTGCAGAAGGAATACAAAATCTCTACCACGGTTCTCTTTGGATTTTCCCAGGGAGTGGCCTATGCCTACGCGGCCGGTTTTCATTCTGAAGGCTTGGTCGATGGGTTGATCTGTTTCGGGGGAACTTTTCCCTCTCCGGATCGCTATCCATGGCTTCTGGATGAGATAACCATCAAGTCCGGAGCGGGATTGCGGATTTTCATAGCTCACGGAAAGACCGATCAGGTGATCTCCAGTGAAAGATCCATCCGGGCGGTGGAGAAGCTCAGAGGGTACCAATGTGAAGTTGAGATCCATCTTTTCGATGGTGGACACATGTTGCCCAAAGCTGCCGTACGCAAAGCCTTCGCGTGGTTTGATATTTCCAGCTAACCCGGATCGGACAGACAGACCCGCGGACAGTCAGGAGTCATTCGTTGCACAGTCATTCGTTGCGCACCAGCCGAATCGTGAGATATTTTAAAGATGGTTTTATTCCTTCAAATCAAACAGGACATAAGCGAATGACGGGAAATCACCGGACATGAAACCTGAAGACTCCAGTTTCACCCTATTGGTGGCACCACCGACCTTCCTGGACCGATGGCGCAACCGTGTACTCCTGGTGGCTATCCTGCTGGTCCCCTTCTTCGTACCGATCCCCCGTTCCCTGCAATTCCACGTTGTAATAGCCGAATTCGGCGACCGGTTGCACGTTGTATTGCTGGGCGGTGTCACGTTTTTCCTCTACTGGTACGGGCCTCTGCGCGGGAAACTCCTTCGCTCCGTGGTCGCCGCCGCAATCGTCGGGGGGATGATCGAACTTCTTCAGACCCTGGTTGGCCGGCACGCGCTGTGGCATGATTTTTTCCAGGATCTGATCGGAATCGGGATCGCGACGGGGTTTTTGCTTTGGCGGGGCAAAGGGTCCCGTCCGGGCCTGTCTCTCATGATCGTCCTCATGTTGCTGGTCCCATACCAGATGCGGGAATTACCCTGGAAAGTGTCGGCTGTCCGGGTGTGCAGGGATCGGTTTCCCCTGCTGGCGGATTTCGAGCACCCCCATGAAAAATATATCTGGTACGAGGAAGACGACAGCACCCAGCATTTCCTTGTATCCGACGAAGAACACGGAGGCGTTCAGCGGGTGGAAACCGGCCCTTCGGACAGTTGGCCAGGCGTTGTGATGCGTCGTTTCCCCAATGATTGGACCGGATTCAACCGACTACTCGTGGACATCCGCCTGACTGAGGCCGACCGGGACACCGTCCCCGGCGGGATAGTGATTTCGGACTTCGAGGGCCTCCGGGAAGCTGCCTGGAAAACGGGAAGTTTCGCAGCGACCAGACAATGGCAGACCGTCGGAGTCTCCCTTGATGATTTAAGTCTGGATAACGCCGACCGGGAACTGGATATCAGCGACATTTTCAGCCTGAAGATTTTCCTCTCCAGACCCACCGGACACACGATGCTGGAAATTGACAATCTGCGGCTGGAGTGAGGGGGCCTCCATGGCGGGCGCCGCGCAAACAGAATGCCTGATCAGATCTCAGGTTAAGCGTCACACTCCGTGCTGGGCAACAATATCGGCTACCGCCTCAATCACGTCGTCAACATCCCGATCACTCAGCCCTGGATGCAGCGGTATCGTAATCACCCGGTTCGATTCCCGATTCGCAATAGGGAAATCCTCAGGCTGGAAACCGTATTTTTCCCGATAGTAAGAAAAGGTGTGGATGGCGATGAAGTGCACGCTCGTGCCGATATTCCGCAGGCGCAATTCTTCAATGAACTGGTCACGGGAAATCTTAAGCGCGCCATCGCGAATTCGAAGCGGGTACAGATGCCAACCACTTTCGCAATCTTCGCGCTCGACGGGCAGATCGAAAGCGCTCATGGGCTTGAAACCCTCGTCGTAACGGCTCACAATTTCCCGGCGCCGAGACAGCATCCGGTCCAGCTTGGCCAACTGGGCCAGCCCCATGGCGGCCTGGATGTCCGTCATGTTGTACTTGTAGCCGGGCATGATGATGTCGTAACGCCAACTCCCGGTCTTGTCCACGCGCTTCCAGGCATCGCGATTCATTCCGTGCAGGCTGGCCACTACACCCTGTTCGATCAGATCGACCGAGCCGGTGAGCATCCCGCCTTCCGCCGTGGTCAGGTTCTTGGTCGCGTAGAAGGAAAAGGCAACCGGGTTCTCCCCGCTGCCGATCAGTCGACCCTTGTATTTGGCCGGGATGGCGTGGGCTGCGTCTTCCACCAGCAGCAGGCAGTGTTCGGTGCAGATGGCCTGCAACTCATCCATCTCGCAGGGATGGCCGCCGTAGTGGACGGCGATGATGGCCTTGGTGCGCCCGGTTACCGCCTCGCTGACAGCTGACGGAGAAATGTTCATCGTATCGGGCTCGATATCGACCAGGACCGGCGTGGCGCCGGCGTGCTCAATCACACCCACGGTAGCGCTGAAAGTCATTGGAGTTGTAATCACTTCATCGCCGGGGCCTATGCCGTGGCAAACCAGGGCGGTGTGCAGGGCTGCGGTACAGGAGTTTACCGCCAAGGCGGCCGGTGCACCCAGATAGGCGGAAAATTCGGCCTCGAAGCGCTTGGTCTTCGGTCCGGTGGTGATCCAGCCCGAGCGCAGACTGTCCACAACGCCCTCTATTTCCTCCTCGCCGATGAAGGGAGGAGAGAAGGGAAGAAATCTATCCCGCATTTTGTATCTTGTCCTTGCTGGTTACGCGACCGACGAAAGAACCTGTTGCATTCTACATACAGTATCGTCGGAGTCGTGCTTTTTCCAACTTGGTGATCACACCGTCAATCCTTTGGACCGGAAACATCGCTGATCACCTTAACCATCTTGTCCGCCAATTCCTGTCCCCGGGCTGCGTTGTGACTCAGCACGCAGCCCGACAAAGTCAAGTCCAGCGCGGGTATGTGGAAGGCGAAAGTGTTCCAAAACCCGGTATGGCCATATGCAATGTGGCCGCCTAATTCGGTGCAGATCAAGCCCAGACGATAGCCGCT
Organism: Gemmatimonadales bacterium; assembly: GCA_019038745.1. Classification (GTDB taxonomy): domain Bacteria; phylum Krumholzibacteriota; class Krumholzibacteriia; order LZORAL124-64-63; family LZORAL124-64-63; genus JANTGJ01. Next base: position 10,391 of record JAHOYV010000024.1, read on the forward strand.
GGTTCCTCCGCCGGTCATGGCGGCCAACGAAGCTTCGCTGCTCAATACTTCGCCCTTCATAAGGAGAAGCATGAATTGGGCCAGATCACGGACGTCCGAGAGCAAGCCACCTCCGCCGTAAAGGTCCAATCCAGGATGCCAATCGTTGGTGTCGTGGTCCCCGAAGTATTGGTGCGCTCGTGGGCCGACGCCGGCCGGAACTTCTTCCATGATCTCCCACCAGGTGCTGCGCAGTCCCAGTGATTCGTAATCACACAGCTCGTGAACCGCCATGCCCAGGTTTTCCCCCGTCAGTTTCTCGATAATCGAACCGAGCAGGATGTATCCTGTGTCCGAATAGGAGAATTTCTCGCCGGGAGCCCCCACCGGATCGCCCCATTCCACACAGCGAGTCACCTGCTCTTCGGGAGTCCAGGCGTATTGTGGGTCGGCCAGAATCTGTTCGGCATAACGAGGGTCGGCCGGGTGTTCGAACAGGCCGGCGGTGTGGCTCAATACTTGGCGAAGGGTCATGGCCTGCAGGTCGTAGCCGTCGCCGGAAAGAAGATCGTGGTACTCCGCCGGCAAATGCAGACCCAGGGCATCGTCAAGATCCAGCTTACCCAATTCGGCCAAACGAAGCAGGGCCACCGCAACGTAGGCTTTCGTGTTGCTGGCGATACGGAAGGTGTGCCCGGGGGTCAGAGGCCGGTCCGAGTGGCGATCTTCATAGCCTGCGATACCGGTCCAATCCAGTCCGTGACTTGGACAACTCACGTACACGACCACCCCCGGAGCAACTGGATTATCGGCCAGAAACGTGTCGACAACCCCCTGCAGATCGGTGGCAAGATCGTCTGAAACGATTGTGAGGGAAGAAGCAGTCGAGACAGTAGCCATAGCAACAGCGGGGGCAACCGCCGGACCGTAAACCAGGACAAGCAGAACGGTTAGGAAAATCTGGCGAATCATGTCAGCTCCAAGTTTGATTGAAATTACAGAACAGCTATTTTGGGTCAGACTACTACGGAACGGATATCTCTTCAAAATATTGCTTCCCAGCGCTTTTACAACCACCGTCCGCCTCGGCTTGTTCTGATTCCCGCCTCCTTCAGGAATTGGCTTGGCTTTTCCGCGCTAAAGACGATGTCCAGTTGCAGCTTTGCCCTGGTCAGCGCCACGTAGAAAAGGCGTCGTTCATCCTCGAGCCCGCTTTCCTCATCGCCCTTGTCTCCGGATCGGACAGCCCGCGCCAGGGGAAATCGCCCCTGGTCGGCGCCGAAAAGAATGACCCGATCCCACTCGCGGCCTTTTGCCCCGTGGACGGTAGCCAGCTCCACGCCTCCGAGGCTTTCTCCAGCATCGAATACGTACCTACTAGCCTCAACCACATCGGCCAACAATTGGCCCGTTCGCGCCAGCACCGCCACTTGACCGGGAACTGTTTCCTGTAGAAGCCGGGCAACAAAGGCCGCGCCGCGCCCCGGATCAGCCTGCGGCCAAACCCTGATATGACCCGGTTCCTTAATCCCGGTCTTCAGGGGCTTTCGAAAGCGGATCCGGTTGTGGCCGATGAGCCTGCGTGAAGCCTTGGTAATGGCCCGACCGCATCGGTAGTTGCGAATCAGGGGAAAACGTTCCAACCCCGGGTAGACCTGGTCCAGATCGATCACTCTCTGTACCGAAGCCCGGCGCCAGGCGTATATGCACTGGTCCTCGTCACCCACGCAGAAGAGGGAGTCCTGCGGCGCGGCCAGAAGTCCGATCAACAGCGCCTGTGCGGGCTCGATGTCCTGGTATTCGTCGACCAGCACCCGCTCGAACCGGGCCTGCCAGCGGCGGCGGATATGGGAATCGTCCTGCAACAGCGCAATGGATTTGCTGATCAGGTCGTCGAAATCCAGCATTCCCTTCTGCCTCAGGAGGCGCTGGTAAAGAACGTACACCCGGGCCTTCACACGTTCCCTTGGCCCTTGGTCTGCCGCCCGCTCCCAAGCGGTCCGGGGCGAAATCATCAGGACCAATTTGAATATGCCCACAGCGTCCTGGGCGGCAGCGGCGTCAAATTTTCCACAGCCCGGATCCGCAGCCCCCGCCCGTTCCGCCAATTCCTGCCAACGTGGAATCTCCAAAGTGCCGATGCTTTCCCGCAAAAGGCCCTCTTCTTTCAGGATGGAGAGACCCAAACCGTGGAAACTGCGGACATTTGTATCCTCAAGGCCAACCTTGGCCAGGCGGGCGCTCATCTCCAGGCAGGCGTCCCGATTGAACGTCGAGCAGAGAATGCGATTCGCCGGCGTGCCCCGGCGACACAACTCGCGCACTCGTTCCACCAGCACGGTGGTCTTGCCGCTCCCTGCAGGAGCGATGACCTGAACCACCCCATCCCCCGCGCAAATTGCCGCATTCTGTTCCGGATCAAGATGGGGAACCGGACGGGGCCGGCTGTCACCGCGCCGGGACACCAGGTTCGCCAACCGGCGCCACCGGGAGACAGGATCCGGAACCTCCACCTGGGCCGGAACCGTGTAGATTGACGCAAGGTACCATAAGCGCTCGAGGGTATAGGGGCAGCGCCATTCAGGGTCGATGAACTCCTTCGGCGATAGTGACTGCAAGTCACACTCGGCGCTGATCAGTAGGCTGCAGCCCGACCGGAAGGCCGGCTCAAGGATGTAACCATAGATAATGCGTAACTCTTCGACCCTGCGGCTCGGCACACCCAAAACAGCAACACGAGCGTGTTTCGCATATATCGAGAGCAATCCGGTAGCGGGGTTTTTTAGGGACGAGCGAACACTACCGTTTGGGCGAGCAGAAACCACGGCAACTGCCAAGCGCTGATAGGTCAGGACATGGTACCCGTCCCGCTGCAATTGGCGTGAAGCCGGGGCATCAGTGGTCCAATGAAGCACACGGGTGCGGTCGCGGGATCCGGTGCTGGCCATTCTTGCTCTCTCCGGGAATTTGTAGGACTTAATTTGGTGGGTTTACGCGGCAATAATTGAGCCGGATGGCTAGGCTGGCAGGGGATTGTTGCCCCGGTGCTTCAGGAGACCCATCCCAGGCAAGCCGGACATGCCGAGATTCACAATGCTCCAATTCACAGGAGCCGCCCGTCGGCGGCTCCTGTATTGTCGGCATACTTCAGCGCAATTACCTAACGGAACAGAGCCTTCAAGGAATCCCAGCTCGATTCCTCAGCTCCGACGGGCTCCATGGTCGAAATCGTATCAATAACAACCTGATCCACCCAGGTAAACGGAGGAATATCGATATAGACATATTCACGATCGGGGTTTGGCATCAAGAGCCAGTATTCCACGCGATGGTCGGCATCAACCTCGAAGGGACCCACATCGCCAGGAATGCCATAAGTGGGGTCAGGCCAACTATTGGTCAGTGGATTCGGACCCACGACTGAGGAAACAAATGGCACACCTTCCCCGCCGTAGGTGATCTGTATCCATAAGTGTTTGAATTGGTAATCGTCGATCCAGTTGACGAGGTAAAACCCGAGCTGTCCCCCATTGGCCCCGGACATTGCAACACCATCCTGAGGATCACTCGGATCCTCCACCCAATTGAGATTGTCGAAAACATCGTGAGTGTGAGTCCAGGCACCTCCCAGCAAATGATCACCACCGTCACCGACAGTTACCAGGTTGTCAGCGGGAATATCGCCGGTACCCCAGTCAGTCAGGAAATCCCACTCCGCCATTACAGTGAGATAATCACCACGGAATTCGGGCGGCATGAAATCATCGGCCAACGCCGAAGTCGAGATCGAGACAGCCACCACCAACGTCAGAATCGTAGCCATTGCGCACTTCATCGGACCCCTCCTTGATCGGGTTTGGGAAACGATCTCCCGGGGAGCGTCCAACCACACTATTGCGGTGAATTCTCCTTTCATAAGTCTTGTTTTATTGGTAGGGAGAGTCTTACAAAATTGGGGCTTCTGGGTTTGAGGTGGGCGTTCTTGAGCAAGTGGCAAGTTGTGGCGGGGACCCCATGACAACGAAAAACCCCCTGCAGCCAAAGCCACAGGGGGTCGATCCGCCCGAAGGCAATCCAATCAATCTTTACCGATACATGGACTTCAAGCTGCCCCAGTTCTCATTATCAGAGCTGACGGCAGGGTCACAGGAGAAGCCTCCAAGCACCATGGGAACCGCAGCGCCGTCGTTGGTGAGTTCGCCGTCCCAGGCGTTGGGACCACTGAAGGTCCAGCTGCTGATATCAAAGACGTTGCCGTCAGGACCGGTCATAGACGTGCGCTTGGCCCAACCATCAAGGTATTCCCAAGGATGGCCGGAGCCGTCGACACCGACTTCACCAAAGACATCCACAACCACGGGATCATCACCGTTGGCGGGGATATAGAACAGCTCGACAGCATCGTCACCGTTGATGGCCATGCTGTAGCCGTCGCCCTGGTAAGTATAGTCAAAGCCGAAGAAATCGAAGAATGCCGTGGGATTATTGCCATCAACATGGCTCACGTAAATGAACGTGCCGGCAGCAACAAAATCGGCGGGGAAGACATGCTCGATACCATCGGTGCCGCCATCGTTGTTGGCTGAACCGAGACCGTACACGGACAAGTCCTCAATGTCGGAGCAGGCATAGAGCTCGACGCCCTTGGGAACACCGTAGGGCAGGGGACCATCATAGAGGCCGGTCATGATCAACTGGGCGGAAGCTGGGCTAACCATGAGCACGAGGGCTAAAGTCAGGAGCAGTTTTTTCATTGGATTCTCCCAATTTTTCAGTGGCCACACAGGCCGCTGTGAGGTAAATGGTTCCAACAATTCTCCCCCTATAGTGGAGGAGGATAGTTAGAATATTGGCTGGATTATATCACACTTCGGCCTAAATGCATAAATTTTTCTCGCCCAATTATATAAGAATTACGGGAATTGAGGACAGAATTGACCGCTTATTGCTACAGACTCTGTTTTTGGAGCAAAAAAAGGCGAATCAAGGTATTATCTTTACATTTCGTTACAGGTTGAGCCAGCATAAAACTAGCCCAACTTCTTGTCGGTGCTGGCGGATCTGCTCGGCTATTAATACCAAAGGAAAAACAGTGCCTACAGCCCCGCCAACACAGCTCCCCATTCAGCCGCTTTACGATCATACCCCTGACCCGGCTCCGCCAAGAGCCAAGCCTCATAAAGCTCCACCAAGCCGATCAGTACTTTCTCCCGATCCACCATCTTGACTCCCTTGGCCTCCTGGAGAATTGCCTCAGCTTCGTTCAGATTGGTTTGGGCCACTTCAAACACTCCAGTCGCAACGTGAGCCCGGCCAAGTGCAGTGAGGAACAAGCCCAAACGCCGCGCATTACGCCCGACAAATACTCGCCGAGCTGCAGCTTCCGCGGGCACAAGCAGCGCCACGGCCTCATCAGGCTTGCCTTGTTTTACAAGTATTCCGCCCACGGCCTTGATCAAGTTCAGCGTCCCCTTGTGATCATCACCCAGCAGGCGTCGCCGGCCTGAAAGCGCTTCACGGTAACAGACTAGAGATTCGTCCAACTCGCCAATCGAATAGAGAATCAAACCCATTTGGCTCAATGAGTTCAGCGTGTTCTTGTGCTCGTTGCCCAGTATAAGACGCCGGCCCTCAAGTGTCTTGCGGGCGCATGCTAAAGCCTCATCCTCCTTTCCCATCGAATAAAGCAGTCCGCTGATATTGTAGGTCATTAACAGCGTGTTTGGATGGTCGTCGCCCAATACCCGCCGAGACCCTTCCAGCGCCTCGCGATAGAAAACCAGGGCTTCGTCCAACCTGCCCATCACCCAGAGCAGTCTCCCCATGTTATTAATGGAAACAATCGTGTTTGGGTGGTCGCCACCCAGTACCCGGCGAACCCCTTCCAGCCCTTCTCGGTAGTAGACGAGAGCCTCGTCATTCCGGCCCATCGACCTGAGCAATACGCCCATGTTGTTGATCGAGGTCAAAGTAGCGCGGTGGTCATCGCCCAGCACTCGGCGACGTCCCTCCAGGGCCTCACGACAATAGACCAGAGCCTCGTCATACTTGCCCATCACCCTGAGCAGAGCGCCCATGTTGTTAGTCGAAGCCAGGGTTCCCTGATGCTCCTGACCCAGGACCCGACGACTGCCATCCAAGGCCTCCTGATAGTAGACGAGGGCCTCGTCATACTTGCCCATCGACCTGAGCAGGCTGCCCATGTAACTGATCGAATTCAGCGTTTCCGGATGCTCGTCGCCCAGAATTCGGCGATTTGTTTCAAGAGCCGATTCCTGCAGCGGCGACGCCAATGGGTAAAGGCCGAGTTCTTTGTAGGTAATGGCTACTGTCTGCTGCAGAGCAGCCTGCACCAACGGTTGATCGGAAAAATCCGCTTCAATCGCCTCGACAGCCCGGCCGAGCACGTGCTCGTCAACGAGCCCGAGCGCTACGTCGGTAGCGTTGGCACGACGGATAGTCTGATCAAACAATGCCAGCGTCGAATCCATGTTCCCAAGTGAAACACCATCGGCTTCGAGCGATGTCCGCACACCATCTCGAAGATCGCCAACCAGCGCCTTACCCATCTCCTGCACATCGATTCCGCTCAGCATGGAAGCCTGGAATTCGGTAACCAACTCCAGTTCCTGCGCACGGGTCTGCGCCTCTTCCCGCGCCCTCTCCGCCGATTCACGAAGAAATCCCATCGAAATCCCGAAACCAAGCAGCAGGATCAACACCGTCACCGCAAACGCTACGGGACCCTTGTGCCTGGCGACCAACTTACTGAGCTGGTAGGTCACCGAAGGCGGTCCGGCCAGGATGGCCTCATCCATTTGGTACCGTTCTACATCATCCGCAATAGAGGATGCGCTCTGATACCGCCTGGCCCTGTCCTTCTCCATCGCACGCAGCGTGATCCATTCCAACTCACCACGAACCTGCTTGGCCCAGGAAGCCGGCTCAAGACCTCGTCTGTGAGCCTGCTCGACTGCCTCCTGCCCATAACTGCTGATCTTGGTACTCGGCCTTGGTGGCTCCACTTCCCGGATGATCCGGTGCATTTCAAGTACACCGGCTTGAAGCAGCTTTTCTTTCTCAAAGGGCAATGATCCAACCAAAATCTCATACAGCAGCACGCCCAGCGAATAGACATCGCTGGTTGTATCGATGTTCATACCCGTCATCTCGGCTTGTTCGGGGCTCATGTAGGCCGGAGTACCGATCATCTTGCCCTGCTCGGTGAACAGGGTCTTTTCGGTCAGGCTTTGCTGAGTGGCTTTGGCGACCCCGAAATCGATGACCTTGGGCACCGGTTTCCCGTCCTGAAGCGTGACCAGGACATTGGACGGTTTGATGTCCCGGTGGATGATTCCCTTCTGGTGCGCGTGGTGAATGGCCAGACACACCTGTTTGAACAACTCCAGCCGTTGTTTTATGTCACACTTGTGCTTGTCGCAATAGTCCGTGATGGGTTCACCGGGAACGTGTTCCATCACGAAGTAGGGGCGACCGTTCTCGGTGCTGCCGGCGTCAAAGATCCTGGCCACGTTGGGGTGGTTCATCATGGCCAGGGCCTGGCGTTCGGACTCGAAGCGGGTTATGACCTCGTTCGTATCCATCCCCAACTTGATGACTTTCAGGGCTACTTGGCGTTTGATCGGCTCTTTTTGTTCGGCCAGGTAGACATCTCCCATGCCCCCACTGCCCAATAGTTCGAGGATTCGGAAAGGACCTATTCGTTCCGGAAGTTGAGATCTGGATGGTATCGGTAGGGTCGGCTCAACATCCTTGGCAGGAGATTGGCTGTTTTCATCTGGTTTTTTTGGATCTTTGTCGCTCATGATAAAAACAATGAGGATCGGCACCCCCATCGCATATCCCCCCCTTTTTATCGAACGATAACTGCAGTCTAACCCATCGGGTCGCAACAATCAATCGAACAAAACGGGGCTAATTTTGAATCTTTAACTCCATGGGAATTAAAAAACCGCGCCCGGGGCCCCCTCGTTCCCGTCCTCGCCCCACCACCACAACCTGGGTTATTTATTGTTTTCCTGTTCTTTTTGTCACTATCATCAACAGCTCCTTATCATAGCCTCATTGACATTAATTTTCACATACCCGACAATGATGAACACTTCACACAGTTCCGGTAGTGAAGGGGGGGAGTTCAAAAACCGGAACAACAATTCCCAATTCACCTGCCAATTATGCGGTCGTCCAAGCATGTCGTTTCATGTAATGACGGCAAAAACCCGGAGGTACAAATTGTGAAAACATTGCACCGCCTTTTTTTCGTTGGCACCATTCTGATCGCCTTGATTTGCATAGCCACACCAACCCAAACCACAGCTACGGTATTATGGGGCCATCCGTACGCGATGCAGATCGACACCACCACGGACTATGGCTGGGTACATATGTGGAATGACGCCAGCGCGACGCCCTATGTGGGAACTGGTACAATTGCCAACATAGGTAACACAACCGGGCCTCAGAATACTTGGGACCTGCTCGTCCAGGGTATGGTCAACAAGAAATTGACAATCTTGTGGACCGATAATGGGCCTGACACCAACGTCAATGATGCTTCAACCGGCAATATCCAGGCAGCAGTAGTAACCATATTCGGGAATTAGGTAGTAACGATGAGATGTCATTCAACAACTTCGGGCGTCATGTTACTTCTTATTGCTCTGCTGTTGATCAATGCTGGTTGCAGCTCGGATAAGGACGAAGCATACACCCCGGACATCCGCATGGGCTCGCCGAACATGCCCGCGATGTTTCCGGCCGAGGCTCTGCGCTTGAAAGGCCCGGACGACCTGGTTCTTGCCGAAGGCAATCACGGCATCCACCTGACACTTGCTGAATACAATGCCCGTGTCGATGAAGTACCACTACCGGCAGACAGCGACACGACAGAGGTCCAGTGGCAAACCCTGCAGCGTCTCGTCCATCTGAAAGTCGTTGCGGCTGAGGGACGCATACGAGGTTATGTCGCCAAGGATGCAACCAACACCAGGGAAGAAGAACGTCAGGTAGTCCGGCAGGTAACTGAATCCGGGATGCTCAGCGCGCAATTGACATCCAACCAGGAAGCCATCCAGTATTATGAACAGCATCCGGACAAATTCCCCGAAGCCACACCTCAACTTCTGGAAAAGCCCCCGTATCTGACCCATATAAAATTCACCTTGCACAACGAACGTTGGCTGGAAAAAGTCAAACTGTGGTCTGAACGGGAGCAGGTCGTTATCCATCGGGATCGATTCGCGGGGCTGCAACGACCCAACTCACCGAGTCTCCCCGATACGTTACAGCAGGAGGATGAATTATGAGAAATGTACCCGGCGGACTCGGGATACTCTTGCTTTCGGCGGTGGCGATTTTCGGAGTGGCAGCGGAAGCTGACATTCCTGTCGTCGACGCGCCGGACAGCTTGGTTTTCCGAGACCCATTCGTTGATAGAAGCGGTGTCGTACTGGAAGAAGTGGTTGTCGACGCTCCGGACAAGATTGTCCTACGGGATATGTTTATCGCCCGCGTTGGCACTGTCCTGACCAAGTCAATCGAACCACCGGTGAACATCGCTTTCCGACCCTTGTTTGTCGCCCGTGACGGAGTTGTCAACGACACGTATGTCGCCCCCCCCAACAACATTGTGTTTCGGGACATCTTTGTCAGCCGTGCAGGAGTAGTCACCAAGCAGGATATCGACCCCCCGGAGGGTCTTGTCTTTCGATATCCCTTCGTGAACAGCTCAGGCGAAGTCACGGATTCATTTTATTCCTCTGTGCCGGAAGCGCCCCCGGCCAAGTTGATTTCCTTACGGGGAATCTATCCCAATCCGTTCAACCCGGCGGCCCAGATCAGCTTCTACCTGCGTGATGCTTCCGAAGTCGAAGTTGTTGTTCTGGATCTACGTGGACGACTAGTGCGCAGCTTGTTCCAGGGCCAGTTGGCAGCCGATCTGCATGTTTTGCACTGGAACGGGTTGAGTGATGCAGGCAGGCAGGTTGCTTCGGGACAGTATCTCTTTCGAATCAGTGCGGACAACGAGGTTGTCAACACCAAGGGGTTGCTGATCAAGTAAAGGATTAGGCTGAAATACCCGTGAGCCGGGGCCGGCTATCCGCCCCGACTCACGTGGAAAGAAAAGGGAGGCCATCCTCCGAACGGAGTAGTGGCCTCCCTTTTCCATATATGTAAAAAAGTTCTGCTACATCCCGTACTTGGCAATAATTCCCTTCTTGTCCAACCCGAGAATCCCGTATTTTTCGCCGATCTTCTTGAAGGCCGCCACGGCCTTGTCGATATGCGCCGTCTCATGCGCCGCCGACAGTTGGACGCGAATCCGCGCCGCCCCCGCGGGTACCACCGGGAAGAAGAAGCCGATGACATAAATGCCCTCAGCGTACATCTCGCGGGCCATGTCGTTGGCCAACTTTGCGTTATACAACATCACCGGCACGATCGGCGTGTCCTGCCCTCCCACCAACAGGCCGGCGGCGGTAATCTGTTCGCGGAAATATTTGGTGTTCAATTCCAGCTTGTCCCGGCGCTCGGTGCTTTTGGAGATAAGGTCGATGACCTTGATGGATCCAGCCACGATCGAAGGTGCCATCGAGTTGCTGAACAGATACGGGCGCGCCTTCTGACGGCAAAGCTCGATCAACTCCGCACGGCCTGAAACACAGCCGCCCGACGCCCCGCCCAGACCTTTGCCGAAGGTGGTCGTTATCAGATCGATTTTGCCCATCACATCGAAGTGCTCATGGGTTCCGCGGCCGGTTTTGCCGATGAAGCCGGAAGCGTGTGAGTCGTCCAACAACACCATGGCGTCGTACTTTTCGGCCAAGGCGCACAGTTCGTCCAACTGGATCAGATCGCCGTCCATGGAGAACACGCCATCGGTGACGATCAACCGGGTGCGCTTGTCCTGGTGCAGCTCCAGCTTCTTCTCCAGGTGCTTCATGTTCATGTGCTTGAACGTGTCGTAGTGAGCGCTGCACAGACGGATCCCGTCTACCAATGACGCGTGGATCAACCGGTCGGCGATGATCACATCGTCGGCGCCCAGGACCGCCTCAAAAACACCGGCGTTCGCGTCCATGCAAGAGGGGAAAAGCAGCGTGGCTTCGGTGCCCAGAAAAGCGGACATTTTATCCTGCAGCTCGCGGTGAATGTCCTGGGTGCCGCAGATGAAACGTACCGAGCTCATACCGTAGCCACGGGCATCCAGACCCTCGTGGGCTGCCTTAATCACCTCGGGATGGCTACTCATACCCAGGTAGTTGTTGGCGCAGAAGTTCAACACCTTCGCACGGGGGGCACCCTCGGGGTACTCGACCTCGATCTCCGCATCCTGGGGTGAACAGATGAAGCGCTTCTCCTTGAAGAGCCCCTTCTGCTTGATTTCCTCGATCTCACCCGCGAAAATCTCGCGGTTCTTGTCTGAATATGCCATGTCACGCCTCCCGGCGGGTAACGGGTTCGGTTCCGCGCGGATCCATGTCCGGGCGGAAATCGCTACTTGCCCAGGTGTTTGTTGACCAGGACGCAGATGGAATCAACCGTGTCGAAGGCCTCGGGGGTTGCCTCGTCGTCCGGCAACTTGATCTTGAATTTCTTCTCCAGGAACACTTTCAGCGAGACCATGGAAAAACTATCCACGATGCCCGAAGAGATCAGCGGCGAGTCGAAACCGACCTCGTCGTCGTCGTCCTCGTCGAGGTATTCCTCAACCACGTACTCCAGGATGATGCCCTTCATTTCTTCCATGTTCATTTCCTTCCGGGTTATGGTCGGCGTCAGGCGACACCAACAATCATGGCGGACAAGCACTGCCGTCCACCTTTGTTCACTACCTTGTTATTAATCGTCTTCAAGCGTCGAAAGATCGCCTACGTCCTCGCCCCACTCCAAAGCCTTCAGATAGCGCCGCAGAATCTTCCCGCTGCGAGTCTTGGGCAACTTTTCCATCACTTCGATTTCCTGGGGCATGGCCAGCGGCGACAGGCTCTTGCGGATGAAGTTCATTACACCCAGCTCCAGCATGTCGTCGAAGACAAAACCTTCATTCAAGGTCACGAAGGCTTTTACTACCTCCATGTTCACTTCGTCGGGCTTGCCCACGACCGCGGCCTCGGCAATGGCCTCATGCTCGATCAACGCCGACTCGATTTCGAAAGGACCAACCAGATGGCCACCGGTGTTGATCACGTCGTCGTCACGGCCCACGAACCAGTAGTACCCGTCCTGGTCGATGCTGGCCCGGTCGCCCGAGACGTACCACAGATCCTGATCGTTGCGCAGATCCTCCGGTTTTGCGTCGGCAGCGGCCCCGACGAACTTGCTGGCGTACACGTCGTGCTGGTTGCGGTACTCACGGAACATCGAAGGCCAGCCTGGTCGGAAGGCGATCAGGCCCACCTGCCCCGGTTCGGTGAGCGGTTCGTTGGTTTTAAGATCGAGCACTGCCGCGGTGATGCCCGGGAACGGCTTGCCCATCGAGCCGGGCTTGACCTTCATGCCGGGATAATTTGTGATCATCATCGAACCGGTTTCGGTCTGCCAGAAGGTGTCCAGGAAGGGCTTGCCGAAGGCTTCCTCGCTCCAGACTACCGCCTCGGCATTCAACGGCTCGCCCACGGAACAGAGATGACGCAGAGCCGCCATATCGTATTGTTTAACAAGTTTTGTGCCGTCGCGCATCAGGGAGCGGATGGCCGTGGGCGCGGAATACCAAACGGTAATCGCGTTGTCCTGTATGAACTTGTACCAGCGGGCCGAAGTGAAGCCCTGGTCAAGCACACACTGCGTCACGCCCAAAACCCAGGGCCCGATGATTCCGTAGCTGGTGCCGGTGACCCAGCCGGGATCAGCGGTACACCAGTAGATGTCCTCATCCTGCAGATCCAAGACCCAGCTTGCGGTCAAGGCCTGGCCCAGGACCGAGCCATGAGCATGTTGCGCCCCCTTGGGTTGACCGGTGGTGCCGCTGGTATAGTGCAGTACGCTGGGGGTATCCTCGTCCGAGACGAAGCACTCGAACTCCTGGACCGGCGACTCCTTCTCGACGTCGAAGAAAACCTCGCCGTCCTTCAATTTTTCCGGTTTCCCTTCGACCACGATGACATGCTCCAGCTCCGGCAGGTTCTGACGGATCTTGCGCACCTTCTTGACATGCTTCTGCGTGGTCAAAACAGCCTTGGTGCCGGCGCTCTTGAGCCGTACCTCGAGTGAATCGTCCCCGAAAGCTGAGAAAAGAGGTTGGGCCACACCGCCCATCTTCAGAATACCCAGGAACGAGATGTACAACGCGGGAATCTTGTCCATGAAGACGCAGACCCGGTCTCCGGGTTTGACGCCTGCGTCCTGCAGTTTCTTGGCGAAACCGTTGGACAGGACCCGCAACTCGTCGAAAGTGTATTGCTTCTTGGCGTCGCCGAATCCTTCCCAGATCAGGGCCGTTTTGCCGCCCATCCCTCGTTTGCAGATTCGGTCGCTGGCCATGTGGCCGATGTTCAACAGCTCGTCATCCCGCAAATCCAAAACATCCCGGGCAATGTTCCAGTCGAAGCCTTCCAGCCTCTCATCGTAGGATCCTATGTTACTCACTGTTTATTCTCCTTCGACGATCACCACGGCGATCGCGTTGCTTCGAGAGTGGGAAATGGATACGAAAGTATTCAAAACGCCCTTGTCAGCCGCCCGTTCGGCGACCCGACCGTGAAATTTCAGAGAAACCGCGCCGGAATCCGCCCGCAGGACTTCGACCTGGTTGAAACGGAGCCCCTGCTCCAGCCCCTCGCCGAGGGCCTTGAAGGCCGCCTCCTTGGCAGCAAAGCGTCCGGCAAAATTCTCCCAGGAACGAACCTGGGTGCGGCAATATTCGATCTCGCCGGGCAAAAAAAGCTCCGCCAACAGATCATCGTTCAGACGATCCTTGAACCCGGTCAAGTCCACGATGTCGATGCCCAGACCGATAATCATCCAGTATCCTTCAGATTCCGCCAAATCCATCATTTGAAAATATTTCGCCTGGAGTTCAGCTGGACCAGCTGTTAAAAAAATATAATCCAGTAGGGGTTTATCCAAAGAGAAATTGGCGTTTTCCTGCCGGGTGAGGTAAGCTCCCTACCTTGAAAACCATCGCAGTACTCCATCAACCGTTGATTTTGCCCGGACTTGGTCTGCTCCGAAAACAACCAGGAGAAACTCAGTTGCTCATTTCCCTAGTGATCGTTGCCTTGACCACCTTCCTGCTCAACCTTCCCTGCGGGTTCTGGCGGCAGGGCACTAGGAGATTCTCACCCAGTTGGATCCTGGCCGTCCATTTGCCGGTTCCTCTCGTGGTACTGCTGCGTCTTCATTTCGGATTGGGCTTCGCCTGGTATACTTATCCCGTGGTGGCAGGAGCCTACTTCATCGGTCAGTACCTGGGCGGGCAGTGGCGCAAATCCCGCTACAACGCCCCCGGGACCCCTCTTCACAAGGATCAGCCATGAACCGTCATTTTCTCATCGCCGTGCTGCTGATCCTGGCCACGTTATTCGTTTTCCTTCAGGTCCGCTCTTTCGACTTCATCAACTACGATGACCAGGATTACATCGTCAATAATCCCATGGTCAGCCAAGGCCTCAGCTCCGAGGGGATCACCTGGGCCTTCACAGCGGAAAAATCCGCCACGTGGCAACCCCTGACCTGGATTTCGCTGATGTCCGATGTCCGAGACGGTCAAATCGTCCCCGGCACTTTCCATGTCACTAATTTGGTTCTGCACCTGTTCAACGTCTTGCTCCTTTACGCCCTGCTATTTGTAATGACCCGGGCTCCCTGGCCCAGCGCGCTGGCGGCGGCGCTTTTCGCCATACACCCTCTACATGTCGAATCGGTGGCCTGGGTTACTGAACGCAAGGATGTGTTGAGTACCTTCTGGGGCCTTTTGTCCCTGCTGGCCTACGTACGGTTCGCCAGGACCCGAGCGCGCCTCTTCCAGTTTCTGGCCGCCTTGTCCATGGCGCTGGGCTTGATGGCCAAGCCCATGTTGGTCACCTGGCCCCTGGTCATGCTCCTTTTGGACTGGTGGCCACTGCAACGAATAGCCAAGCTCCCCCTCCTCACCTACCCCCCACGTTCCCTGACCACCCTGATCGTCGAAAAAATCCCTTTCTTCGCCCTAACCTTCGTCTCCAGCTGGATCGCCTTCAGGGTGCAGTCCGGAGCCGCAGCCGTGGCTGATTTCGATTCCCTCAGCCTGGTCGACAGGCTATCGAACGCCCTGGTCGCCTACGTCCGTTACCTCGGAAAAACTTTCTGGCCCCGGGATTTCTCGATTATTTATCCGCATCCCAACATGTCCGGCGGCACGCCATGGGCAACCTGGCAGGTGGGTGGAGCCATCCTCCTGCTGTTGACGATTACCGCCCTGGTCGTTGTCTTTCGACGCCACCGTTTTGCGGCCATGGGTTGGCTGTGGTTCCTGGGGACCCTGGTGCCCGTGATCGGGCTGGTTCAGATCGGCACGCACGCGATGGCCGACCGCTTCACCTACGTGCCACTGATCGGCCTCTTCATAATCGTGGCCTGGTCGTTGAAGATGCTCCATGAGGCCATAAGGAAAAGGAATGACGGACCGGATTGGCTTGTACCTGCAATGGCTGTAATTCTGGTTCTGGCGGTCCTTTTACCCGGCCGCTCCCTGACGGCGAAATGGCGCGACTCGGCCACCCTGTACGAGTACTCCCTGGAATCAGGACCGGGTTCTCCCAAGCTGCATTACAATCTGGGCCTGGCCTATTCCGGATCGGGGCGCCGGGAAGAGGCCGCGATCCAATACCGCCACGCCATCCGGCTGCAACCACAACACAGCCGAGCCTGGAACAATCTGGGACGCACCTTGGGCCTGCTTGGCCGATTCGACGAGTCCGAGAAGGTCTTTCAGGAAGCGTTGCGTCTACAGCCGGAATTGGTTCTGGCCCGCATTAACTACGCTGTCATGTTGGAGAAAGCGGGGCGGGCGGACGACGCCATAACCCAACGGATGGAGGCCCTGAAACAGGACCCCTCAAACCCTATTAATTGCAATCACATCGGGGTATTACTGGGGCAACAGGGAAAATTCACCGAAGCGATTACCCATTTTAAGCGCGCGCTTCAGTTGAAGCCTGGTTGGCAGATGGCCGCCAAAAATCTGCAAAGCGCACAGAAGGCAGTTGAACAGGGTCTGGGCAAAAAGTAACATTACCCGGTTTCTTTTTTCGATTCTTCTTTTCCCAAGATCAATCGGCGCAGATCACGCTCCGTATCGGCAATGCGTCGATTGTAGTAGGCTATCTTGGCGGAGAACTTCTCGCCCCCGTGAGTGACCTGGTAACCGGCTCGCATCTGGTCACGCCAATTGTCGCGAACCTCAGCGGGAGTTTCCAGATACCGTCCCGTGAAAGCCACTGCTTCGAGAGGAAGTTTGGGCGGCATCACCGGCGACTTGGCCCGGGTATGCCCGAACACGATGCTCATGATGGGCACAACCCCCCGCGGCAATTCCAGTATTTCAGCCAGATGGGCCGCATCGTAGAAGCCGGTGCGTCCCGTCTCCGACAACATTACCGACCCCAGGCCCACCGCCTCGGCCGCCTGCACCATGTTCATCGCAGCCAGGGATGCGTTCATCACGCCCATCGTGTATTCACTCAGGGGAGCGTCGGGAAACTCGGGGAGGGTGCTGCGGACACGGTGCGTATCGGCAAGGATCACCACGCCATGGGAGGCCTGAAAGGGTATAGGCGAGCCGAAAAAATCCCGCCACTGCTCCCCGGTGAAGTGGGCGAACGACCAGGTCTGGAGATTAACCGTGGATGGAGCCAGCCGGCCGGCCTCAAGAATGGTTTCCCATATCTGTGGAGCAATCGGTTCGGCTGTGAATTGGCGTATGCTGCGCCGGTTCAGAATCGTGGCCAGGCTGGGATTATCATGCAGGGCGCGCGGAACCCGGGGCTTGGCGCTTATGATCCGCACCAGCCCCGCCAGAAGTTTCGGAAATGAAAGATCGGACAAAAAACTCTCCCAGCCCGCATGGACAACCCTCAAACACTGTGCAAAACGAATGGATTATCCTCAGGGGGTCTTGTCCAGGATCTCGTTCCATTCATCCAGCTGATCCTTGAACTTTTCCAGCAACTCCGTGGCGTCGCCCTCGATGGTCGCCTTGATCAGGGCATCATCGCCCGCTATTTCGTTGACTATGTCCTGGTCGGCGTCCGAGACCACCTTGCCGAAAACGGTATGATGATCGTCAAGCCAGGGCGTAGCAATATGGGTGACGAAAAACTGACTGCCGTTGGTGCCCGGCCCGGCGTTGGCCATGGACAGAACCCCGGGACCATCGTGGCGCAGATCAGGAACGAACTCGTCAGCGAAGCGATAGCCGGGGCCGCCGGTGCCTGTGCCCTGCGGGCAGCCGCCCTGGATCATGAAATCGGGGATGACCCGATGGAAATTCAGCCTGTCGTAAAATCCGCGCTGGACCAGGTTCACGAAGTTGGCCACGGTAAGCGGAGCCTTATCCGAGTACAGGGTCAGATTGATGTTGCCTCGTTCGGTTTCCAGTACGGCTTTCAGATCAGCCAAGGGATTCTCCTTCGGTTCCGGGAATCTAAATGATCGCAACGATCGGGAATGAATTACCCAAATTAGGTTAATAGTCCGAATCTGGAAAGTAATTATGACCCCGGACGCGCCGCCTTTCGACACCCGATTGACAGTCATCGATGGTTGCGGCATGCTGATTTGGCGGAGCACGATCCAATCACCTGGAATCTATTGGAGAACGGACATGAACACCTCCCAGATCAGCAAGCTTGTCCTGTTGTCCATGGTAATCGGCATCACGGCGGTATTCGTCGTGATGATCGGCAAGTTCCTGATGGCCGTTTTGTTGGCGGGGATTTTCGCCTCCCTCGTGCAACCGATGTATCGCCGGTTGACCCGCGCTTTCCGGGGCCGCAAATCAGCCGCTTCACTGGTCACCCTGCTGATCATCGTCCTTGTAATCATTATTCCCCTGGGAGGGTTGCTGGGCGTGGTGACGGCCCAGGCCATCAAGGTCACCGAGTCGATCACGCCCTGGGTGCAGGACAAAATCAATCACCCCGACCAGATCATGACCTGGCTGGAGGGACAGCCCCTGTACGATCGGGTTGAACCCTACCGCGACAGCATCCTCGAGAAGGCAGGTCAGTTGGTGGGCGTGTTGAGCCGGTTCCTGGTCAGCAGTTTGTCCTCAGTCACTTCCGGAACCTTGAACTTCCTGTTCCTGCTCTCGGTGATGCTCTACACCATGTATTTCTTCCTGATCGACGGCAGCAGGTTATTGGACCGCATTCTGTACTATCTGCCCCTGGAGGACGCGGACGAACGGCGGTTGTTGGAAACCTTCGGTTCGGTCACCCGAGCCACCCTCAAGGGCTCGGCGGTGATCGGCATGTTGCAGGGAGGATTGGCAGGTGTCGCGTTCGCGGTCGTGGGCATTCCCAGCGCAGTATTCTGGGGCACGCTGATGATGGTGCTGTCGGTCATCCCCGGCATCGGAACCGGTCTGATCTGGGTACCGGCCGCATTGATCCTGATTGCGGGCGGAAGTTTGGCGAAGGGAATCGGACTGGCGATTTTCTGTGGAGCAATCGTCGGCAGCATCGACAACTTCCTGCGCCCGCGCATGGTCGGCAAGGACACGAAGATGCCCGATCTGTTGATCTTCCTGTCCACGATGGGAGGCCTGCTGATGTTCGGGATCCTGGGCTTCATCATCGGACCCATCGTCGCAGCCCTATTTGTTACCTTGTGGGAAATCTACGGTGTGGTCTTCAAGGACGTTCTGCCGCCCGGGAGAGTTTTACCCGAACAGGATTCTGATTGATCCATCATAAAATTTCAGATCAGGACCACTCAGCCGTAGCCACCTTGATCATGTTGGTCGTTCTCTCCACATGGAAAGGAATTCCAGCCGTGATCACTACCGGCTGGCCTGGTTTGACATAGCCGCCCTGCAAAGCCTGGGCGATGACGACGCGCTCCAGCTCCTCCGCACAGTCCACATGGTCGATCAGGACCGGAACCGCACCGAATGTTATGGCCAGGCGGGCCGCTGTTTCCCGGCTGGGGGTCATTGACAACAAGGCCCGTGAGGGACGGTACATGGCCACCAGGCGGGTCGTGCCTCCACTCTTGGTACAGGTAATGATCGCCGCCGCGTTGATGTCCCTGGCCATTTCCACCGCGGCATGGGCGACCGCCCTCTTGAAGGACAAAGTATCGCGGCTCCCAAAGCATCGGGATCCGGCCTCGTAGTCGAAACGGGCCTCGGTATCGGCCGCCACTCGGCTCATAACCTGGACGGACTCGACGGGGTAATCTCCCATGGCCGTCTCCTCCGAAAGCATGATCGCATCGGTGCCGTCATAGATGGCATTGGCGACATCGGTCACTTCCGCCCGAGTGGGACGGGGACTCTCGACCATCGACTTGAGCATCTGGGTGGCGGTAATCACCGGCTTGGCTGCAGCGTTTGTCTTTCTTATGATCATCTTCTGAGCGGCGGGCACCTTCTCCAGGGGGATCTCCACACCCAAGTCCCCGCGGGCCACCATGATCCCGTCGGCTGCTTGGATAATTTCATCAATATTGTCCAGGGCCTCGAACTTCTCGATCTTGCCGATCAACGGTGTATCCTTGCCCGCCTCCCTGATGACTTTCTTGACTGTATCCATGTCGTGGGCGGTCCGCACAAAGGACAACGCAATCAGATCCACGCCCTGATCCAAACCGAACCTCAGGTCGGCCCGGTCCTTCTCCGAGAGAATGGGAGCGTTGATCGACCGGTCCGGCAGGTTGATGCCCTTGTTCGAAGAGAGAGATCCTCCGTTCACCACGGTGCAGTGCACATCGGTGTCGGTGGCGGAATCAACCTTCAGTTCCATTGCTCCGTCGGCTAAAAGAATCGTATCTCCCGCCCTGACATTGTACGGCAGATCGGGATAAGTCAGACCCACTTCACCTGCATCGCCCGGCACGTCGCGGTTGGTAAGAGTGAACTTCTGTCCCGTCTCAAGGGCCACCTCGCCCGCTCCCATCTTGCCGGTACGAATTTTGGGCCCGGCAAGATCCTGCAGAATGGCAACCGGAGCGGACAACCGACTAGCCACAGCCCGAATGTCCCTGATCAAGGCAGCATGTTCTTCATGGGTTCCGTGAGAAAAGTTCAGCCGACAAACATTCATCCCGGCTTCGATCAATTTTTCCAGCATCTCCGGACTACGGCTGACCGGTCCGATCGTGCAGATGATTTTGGTCTTGTTCAAGATTCAACCCCTCCAATTGAGTCAGCACCTTAAAGGCGCATCGATACATCACCCCATTTATGACACAAAAGCATATTCGGGGGAAACACCCTTTAGATTTAGAAAAATCACAGTGGTTGAAGTTTCCCCAGTTGATGTTCCCGTTGATATTCCCCTGGGGGAAGGATTCTTCGCGGGTCTGTTCGACGTACCCCAAACTCGAATTCACCTCAATAATGACGCCTTAAGTTCCAACCGGGCTCCCTCAGTCCAAAAAGAAATCCTTGAACAACGGAGTGCCCGGCTGAACGGCGTACTGCTCGAGATCGGTTTGGCCCTCTTCGGCCAGGACTTCCTCGTCGGTAAAGAAGTTCCCGGTACAAGCCCGGCTGTCCCTGGTCAGAATGGCCCAGGCGGAGTCGGCGATGATCTCCGGCTTACGGCTGGCGGCCACCACCTTCTCTCCGCCCAACAGGTTGCGCACCGCCGCGGTCGCAATCGCGGTGCACGGCCACAAGGCGTTGAAGGCCACACCTTTTTCGGCGAATTCGGCCGACATGCCCAGCACCCATATGCTCATCGCGTATTTGGCCAGGGTATAGGCGGCGTGCCCCGCAAACCATTTCGGATTCAGGTTCAACGGAGGGCTGAGGTTCAATACGTGGGGATTATCGGCTTCCAGCAGAAATGGCAACGCCTTCTGTGTAGCCAGATAGCTTCCACGCGCGTTGATGTCATACATGCGGTCATAAATCTTCATCGAAGTGTCCAGCGTTCCGGTCAGGCTGATGGCGCTGGCATTGTTCACCAGGATATCGATACCGCCGAATTTCTCCGCCCCCGCAGTGATCGCGGCCTCGACTTGTTCCTCGAAGCGAATGTCCGTCTTGACGGCAAAAGCCTTACCGCCAGCCGCTTCAATCTCCGCTGCGGCAGTATCGATCGTACCGGGCAACTTGGCGTGTTCGGTCGTTGTCTTGGCCGCGATGATCACGTTGGCTCCGTCGCGGGCCGCCCGCAGGGCGATGGCCTTGCCGATACCCCGACTGGCGCCGGTGATGAAGAGGGTCTTGCCCGAGAGGGTTCGTTCGACGGTCATTGAAAATCTCCTATTCGGTCCGATCCAGCCTGATCCAATCGACCGGCCAAAGGCCTGCCAAACAAAGACCTGTCAGTCGTAAACCTGCTGCACAAATTGTTACAACAGATCAAGCCGACCGAGAAGGTAAACTGCCAATCGATACGATACGACAATCACGGCTACCCAGCCAATGAGCATTATTGCGTTCATTTCCATCTCCTTGCGGGATCTCTCCCTGTTAACAGGCTAGTAGGCACCCTTGTCCTGCACATCCTTCAAGGTCATCTTCCGCATATTCATCTGCCGCCACACGAAGGCGACGTAGGCCACGACCACGGGAATAAACAAAGCCACATAAGTCATGACCGTCAGTGTGTAGTGGGTCGAAGAAGCGTTGTAGATCGTCAAACTGGATTGCAGATCCACCTTGGACGGATAAAACGCAGTGTTGTTGAATG
Source organism: Gemmatimonadales bacterium (assembly GCA_019038745.1). Taxonomy (GTDB): domain Bacteria; phylum Krumholzibacteriota; class Krumholzibacteriia; order LZORAL124-64-63; family LZORAL124-64-63; genus JANTGJ01. The sequence continues at coordinate 32,236 of JAHOYV010000024.1, forward strand.
CGGGCAGGGTCAGAACAACCAGCCCCACAAACACGGTTCCCAAACCACCGCACCAAATCCCCCGAGTGTGCATCGTACGAGCGGTCACCCAAACGGCCCTGATGATCAAGACCAATCCGACCAACAACAGAACCAACAACACGGGATTGGCCAGAAGATTGCCCAGATACTTGCGGGTCACCAACGAAACGGTTCCCGTCTCGTCTACGCCGTATCCCTTCATCAGCAGCAGGGAAACCAGTACGTAGAGCAGGAAGGGCAGCGAAATCAGGAAATTCACCAGTGCACCCTTGCGCAGCCGTTTCTCCAGATCCGGAGCCTCCTCCAGTTGAATCGAGTTGACCAGGTACATCGCTCCCAGAGTGCGCGCATGGAAGACCAGGAAAACTCCCAGACACACGTTGAACACGTTGAAGGCCGCTTCCAGTCCCCTCAGCGGATGGGTCCAGGTGACGAAATTGTAGATGTTGAGGGTGAAATTCGATCCCGTATAAAAAGTACCCACCGCAGCCCCGATCAGTAGTACCCCGAGGGTCCCGTTGAGCAGCAGAAAGAACTCGTACGTTTTCGACCCCAGGAAATTGTTCGGCTTGGTGCGGAATTCGTAACTGACCGCCTGCACAATGAAGGTGAACAGGATGATAACCCACACCCAGTAGGCACCCCCGAAGGTCGTTGCGTAGAACTTCGGGAAAGAAGCAAACAGCGCCCCACCGAAGAGTACCAGCGTTGTGAAGCTGAGCTCCCACTTCAATCCCAGCGAATTGATGACGAGCTTCTTTTCAGTCTCGGTTTTTGCCACCTGCCAAAGCTGACTCTGTCCGCCCTGGACGAAGTTCAGGAACAGGAAGATGGCGCCCACCAGGGAACAGATCAGCCACCAAATCTGCTGCAGAGTGGAGAGATCAAGATTTCCAATCATATCAGCCCTCCTCCGGTCCGATGCTGATCTGTTTCAGCATAATGCGAATTTCAGCAATCAGCAGGATTGTGAACAAGGCCAGGAACATGAAGAAAGTGGTTTGTACGGTGCCCGCGGTCAGGTTCGTCCGAGCCACCGTGACCGGTAGGAGATCCTGGATGGCCCAGGGTTGACGCCCTACTTCGGCCACGATCCAGCCCAACCAGTGCGCGATCATGGACAGGAAATACATGATCACGCCCCCGAACAGAACCAGGCGGAACCGGCTCAACATGTCCTTCCAGGCCAGGAACAGGAAAACCACGGCAACCAGGGGGAACAACCCACCCAGCATCACCATGAGGTGGAAGGAGTAGAAGGTCAGGGCCAGCGGAGGGATCGCATCCTTCGGATCGGTCAAGTGGCCATACCCCATGTGTTCCATGTTCTGGTCGAAAATCACCAAGGCGGCGTCCGCTGCGGGTTTATCATCCTGCTTCCGGGCCTCCTTGAAGTCGGCCAGGGCCCCCAGGGCCACCTTGCCTTTTTTCATGCGCTCGGTGACACCGACCACATTCTCTTGCGGATTACCGTCCAGAAGGTCCTGCATACCTGGAACAAAGGAATCGGCTGAATGATTCGCCAAAAGGGAGAGCATACCGGGAACGGCAAGCTTGAACAGGAAAGGATCCTGATCGTCACCCACTTCTTTCCCCGGATTAAGCATCCCCACGGCTACAAGTTCGGTCCCGTTTTCTCCAACATAAAGACCCTCACAGGCCGCCAGTTTCATGGGCTGGTTCTGCGCCACCTCGTAGGCCGCCTCGTCTCCGGTAAAGGCGACGAATACGGAAGAAAACAGGGCAAAAACGGCCGCCACCAGGATGGAGCGCCGGGCCATCAGCTTGTGCCGACCCCGAAGCAGAAACCATGAGCTGACGGAAATAACGAAAAAAGAAGCCAGCAGCATGGACGAACTGGTGGTATGCGTGAATTTGGAGATCGCGACCGGGGAGAAGACGACCTCACTGAAGGATTGCATCTCGAATCGAGCTGACTCCGGATTGAACTCCTGGCCCACCGGATGCTGCATCCAGGCATTGGCCACCAGAATCCAAACGGCCGACAGATTACTGCCGATCGCCACCATCCAGGTAGACACCAGATGGAATTTCTTCGACACCCTGTTCCAACCGAAGAACATGACCGCGAAGAACGTGGCCTCAAGGAAGAAAGCGAACAAGCCCTCGATGGCCAATGGCGCTCCGAAGATGTCACCCACCATCCAGGAATAGTTGGACCAGTTGGTGCCGAACTCGAATTCCAGAATGATGCCCGTGGCCACGCCGATGGCGAAATTGATGGCAAAGAGTTTCATCCAGAACTTCGTCAACCGCTTCCATTCTTCATTACCGGTGCGGTAATAGAGTGAGTGATAAAAGGCCAGCAGCCATGTAAGACCCAGGGTCAGGGGGACGAAAATCCAGTGATACAAGGCAGTTAGGGCAAACTGGGCTCTTGCCCAGTCCACCATGCTCAGATCGAGATTTTCAATCATTGAGGTCCCTTTCTTCGTTGGGGTTGGAGTTGAGGTTGGGGCTGGAAATCTGCTCTAAAACGTATTCGGCGCGGTCGGCGTCGTTATCGAATCGGGTACCCAGAAAATCAGGAAAAAAGAACAGCTTCAGGATGCCGAACATTACCACCAGTTTGACGGCGATGACGACCCACAGGGTTCGTCCTAGGGTCATTTCCCGAAAACCTTCTCGGTAAAAACACAAAACTTTTCTGACCATATGGATACTCCAAAGTGGTGAATCGACGTTGGATTAAATGGGAAATGGCCACCTTTAAACTTTAGATAACTGGTATTGAATACTGTTTTCTTTTCGATGTCAAACAAAATTTTCTCTCTGTGATTGTGTCACTCATCTGGAAATTTCCCTGCGGGATGATTGGAATGACGATAAAATAAAGACGCACCCGGAGTATTTCTTAGCCAAGAAAATCCGGGTGCGCTTGTCTTATCCGGAAGTTAATAAAATGCTGTCAGTCGTCCGCCTTGGCCGCCAAGCGAAACTGGGGCACAATGCTGACGTCGAAAACTTTCCTGCTTTGTCCACGAACGGCGCGGATCTCCTCAAGAGCCCTCCGGATTCCGGCCAAGGCTACGGTTACCTCGAAGTTTTGGTAGCGGAAACCGAAATTTCGTAATTTCTCCATCGACGCCACCAACTTGCTCTCCGCTTTGGCGATCTGGTTTCTTTCCAACAGTTCATAAGCCTCACAGACCTCGTTCAACCCCATCCAGAAGGCCTCGTCCTGACCGTTTGCAAACGACAGGCCCTCGGCCGAGTAGTGCATTGCTTCCTTGTATTGCCGCTGGTTGAAGCTGTTCACCGTGTTTTCCAGAATCGCTTTGGTCATATCAAGTCTCCTCGGTGTCGTCTGTATCTCCAGTGTCATCCTCATTATCGTCCTCGTCCAGGTCCAGGTAGCGCCCAGCCTCCTCCTCGAAGGCAAAACGGGTCAGGTCCTCGATCCGGTCCACATAGAGAACTCCCTGGAGATGATCGCATTCATGTTGCATCACGATCGCCGGGTAACCCTCCAGCGTGAATTCCTCCTGCTCGCCCTTTTGGTTATAGGCCTTAACCTGGATTGAAGCAGGTCGTTCCACCCAGCCGTTCAGGCCGGGTAGGCTCAGGCAGCCCTCGAACATTCCCAGCTTGTCGTTCTCGTCCAGAACGGTGATTTCCGGATTGATAATGATCCGGAAACGGGGTCCCCCCTCCTCATCGGCCTCACCACCGGCCACAGCCAGTTGCACGGGTTGGTGCACCTGTGGAGCCGCCAAGCCCACGCCGTTGTACTCGGCCATGGTCTCGAACATGTCCCGGATCAACCGTTGCACTTCGGGCCCGGTGATCTTTTTGGGATCAATGGGCTCGCACTTCATCCGTAACACGGGATGGCCCATGCGGGCGATTTTTAAAATGGACATGGCCGTCAAGCTCCTCGACGTTTGCCTGGAAACTACTCAGGCAAGGGTTCCTGGTGAAGTCAAAATCATGTTCACCATAACCCATTTCGGATAGGTTGCAAAACAGGGACCGGGCCAAGCTGAAATTTTTTGATTGCGGCTTTAACTTTCCCAGGTGCCCGAAATGCAGGACATTGCTGTGATCCTGGGACATGTAATGTGGAATTCAAGTGAGGTCTTTGTCCGGATCTGTCGAAAACCGGTGCAAATCCATTCCCGGGAAGGGAATAATTTTCCCGGTCGACAATCTATTTATTACCCACTCCGAATCCCCTTCGGGAGACCAAACCCACCTTGACACCCGGGACCTGTCACCGTAGCTTTCGCGCCGATGGCATGATCTGGTCCGACTCCCATAGCCTCACAGGAGCCTCATGACTGATCAGCAGCATTCTTCTGCCCTCGAGACTGCCCCGGCAAACGGGCCCTTCCGCATTTTACTGAATCTGGTCCTTCTGGCCGGACTGCTATACATCTTCCTGTACTCGATCGCCCTGTTCGGCGCAGCCTTCAAGCTGGTCGGCAAAGAATTCAGCCAACAATTGATAGCTTCTACCACCAACCCGGTGGTTGGCCTGATGATCGGTCTGTTGGCCACCTCGCTGATCCAGAGCTCGTCCAGCACCACCTCGATCATTGTCGGCATGGTGGCAGGTGGAGCGCTCACCGTGCCGGGCGCCATCCCCATCATCATGGGCGCGAATATGGGTACGACCGTCACCAACACCCTGGTGGCCATGACCTCCATCAACCGGCGTGCGGAATTCCAGAGGGCTTTCGCCGGAGCCACGATGCATGACTTCTTCAACCTGATGGCCATCGCCCTGCTCTTTCCCCTGGAGCAGGCCACCCACTTTCTGGAGCGTTCAGCCACTTGGCTCAGCATGGCGCTCGTCGGAGCCGAGGGGACCAAATATCCCAATCCAATCAAGGCGGCCGTCAAACCCCTTGTAAACGAAACCCAAACCCTTCTGACCGACAACTGGGGACTGGCCAAGGGCGCCGCAGTCGCGATCATGGTGATTCTGGCCTTGGCCGGAATTTTCATCGCGCTGACGTTTTTGACCAAGTTGCTCAAGAGCATGGTCCTGGCCCGGGCCGAGGGTCCGTTCACCAAGAACCTCAGAAAGAGTGGCCTGGCCGCCATGTTCGTCGGCCTGGCCGTTACAGTCGGGGTTCAGAGCAGCTCGATCACCACCAGCCTGATGGTCCCACTCATCGGTGCTGGCATCGTGCCGCTCGAGGCTGCCTTTGCCGCTACCATGGGAGCCAACGTGGGGACGACCGTAACGGCCCTGCTGGCCTCTATGACCGGCACACCCCAGGCGGTGACCGTGGCGCTGGTGCACCTGTTGTTCAATCTGTCCGCCATCATCGTCATTTATCCGGTGCCGTTCCTGCGGAAGATTCCCATTCGCATGGCTCGCGGGCTTGCCTTTCGAACCGCCAGAAAACGTTATTTTGCACTTGCGTACATGATTGGTGTATTCTTTGTGATGCCGCTGGTATTCGTTCTGCTGGACAAACTGATCCGCAGAATCTGATCCGCAGAACTTGACCCGGGGCTCGCTTGTCCCGACTGGAGGAAATCATGGGATTCGGATCGATCCTGGACCTTTTCAAGCAGGACAATTGGAGCAACGACCTGGTCGACATGATCGGTGAGATGATGGAGCTTGGCTCGGCGATGTTCGACTACACATCCGGCGTAGTGGTAAACGGCGAACCCGACAGCGATCCTCAGGGGCTGCTTTACGACCGTGATATCCGCATCAACAAGCTGGAGCGCAAAATCCGGCGCAGAGTCATTTCCCGACTGTCCGTGCGCGGATCCCGAGCGGAAGTTCCCTCGGCCCTGATCTTCATGAATGTGGTCAAGGACGGCGAGCGTATTGGTGACTACGTCAAGAACCTTTACGAGGTCAATGACATGATGCCCGAAAACGCGGACCGGGATTTGTACCACAAGCATCTTGACGGTCCCACTGCTGTTATCACCAGTATGTTTGAAAAATCCCGCCAGGCCTTTGCCGAAAGTGATGAGGAACTGGCCGGGCAAGTGATCAAAAAAGCCAAGGAATCCGGCCGTGCCTGTGAAGCCTCCATCCGTGAGTTGACCGGCTGCAACCTCCCCACCAACGATGCCGTCTGTCTGGTGTTGGTCCTGCGCTTTTACAAGAGGCTGATGGCCCACATGAGCAATATCTCCACTACCGTTGTCATGCCCGTGGACCTGATCGACTTCTACGACGAATCTGAGAGTTGACCCTTCCCTGATCTCTTTATCCTGATATGGGCCGGATTGTCCGGCCCCCATTGACAGGGAAAATCCCACTTTGACTCTAAAGTTTTTCCCCGGAAAACCGAATCAAATGCAAATCCCCGCCCGCTCAGGGCCGGAAAAATGTTACTTGGAGGTTCTTCGGATGAAAATTAATCGAATCAGCTTGTCCAGCCTTGCCGTTGCCATCCTGTTGGTGCTGCCTTTGCTGGTGGAAACCGTCCAGGCCGATCCTGTCCGGTGCGCCGGTTGTAAAACCGAGCACTTCCTCATCCAACATCTTGCCGCGCCTTATGAAGCGTTGTCCGGAGTGAAGCTCCTGCCCGGTGGCTCCGGCAACAAGAAGGCAATCCTTCTCTTCGTCGATGGTAAAATCAACTTCGCCTACACCTGCAAACCCCACGTGAAACTGGCCAAGAAATTCAAACTGGATCCAGCCGCAACGGCCAACTGGGTTTCCACAGCCATCGCCAAGGATCCCATCGTGGTCGTGGCCAATTCAGGCTGCGGTATCACCGACCTGACTCTCGACCAACTCAAGGGCATTTTCTCCGGTTCAATTCAGAACTGGAACGAAGTGGGTGGGGCCGATTTACCCATTATCGTGGCCCATCTTGACGATTCCGTTGAAAGCGGCGTGGTCACCGTGTTCAAGGAGACTACTGTTGGCGCCAAGGCAAACCTGAATCCCCTGGCCAAGAAGTTGAAGTCCCCACCCCAACTCGGCAGCTTCGCCAAAGCCACCGCCGGCGCGACCACCTTCATGGGCTTGAATTCCTATGAAGATAAATTCGGCACCCTGGTATCGATCAACGGCGCCAACCCGGACGTGGCCAACGTTGTCAATGGCTCATATCCACTGAGCGTGACCTACCACGTCGTGTATGACCCCACCCAGAGTAGTGAGGCAGAGGGCTTTTTGGGCTTCTGCGCGACTCAGCAGGGTCAAGACCTGATCAACGAGATGATGGTGGCAATTCCACAGAAGAACGTTGTCCTTCCCTAAAGGCGCGTATGCTATAAAACAGGGGCGGGAATACATTCCCGCCCCTGTTTTAATTTGTGATGTCGTTCGGCCCGGAGTTTGGGTCAACGCTCCACAGCCAGGAAGATGCTCCGATCCTGGGCCGGTTTGAAGACGCGCATCCAGATCGGACGATCCTTGTCCCGACCCAGCGCCTGCTTGAATTCCTTCAGCGTGGAGACTTCCCGATCTCCAATCTCCTGGATCACATCACCTTTGGTGAGGCCGGCCCGGGCGGCGTTGCTGGTCGGCTGAACACTGGTGACCAACAGGCCGTTCAAATCCTCGGCCAATCTACCCATGGCACGCATCCGGTTGGTCAGTTCGGTAACACTGACGCCGTCGAGGGTTTCGTCCTCTTGGTCACCTTCCGGTGAAACTTGGTCGGCGATCAGGTCAGCCTCGGGGAATTTCTCCAGCCTGACGGTGAAATCCTTCACCTTGCCGTCGCGCAGAACCTTTAATTGTGCCTTGTGACCCACTTCAGACAAGCTGATCACATTGCGCAGCGTACTGGGATTCTTGATCTCCTTGCCGTCCACGCTCAGGATGATGTCGCCCTCGTTCAGGCCGGCCTTCTGGGCTGGTGTATCGTCATTCACCTGGGCGACCAGTACGCCTCGGGGCCGTTCCATCTGATAGTAGTCCGCCATGGCCTGGGTTACTTCCTGGGGCAGAACACCCAGATAGGCCCTGTGCACTTCTCCGTCGGCCTTCAGGGATTCCACGATCCGATTAATCATCTTGGCCGGAATTGCGAAACCGACCCCCTGGCTGCCGCCGCTGCGACTGAGAATGGCCGCGTTCATCCCCACGAGCCGACCCTGCATATCCACCAGGGCGCCGCCACTGTTGCCGGGATTGATGGAGGCGTCGGTTTGGATTAGGTCCTCATAGTCGATCAGTCCGATGGTCCGACCGATGGCGCTGACGATACCCATGGTCACGGTCTGTCCCACACCGAAAGGGTTGCCGATGGCCATGACCTGATCTCCTACCCGCAAAAGATCACTGTCGGACATGGCGATGGCGGGCAGGTCATCGGCCTCGATTTTTATCAAAGCGATATCCGTGCTGGGGTCCGTCCCGATGATCTCGGCCGTGTATTCCCGCTCCTCGTGGAAGACGACACGGATCTTCTCCGCACCCTGAACCACATGGTTGTTGGTGATGATGTAGCCATCGGAAGAGATCAAAACTCCCGAGCCCAGGGAGCGGCTGACCCGCTCATTGCCCCGGTGGGTCTCATCGTCCGGCATTTCGAAAAAGCGGCGAAAGAACGGATCCCTCATGAAGGGATGTTGGAAGTTCTGCTCCACCATTTTGTCCGCCGAGATATTTACCACCGAAGGCATGGCCACCTCGGCCACATCGGCGTAGGACTGAAGCTGGTTTTCCTGGGGGCCCTTGAAAGCCGTGGACGCTGAAGCCAGAACTGCAATCGTTATGGCGAAAGCCAACCAGGCGGCCATTCGGCGCCCATTCCTGGATTGATTCATGGGAACTCTCCTCTTTGAAACGATGCGGAAGGTCCGCGTGTGTTCAGAAAATTGATCAGGGCCTACAACCCGGAAGGCGTCATTTAGTTTCCATTGTAATCAAGGATTAAATTTTTGCCCGGCCCTACGTGGAGAAGGCCGGGCTCGCAACCAGTCAGGCTGAAACGGAATCAGCCGTCATCACCGATGGCCTCGACAGGACACTCGTCGATGGCGTCACGGCAGGCCTGCTCTTCATCATCGTTGGCAGGCTGCTTGGAAACGAAGGAATAGCCGTCGTCTTCGTTGCGGTCAAAATTATCCGGAGCCGACTGGCGGCACAGATCACAATCGATGCAGTTATTGTCCACATAGAAAGGTCCGCCTACGTTCGAATCAACCTTGTCGGTATTATCAGCCATTGTATTCCTCCTGTGGAATTTATTGAACAGTCTGCAAAGTACCCCCGGTCCCTGCTTTTTCAGGACCTAGATAACCAAGATATCCAAACCCGCCACTCGGGTTCCCAAAAAACCTCTACCGATTCTTGAACGGCAGAAAGGTCATGAAGTCGGCGTGATGGACCACATAGGCCTCGGCCGTGCGTTTGACCATGTCGCCTTCCCCGGCGTGCGCGGCGATGATGTGACACACCTGGGGAGGAACTCCGGCCTCCATGGCCAGCCCTACTCCGCTGAAGGGATGCCGCACGTACTTGCCCATTTCGCTCTTGCAGCTTTTGCCATCCTGGATGTCGTACTCCAAAAGCTTGCCGACATCGGCCAGAATTGCCCCGGCGATGGTCACGTCCATGTCCACGGGAAGATCGTCGGTGAAGAACTCATTCATCTTCAGCGCGGCGTCGCGAGCCACGTGCACTACACAACGCTTGTGGGCCATGAAACTGACTTTCAGATCAGGCACAAGCAGGGTGAAGGGAATGGTATCCAGATCCTCGGCAGTCAGCGGACTGCGCTCCAGGGCCAGTTCCCAGGTCTTGGCCGTGGCATTCCGTAGTTCTTCATCCTGGATCCATTCCAGTTCGGGCCAGAGCTTCAGTACTTCCTGGTTCATTTTCTCTCCTTCTTGGTCCCCAGCAGGACCTTCAGGGGGCATGAGCATCTTTCTATGGCGACGATAGGGCTAAAGATGGTTCTCCAAACCGCAGGGCACCAGGAACAGCTTCAGGAACAGCGCCTTGCGGCCAACCACTTTAGACCCCTTTGGTATTTTAAGCGGGAATTTATTGCCTGTGAATATAATTTTAGAATGAGGCTGATTGTTCCTTATAGTCCTTTACTCCAACAGGTTATAAAACATGAAAACTGTTTTACCCCTAGTCTGGATCTGATGCATCCTGCACGAATCCGGCCCAAGCTTCGCAGATTGCACCCAGTCGATTTAACCCGGTTTTCCATATTTTCCCGCAACCGAAAAAGACCGGACATCTTTAATCCTTGTTATATATAGCAGTTCTTGAACCTGTTCCAACACGCCCCCTCCCACGAGCCGGGCCATGGCATCCACTTTGCAATTTCCAGGGTGAAACTGAAGTTGAGTCTGGCTCCCCTCTACCAAGAAAAAAAGGACGAACCAAACTATGAACAGACAAACCCTCGGCAAAACAACACTGGTTCTGATCATTCTTGTCGGTGCACTGGGGACCACCGGGGCCTTGGCCCAGACTACACAACCGGTCAATTACCAGTGGACTGCTCCAACTACCGGCGCTCCGGTCGTACACTACGTGATCGAACAATCAATCAATCTCGGAGACTGGACCTCCATCGGTACTTCCGCCAATAACACATTCACGCTGACCGCAACCGTGGGTGAAAGCCACCGGATCAGAGTTGCCGGTGTGGATGCCGATTCCCGCCAGGGGATCTTCTCAATTGCCAGTGAACCGTTCGTACCGACCCTGGACCCTCCGGGCCAGCCCGGCCAACCGATAATATTCTGATCTTCGAGTTGGTTGTCGCAATATAGGATCGCACACCACCGGCCGGGATTAACCTGGCCGGTGATTTCATTTCAAGGGCAGGAGATACCCTAGCCGAACGCCAAGATTGTCCCAGCTATAGCCTTCCTTGGACTCGGTCGGAAAGAAATGCCAGGTTTCTACGCGGTTTCGATGCACCACACAACTCAATTCAAAATTTTTCGTTGCCAATCCCAATCGGGCTGAATAACCGAACGTGTTGACGGAATTGCTTCGCTCCTCGGCATCGGGATCATCATAAAAGCCAACGACCCTGTCCCGATAAAGTCCTGCGGCGACTGCCAGGAAAGGCCGTATCGGGCGCTCCTGGTTGCCATATTTCAACATCCCTTCCAGGGTAAAGCGGTAGCTAAGAGCCTCGGTCCTGTACTCTTGTTCGTCCTCATGAGTGAACAAGTGACTCTTGAAATCCACAAAGTGAAACCCGGGGGAAATGGAAAAAATCCGGGTCACCGGCAGGCGAAAACGAAATCCGATTTCGTAGCCGGCTTCGGCACCCAGACCCAGAGATGATTCGTCGAAATCTGAGCTCAACTCGCCTTGGGGCCATACAAGCCCGCCCTCTAAGACTACTCGGCTGTCGAAGTCATCAGCAGCCAACCCGGTGCTGGACAGAAGCAGCATCGACCCGACCCACAGGACTTGCATTTTGTTCAATAACAAGGGTTTCCGCCTGTTCACCAATAGGTTTCTGGTTTTATCTTCAACGTCGATCATAGTACCAGACCTCTGGGTTTGCAACGGAATCCCCCCTCTTGTCTTCGTTGGCAACTACCATCAGGAAATATGGTTGGACGTCTTCATCTTCTTCGATCCGGTAGGCTGGATCAATTTTTTGTCGATATCATCCTATTTTTACTTGTGATAATTACCTGCCTGTTTCATTATGATTCCAGCAGGCTGTTGAAAAACCGGATGTGGCTTCTTGGGCATATACTTGCGAAAAATTCCAGTTGTTCAACACCCTTCTAGGTCCAGATTTAAACCGTTTATTTTCCCGGATAATCAACAATTATCTTGGTATAGGAGCGGAAGCGGAGAGAACCGAACCTGGACCTGCCTCGAAGCCGTCCTCCTCGTCTGTTACATAGGCAGCGCAAAGTCGTGTCGGACGCGGGCTCCAGGCCGGGCAGTGACTCAACGATCGCAAGATCGGGTCCGGTTCAGAGCTGGGACGGAACGGCGCACCAAGGGTTTGGAATAGCGGAGTGAGGCGGAGTCCCTAGGGGCTCCGCCTCAAGTTTTTGATCAAATTTCTCACCTGTTTATCTGGATCTAGATTCCGAACATCAAACCAGCCGAGTAGGTTGTAACGCTGCCCTTGCCCAATTCGAGGTTCAGTTTCATGCCGGGAATACTCAGGGTTCCGCCCAGAATGGCGCGGCTGCTTTGTTCACCTTCTACGGTGAAGGAGACATCCTTGTCCAGATCGTCAAAATGGTAAGTGATCGTCATCTCGGAGTCCTCTTTGGCCAGACCGGCATACGCCGTCAGCAAGGAGAAGCTCTTGCTTGCCCCCACGAAGTAGGAGTTGGAGGTGGTTTTCAACAAGTCGCCCACATCCAGGTCCTGACTGAAAAATCCCACCATCAGATCCACCGGCAGCTTCGGCATGAAACCCTTGGCCGACCACTGCAGTCCATAGCCCATGAATTTGGTTTTGCCGTAGTTGTCCGAAGCGATCTCCGGCAGGTAGCGTAAGGTCGCCTTCAGGCCATACAAGCCGCCGACATAAAGCTCCGGAGCGAACATTGGAACATTCGTTGTCTCTACCAGACCGGGAATTGCTACAATGCTAAATTCGGCCCTATTATCGGGGACAAAGCGAATCGTTCCGTCGGTTTCGGTACTCCCAAAAATTGTTGGTCCCGACATGATGATATCGCCCCTCTGGTTATATCCAGAGTTCTGAACAGGCAAGAATGGGGCAAAATCGATATCATTGATCTCACGGCTGAAAGTCTGGTCCTCTTCATCGATGGTAGAAGACATGAACTTTACCCCGACCCCGAAAGTTATGCTGTGCCAGGAAATATCCGCCGTGGAGAAGAAATTGCTGGTCAGATTCGGCCCGAAAGTATTTATAAAGGGGGCCGAGTAGGACTCGGCGTATTCAGTGCCAACCTGCTGAAGTAAGTCCTCCAGATTATCGGCACACACACTGGAGGGAGCCATCATCAACCCCAATCCCAGACAAGCAAGCAAACTCCAAGCAATATTATTCAAGGATCTCATGTTTCCCTCCTCCAGTTGAAAAAAACCACAAAAGCCTTATGATGCGTTCGTTAATTACACAAGCCCGGGCTTTTTCATTACGGGCCCAGATCAACTACCTTGAAGGTATGATTTATTAAGGGGCCCAAGGCAACAGGAATGCAAAATCCATGCGAGAAACAGGGAAGGAAACGAAATTTGATGAGGCAATGGGACGTATTCTGCTCTGGGATCTGGCCGGCACTCTGCTGATCCATGACGAAATTACCCACCGAACCGGTCCGTTACCAGGTTGGGAAGATTCGCTACCCGGCCTGGCTCGGGATTTCCGGATGGTGGTAGCGACCGGAGAAGAATCGAACTCTGCCGGATACTGGCTTGAAGATTACGGTTTGTTGCCGTTTTTTGAGGAAGTTTTCGGGGGCCTACTGTCCCACGGTGGAAAACCCCACGGCGAGATCCTGCACCAGTTGGGAGGTCAGCCGAAACTGTCCCTCGTCATTGGGGACCGGTTGCGGGGCGACATCCCAACTGACTGTGACGATCTGGTCACCCTGCTGGTCAACCAGGATGGAAAAATTCTGGACGCGGGATTGATAGCCGAAACCGTGCGTTTCCTGCAGCAGGCCGCGCCGACCATGCCGGAAGCCTTTCGAAAACTGGCCGCCCGTAGTGAACCGGATCCGGAGTCCCTTGGGAATCGCTCCGATGGCATGGTGACAGCAGCTTGGCGCAGCAAAGAACTTTCCGGGGCCCGCCTCTGGATCTTCGAGCCGGACTGGCTGGAGACTCCGCGGGCCGTCATCGTGATCTGACATGGCCTGGGCAAGATTCTAATCAGGAAAGGAACGCTCAATGTCCGACCCCATCCGTATCTTCGTGACCGGAGGCACTTTCGACAAGGAGTACAACGAGCGCAACGGTGAGCTCTACTTCAAGGACACTCATCTGCGGGAAATGCTCGGACTTGGGCGCAGCCTCGTGGACGTCGAGATCCGCACCCTGATGATGGTCGACAGCCTGGTGATGGATGATGAGGACCGCCAGGTAATCCTCAGTCAATGCCGCAAGTGTCCCCAGTCACGGATCGTCATCACCCACGGTACCGACACCATGGAAGTCACGGCCCGTCTGCTTGGCCATCAACTACCCGACAAAACCATCATCCTGACCGGCGCGATGATTCCCTATGCCTTCGGCAGTAGCGACGGGTTGTTCAATCTGGGCAGTGCCCTGGCCTTCGCCCAAAGCCTTCCGGCCGGGGTCTATATCGCCATGAACGGACGTTATTTCCCGTGGGACAACGTGCGCAAAAACAAGGACGCCGGACTATTCGAAGAACTGGGTTAGCAGGGTTGACTGGGCATCCTTGCCTGGACATCCTCGCCCTGGTTGTTATTTTTCTATCAGGCCGGTGAATAGCAGATCACCCGCCATCAGAACTAGGGCCGTCTTGGGCTTCGAAGTCCTGCAGGATACAAAATGCACGAAATGTCCATCGCCGCGAACATCCTGGAAATCGCCGAGCAGCAGGCGGCACAGGCACAGGCCCGGATCATCAACCGGATCGAGGTAGAGGTAGGCCTCTTGGCCGGTGTCGAAATCTCCGCGCTGGAGTTTTGCTTTGAGACCGCCAGGATGATGTCCGATCTGACCAGCAGTTCGGCCCTGGTCATCCATCCGGTAGCCGGACGAGGTCGTTGTCCGGATTGCCGTCTGGATTTTCCAGTCGAATTCTTTGTAGTCCTCTGCCCCGTATGCGGGCAGACAAACGTGAAGATTTTGCAGGGGCGTGAATTGAAAGTCCGCTCAATCAACGTCGATTAGGAAAGGGAACGCAATGTGCGATCACTGTGGGTGTGACGGACCCGGGCAGGAAGTAACTTACCATCGACCCGGGCAGGATAAGCACCATCATGAGGGACACGAACACAGTCACGATCATAGTCACAATCACGACCATAATCATGATCACGGTCACGGATCCGCCGACAGCGCTTCCCGAACGCTGGACATAGAACAGGACATATTGCTGAAAAACCGTCTGCTGGCGGAGCGAAACCGGGGCTGGCTCATGGCAAAGGATATTCTGGCCCTGAACCTGGTCTCCTCCCCGGGCTCGGGCAAGACCACCCTACTCGAACGTACGATCGTTGATCTTAAATCCGAGCTCCCCTTTTTCGTCATCGAGGGCGACCAACAAACCCTGAACGATGCTGCGCGAATCGACGCCACCGGAGCCCCCGTCATCCAGATCAACACCGGGAGCGGTTGCCATTTGGACGCTGAGATGATCCAACGGGCTTGCCGGGAATTGTCCCCCGCGACCGGATCCATCCTGATGATTGAGAACGTGGGCAACCTCGTCTGTCCGGCCCTTTTCGACCTGGGCGAATCGGCCAAGGTCGTGGTCATCAGCGTGACCGAAGGCGATGACAAACCGCTGAAATACTCCCACATGTTCGCCGCCTCGGACCTGTGCCTGATCAACAAGGTAGACCTGTTACCCTACGTGGACTTCGATCTGGAAAAGTGTGAACAGGCCGCCCGCGCCGTGAATCCGCAGCTGAAGATCCTCAGAATTTCCGCCAAAACGGGGGAAGGCCTGAACCATTGGTACGATTGGCTGCGTGAACATCCCGACCGGAAGGCCTGAGCGGTGACGGATCCCGGGCCATGAAAGATGAACGGCGCCGTTTCGTGGTCAACGGTATCGTACAGGGAGTCGGATTCCGCCCCTTCGTCTTCAACCTGGCCGGAAGCGAATCCCTGACTGGATTCGTGACCAACACCAGCGATGGCGTGGTCATCGAAATCGAAGGTCCCCTTGACCGGTTGGATCGATTCGCTCGACGGTTGAAAGATGAAACCCCACCGTTGGCGAAGATCGTCTCTGTAATGACCGAGTCCGTGCCCTCGACACCCGACTCGTCCCGGTTTTTTGAAATCCTGGCTTCCGAAAATTCGCCTGGAACCAACACCATGATTCCCCCGGATGTCGCTGTTTGCTCCGACTGCCTGCGGGAAATTCGAGACGCAAACGACCGCCGCTTCGGCTATCCTTTCGCCAACTGCACCAACTGTGGACCACGCTGGACGATCATCGGACGTATTCCCTACGATCGGCCTTACACCTCGATGGCCTCTTTCACGATGTGCCCGGCCTGCCGGGACGAATACGATGATCCGGCGAATCGCCGGTTTCACGCCCAGCCCAATGCCTGTCCCGAGTGCGGTCCCCGGGTGTGGTTGTCCGCCGGGGACGGTCGGGAAATCGCCGAACCTGTTGCCGCCGCCGCTACCTTGCTGGCAGAGGGCAGGATCCTGGCCGTCAAAGGCCTGGGAGGTTTTCACCTTGCAGTGCGTGCCGACGACGAGACCGCCGTCCTGCGCCTGCGTGAACGCAAAAACCGCGAAGCCAAACCGTTGGCGGTGATGGTTGGTCGCAATCTTCCTCTTCACGTCGATCCTGCCGAACAGGAACTCCTGGTTTCTTCTTCTTCTCCGATCGTGTTGGTGGATCGGAAATCACTGGGTCCCTCGGGTTCCATCGCCGGCTCGGTGGCCCCCGAACATAACCGCCTCGGTCTCCTGTCGCCCTACACGCCACTGCATCATTTACTGCTGGACGAACTGGCCGGGCACGGCATCAACGCCCTGGTCATGACCAGCGGAAACGCCGGTGATGAACCCATTTGCCTGGGCAATGACGAAGCCCTGGAGCGACTGGCCGGGATCGCGGACTACTGGCTTCTGCACGACCGGGACATCCTGCGCCGCGCCGACGATTCGGTGACGCAGATCCTTGGGAATAAATTGCACTTCTTCCGCCGCAGCAGAGGCTATGCTCCCGTGCCCATATCCGTGCCCCAAATCCCGCCGGGGCCACCTGTCCTGGCGGTGGGGGCGGAGTTGAAGAACACCGTCTGCCTGCTGAAAAATAATCAAGCCTTCCTCAGCCCCCACATCGGAGATCTGGAAAACCTGAAGACGTACGAGTTCTTCACCGAAACCGTGGCCACCCTGCAGCAGGTCTTGGAGTGTGAGCCGAAAGTAGTGGCTCATGATCTGCATCCCGGCTACTTCAGCACCCGCTGGGCCAAAGAATGGGCAGAGGAACAGGCTGATAAGCCTGATGGTGGGAAACTCATCGGAGTGCAGCATCATCACGCGCACCTGGTCGCGGTTCTGGCCGAACGCGGTATTCCTGGACCGGCGATCGGCCTGATCCTGGACGGGACAGGCTACGGCTCCGATGGTCTGATCTGGGGTGGAGAGATCCTGGCCGGAGATGCGAATGGATTTGAACGGTTGGGACACTTCGAGCCCTTCCCGCTGCCCGGAGGCGAGGCCGCCGTCAAGGCCCCTTGGCGAACCGCTGTCGGTGCGCTGCGACTCACTTTCGGAGACGACCCGAAAGTTTGGCCGAAGATACAGTTTCTCTCTGATCATGAGACTGGGCCGATACTGGAGATGCTGGACCGGGAGATCAACTGCCCGTTGACCACAAGTTGCGGAAGACTCTTCGACACGGTTGCAGCGCTGACCGGCCATTGGCCGGAGATCAAATACGAGGCGCAGGCTGCCATCGAGTTTATGGCCTTGACCACTCCTGAAGAGGTGGCCCGTGCCGAAGTCTGGTCCGTACCGTTCGAGGCGGCCGCCCCGTCCATCATCCTGCCCATCACGCCGTTCATCAGGGCCGCCACCGAAGATCTGCTTTCCGGCGCATCCCCCAGCCTGGTCAGCGCCCGCTTCCACGCTACCCTGATCGATCTGCTGGCCCGGGCTGCTCGGGAAGCCTCTGTCCGATCGGGCTTGACGGATGTGGTCCTGGGCGGGGGCGTTTTCCAGAATGAGATTCTCCTGGCCGGACTGATGGATTCCCTTTCCGAGTCGGAGTTACGACCCTTGCGACCGATTTCGGCACCGGCTGGAGATGGGGCCATTGCCTTGGGACAGGCGATAATCGCCCGCGCCCAGTTGTGAAAACCCGGTTTGCCGAACTCATCGACCGGTAGACTTCGCCCGACCAATGTTTATCTTTGCCAGGGCAACCAGAATTGAATTTCCCTCCGAAGGAGCACCTATGTGCTTGGCCATTCCAGGAAAAGTGATCGAGAAGTATGAAGACAACGGCCTGCCCATGGGTGTGATCGACTTCTCCGGCACTCGCAACACAGCTTGTTTATCCTACACCCCTGAGGCCGCGGTCGGCCATTACGTCATCGTTCACGCCGGGTTCGCTCTTCAGATCCTCAACGAGGAAGAAGCCCTTGCCTCGTTGCGGGAACTGACCCGCCTTTCTGCATTCATGGAAGCGGATGCGGAGGAGAAAGCGGTTGCAGAGGAGAAAGCGATTGCCGACGACGATTCCAGGCCGGATTCCGAAACCAAAAGCAGGGAAAAGTAGTGAAGTTCCTCGACGAATTCCGCGACCCCGAATTGGCCCGCGGTCTACTGGCGAAAATATCCAGCACCGTTACCCGGCCCTGGACCATCATGGAGATCTGCGGAGGACAAACGCATTCGATCATGCGCCATGGGATCGACCAACTGCTCCCTCCGGAGATAACTCTTGTGCACGGACCCGGTTGTCCGGTGTGCGTAACTCCACTGGAAACCATCGACCGCGCCCTGGCCATCGCCGAAATTTCCGATCTCATTTTCACATCCTTCGGCGACATGCTGCGCGTCCCCGGCAGCCGGGATGACCTGTTCCGCGTCAAAAGCCGCGGCGGCGACGTGCGTATGGTCTACTCTCCGCTTGAGGCGCTGAAATTGGCCCGGGGAAATCCCAACCGTGAAGTGGTTTTTCTGGCCGTCGGCTTCGAGACCACGGCACCGGGCAATGCTATGGCCTTGAAGCAGGCCGTGGCCGAGGGGCTATCCAACTTCAGTCAGATAGTGAGCCACGTGCTGGTGCCACCCGCCATGGAAGCAATCCTCGGCTCGGCGACCAACCAAGTGCAGGGTTTCCTGGCCGCTGGCCATGTCTGCTCGATCATGGGTTGGGAAGAATACGAACCCATCGCGGCCAAATACCGCGTGCCCATCGTTCCTACCGGATTCGAGCCGGTGGACATCCTGGATGGGATCCTCAAGACCGTACAATTGCTGGAAGCGGATGACCCGGGAGTACACAACCGTTATCTGCGGGTCGTTCGACAACAAGGCAATCCCGCCGCCCGGGCGGTTGTCGACGAGGTTTACAGCCTGTGCGACCGCAAGTGGCGCGGCATCGGCCTTATCCCCGGCAGCGGTTTGGCCATACGCGACGAACTGGCTGCCTTCGATGCCGAAAAAAAGTTCGCCGTGGGTCACATCAAAACCCAAGAATCCGAAATCTGCATCAGTGGTGAGATCATGCAGGGATTGAAAAAGCCGGACGAGTGCCCCGCCTTCGGGCGAGAGTGCACACCCTTGAATCCCCTGGGCGCGACCATGGTTTCCAGCGAGGGCGCCTGCGCGGCGTATCACAAGTATTCCAGAAAGGGTTTGCTGTGAGTCAGAACCGCCGGGACATTCTGGACATTCGAGACATTGCCAACCCCGCGAATCTGTCCTGCCCCCTGCCGCTGCTGGACCACGACACGGTACAGCTTGCGCATGGAGCCGGCGGTCGTCTTTCGGCGGACCTGATTGAGAAATTGATCCTACCCCGATTTTCCAGCAAAGAGCTGGACCCGCTGGAGGACCAGGCCGTCCTGGATCTACCCCCAGGGAAATTGGCATTCTCGACCGACACCTTCGTTGTCGACCCCCTCTTTTTTCCAGGCGGGGACATCGGGGACCTGGCCATCAACGGCACCGTGAACGACGTGGCCATGAGCGGCGCAGAAGTGATCGCCCTGAGTGTGGGATTTGTGCTGGAAGAAGGCCTCCCCCTGAGCGACCTGCACCGCGTGCTTTGCTCGATGCAAAAGGCCGCCGCCAGGGCCGGCGTGAAGATCGTGACCGGGGACACCAAAGTGGTCGGCCGCGGACAGTGCGACCGAATCTTCATCAATACCTCCGGCTTGGGTGTCGTACCTGAAGGTATCCGATTATCAGCTTCCGCACTGAAGCCCGGCGATCGGATCATCCTGAGCGGAACCCTGGCTGATCACGGCATGGCGGTGATGACCGTCCGGGAAGGACTGTCCTTCCAGTCAACCGTCAGTAGCGACACGGCCCCTCTTAACGGACTGGCCCGCGTCATCCTGGATGCCTGTCCAGAGACACGAACCATGCGCGATCCCACTCGAGGCGGAGCTGCCACGACCCTGAACGAATTCGCCACCGCCAGCCAAGTCGGCATCAAACTGGATGAAGCTGCCATCCCGGTACGGCCGGAAGTCCAAGGCGCCTGCGAGATCCTGGGCATTGACCCCCTCTATGTGGCCAACGAAGGCAAACTGATCTGCATCATACCAGCCGAAGCGGCCGACCGTGTGTTATCCGCCATGCATAACCACGAAGCAGGCAGGGAGGCAGTAATACTGGGGGACGTGGTCGCCGAACACCCGGGCCTGGTGACCCTGCGCACGAGTCTCGGTGTCGAAAGAATTTTGGACATGCCCATCGGTGAACAACTGCCAAGGATCTGCTGAACTCAGCACAGATTTAAGGTCGGATAATGGGTGACGATCGCGGGCCGAAACCAGCCTTATTCCCCACATCGGTGTTCCCCCGGGGGAAGAAATCATTGCTGGTTAGTTCGACCTTTCAATGCTCGCCCGGATCCAATGATAGGCAACATGATCAAACGATTTTTGTCGCTTCAGCCTGCAACCGGTCGGCCACTATCGAAGCCCAATCCTGTTCCGTCATTTCCTTTTCACCGGGCAGAGGGATTTCTTTTGTTGTGATGAACAGGTCCAGGGTGCCGGTCATTAAGCCGGCCCCATCCCGAGCCTGAGTCAGGATTCGCTCCTTCAGAATTCGGGCCCCGATCGTATCCGCACTCGCTACAACCAGGATGACCGCCTCATCGCCCCGATTTCGATTCCCCGGGGCCGGCAGGACCAAATCGCGGCCAGGCAAGGTGCAGCTATTGACCAGGTTGATAACCTGTTCAACATACTTCCACTGGAACGGCAACAACGGTTTGCCCCCGTTTCCGGTCACCCGGATTTGTAATTGCATCAGGCTACCCTGCTCCCGCACGGCCGGCTCTATCTTCTGCAGGAATGTCACCAGGGAATAAACCGGGATCGTAAAGCAGAACGTGGCCCCTTCGCCCGGTTCGCTGTCCACCCAGATGCGTCCACCGTGCAATTCAACCAGTTGCCGACTGATGAAAAGACCCAGCCCCAAACCCTTGCGACTTTGTTCCACCTGCCCTTCGGCCCGACCTTTGATCTGATATAAATGATCAAAGATGTGCTGCTGATCCTCCTGCTTGATACCCGGACCGTCGTCAACCACGGAAACCTTCAGATAGCGGTCGTCCTGCGGATTGGTTTGGGCCTTGATAGTAATCCTGGGTGACTTGCCCGCGTATTTGACCGCATTGCCAACCAGGTTGACGAGGGTCTGGCGCACCCGGTTGACATCCGCAAAGGCCGGCGGCAGGCCCGAGGGAATCTCCATCTCGATGGTTGCGCCATCCACCCGATAGATCGACTGCACCTCGGAGACGGCCTCGACTGCCACAGTCTCCAACTCCAAATGCTCAGGAGAAACCACCAGCTTACCGCTGTCCGAACGGGTGGCTTCCAACAGATCCTCTATCATTTTTTCCAGGTGGCGGCAATTGCGCATGACTGTCCGGAGATGTTTCAGCTGGTCTGAGGACAGGTCTCCATCGAATCCGTCCAGCATCAACGAGATATACTGGTACACGACCGTCAGGGGAGTGCGCAACTCATGCGAAACATGCGACAGGAACTGATCTTTGATCATTAACTGTCTGGTGCGAGTCTCATCCAGTTCGCGCAGAACTTCCTTGTGCTGGGTGATATCCCGCAGTGCCGCCAAGTGACTCGGGCGACCGTACCACTCGATGGGTACAAGGTTCATTTCCGCCACCACCCGGGATTTGTCTGGCCGAACGATTTGCAATTCCGAAACGGTTTCGCCCAGATCCAGACCCAGCGAATCCGCATCCAGGGACTCGACCTCCCGACCAAAAAGCCTAACAGCTGCGGGGTTCTGGAAAACTATGTTGTTCTTCTCGTTCAGGATCAGAATCGCGTCCGGTGCCCGCTCAATAATCATCCTGGAGCGTTCTTCACTCCGGTCAAGGGCCTCGGTCCGCAGCTCCAACATGCGCATCAACTGGAACCGCTCCAGGGAATAACGAATGGCTCGGCTCAGAATGTAAACGTCAAGATCCGAGATGTTGAGGTAATCCTGAGCTCCCTTGTTCAAAGCCGGGAGAACCACTTCCTGGTCGTGGGACCCCGTCAGGATGAGGATCGCGGCGTCAGGATAACAGGCCTTGGCTGAGGTTAACGCGTCCAAACCGTTGGAATCCGGCAGATCAAGCGCCAGCAGGATCACGTCGAAGCGTTTATCCCGCCCCAGTTTTTTGCAATCCATCAGTGAAGAGGCTATCGATACTTCAGCTTGCAAACCCATTGTGTGATCCTGGGCTGCCTCGACCAGAAGCCCACCTATGAGATCGACTTCCCTCGGGTCGTCACTTAAAACCAGGATTTGGAGCTTTTCCATAAGTTCATTCATTCTCTTTCAATAGGGCGGCAACCGATCCGCTGAACGGTTTCCCAACTATTTTGCCCTTCCGTCCAAAATAGGGCCAGAAAAACTTCGCGCTCTTGCATCTGAATCGATGTCGGCCGCTCCCTTCTCGGCAACAAGGGGCAAACATCCGGACCAAACATCCGGACCAAACCCCATGGAAAATAGGGTTTTCTGTAAGTTCCCCTAAAGACAAACCCTTGGTTGACGATGAAATTGTATTACCAACCTGGGAGGACAAAATCGGAATAATGGCCCTGATCCAAAATTTTTCCCGGCATTCGAGGAAGTGGAATGGATCCACAAGCAAAAATTCTTTTGGCCGATGACGACCATGATATCCTGGAGTCGGTGCGTCTTCGACTTCGAGCCAACAACTACGAAGTGCTGACCGCCAGCGATGGAATCGAGGCGACCCGCCTGGCCAAGACTGCGCATCCCGACCTGGTTCTGCTGGATATCAACATGCCCGGCGGCAACGGACACGTTGTGGCCCAACGCATCAAAAGCGACCCGGCTACTATTTCCACTCCCATCATTTTCCTCACCGCCAGTACCAGCACTGTCGATTATGAGGCCGCCCGGGAAGCGGGAGTGGAGAAATTCATCATCAAGCCCTTTGCCCCCGAGGAACTGCTGTTGGCAATGGAAGAACTTCTCGAGCGCGGTCGCCTACAGTCGATCTCATAATCCTGGTTTGATTCACCGCAACCTATCGCCATAATGACCGTACATGCGGTGCCCTGTCCCGTCCGGGGTCCATTTTCGGCCGGGATTTCATTTACCACCGGATTTGTCGTGCCAATAAACTTCATTCTTAAATTCACAGGCATCCGCAGGGAGGAAACCGGAGCAGCCCTTCTTTCCAGTTTGCTGTTCTTCGTCATTCTCTGCGGTTACTACATGGTGCGATCCCTACGCGAGGAGATGGGACTGGCCGGGGGAGTCCGCAACCTGCCTTGGCTTTACCTGGCCAACCTAGGCGTTATGCTGGCCCTGGCTCCGGTTTTTGGAGCCGTGGCCACCCGCTGGGCTCGGCGTACTTTCGTTCCGGGAATTTTTCTCTTCTTCATGAGCAACATGCTTGTTTTCTTCATTCTCATGAAAACACTGCCCGAGAGCGCAGACATCCTGCTGGGCCGCGTTTTTTACATTTGGATCAGCGTATACAACATGTGGGCTGTCTCATTGTTCTGGGCCTTCATGGCCGATGGTTTCGGATTGGAGCGAAGCAAACGGCTATTCGGATTCATCGCCGTGGGCGGTACCGCAGGAGCAATCCTCGGTGCAGGTTTTACCGCCTTGCTGGTCGACGTCGTGGGCCGGGCGAACATCATCCTGGTCTCGGCGGTTTTCATGTTGATCGCGGCTGTGATCTTCCGACGACTGGGATTGTTGCTGGGTCTGACCCGGGGATCGGCCACGACGGACTCTGCACCCAAAGCCGGGCCATCCCCCGACCGCGGAAGCGCCCTTAGCGGCATCAAGGAATTCTTGGGTTCACGCTATCTTTTGGCCATCGGACTTTACCTTTTCCTGTTCACCCTGGCCTCGACCTTCCTGTACTTCGAACAGGCGGAGATCGTTGATGCCGCTGCGGCGACCCGCGAGGCCAAGACAAGGATTTTCGCAAGCATCGACTTGTGGGTAAACATCCTCACCCTTTTCGCACAGATCTTCCTGACCGGCCGCCTGATCGCAACCTGGGGCGTGGGACGCGTACTGCTCATCCTGCCGGCCATCACCTTGATCGGGTTCACTACCCTGGGCTTGGCCCCCATCCTGCCGGTGCTTGTGGTCTTTCAGGTTTTGCGCAGGGCGGGCAACTATGCCCTGGCCAAGCCGGCCCGGGAAACCCTGTACACGATCCTGGACCGGGATCAGAAGTACAAGGCCAAGTCGTTCATCGACACCTTCGTGTACCGGGGCGGAGACATGCTTGGAGCGTCGGCCTTCGCCGCCCTGGGCAGTCTGGGTATCGGTCTCTCCGGCATAGCGTTTGTGGCCGCGCCTCCGGCCTTACTGTGGGGCGCCGTGGGACTCTTTCTCGGCAGAAAACAAAATCAACTGGCAGCATCGACCATTTACCAGGATCATTCGTTTAAACGCCCTGGCGGGATCGCAAAATCGAATATTGATCCGGGCCAACAAGGAGAATCAAATGAGTCAAAGCAGACGTGATTTCGTAAAGACCGCCGCCATCGGCGGAGCGGCTCTCGGCTTGGCCACTCACCCGGGCTGCGCAACCCTGGGCAAAATGCTGGGCGGGTGCAAAAATCAGAAAGTTCTCATCCTGGGGGGCACCTCCTTCCTGGGCCCTGCCATCGTAAACAAGGCACTGGAGAACGGACACGAAATTTCACTCTTCAATCGCGGCCGAACCAACACCCATCTCTTCCCCGAGTTGGAAAAGCTTGTCGGCGATCGGGACGGCGAGATAGAAGCCCTCAAGGACCGTGACTGGGATGTCTGCATCGATACCAGCGGCTACATCCCGCACATGGTCAGGGATTCCGCCGAAATGCTCCAGGGCCACGTCGGGCAGTATATTTTCGTCTCTTCTGTTTCGGTGTACGCCGACTTCAAATTCCGGGGACTGAACGAAGACTCCGCGGTTGGAACGCTCACTCCCGAAGAGATCGATTCTGCCAAAACCATGCGCGACATCACCGGCGCAAATTACGGTCCCCTGAAGGCGCTCTGCGAGCAGGCGGCGGAAAAGGCCTTCCCCGGCCAGGCGTGCAACATCCGCCCCGGCCTGATTGTCGGGCCGATGGATCGCAGCGACCGTTTCACCTATTGGCCGGTCCGGGTACGCAAAGGCGGCGAAGTGCTGGCACCCGGCACCCATGACACGCCGACCCAGTTGATCGACGTTCGCGACCTGGGGGAATTCATCGTTCGCTGTTTCGAAAAGGGGACCCATGGCCTGTTCAACGCCACCACCGTACCCGAGGCCCTGACCATCGGCGGAATGTTGGACACCTGCAAGGAAGTCTCCGGCTCGGATGCCCGCTTCACCTGGGCCGATGGGGAATTCCTGGCGGAGCACGAAGTGGCCCCCTGGAGCGACATGCCGGTGTGGGTACCCCTGGACGGCGACGATGCGGGACACCCCTATGTGAAAGTGGATCGGGCCGTGAAGGCGGGCCTGACCTTCCGACCCCTTGCCGACACGGTTCGGGCAACCTTGGATTGGTGGGATACCGAACCCGCCGAACGACGCGATGGGCCTATGCGCGCCGGGCTGACTCCCGAACGTGAGGCCGAAGTACTCAAGGCCTGGCACGAATTGCATGGGTAAGTAGTGATGAAGGTCGTCATCACCTACTGCTCCGGTCCCAAGCGAAAAGACGGCGGGCTTTTGCCTGCCGTCGATCGTTATCTGAGTCGGAGGATCCGGACTCTCTATCAGGAAGCCACCGCCAGCGCAGTTGAATTCCGTATTCTCTCGGGGGAATTCGGGCTGGTTGCCGCCGATCAACCCATTCCATGGTACGATCACCTGTTGTCGGTGGAGGAAATTGGGGAGCTCACGGAAAAGGTGGCGGCTGGTCTGACCGGCCTGAGGGCTGACACGGTGGAATACCACACCGCCGATCCGGCACTGTTTCCTGACGTTGCTCCTTATCAGGAAGTGATTGAGGCGGCTTGTCGGGTGGTGGGAATGAATCTGGAAATATTTCTATTGTTCGGTGATCCCGATTGAGTGGTTCGTCAGGGGGATCAAACAGCGGCTGCGGATTAAGAACTTTTGTGGGACTTCAGAGAGCGTGCGGTAGCCGGAACAACCACCACCACTACATCTGATCACGCGACCAAAGCAATCGATCCGGCCAAGCGGTGTAGCTGGATTCAAGCTCCTGCAATTCCCCCGGCTGGAAGAGAAAATACCCACTTCCCGGAGGCTCCAGAAGTACATCAACATGCTCGATAATATATTGGGACAGCCGTCCCTCTTTCGCGGCGGCAAAAGCAACATTGTTCACCCTGCAATCCAGGTTGATCACGGTGATATTGCCGAAGCCGGATGCCGCATACCCCAGAAGCCCCGCGTTGAACGCCCCGGCACAAACACCCTGTGGATAGGCATTGGCCAAAGCTTCAAAGCGAGTCCGATTGTGATGTTCACCCAGGGCCGGCCCCAGTTCGATGCCGGTGAAAAATCGTCCGTAGAGAATCAAACAGAAGACCGAGACAAGCGTAAGCAGAGAAACAGGAATCATTCTTCTGGTTTTCGAAGACCTCATCATCCCGGAACACAGCACGCCTAGAAGTAGCGCGTAAAGAGAAAGGTACGGCAGTGCGTACCAATTGATATAGGCTCGCCAGATGACACTCATCAGAACGACATGGCCAGCCATGAAGGCCGATCCTGCCAGGAGCAATGCTCCGGCAGGTTTCAACAACAGATCCTGAAGCAATTCCTTCCTGCTGCGATACAGGGTCACCAGAACACCCGCTGTCATGCCGAGGGTCGCCAGATGAGTGAGGCGCGCGCTGGAAAATTCCTCCAGGCTGGCGAAACGGGCGGCGTGGAATATCGGACCGACCGTGGCATTGGTCAGACTGCGCGCCACACTTTTTATCGAGTGCCAGTCAAACTCGATCCGACCGTAGATATCGAACTCGTTTTTGACGAGACCGGAAACAGGGATAAGAGAATCAAAGGTAGTAAGGTTCCACCAGAACCAGGGGAGCACGACGACCACCGACCCGAACGCCACAACGCCCAACCACCGCATTGTGGCCTCTCTGCGAATGAGCGGTGATGCCTGAGGCAGAATAACAGCGAAAAGAACCAATGCCAGGCCCAGGACAGCCAAATTGTCTATACGGGCCAAGCCCGCCAGTCCGAGCAACAGGCTGGTCAACAACCCTTCCCTGACACCCGGGTTCTGTGATTTTCCCACCAGAACAGACAAATGCCAGAATACTGACATTACCAGCATCGCACTCAGGGACGCCTCCATCCCCCTCAAACCTAGGAGCAACGTGAAAGGGGACAGGAACCAGAACAGAATCGCAACCCAGGCGCCTCGTTCATAGCCAAGGTTCCGTAGAATTAGTAACAGCAACACTCCTGTGGTGAGATCGAAGAGGGTCGAGAGAGTCAACGCAAGCTTCACCGGCAACCACAGCGATCCCCCGAAAATCTGAAAAACAGGCACCAGGACCCACAGCCACAGCGGGTGATACCCATTGGTCGGGGCAAGACCATCGAAAGTGGATCCGTCACCGGCCGCCATGTTTGAGGCAATTTTGAAGTAGTAGTATGCGTCGTCGGCGATGAGTCCGCCCTCGGCCCAACCCGTCCAGATGATGAACAGGCGGGCCAGGATTCCGACGGCTGCAGTGGTGCAAATCAGACGCACATGAGATCCTTGGTTTGCTTTGGAAACCGGGACGTTGCGCTTTGGCGCACAGACCGAGTTTATCCGAGGCGCAAAGTGACCACAAGTGCGACAGTCCTAACCAGCGATCTTTTTTCTGATGTGCCGCGGCGCTGATCCGCCCTGCACCGTAGAGCAACGTGAATACTCAGGTGACGCGTCCTGTCCCTGAAAACCTACACAGGCTGGGCCAACTCTCCCACGACCTCCTGCAACGCCTCCATGTCCCCTCCAACCAGAATCTTTTCCAGATTCAGCAGGATGATGGTGTTGTCATCGGCTTTGCCCATTCCGAGTATGAAATCCGAATCCACGGTTCCCCCGATTCTGGGAGGATCGGAAATATTGTCCTCGGATACTTCCTGGACTTCGTTCACCGCTTCGACCTCGATACCGACTTGGTCGCCTTCAAGCTCCACGACAATGGTACACGTCTGTTCAGTGGTCTCGGTTGCTGAAAGACCGAACTTCTGGCGCAGATCAACCACCGGAATCACCCTGCCGCGCAGGTTGATCGTTCCCTTGGCGAAACTGGGCCACATCGGGACAGTGGTTATCTCCATCATCGTAAGGAGTTCAACAACCCTCAGGATTTGAATCCCGAATTGCGTGTTATCCAATTGGAAGGTCAAATACTTCCCTGCCCGATCGGAATCCTTGTTCCCAACCAAAGCTGTCTCGACCGTTTTTTCTTCCTGACTCATGATTTCCTCCTGTTATCGAGCCTACAGCGTTGCCCCGCCTGCGCTGGATTGGCATATAATCCTGGCGCAAGCGGGGCGGTTAAGGGGAGAATGTGTAAATCTCGCCCCAGCGACTACATTTCAATCAGACTGTCTTCATCCAGGGGGATGACTTCGTCCGCAGCCTTTTGTCCTCCGGCTGTTTTCCCACTGCCATAGGTGTTCGCGAACGGCTTGCTCTTCTTTGCTACTGAACCACCCTGCCCGCCAACAGGACTGCTCCCGGCCGTGGCGCTGCTACCTTCAGCATTCGCTCCTCCAACGATCTGCATCAGGTTCATAACCAGGGTTTGCATCTCGGCGGCCTGGGCGGACATCTCCTCGGCTGCGGAGGCCGATTCCTCGGCGCCGGCTGCGTTGGCCTGGGTCACCGAATCCATCTGGCCGACGGCAGTGTTGACCTCGGTCACACTCCGAGACTGTTCCTCGGCAGTGGACGAAACCTCACCGATCAGGGTAGAGACCTCGACGATTCCGCTGACAACTTCCTCCAGAATCGCAGCGACATCGCCTGTAGCCTCGACCCCGAGAGCGGAATTCTGATTGGACTCGGCGATGAGATCGGCCGTCCCCTTGGCCGCCTCAGCGCTGCGCTGGGCCAGGTTCCTAACTTCCTCGGCCACAACGGCAAAGCCCTTGCCCGCGTCACCGGCCCGAGCGGCTTCCACCGCCGCGTTCAAGGCCAGCAGGTTCGTCTGGAAAGCAATCTCATCGATGGTCTTGATGATCTTGGCCGTCTCATCCGAGGAAGCCTTGATTTTTTCCATGGCGGTATTCAGACCGGTCATGGCGGCCTGGCCCTTCTCGGCGTTTGATTTCACTTCCTGGGACCGGGAATTGGCCTGCTTGGAATTTTGAGCGCTTTCCTTGGCGCCGGCAGCCATCATTTCAAGGGAGGCTGCTGTCTCTTCAAGGCTTGAGGCTTGTTCACTGGATCCCTCTGCCAGCTGGATGCTGGATTCAGACACTTGGCCCGAAGCGCTGGCCACTTGCTCACTACCGGCCTGCATACCGGCAATCACCTTGTTGATCGGACCGGTGATGGACCGGATCATGAAGATGGCCAGGAGTACGCCAACGACCAGGGCGATGATCAAACCGACGATGGTAGTCAACGAAGCGGTGGCCAGGTTCGATGAGGACTCAGAAGAAATCCTGACCGTTTCGACCTCCGCTGCTTCCTGTAACTCCTTGCAACCGGCGATCATTTCGGAACCCACTATTGTACGCTGCTTATTCAAACCCTGGAGCTCGTTCCATGACGTCAGGAATTGCCCCATACTTTGGCTGTAGCCGCTCCCGCCCTTTTGAATGGCGTCAAGCTGTGCCAGGTTGGCAGGGCTATGCGTAATCCGCCTGATTTCGGCCACCTTTGCGTTGACGATCGGGAAGTTTTTCTGGGCTTCTTCCATGATGGCTGGATCCTGCAGAGCCTGGGACCTGAATGCCTTGATGCGGGCATCATTACCCAACCCGATGATTTCGTTAATGATACAAACCTTTGCGAAACGTTCTTTCATCTGGTCCGGAGTTTTGCCCTCCG
Organism: Gemmatimonadales bacterium; assembly: GCA_019038745.1. Classification (GTDB taxonomy): domain Bacteria; phylum Krumholzibacteriota; class Krumholzibacteriia; order LZORAL124-64-63; family LZORAL124-64-63; genus JANTGJ01. Next base: position 62,542 of record JAHOYV010000024.1, read on the forward strand.
CCAGATCCTTGTCGAAGGCAACACTCTGGCTCTCCAAAAATGCATTGGCTTCTTTCATGTAGGTGGCGGCGTTACTGTCCAAATCGACACGGATGTCAGCCAACCCGAGAACCGCATCGTGGGTTTGTTCAACTAGCAACTTATATGAATGTTCTCCATCGGCTATCACTTTGATCTGGCCGTTGAGCTTATCCAGGTGGACTGCCGATTCGGACAATGCCCTGGCATCCTCAATACTTGCCTCAAGTGCATCAATTTCATTTTTGGCCATCTCATAGTATTGCTCTTGTTCAGAGTAGGAGTAGCCGCGCATCTGATACATTAACCGGTTTGCGGCTCCTCGAATTTGTGAGGAGACCGCCATTTCAGGGACGTACTCCTCCGAAAGTATCTCCGAGCCCATCTGGGCGGTCTTCATCTGCCACGAACCCATTCCGCCTAGAGCGACACTGATCAGAATCAGTATGCCGAACCCCATGGCGATTTTCTTGCCTAATGTCAGGTTATTCATTCTTGTCCTCCTGGAAAAAAATTTTGCCGGCGCTTGATAAGCCGACCGTATTCGATCAAAACTCACGATTACGTTTTCGAACGATAAAGAATATCCTTAATAGGGAGTTCTCCCATAATTTCGCTCGGATAAGTCCGGATTGAAAATGGGTTGGGATTACCGTTGCTACAAAGTGGGGTGTCTTGCCGTGTCAGTCCGGATGGTCAGTCTCTGGGTTACCATGTGTTATGCTACGATTTGTCGGATGGAATAAATAGTAAGGGAAAAGGTCAGTCCTGTTGGCCCGGACGGCGACGGAATCGATTGGACGAACTCACTTATCCCCGGGCAATAGCCCGGGGCCGGAACAAGGCTTGATTAGCCGTTCCATATCATTTGATCAGTACCATACGTTTCGTCTCAATGAAATCCGCAGCTTCCAGTCGGTACAGGTACACACCGGCCGAGCACATCCGGCCCGCGGAATCTTGCCCGTTCCACACCTGGTCGTGGCGCCCTGCCGCATGATGTTCGTCCACCAGGGTTCTGACCAAACGACCCGCCGCATCGAACACCTTTAACCGGACGTGACCGGCGGTTGCCAGTTCGAAGGACAGTTTCGCCGAGGGATTGAAGGGATTGGGTACCGCCCCGAGCAAGGCTGTCTTGGTCGGCACGTCGCCACCCTGAATACCGGAAACGCTTGTCGGTGATCCGTCTTCGCTCTCGTTCCCCGAAAAATCGACCGCAGTGATTTTGTAGTAGTAGGCCCAGGGATCTGCCGTGGGATCGGTCCAGGCCGAAGCGGAGACTTCGGCGAGCAGATTCCCGGCGGACGGTACGAATCCCGGATCCACGTCCCGGTAGACATGATAGAACTCGACGTCGGTTTCGGGCGCGTCGTCCCAATCGAGAGCCACTCCGCTCGCCTGATATCCGGCGGTAATGGACGTCGGAACCCCGGGCGCAACACTGTCCACCGAGTAGCCGCTGTCGGGTTCGCTCACATAGAAGATCGAGGGTGTGGCGGTACACGCAACGGCAACGAACACTGAGTAGTTTATTCCTGTTGCGGTCGAATCCGCCACAGTCGGCACAATGAAAGAGTAGATATCCTGTTGAACAGCAGAGTCAGTTGCCACCAACTCCCATGTTCCCGGAGGGAAAGAGGTGTCTGCAAGGCCCGACGGGGATTGGATGTACGTACTGCCATGGTAGGTAACAACCGGTACGCCGCTTAGACCCGGATTATTGCCGCCGGCGTTTTTAGCGGTCGGTAATGATGACGCTGAGTTCAGCGTGGCGATGAGTGCATCATTGTTAACTCGCCGCCAAATCTCGTAGTCCAAAATGCCGTACACGGTCTCATCCAAGAAATCCCGGCCAGACCGCAAAAAATCCAATTGAACCCAACCGCCATCGTCATCAGGAACATCAACAATGTCCTCAATCGAGGGATCCGCTACCAGCCAATCGATCTGGAGGTCCAACACTTCCGGTGTGTCGCCTGGCTCTTCACGGGTCAATGTGGAACGCCAGGAGAGATCGGATCCCGGAGCAATCACCTTGTTCCAGTTTCCATCGGGAACCATTCCCTGCCAGTTTCCACCGTTATTGGCGCTGAGGTCCCATTGTACGGCCTCATTCTGCACGGTCTCCATGCGAACCCGCAAGATATTGTCATCCGACTCATTCAGATTCAGCGATCGACCGACGTTTCCATCCAAATTGGGCCCGCCATTGAACACCTGTATCACCTGCATCCCGGAGCGGAGGTCTCCAACATAGGCATGGTCACCGGAGACAACGACACCCTCGGCGTAGCCTGGCGTGTCCCAGGTTCCCAGGAAAGTGGGGATGCGGGGGTTAGAGATGTCGATCACTTGAAGCCCGAAGTCGTAATCAGCTGCAAAAGCGTAGTTGCCTGAAACCGTGACGCCCATGGCTCGTCCAGGCGTGTCATAATTTCCAATCAGGGTGGGTTTTCCGGGATTCGAAATATCCATCACCTGGATTCCCTCATATTGATCTGCTATGTAGGCGTAATTGCCCGAGATCGCAATGTCTGTGGCATAACCAGGAGTATCGCAGGCCCCACGAGAAAGGGGGTTCGTAGGGTCTGAAATATCGATCACCCTCAACCCGTAAGCGCCGGACGCAAAATAGGCGTTGTTACCCTCGATCGCGACGTCCCAGGTGAAGGGTAGCGAGTTGTCGGCAGCAAGTAGGGTGGGGTTCACAGGGTCGGAAACATCCAATATCAGGTACCCATCGGACCAATCCGCTACAACGGCGAAATCTCCCGAGATGGCGAGTCCATGGGGTTCGCCGGGCGTGTCGTAGGTCCTGGCGATTGTGGGATTTGTGGGATCTGAGATATCAATTATCTGGACTCCCCAAGCACTGTCCGACGCAAAAGCATAGTCGCCTGAAATCTCAACATTGTAGACCCGGAACGGCGTATCACAGGTTCCAAGGAGAATGGGATTTGCGGGGTCATGGATATCAAGAATTTGGAGCCCGGACGTACCATCGGCAACATATGCGTAGTCCCCGGAAACGGTGAGCGTATAGGCCTCGCCCAGCGTGTTGTAATCTCCACAGCCGGTGGGCGTAATATAGTCGGTTATCTCGATTACCTGGAGCCCGGAGGAACCATCGGCCACAAAGGCGTGTCTTCCCGAAACCGTCACGCCAAGGGCTTGGCCCGGTGTATCGCAGGTTCCCATGAGTGTGGGATTGGCCGGGTCTGAAATATCGATTACCTGGAGCCCCGGGTTTTCATCGGCCAGCAGGGCAAAGTTGCCCGAAACCGTTACGCCAAGAGTTCTGCCCGGCGTGTTGCAGGATCCAAAAAGTGTTGGAGTGAAAGGATTGGAGATATCTATCACACGCAGACCGGAGATGTTGTCGGCCACATAGGCGTAGTCACCTGATACCACAACATCCAGAATAGAATTCAATTTAGAATCATAGGTTCCAATATGAGTGAGATTCGCGGGGTCTGAAATATTGAGAATCTGGAGTCCGGAGACGTCATCGGCCACGTAGGCGTAGTCGCCCGAAATCTTGATGTTTCTGGCTAGGCCCGGGGTGTCATAGGCTCCAAGGAACGTCGGGCTTGCGGGGTTGGAGATATCCAGAATCTGGACCCCGAAATTATAGTCAGCCACAAAGGCGCAATCGCCCGAGATGGCGACGCCCATGGCCCGGCCTGCCGTGTTATAATTTGCCAGGAGGCTGGGGTTGGCGGGGTCTGAAATATCGATCACCTGGAGCCCGGAGTAATAATCGGCCACAAAGATGCAATCACCCGAGACGGCAACACCCATGGCCACGCCCGGCGTGTTGTAAACGCCAATGGATACAGGGTTTGTGGGAAATGAGATGTCGATCACACACAGCCCGTAGGTATCGTCCGCAACAAAGGCGCAATCACCCGAGACCGAGACGGCATGGGACGTGCCACGGGTGTTGTAACTTCCCGCAAGGGTGGGGACAAATGGGAATAGGCGGAGTCTTCCGAAATCAGTGTCCCAGTTGGCTGTTGTGTTGACGGCATCCTTATACAATGTCGTCTCGAAATCTTCGATGTATTGATTCTCAATACCGAGACAAGGAAAGGTGAAGAGCAGAACGGCAAACAACGCGGTAACAAAGATGAGTCTTGTTAGGTTTTTCATGGCAAATTCCCCCTGGTAATAGACTCCGATACAAAGGGCGGGACAAGGAACTCAGTCGCCTGGTTCCCGCCCCGCCCCCACGCTTACTTTTTGTCCTCCGGGATCAAGTTCGAAATGAGATAAGTATCTACCTTGAGGAACCTGAAGGTGAAGGCCACTTGGTCACCCTGGGGAGACCAGTCGAAAGCGCCTGCTGTTCCTTCTGGCAAACTCTCGGAAATATCGAAATTCTGACTGGTCCCATCGGCACAGGAGATCACGTTGTAGGAATTTTTTTGGGGTCCCCATGACAATAGGTTTTCCCCATCCGGAGACCAGGATGGCCGGCCCAAAGGTGGTAGACCCAAGTTGTCCAATTCCTTCAATATCTCTCCGGTCTGGGGGTCCACGATCTTGATTTTTCCGTCGCTGTTGGTGGCAAATGTCTTGTAGTCACGAGAGCATTTCAGAAGAGGACCGCCCTCTTCAGTGATGACCCGGTCGGTTCCCGTTTGAAGATCTCTTTCGGAGATTTCCACCGTCTGGTGATCCGGGGAAACGTGGACGTAGTAGAATGCCTGGCCATCGCCACGCCATTCGGCCCGCCCCCATTTTTCTCCCTGCAGGGCGTAGGTCTGCCACATCCCGGTATCGATTTGGAGGCGGAAAAACCTGAAGGGAACCGAACCGTCTTCCCATCCCGGGGTTTCGCTGGAGGTTTCGCCGGTGAAGCTCACACCGCTGCCATCGGGGAGCCAGGCGAAATCCTGGGGCGCAGCCCAGTGGTTCTTGCTGGGGATCCGGAAGCTTCGGCCCTCCCCGCCTGAAACCGGAACTATGTGAACGTTGCGGAGAGGGGGCTCTTCCTGCGGTTTCGACACGAACGCGAGAGACGTTCCGTCCGGAGAATACGCCGGGTAGAAATTGAATCCAGTCGGCCGAAAATCCAGTTGTTGGGGTTTTCCGGCAGGAGCTCCGGTCCGTGGATCGACGGGCATGGTGTAGATGTCCCGCATGCTTACCAGATTCGAATAGGTAATTCCCTGGGCGTTCCAATTTCCCAGTTTGGCGTGTTCCATGGAATCCCGCATAAGAACAGGCTTGCCTTCGGGACTCCCACTTTCATCCACGGAGACGGCCCAGAGGGTCTTACTCCCCGCCCGGTCGCTCAGGAAAGCAATGTGCTTTCCATCCGGCGACCAGAAAGGCTGCGAGTCGCTAGCTGGCGTGTCGAACAGGCCGTGGGCTTTTTTTGTCTCGATATCCAGGACATATAGTTTCTTGATGTCACCCTCGGCCTTGTCGAACACGACATGCGTACCGTCGGGCGACAGGTCAACCTGGAAATAGGCCCAGGCAGTAGGTATGAAGTTGGCGTCAAGCGGAAGATCGGGCTCGTAGATCGACTCGAATTCTCCGCCCTCAATCGGGATCACGCCGAGCTGTACTTCGTTGGCCTTGGTAATATGTATGGCCAGGATGGCGTCGCCCTCGGGAAACCAATCACAAGGATAGATTGTTCCTGCCTCGTCCGATTCATTCCGGTAGATGGTCCGCGACACACCCTCAAGGTCCGCGACCCGTATCTCCCATACTTCGTCCGCAAAACCACAGAAATCGAAGACGATTTCTTTCCCGTCAGGGGACCAGACCGGATCGTAGGTATACCCGTGTTCCGGATTCGACCATTCGAAATTTGTGATGTTCACGAGCTTGCCGGTGGTGAGATCCTTGTAGACGACGTTTTGGCCGGTCGCAAAATCAATTCCAACGATCTTGGTGCCGTCAGGTGACAGGGATTGCGCCTCAAAATAGAAGCCGTCATCGTTTTTGGAGTAGAGATGGGAGAGAAACGGCTCCGATTGCATTTTTGCCATCAGATCCGCCATGCGGGTTCGGGCGGCGGCCACCTGGGCGGTCTGGTGGGGATATTTTTCGATCACCAGTTCGTAGGCCTTCTGCGCCTCGGTATTTCCCAGTTTTTCGTGGCAAATCCCGATCATGAGCTGGGCCTTGGCGGCCAGAACCTCGTCCTCTGTCTCCTGGATGACTCGTTGGTAGAGACGGATTGCCTCGGCCAGATTGCCTTCCTCTCTTTCCATGGACAGGGCCATCTGAAAGAGCTTCTGATCTTCCTGGTGGGCATTCACGGAACTGATCACCAAAAGGGCGAGAGCAACGGTTACTAAAATTACTTTTCTCATTGGCCAACCTCCCTTGGTTTGGCCCTGAATGTACCGCAGCAGAAAAATTCAAGTGTCACGGCAAAGCATGAATCCTGCACTTTCCTTGCATTGGTTTGTCATCGATATTTCCTGTTAATGTCATGTAAATGTCAGTCCCCCAGGACCAGTCTGTAACCTACCCCATGTACGGTAATGAGATAGCGCGGATGGGACGGATCATCCTCCAGTTTGTTGCGCAAAAGCCCGATGTGATTATCAACCGTCCTGGTCGTGGGATAGCTGTCGTGTCCCCACACTTCTTCCAGGAGATCATCCCGCGTCAGGACCTCTCCTTCGCGTATCGCCAGCAGGCGCAGGATGCCGTATTCCTTGCGCGTCAGCTTCAGACTCTTTCCGTCCTTCAACGTTTCGAAACGTTTGAAGTCGATGACCGCGTTTCCCAACGTTATCCGTTCGGAAAACTCTCCCTCTTCGGCTTGTGGGGGACGACGAAAAAGGGCTCGTATCCGAGCCAGAAGTTCCGGCAGGGAAAACGGCTTTGTGACGTAGTCGTCGGCTCCCATGTCCAATCCCAGCACCCGATCCATCTCCTCGCCCCGGGCCGTTAGCATCAGGACGGGGATCGTGATTCCCTCCTCGCGGGCCTTGCGGCACACCTCATAGCCATTGACTTTGGGAAGCATCAAATCCAGGACGACAAGGTCGGGTTTTTTCTCCCTGAGCAGGTCGTATCCCGCCTCCCCGTCCGCCGCCTCAATCACATGGTAGCCCTCGTGTTCGAGGTTATCTTTCAGTCCGCGCCGGATAGCCAGGTCGTCCTCGATGACAAGGATCGTTTTCATGATGTCTCTCCGAATGGCAAATAGATTGAAAAGGTGCTGCCCTCACCGGGCTTGCTGTCGACTTCGATACGTCCTCCGTGGGCTGTGACGATGTGGGAAACAAGGGCCAACCCCAGACCCGTGCCTGCAGATCGGTTATTGTTTCCAGCCTGAACACGGTAAAACTTTTCGAAGATCCGTTCCTGTTCTTCGGCCTTGATTCCGATACCGTGATCGGCCACTTGGATGATGGCGCAATCGTCGTCTCGTGTAAGCTTCAAATCAATTACACTTGAGTTTTCCGAGTACTTCATGGCGTTGCTCAGAAGATTCAGCACCGCCTGTTCCATGGCGTCTCCGTCCATGTGGACATTAGGCAATCCGGGATCGATATGGACCTTTAACCGAAACCCCTTCTGGCTCAAAGGGTAAACCATGGTTCGGGCAGCTGCCTGAACGAATCCGGAAAGCGGGGCAGCCTCCATATTGTATTGCCTCTTCCCCTGCTCGATTTTTGAAAAGTCCAGGACGTTGTTCAACAGTCGGGTCAGTCTCTGGCTTTCATTTATTATGGTTTCCAGGTATTCCCGCTGTACTTCCGCATCTTTCAAACGTCCCATCCGCATGGTCTCGGCAAACATGAGGATCGCGGTCAGGGGAGTTTTCAGCTCGTGGGACACCGACGACACGAACTGCGAGCGCATCTCAGCCAAGCGCACTTCCCGCCGCACATCCCGCCAAACCAAATACCCTCCAAACAACGTGAGACTCATAACCAGAAGTAGGAGCAGTCCATAGAGTACCCTCTGTGGGCTGTGTTGTTTGACCAGGGATGAAACGAAATCCGGTGAAAACCGGACACCTAGATTTCTGAAGTTCGATCCCAAGTACTTCATATCCCCCACATCATCTGGATTCCACGCAATCTGCACGGAATTTTCGGTGGCCTGTCCGATTTCATTATTGATCACATCCATTGTTGTTGTTCCGTCGACGACGATACATAGAGCGGCGTTTTCCACCCCTCCGTGGGACGAGCCAACCAGCCACCGCTGAGCAGAGAAAGAAACCCAGGCAGACGAAGACCTTGGTTGTGGACTTCCCGAATCGCCCATCAATCCCATGCTTGGAAATTGCTGCTGAAGATCTGCCGCCGCCTGAAAAAACCGTTCCCGTTCACGAACCTCTTCCTGCAGAAGAACAGCCCCGACCTCGATAGAATCCCCCATCCGAAGAGCCACAATCTCCTGGATAGCATCTTCAACAAAATATACGGCAGCAGGAGAGAGCCAGTATTTACCGACCAAAAGCTCTTTTAGCACTTCGAAAACATAATCGAGACCTTCCCCGCTCCTGATCAACGGTTTTACCGCGTACAGAAATATGGGGATACCGTGTTCATCAACCAGGGCCAGTGGCATCTCCAGGATTTCCCTGTACCGGGACAGAGCATCCGCCATACGGTCTGCCTTGTTCAAAGCCCGGGCGAGCAATACCGTTGCGTATCCTTTTTGAACGGGGTCAAGGCTTGCATCCATGCATCGTCGGTAATGATCAGAAGCACGGAGAAAATCTTTTCGTATGAATTCTTCGTCTTCTCCGCTTCGGATTCGGACCGCGAACGACTCCTGGGTCAGTGACTGTTGCGCTTTCTTTACCCTGGAATCACCATCCCAGGGCAGAACAAGTCGCCCCTCATTTATCTGCGCGATCAGAACGGTCTCCCGGTTTTCGTATTCGCGGCAAAAAGAGGACCTCTTACCCTGGGTTATGGCGTCGACTTCCTGGAGTTCCATATTCTGGAGGCGCGCCAGCAGATGGCCGCCGATCTCCCGGGCCAATCGGTTGCATTCTTCGGCGGCCTCATTCCGAGCCAGTTCTTGTTCCTGTTGGATCATGCGATAGGTAACCGCCACCAGGGCGGCACAAGGGAGAATAACGGCGAGCAGATAGAGCACGACCTGTTTACGGAAGCCTGTCGTTATAAGAGCCAAATATAATCTCGCACTGTGATGTTTCAACCCCCTGAAACATTGCGGCGGTCATTCTAGCATATTTTTTCGAACTACCCCCTGTGCCAATCGAATATCTCATCCGCGCTGAAGACTAATGGCTTCACGTCTCATGTCGACAACATATACCCAAAAAATGACAAGCCCTTCGGCCTGCCAAAATTCTAAACATTTTTTAACAAAAACAAATCCGGCTCCACGACTAGGACGCAAAAAGGAACTCTGTCTTAGAGAAATACCGGCCGCCAAACCTCTCTGGGGTGGAGGACGTCTTGTAACCACAACCGATTTAACAACACAGCATTAGGGGGGCTGTGCGGGGGAGTAGTGAGTTAATTTACCCGGCCTTTCAGGGGTATTTAAACCCGCCGGGCAGGCTATTCTTGATATTTCTTGGCCTGTAATCTGCATCTGTCTCCCTTGAGCATGACTATTATCCGTATTCCGTCGTCCCCGCCTGGCAAGTATCCGGACGATTGTGAACCACGGATTTCACCATGGCCTAACCTACAACACCTCCCTTTGCCTTTTAGCACTTGGGAGATTTTGTGGCGTGCCCCGCCGTCCAGCCAAAACCCTACTCCACCAAATCACACGAGAGAATCTTGAAACATACCTGGCCGATTTGAAACCAGGGGAAGATTTTTCAACCCATGTCCCACTCCACGTGGAAGCTGCCTTTGAGTCAAGAGCGACTCGGCAGATTGAACGCTGAGACCTTGGTTTATTCGTGCTGGCGAGGATTTATGAATGCCTACCGTTGACTTGTAAAAAATGCGGCCAACCCATGCGACTGATCGCGTTCATCATGGAGCCGGTGGCCGTCGAGAAATATTGTTACATATCGGGGAGCCCACCGAACCTCCGACCGTTCTACCAGCCAGGGCACCACCTCAAGTGGAAATCGATTTTGGCCAGGTTGTTGAAGGGAACGATTGGCCGGACATGGATCAATCGGCCGAGGCAACGGGCGAAACCTGGAACTGAATCACACCAGAGCAGAGAAATGTCAGCAGTGATTTCCGGATGGCATTAAAAGCGGTTGAGGCCGGGGTGTGCCTGGAATTCTGCAATCAGGCCATGTTTGGGGCGGCGGTGGGCTCTAAGCAGCAAGGATGATTTGCGTAGGTACCGGAAATGCGGTAGAGTACAATCAACTTTTTTGTCACCGGGGGAGGGAATAGGCGTTTGGAATTCCTATACTCATATTTGACAATGTTTTTCGGTAGGAGTATAAAAATGGGCAGGGATGGAGATCGAAATAAACGAAAGAGTAGCAATGGATAGAACCCCATCATATGAGGGATTGGAAAAGAGGATCCAGGAACTGGAGCAGGCGGAGTCAGACTGCGAGCGGGCTGCGAAGGACTTGCAGGAAAGGGAGCAGCAATACCGCACAATAATGGAAGCCTCTGTACAGGGGATATATCAGGTCGATGTCAATGGGTGTATAATCGTTGCCAATGCGAAGACCGCAGAACTGACGGGCTATTCCATCGATGAATTGGACGGCTTATCGTTAGATACCCTTTTCCCTACCAGCAAAGCCAAGACGATCAGCGACGACAATGTAGCGCGATTGATTTCCGGCGAGTCCATTGTCGGAGAAAACACGCTGACCCGCAAGAACGGCTGCCTGATCGAAACTTACTTCAGTTGTGTCCCCGTACTCGACGAAAGCGGAGTATACACGGGGTTTGTTGGATCCATTTTGGACAACACCGGGCGCAAAAAGGCAGAAGAGGAGAGAGAGAAACTGCGTCAGCAGCTGTTTCAAGCTCAAAAACTGGAATCGGTGGGGAGGCTCGCTGGTGGTGTGGCGCATGATTTCAACAATATACTGAGCATCATCCTTGGCTATACAGAAATGATTCTGAAAGATATGGATGAGGTAGATCCACTTTTTTTTTGTATGCATGAGATCCAGCAGGCTGCAAAACGTTCGACCAACCTCACCAAGCAGTTATTAGCCTTTGCCCGCAAGCAGACAATCGCTCCAAAAGTGCTCGACCTCAACGAGACTATCGAAGGGATGCTTACAATGCTCAGGAGGTTGATCGGTGAGGATATCGATCTTTCCTGGCGACCTAGGGTCGATCTGTGGCCGGTCAAGGCAGATACTTCCCAGATAGATCAACTATTGGCCAACTTGTGTGTCAATGCACGGGATTCCATACAAGGTGTCGGTAAGATCACCATTGAGACTGATAACGTTAATTTTGATGAGGAATATTGTCGTAGCCGTGAAGGTTATCGACTTGGCGATTACGTGATGACTGGGGTGAGCGATAACGGCTTCGGCATGGACCGGGAAACACAAGACAACATTTTCGAACCGTTTTTTACAACAAAAGATGCCGGTCAGGGGACTGGCCTAGGATTGGCTACCGTATACGGAATCGTCAAACAAAACAATGGGTTCATCAACGTTTACAGTGAACCTGGAGAGGGGACAACGTTTAAAATCTACATTCCCCGTCATACGGAAGCATTGATGCCAGCACAGAAAAAGGATTCTGTGGCCGAAACCAAAAAAGGTGACGAAACGATCCTGTTGGTGGAAGATGAAAAAGCAATCCTGAGGATGACAGTCATGATGCTTGAGCGGCTGGGTTATACTGTACTTTCAGCTTCCAGTCCGGGGGAGGCCGTCAAAATCGAGAAATCGCACTCCGGAAAGATCGATTTGCTCATGACCGATGTCGTAATGCCAGGGATGAACGGTAGAGATCTGTCCCGGAAATTGTTTCAAACGATTCCAGACCTCAAATGTCTTTTCATGTCAGGTTACACAGCCAATGTTATTGCCCATCGCGGGGTATTGGATGAAGGTGTACAATTCATCCAGAAACCATTCTCATTACATGATCTCGCTGCAAAGATCAGGGAGGTGCTGGAGCAAGCCAAAGGACATTGACTCCCGTGTCATGCGGGAGAATACTTATGATGGATTTGACAAAACATTCTCTTAATATGTATGGCCCGCGTGCAACAATTACCCTTTGATCTAACAGGAGGCTGGATTCAGGACTATGATCGACAGTCCATTCAAGCAGGGCGAGAGATGGGTTTTTTAAAGCTGTAAGTAGTTTATATTAAAAGCGTTGTGGCGTCAATAGAATTTTGGGCGCCCTGGCGGAAGAATTGGAAATGGCCCTGGGCGGCGAGGTCGTCGCCGACATTCTGGAGGGCGAGCGCAGTTGTGATTTGTTTGTCCGCCTGAAGCAGGATACTCGCGACTCGCGTGAGTCAATCCAGCGTCTGCCGATCCAGTTGCCCGGAGGTGGATGGGCTCGTCTTGGTGACCTGGCTACGGTGGAGGAAACCGCCGGCCCCAACGCGATTTCCAGGGATAACCTGGTGCGTCGTGTTGCGGTAACCTGCAATACGGAGGGGCGTCACCTGGGTAAGGTTGTGCGCGGCCTACAGGAAGCGCTGAAGCCGCTTGAGGAGCGGTTGCCGCAGGGATCCTTCTTGCGGTATGAAGGCCAGTTCGAGTCACAGATGCGTGCAACAAGACTAATTCTCCTGTTTTCGATCTTGTCGCTGGCGATAATCATTTTCATTCTGTACGTCCAGTTTCGTTCGTTGAATCTGGCATTCCAGATTCTCACCTGTGTTCCGGCAGCGTTTGTTGGTGGGGTGGCCCTGCTGACTATTACCGGTCAACCATTCAGTATTGCCGCCCTGTTGGGTTTTGTTTCACTGGCAGGTATTGCCACGCGAAACGGGATCCTGCTTATCGCTCATTATATTTATCTGATGCGGAAAGAAAATGTTTCCTGGACCCATGAATTGTTGATTCGCGGGGGTCTTTTCTATGTACCGAATTCTGCGGTTTTCAGACCAACATGGTCATCTGTTCGGTCACGACGCGGATCAAATATTCGCTGTTTATCGGTTTGGCCACGTAACCGTCCATGCCCGCCTCCAGGCAACGGTCCCGATCGGATCGAAGTGCATGCGCCGTAACACCGATGATCGGAATGTGACCCCCGGTTTCGGTTTCGGCCTTCCGAATAGCCTGGGTCATGGTCAGGCCGTCCATGACCGGCATCTGAACGTCCGACAGGATGAGGTCGAATTCATTCAGCGCCAACAAATCCAAACCCTCCTGGCCATTCTCGGCAATGGTCGCTTCCCATCCCAGTTTTTTCAGCAACAACCTGGCAAAGGTTTGGTTCACCTGGTTGTCCTCGACAACCAGAATCCGTAATCCTTTCAGGGAAGTCACGGGATCCTGCAGCCCTGCCTTGCTTTCTTCCTTATCGGAAGTACCGAAACCCGGCACCAGGGCGGAAATCAGTGCCGTGGGTTTGACCGGCAACGTAATTCTGTTTTTGGGACAATCAACAAGCTTGTTGCCGTTATCATTAGCGTTGTTTCCGGGCGCCGTCAATGTGACACATCGTGTCGAACCCCTCTGCAGAACGTCGGCCAAGGCCCGACGTTGTCCCGGCTCCAGGGTCAGATTCAAATGGAAGTCGTAGAACAACAGGTCTGCTTTGGGGTCACATTCTTCCAACGCGACAGCCAGGTCATTCGGATCCAATTTCCCATCGAGTTCGACGACGTCCAGCCCCAGGGCGGACAACTGTTCCGCCAGTGCACTACTCGTTGCAGAACGGTGGTAATACACGACTGCGCGATCGCCCTTGAGCTGCGGCCAATCGGAGCCGGCCAGCGTCCGGGCCGGAAGAGCGACTTGAAAATAAAACGTACTCCCGCCACCGACTTCGCTGTCCAGTTTGAGCTCGCCGCCCATCAATCCCACCAACTGGCTGGAGATGGCAAGACCGAGCCCCGTCCCTCCGAACTTGCGCGTTGTGGAAGAATCCGCCTGTGCGAACGCGTTGAAGATCGTCTCCTGAACCTCGGTCTCGATCCCGATCCCCGTATCGGTGATCTCGAATTTGACCGAGCCTTCTGCTTCCCCCGGTACTGAACGAACCGCCAGGATCACCTGGCCTTCCGCCGTGAACTTCATGGCGTTACCCAACAGATTGACCAGCACTTGGCGCAATCGCCCCGGGTCGCCATTGAGGTGACGGGGAACATTGGGATGAACCTGGCACACGAACTCGATATCGCGCCGCTCGGCTTCCAGCCCGAAAAAATCCGCCAATCCGCCCACGAGGCGGTACAGATCAAATTCGGCAATCTCCAGTTCCAGGCGCCCCGCTTCGACTTTCGAAAAATCCAGAATGTCGTCGATTATATTCAGCAGCGCAGAGGAGCTGTCCTTGACGATGGCCAGGTTTCGATGCTGCTCGGGGTTTAGATCGCTGCCGAGAGTCAAATCGGTCATACCCATGATGCCGTTCATCGGTGTGCGGATCTCGTGGGACATATTGGCCAGGAATTGGCTTTTGGATCGGTTGGCCCGGTCAGCCTCGTCCTTGGCGGCCACGAGTTCTGCGGTCCGCTTCTCAACCATCGACTCAAGGTTCCGATTGTATTCTACTTCAGCTTTCCGTGACTCCTGCAGGGCGCGGGCCATCCCGTTGAACGCATTGGCGAGTCTTCCCAACTCGTCGCCACTATCGTGATCGATGCGAACGTTCAGCCGCCCTTCGGCCATGGCGTCCGAGGCTCTGCAAAGCTCCGCAATGGGCCGGGTGAATCGGCGAGAGAACATCGCACCGACCACGAGGCTGATCAAGCCGACAATTGCGCTGACGAACCACGTGGCTCTGCGATTGTTCGCTACCTCCTGGCGAACGCTGTCCGTATCCAGCCGCAACACGAGAGCGCCCAGAACCTCAGTACTGCTGGCAATCGGAGCAACCACTTCGAGGCAAAACCCCAGGTCCTCGACCGTCGTGCCAACGGGAAGCTGAGTCAGATCAGTACGAAGGGCATCCCCCGAAACCGTCGCCCCATTCGAATCGACCACCTGTAGGCCGATGAACCCGGCGTCGCGAGTGACGCTTCCGACCGTCTCTTCCAGGCCCCGCACATCGTTGAACTCCAGGGGAACCGTCAGGTTGTAAGCCAGCACTTCGGCGACTCCCACTGCCTTGGTTTCCAGGGAGGCCCGGGCCAATCGCTCCATACGGGGCGGAAAATACAGGGCAATGGAAAGGGCTCCGACCAGGGAGACTGCGGCGAGGGTCAGGGTCAACTTGGTCCGGATCGTCATGTTCCATACGGCCTGGATCATCTCTGCACCACCTTGCAGAGGCGCAGGACACGAGAGTCAAGCTGATGCCCCTCTGCGTCCAGGGCGCTGAGATTGACTTCGATCCGGGGTCGGTCTCCATCCAGGTCGATCCCCACGGCAAGTCCCGCGACCACTCCGCCTCGGCTTCCGGTCAGGGTTAAAATTCCCCGGGACCGAGTATTTTCGATTACTTCCTCGATAAAATCTTCGTGGCCGCTCGTGACATAGAGCACTTCGATTTCGGCCCCACCCAACTTCCGTGCCAGATCGTCCTGATCGCTCCAACTGATGGTTGCGAATTCGAATTCTACGTTGTTGACGGTTTTTCCAGCGGCCTGGGTCAACACTTCGACCATTGCCGTAAGATTGGCATACGAATCATCATTACCTTTACGATGAAGGACTCCGATTCGCAAACGGGGTTCCTGTACATCCCAGAGCGTGCGGTCATAGGTGAGCAATTTGAAAAAGATCGGCAACTGGGACGACTCGGGCACAACCTGCGACCGGGCGATCCCCGACGGCAATCCCAGAAGGAAACAAACGAGGACCAGCACATTTGCAAGGCGCACCGGTCCACCATACCTGCTTGGGTTTCCGAAGTGGGGAGTGAAAGCCTGCATTCGCTGTCGTTCCTTGCTCAGTATTCCAGTACAACGCTCAACAGAATTCTCCGTCGCTGCTCGATTCCAAGGGGGTAGTCCCTGATGCGGCGGTCCAACATGTTTTCGACAGCCAACGTGTACCGACAATCATCGCTCCTGCGAACGCTCCAAATTGCGTCCAGGAAAAACCGTTCATCGGCGAGACCCGTCTCCCCAGCGCTCAACTCACCGGTCGTCCACTCCGCCTGGCTGCGAAATCGGTTGACCAGCCGGATCTGATGATCCTTCCACGGACGGACGGTCCCCGAAAAATAGGCCGTGTGAGCCGGGGCCTGGGTCAGGTGATCTCCTGAATCCACGTCTTCGAGCCATACGTACGAGTATCCCCCTGACAGACGCAACCAGTCCGCCGGCTCAACCTGAATTCCAATTTCTCCGCCCGTTGCCTGCCAGGACGCTTCATTCATGAAGGCCAGTACGGAAGGAATGCCGGGTGGAGCGGGCGGAGAGGAAAAGAATTCGACGGGCTGCATTCCGATCAGGTCCTCCATATCGTTTCGAAACACGGCCAAGGACAACAGCATATCTTCGGCCACCAATCCCTGGTATCCCGCTTCGTACGCCTGGAGGACTTCGCTGTTTACGTTCAGGTCCCCACGGACTACCTGGATCATTCCCGGCATCACCTCCACCTCCGTGGACCAGTAGGTTTCCAGATAACTGGGATCGCGATAGGCCTTGCTGAAGGAAACCCGCAGCGCGTGATCCGCGTGGGGCTTGAACACGACCCCACCGCGGGGTGACAGATGGCCCCCAACGACCGGATGGTGTTCGTAGCGCAGACCGGCCGAAACATACAGCTGGTCGTTCGGATTCCATTCCTCCAGTACGAAGCCCGCGTAGATATCCTGTTTCCGGGTAATTCCCTGCTGACTGAAGTTCGTTTCCTGGTGGCGGTAACTGCCGCCCCAGAGGAGGAAGTGATCCTCGCCCAAGCCAAGCGAGTGCTGCAGTTCAAGGTCGTGCATGTTGCTTTCGAATCGAGCTTGGCCCGTCGTGATATTCACAGTCAATGGCTGAAAATCGAAACCCCACCGATTCATGTACCAGCGCGCCTCGAAACTGCCGAAATTGTATCCGGCCCGCACGTACGAATTGTTTCCGTCGGCAAACAGCATCGCATCGGATGGAACCAGCGTGGACGTCCCGTTTGTATGTCCACCTCCGAAGGCGAGTTGTGAGTCGTCGGTCAGATCATAACGGACCTGGCCGTCGAAGCGCACAATCTCGGCATCCTTCATTCCGGACTCCCAATTGTCGGAACGATCCCAGGTCGTGCTGAACTTCCAACTGGTATCATCGACACGTCCGGCGTTCCGAATCACGCCGTTCGACTCTCCCAGGTTCGTAGCCATCGTACGGACGGTGGTGCCGGATTTCTCGTCGGGCGTAAAGGTGATGATGTTGATCACTCCGGCGAAGGCGTTGGCTCCGTACATTGCCGATCCCGGGCCCTTGATGACTTCGATGGCCTTGATGTCTTCCAGACTGATCGACAACTGGTCCCACATGGTCAAACCGTACAGCTCCACGTAGACCGAACGCCCGTCCACCAACACCAGCATGGCGTTGGATCCCGCCTTGTTCATGCCGCGTGCCGACACGTCAAAGCTTGAACTTGAGGTTTGTATCACGTCGAGCCCCGGCACGAGGCGTAGCAGCTCGGGAATCGACCGCGCTCCGCTAGCTGCGATCTCGTCGGCGGTGACAACGGTGGCGGCCACCGGCGTCTCGCTGATCTTTTGCTCATACTTGGAGGCCGTTATGATGGTTTGATCCAGTAGGGATTCCAGATTTAGTTCGGCGAAATCCTGGAATTCGGACTGCTCTCCGGCAATCCCCATTCCATGGACGATGCCGACGATGGCCAGCAGGGAAACAGCCAGCAGCAGAAAACGAAGAATTGGATACATGGAAACAGCCTCACGAAGGAAAATCGACTCGACCGACCTGAAAATCACACGAAAGTTCTATTCTATAATCGGCCCAGTATCTCCCGTCTGAATTAAAATATTTCCTTAATTCCCCCGATGCTCCACGGCTGAAACAGGTTGAACCCCAATCCGTTGGGATCAAACACCGCCCTGATTCGAGAATAAACATTTTCAGGGCAGGGGGCTGGAGAGGAAACATCCTGTCGTTACCATCTAATCCGTCCGCCTTGCCCCAGTTGCGGTTAAGGTTGGAGCAGTATAGCATAGATGTATGTTCAAAATCACAATTCTGCCCTTTTCTGGGCTATGTTTTCACTCCTTTCGGCTGTTAACCTGAGCTCCCTTCGTAAGCACAGGAATTCAGGCATAGAGAAAGAAATCGGCATCATTTCTGGACTGGGATAGGGCTGTCAATATGTTACAATTTCATTGGATGGATTAAATGGTATAGACAGGTCGAGATTGCGGTTGGCCGCGAGAGATTTACGGATGTTGGACATGATCTTGGGTGAACATCCAAGCTTACGATGGCTTCCGTGTTTGCAATAATCGTGAGGTAGCATCCAGAAGCTCAGCAGAGAGAATAGGCTTCTTAAGCTTGATATCTGCACCTAATGACTCGGCCAGATGCAGGTACTTTTCGGCAGTACCCCGGCAGC
This sequence comes from Gemmatimonadales bacterium, assembly GCA_019038745.1. Lineage (GTDB taxonomy): Bacteria > Krumholzibacteriota > Krumholzibacteriia > LZORAL124-64-63 > LZORAL124-64-63 > JANTGJ01. The sequence goes on from JAHOYV010000024.1 coordinate 81,134, forward strand.
CACCGGAAATGGCGATGATCTTCACATGAGGGAAATCGCGTCTGAGTTCCCGGATTGTCTCAAGGCCCTCTTTCTCGGGCATAACAATATCGGTGATCACAATATCAGTAGCCTCTTGCCGGTAGTAATGGCACCCCTCAACACCGTTGGCGGCTTCAGTGACCTTGTGCCCTGCATTCTCCAAAATTATCTTGAGCACGTCGCGTGTGACTTTATCATCCTCGATGAGAAGGATCCTGGCGGAGTCAGGTGATTTCAGGTGTTCATCCGGGAAGGGACCTGCAGCCTTGGCAGCCGTACCATCAACGCCGTCCAACACTGCCCGCACGCGGTGCAACAGGGTGTCACGCCGATAGGGCTTCTGAATGAGCAGCATCCCCTCGTTGAGCACGAAGTTGGTGTGAATGGCATTCATGCTGTACCCACTGGCAAACAAAAAGCGCACCCCAGGCCAGTCTTTGCAAACTTTCTGGTAAACGGCTTTACCACCAAGTTTGGGCATCATCACATCAAGCAGCGCAAGATCGATCTGCTTTCCATGGGTCTCAAAAATACGCACCGCCACCTCGCCATCAGAAGCGGCCAGGACCGTGTAGCCTGCCTGCTCCAGCAGGGCTTTGGCCAGCTCAAGCACCGTTGTATCATCTTCAGCAAGCAAAATCGTTTCAGTGCCACCGTGGGCAGGGCCCTCGATATTGGCACCCACAGCGCTAGCCATGCGCTCGATCAGCGGCAGATAAACTTTAAAGACCGTTCCATTGTCGACCTCACTGTAGACGTGCACCATTCCCTTGTGCTGCTTGACGAGACCATAGACTGTCGAGAGCCCGAGACCGGTGCCTTTGCCCACATCCTTGGTGGTGAAGAAGGGTTCGAAGATGTTGGCGAGGATCTTTTCGTCCATTCCGCAGCCCGTGTCCGCAACACTGAGCAATACGTAGCGCCCCGGCTTGGTCCAAGGGTGATCCTTACAATATTCATCGTCAACACGGACATTTTCAGTTTCTATGGTAATTGTGCCACCGGTGGGCATAGCATCGCGCGCGTTGACACACAAGTTCATCAGAATCTGCTCGATCTGCCCCGGATCAGCACGCACAATCCCGAGTTGGTGACCAGCCAGAACTTCAAGCTGGATGTGCTCACCGACCACACGTTCGACCATCTTCACCAGGTTGCGAACCAAGTCGTTGAGGTCAATATCACTCATCTCAAGCACCTGTCGGCGGCTGAACGCCAGAAGTTGACGAACCAGCACAGCGCCACGACCTCCTGCCTTGAGTACCTCGCCGATGTGTTTGTGCATATCTTGGTCTGGGTCCAAATCGGCCATTGCCATCTCGGAGTAGCCTGTAACCGCCTGCAGGATATTGTTCAAATCATGGGCGACACCACCTGCGAGTTGCCCGATGGCCTCCATTTTCTGGGCCTCTAGAAGTCGAACTTCAGCTTCCTCGCGACGTCTACTTGTCTGCTGATGTTCGATGGCCTCACTCAGCGCGTGCGAAATGCCATCAATGAGCCGACGCTCCTCCTTGAGGAATGGTCCTTCGTCTAAAGCAGGTCTTTCCTCCATGTAGAACACTTCAACCGCTCCGCGAGGCTCCCCTTCAACGATAATATCCGAGCTTAGCCGCCACTTGGTTTCCTCGAAGGGTTGCGAGACAAACTCCTGTTCGCCCAGTCGGATCCGCCCACGCGTGATTTCCGGATAATGCCACCCTGGTGGGATCAGCAATAGAACCTCTTGGAAGACCTGTTCAAGCGAAACACGCTTGTGGATTGAATCTGCGACGCCAAACATACAAGCCAATTCCTTGACCCGTTCGCCCGTCTCGAGAAGAAGCCTTGCCTCCTCCTCCTCGGCCAGTTTGCGTTTAGTGAAGTCTACGAAGGTGATAACGACTTGCTGAATATCGCCAGCATCATCAAAGGCCGGAAACCCATCGGCCAGAACCCATGCAACATCGACCGTGTCCGGCCGATTAACTCCCACTACCAAGTCGTGAACCGGTTTCTTTGTCATCAGAATTTGAGATACCGGAAAATCAGTTTCGGGCATGATGCTGGAATCCACGCGTAGGAAACTCCAAGACGGACTAATTAGCTCCTTGCCTCGCATCTGTTCTTCTGTGAGACCCAATATTCTGCAGGCGGCAGGGTTTGCAAGCTGGACCGAGCCATCTGCAGCATGAACAACAACCCCGGCCTTCAGACTGTTGAGCAAATGCTGGTACATCTCTGCTGTCCTAAACCGCTCTTCCTCATCCAGTTTGCGCGCTGTGATGTCGAGAAGAGTTCCACAGGCACGAACCGGCTTGCCTTCGGGGTCACGTTCGATCACCCTTCCCAGTTCATGCACCCAGACCCATTTGTCCGACTTGTGGCTCAGGCGATGTTCGGTCTCGAAGAGTGGACTTTTTCCCTCCAGGTGCTCATTCAATTCTTTCATCACGTATGGCTTGTCATCGGGATGAATACGATTTTCCCAGCTGCTAAGAGTCGGTTCGAATTCCTCCACTCCATAACCTAAAATGCCGGCAAAGCGCTCATTGGTTATCAATGCTCCAGTTTCAATATCCCAGTCCCATGTTGCCAGATTCGAACTGGTGATTGCCAACTTTTTATGCTCTTCGCTTGCCGCCAACTCCTTGATCAACCTTTGCTCCTGCGCAACCTCTCTGGGGATCCAACGCCGAACCAGGAGAGCAAACACGACAACTCCGGCAATGATGTTGATCAGTTTGGGAATAAATAAATATTGTGAGTGTCCCAATGTGGTACCGATGAACTCTGGAAGGAAACCGAACTTGGAATTGAAGTAGAGGCCGAAATACAAACTCTCAAAGAGTGTTCGGAAAGCATCCAGCGCCAGGATTGTCAAAAGAACGGCAATGCTTCCTCCTCTCGCGCTGATATTTCTCATCCTGACAAGATAGAGGCCCAGGATGATTGACCAGAGGATAACCAGGACCCAGTATGAAATTGGTGTAATTAGTTCAAATATGGTCATTCCACCTTGCCCTTTGGTTTGGCGCTGATGCTTGTTTCAGTTTCGGGGATTTTGACTGAATGAGGCTACTTCCGCCAGCCAAAACATTCAATAAAAGACCAAATTTTGAATGGGCTTCGCCAATTATTCTAAGAGTTCTTCACCCATGGTGCCACGGGTTTGGCAGTTACCTCAATTCCCATATTCATTACCATGTCCTGGTAACTGATGGCGTTTTTTCTGCCGGCCAGGATGATGATTTCGAGTTTCACCCTTCACTTGATCTTGTGATCTTGCCGTCCACACGATATACAATGCCGGTCTGTGATATCGAAGAAAAGAAGATGTACCTCCTCATTATAAAGTAAACGGAACATTTCCCTCCCTCTTTCCGTCTCAACCAGAACGCAGTACATCAGTGTTCAACTTCGAAGGAGCGAAGAACCAGAAAAGACATGACCTCCGAAACCATGGGTAATGGATGGGAGCAATGGTATCATGTCCTTTATTATTATCGCCTTCGCGATATTTGCATTGCTACCGACATCTTCCCTTGCCCAAGATGACCATATCATTTTCTCACAACTTTCTATTGAAGACGGCCTTAGCCAGAGTATCGTTTCATGTATTGTCCAGGACCGCCAGGGCTTCATGTGGTTCGGCACTGAAGATGGTTTGAATCGTTACGATGGCTATGACGTAAAAATTATACGAAATGAACCGGACAACCCCAACAGCTTGAGCTATAACGAAATTCTCTGCCTCCTTGAAGACAGCCATGGTTGTATATGGATTGGAACATTTAATGGTGGGCTAGACCGCTTCGATCCGGCTACTCGGGAATTCAAACATTTTCGCCATAACCCGCTAGATCCAAAATCCCTTAGTAATAACATCGTGCGCGCCATCCATGAGGACAGTGCAGGAAATATTTGGGTGGGTACTGATGCCGGCCTTGATGTTCTTGATCAAGTTTCAGAAAAATTTACCCGGCATATTCACAATCCAGACATCCCGGGATCACTTAGCCACAATGCCGTCCTTAGAATTTTGGAAGACCGCCGGGGAACCCTGTGGGTTGGAACCAATGGCGGCGGTTTAAACCGGAGGGAAATTGGCACCACAGAATTCGAACACTATGAGGCAACACTTGATAATGGCAACTGTCTTGGTCATCAGACAATACGCTCGCTTTACGAAGACAGGTCAGGGGCCCTTTGGGTAGGAACCGATGGAGGCGGCCTGGTAAGAATCAGTGCTGACCGCAAAACCGACACGTGTTTCCTGAACAACCCCGATGATCCATCATCACTTAGCGACAATAGGATTTATGCTGTTTTTGAGGACAAAAACGGGTTGATCTGGATTGGGACAGATGGCGGAGGCCTTGTACGCCTGGATACAGCAACAGGGCAATTTACTTCTTACACCAACGACCCCAATGACAATTCAAGCATAACCTACAACCAGATCCGAACCATATTCGAAGACCGTTCCGGAGTTATTTGGGTTGGCACATATGGCGGCGGTGTTAACCGTTTTGACGGCAAGCGAAAAGCATTCCGAGTCTTTAAACCGGACTCTCGCAATCCCAACAGCCTCAGCCATGACATCATCTGGTCCATTTGTGAAGATGCCCGTGGTGACCTCTGGATTGGTACCCATGGTGGCGGTCTTGATCGCCTGGACCGGAAAACTGGGACGTATACAAATTTCAGGCATGACGAAAACAACCCCAATAGCCTTAGTCACGATGTGGTGCGTGTAGTTTTCAAAGACAACAATGGGTTGCTGTGGCTGGGAACTAACGGAGGTGGTGTTTGCACCTTCAATCCCTCCACTGGGCAATTCAGAAAATATATTCATGACCCCCATAACCCTGAAAGCATAAGCCATAACCAGATACGATCGATTTTTGAAGACAGTAACGGTGTCATCTGGATAGGCACCAATGGTGGCGGATTGAACCGGTTGGATAGAACCACCGGAAAATTTACTCGTTACCAACACGATCCTTCAGATCCAGCAAGTCTGAGTAATGACTATGTGCGGATAATTTTCGAAGACTCCAGAGGTTTATTTTGGTTGGGGACCCAGGGAGGAGGGTTGGAAAAACTAGACCGACAAACAAGTACATTCACCCACATCCGCCATATTCCAGGCAGAGATAATTCGCTGAGTAATAATTTTATTTTCTCCATTTTTGAGGACCGTGATCATGTCCTTTGGCTTGGCACCTGGGGTGGCGGACTGAATCGGTTTGATGTGACAGAAAACACTTTCACCTACTTTACTACCGAAAATGGTTTGGCCAGCAATGCCATTTATGGCGTGCTGCAGGATGAAAAAGGCAGATTGTGGATGAGCACGAACAATGGCTTGTCACGCTTTGATTCTAAAACAGGTTTATTCAAAAGCTATAACATTGAAGACGGCCTGCAGAGCAATGAATTCAATGGTGGCTCATACTATTGCAGTCCCGATGGTGAGATGTTTTTCGGCGGCATCCATGGCTTCAATTCCTTCTTTCCTGCAATGATCAAGGACAACCCGGTTCCCCCTCCCCTTGCCATAACATCCTTTTTAAAAATGAACCAGGAATACCAATTCAGTCGGCCGATCGGAATGCTCAACGAGATAACGTTATCACATCGTGACTTCATTTTTTCCTTTGAGTTTACTGCTCTGGATTTCAGTGCATCAGGCAAGAACCAGTATGCCTACATGATGGAAGGCTTGCACGAAAACTGGATATTCACTGGTCCCAATAAAAGGTCCGCCACATTCACAACCTTGGCACCAGGCCACTACAAATTCCGGGTCATTGGATCAAACAACGATGGGGTGTGGAACCGGGAAGGAACCAGTGTCGACATTATTATTTCTCCTCCCTTTACACGAACCTGGTGGTTCAGAATTTTAATGGCAGCAACCCTTGTAACAGTGGCGGCATTCTTGTTTCGCTGGCGCATCCACAACGTTAGAATTTCCTCGGAATTACAAACAGCGCGCACTGCCCAGATGGGCATTATGCCTCAAGCCGATCCCGTCATAACAGGATTGGACATTTCAGGAATTTCTATTCCCGCCTATGAAGTGGGTGGTGATTTTTACGATGTTTTCTGGCAGGACAAAGAGGAAACACACCTTGCCGTTGCTGTTGGCGATGTTTCCGGAAAAGCCATGAAAGCCGCCATGGTGGCCATCCTTTCCAGTGGTATGGTTTATTGTGGTGCAGATAAATGCAGGCGGCCCAGTGCCCTTTTAAAACAATTAAACAGATCCCTGTTTGCAAAAACTGACGAAACCATGTTCACGGCACTGAGTTTTCTTTCCATCGATATTCAAAATCGAGATATCACTTATGCATTGGCTGCCATGGAACCACCCGTCCTGGTGATCAACGGAAAAGCCCATAAACTTCCCGATGCACGGTTGGGACTTCCCCTTGGTGCCTTTGATGATATTGAATACCAGGATTGCAGTGTGCAACTGGAACCCGGCCAGGTGTTGGTCACCTATACCGATGGTGTTGTTGAGGCCCGAGATAAGGGCGAAAATTTTTATGATAACCATCGCCTGTTGGCTTTACTGGACAGCATTTCCAGCAAAAACCTGTCAGCACTGGAAATTAAGGACAAGATTGTGGAAGACGTGCGCCAATTCACAGGCGGCACACTCCAGCATGACGACATGACTCTGGTGGTTATCAAAGCAACGTAAGATGCTTGGATCAACGGGAACCGGATGGGTTAAATGGTAGGGACAAAAATTAGATTTGTTGCGTATAATACGCTTGTACTCTTCAAATAGCGCATCCGACTCCCGATTGGTAAAGTCGGTCTTCAAGTCTCCAAATGGGAACAGTACAAATGCATCTTTCAAGGCTCTTTCACATGTTTTTCATTCTGGCCTTTCTAACAACACAACCGTGTTTTGGACAAAATCCACCCTCAAACATGCGTGACAATGACGTGAACCACTCAAACAACGAACTGGAACTGGCATTGCAGCCTCTGGCGGGTTGTCTGCGCTTCTCGCATCAGTTCTCTCGTTCCTGGGATATGGGAATTGGCATGTCGGTTGGTCCGATTTGTGGCGTGACGATCAAATCAGGAATAAACGAAGAAATCGAAGAATGGGCCACAGCAGGCGTGTCAATCCAATATCACTTATCGGATGCTCTCATGCTCCGAGCGGGACCGGTAGGAACGACATTGGTCACTGGTAACGATTGGGGTACCATTTATCCGAGTGCGTCTTTGGGCTTGGGATTTGCTCTTGGCCGAGTGCGAGTTGTTTCCGATCTACAGGTGATTAGGATTGCCGGTGGCTACAGCACTGGACGATATCGGATACTCTGGATACCAGTACGCGTCGGCATTCCGTTTACGTTTTAGTTGATGAGAAGCCAGCGCCGGCTGGACTCCGCTCCACGCCCGAACCGCTCCGTTTTCCCTTCACCGCAACGAAACCCGGCCGATCCAAAACGGTGAACCCCGAACGAAAGGTCGAATCATGAAACCCCGCACAATCCTCCCATGGTTCCTCCTGCCGCTCCTCCTCCCGGCACTAACCGGCTGCCATCTCCCCGGCCTGGGCCCGGCGTCCCTGTCCGACATGGTCCCGGGCATGAGCAAGCGCATGGATAAGCTCGAGTGCTGGGTGACCATCGAATTCAAGAAAATCCCCGACGGCATAGATCCGAAGGATGTGAAGCTGGTTTTCTCCTCGATGGCGCTGGAGTCCGACGAGACCTTCGACTGGGCGTACATCGCCGCCAACGACGGCATCGCCCAGGGTATGGGAAAAGGCTACGCACCCAACGAGGCGAGCGATCCGAATCAACCGCCGCCGCTGAAGGTCAAATGCAAGGCCAAGTATCCCCTCAGGGCGAAGCCGCGGCTGGATCTGGCCCTCGATCAGCGTCTTGGGCTGCAGGTCGACCTGTACTGGGGTGGCAAGAAGTGCGACTCCATGAACCAGACGATCGAACACGTCTACATGCCCGAATTCGAGAAGTAGCCGCCTGATCATACCGGATTGGGATCGCCATGGTCTGGAGAGGTTGGTTCGGAATTGCGCCAGGCCGCAGCCCGATGTTGGGCCGTGGTGTGTCTGGTGTTTAGCGCATAAGGGTGAAGTGAGCCCAAATTTTGTTGTTTGCCAGGTTTTGAGGCTAGAATGAATTGAAACTGTGACCAGAATGGAGTAGATCGGTGTTTGTTTTTCCTGTTTTCTTATTGACAGATCCTTCCCCCAATGTTCCTCTTTATATTTGAAGCAAGCAAGCAGCTAAGATTAAGAGTTGCTTAGACGGATCTTCGTTACTTCTGTAATCTGCAGCACTGCAAAAAAGCGCACATCAATTATCAATATGATCCTTTTCGGCATGGATGCCTACTCTCCACGGGAGGACCGTAAGCCATGTTGTCTTTGTCACCCAAGTATTCTACAAATAATTCGCTTGCTCGCCTATTCTTAACTTCTGGTTGGATTGCCCTGATACCGGTCATGTTTCCGGGAATTGTTTTCGCCTACAACAGCGGCATTTCGGGCGACACTGGTGATTCCGTTCATCCGGACCTTACCCCTGCCCTTCTTTTCAACTCACTGGATGAAATCGAATACGACGCAGCCCGCTGGTCGGACCTTGACCAGGACGGCGATCTAGACCTTCTGCTCATTAGCCACACCGAAGCCGGATCCGTCTCTTGGGTTTTTGACAACCAGGGCTCTGGTTTGCTGCTGGCAGCAGCTCAATGCTCCACCTCCAATGGAGTAATCACCTGCGAGGGCGATCAATCTGACGGGGTGTATTTTAATGTTACTTCAAATATGGAACTGTTGGTGCAAAATCTAACCGCGAACATTACCCCTGCTGAAGGGGACTGTGGTGTGAAGGTAACAAATCTCAGCGGCAGGAACACCGATGGACGAATTCTAAGCCTGAACATTTCCGAAACAAATCGAACTATCACCACCCAGGGAAATTCTGCCCACGGGATCCTCGCCTTCAGTCAAGGTGGTAACGGGGAAGACGGAAAGAACAATGGTTTTTTATCAGAAGCAACATCTGGAAAAATGGGCGGCAGCGGAGGTTCGGTTTCGGTCACCAACCTGACTTCGATAACAACCAACGGAGAGGTTGCCCACGGGATTTCCGCCAATAGCAGAGGAGGTAAAGGCGGTAATGGAGGCGACGCAAACTTCTGGTTGTCTATTGCTGTAAGCGGAGGCAACGGAGCCAGCGGTGGAAACGGAGGCCAGATTGAAGTTTGCAACCAAAGTTCCATCAGCACTTTCGGAAATCTGTCCCATGGAATTCTGGGTTTCAGCGCTGGTGGTAAAGGTGGAGATGGTGGCGACGGCCGCGCGCTTATATGGGCCCAAGCGGGCGATGGCGGAGCCGGCGGCAGTGGTGGTACTGTACATATTATCAACCGTGGAGGCAGCATAACGACCGAGGGTTCGAACTCCTGTGGAATCCTGGCCCAAAGCGTGGGCGGCAGCGGAGGGGCTGCAGGACACGGAGGCAGTCTGTTTTACAGCGGAGGAGACGGCAAACCCGGCGGTGAAGGCGGAGAGGTCGCGGTAGATAATATGGCTTCGATACTGACCAAGGGGGATTCATCCTTCGGAATTTTTGCTCAGAGCGTTGGCGGGTTTGGCGGCGATCTTGGCGTCGGTGGCGGGTTGATCTCCTTTGGGGGCATTGGTGGAACCGGGGGTAACGCCGGGGTCGCGTACATCAATAATCAGAGTCAGGGCAAAATTGAAACTCAGGGTGATTATGCCCACGCACTATTCGCCCAGAGTATCGGCGGTGGCGGCGGCGGTGGCAGCGGCGTTGGAGGCCTAGTGTCTCTGGGCGGTGTAGGCGGCGGCGGTGGACATGGTGGAATAGTACACATCACCAACGACGGACAGATAGAAACCCTCGGCGTTGGGTCTATCGGAATCTTTGCCCAGAGTGTTGGTGGAGGCGGCGGAGACGGCGGGCACTCAGGGGGATTGATTTCGATCGGTGGACGAGGCACCAGTGCAGCCAACGGGGCTTATGTACAAATCATTAATTCCGGATCTGTTAAAACCTCCGGCGAATTTTCACACGCAGTTTTTGCCCAAAGCATAGGAGGTGGTGGTGGTAACGGAGGCTGTAGTGGGGGAGCTCTGTCTTTTGGTGGCCAGGCAGGAAAAGGTGGTAACGGCGAAATCGTCAAGGTTTACCAAAACGGAGAAATCCAAACCCTGGGAAATGATGCCAACGGGGTGTTCGCCCAGAGCGTCGGCGGTGGCGGAGGCAACGGCGGAGCATCCGGCGCCGGATTCATCTACGGTTCACTGGCCGTTGGCGGCGAGGGTGGAGATGGCGGAGACGGGGGTCAATTGTTTGTACAGGTTCTTCAAGGTTCCATCAATACCCAAGGAGACCGTTCCCGGGGGATCCAAGCCCAAAGTATCGGTGGCGGTGGAGGCAACGGGGGATTTGCCTTCAGCCTGGCAGGCGGAGATGTGTTTGGGGGAAGCCTTTCGGTTGGTGGAAATGGCGGAAATGGCGGAGATGGTGACAGAGTCGATCTTGTCAACCAATCCGAAATTTCCACCGGAGGAAATTTTTCCCAGGGTATTTTAGCTCAAAGCGTCGGCGGTGGCGGTGGCTCAGGTGGGGTTAGTCTATCATTGTCCGGATCGGGACAAGTAGCCCTACCAGTCAGTATCGGGGGCACCGGAGGATTGGGCGGAGACGGTGACATCGTCATTGTTACAAACGAAGGAGCGATTTCAACAACCGGTAAATTTTCGCACGGAATCCAGGCACAGAGCGTTGGCGGGGGCGGGGGCAACGGCGGCGCCAGTATCTCCGGTAGCGCAAGTGGTGCCGTCGCCATCAGCGCAAGCATTGGCGGAAATGGTGATTCAGGTGGCAATGCTGGAGACGTAATGGTTTCCAACTCAGGCCAAATCAGTACCAGTGACGAGGGTTCCATCGGTATATTTGCCCAAAGTGTTGGTGGAGGGGGTGGCTCCGGAGGATTCAGCCTGGCAGCTTCAGCGGCAGCCAACCAGAGTCTGGCTTTAAGTTTTGGGGGAGCTGGAGCCAGTGGTGGCAACGGTAATAAAGTAACCGCATCCAACTCCGGAGACTTAACAACCACAGGCAACTTTTCCAGCGGGATCCTTGTCCAAAGTGTCGGCGGTGGCGGTGGAAATGGCGGTGCCGCCATTGCAGGAGCAGTGGGCGGCAAGCAAGCGTTAACCGCAACCTTCGGCGGTAACGGAGCTTCAGGCGGCTCCGGTGATGACGTGTCCGTTGAATCTGAAGGCAACATCACCACAAAAGGTCGTATTTCCCAGGGATTGGTTGCCCAGAGTATTGGCGGTGGTGGTGGCAATGGTGGGCTCACCATGGCTCTTTCGGCGGCCGAAAAGGGAACCCTGAATTTCGGCTTGGGCGGGAACGGTGGCAACGGCGGAAATGCAGGCATGGTCCAAGTTCAAAATTCTGGAGAAATCTCCACTCATGGGTTTGCTTCCACCGGAGTACTTGCCCAAAGCATCGGCGGAGGAGGCGGCAGTGGCGGAGCCAGCCTCAGTGGAACAGGGAGCGGTGACGGTACGGGTGAGGGCAGTTCTGTTTCCATCTCTGCCAATATTGGCGGTTTGGGTGGAAACGGAGGCCGGTCGGAAAAAGTGGACGTGACCAATGAGGGCAGCATAACCACCCGTGGCAAATTCTCGGACGGGATTTTTGCTCAAAGCATTGGCGGGGGCGGTGGTTCCGGAGGGTTAAGCGGAAACTTGGTGGCCATGGCGGATTACTACGTATCGCTAAGCCTAGGAGGATTAGGTGGTTCAGGTGGAGCGGGCGGAGAAGTCAATGTCGTTAACGATGGCGTTATCAAAACCTCAGGCTTCCACTCCAGGGGAATTTTCGCCCAGAGTATCGGTGGTGGAGGCGGCACTGGCGGATCCAGCTATACAATTGGAGGTTACGTCTCCAAAAACTCCGCCTCCGTTTCCATCGGGGGAGATGGCGGTGAAGGCGGTAATGCTGCCGAAGTATCTGTCGTGAATTCGGGTTCCATTGAGACAAGTGGGGGCAAATCAGATGGGATCTTTGCCCAAAGCGTCGGTGGGGGTGGCGGTGAAGGCGGAACCGCCTCGAATTTCCTCTCTTTACCTGAAATCGGTTTCTGGGGTGGAGATGGAGTATTAAACAATCTTAATCTGGGTGTCAGCGTGGGTGGCAATGGCGGAACAGCCGGCGACGGTGATGTCGTTACAGTGAACAACTCGGGCGACATCAACACTTCTGGAGCCCTCTCCCGCGGGATCTTCGCCCAAAGTATCGGCGGAGGCGGCGGATCTGGTGGTAATGGAGTAATCCTTGGGTTTGGATCAGATCTTTGGAATGACCTGTCTGCGGTGGTCGACCCATCGGCTGCGGGGACTGTGGCGGTTGGGGGATCGAGCGGCGCCAGCGGACACGGCTCTTCGGTTTCGGTCACAAACAGCGGCAACATCTCCACTAACGGTTTAATGTCGCATGGCATCTTCGCCCAAAGTGTTGGCGCCGGCGGCGGTGAAGCCCAAAACTACCTTGAAGATACCAACAGCCAAAACTCAGCCGGTATTAACGGCCTGGTCAATGTTGGTGGAAGCATTGGGGCCGCCGGCAACGGAGGGGAAGTTGTCGTCATCAACGAAGGGTCAACTCAAACATCTGGTGCCGGGGCTTATGGTATCTTCGCCCAGAGCGTGGGCGGCGGTGGCGGAGTCGGCGGCGATGTATCGATTGGGTTCAATCCCTTTGACCTCGGATTTGATACAGGTTGGGGCCGAGGCGGAGGAAATGCCGGTGATGGCGCTGATGTGACCGTCAACAACACCGGTGACATTTCCACCGACGGCGCCGGAGCCATTGGGATTTTCGCCCAGAGCGTAGGCGGCGGCGGCGGAGCGGCCGGCGGTGTCAACGATGTTGAAAGCGGAGAAACATCCGCATTCGCAGGCAGCGTAGGTGGCCACGGTTCAAGTGGCGAGATTGTGGTGACGCAGGTCGGAACAATCCAGACCAGCGGTGAGGCCGCACACGGCATTATTGCCCAAAGCGCCGGTGGACTTGAGTCCAGTGCTGATGTCTCGGTAACCGTCGACGGCGATATTCTCCTTCAGGGTGCCGATGCTTGTGGAATAATTGCCCAGAGTTTTGCCACCGAGCTGAGAGGCGATATCACAATCGACATTTTGGGAGGAACCATCCAAGGCGGTTCCGGAACCGGCACCGGAATAATGATCCTGGACGGAGTCAACAATCGACTCACTAACCGGGGAATCATAACAACCCTGGACGGATTCCGAGGTATGGCGATCATCAGCACCAGTGGGTGCGACACCGTATGCAACCACGGGCAGATTACCGGCTCGGTAGATTTGGGCGGCGGCGACAACGCCATCATCAATGATCAGGGGGCCCTCTTTGAAGCAGGCACCGTCCTCAACGTTGGCGCCGATGGAAAATTCGTCAATGACGGAATCTTCTCCCCCGGCGGAGCCTCTGTTGTTGTAACAACAGAGTTCACCGGGATCTTCGAGCAAACCGACAATGGTACTTTCGAAGTCTCCATCTGCGGCAACAAGTATGATCAATTGGTCCTTACCGACGGATCCGTTGACATAGACGGTGCCCTGGTAGTGATCGCCCATCAGGGCGTTTACCAGGACGGAGCCATCTACAACATCTTTGATCTCGGCGAAGATCAAACACTGGAGGGGACTTTTTCCAGCGTTGTTACTCCAAGCTCCGCCTTCCTTGATTTCAGCGTCCAACACCTGGATGATACCGTTCGGCTGACAGCAGATGTTAGAAGCTTCATTTCTTTTTCGACAAATCCGATTGAGAAAGCAATAGCCGAGTTACTGGATGCCCAAGCCCAGGATGCATCGGGAGATTTTTCCCGGATTATCGGTGCCTTCCAACTTTCCAGCACAGACCAGATAAGCGATTCGTTTTTCAGCCTGAGCTCTGCCACCTACGACAACCTTGCCCGTGGGGCACTGCAGATTTCCGAGCTGCAACAGAACACTCTGGCTCAGCATATGGATACGAAAAGGTCAGTGCTCCAAAACGAGGAAAAAGGGCCGGGTTGGTGGCTAAATGGAATCAGCAGGAACGCCAGCCAAGATGCCGGAGGCGGTTTCCGTGCCCACGACTTCACCACGGCCGGAGCCACGGCAGGATTCGAAAAATCTGGAAATACAGGTATGATTGGTGGATCCTTTGGCTCCTCTTCAACCGATGTAGATTTGGAAAATGATCTGGCTAACGGATCAATCAAGTCCTACGTAGGCTCTGGCTACGGCAGTGTTATTAGAGGAAAAACATTCGTCCAGGCAGCTGTTTCCTACACTCACAACAAAGTAAAAAACAGTAGGGATATCCTGGTCGGGCCTATCACCCGCAAAGCCCAGAGCAGCTATGGCAGCAAAGTAATATCTTCCCTACTGACCAGCGGCATGCGCCTGGCAGCCATGAATTGTACCGTTGAACCGTTTGCCAGCGTCAGGTTAAGCCGCCTGATGGAGGACGCCGTTACCGAGGACGGGGCCGATACTGCTAATCTTATCATCGAATCTCGGAGCAGCAACTGGATGGCCTCCGATCTCGGGGTTCGTCTGACCCGAAACTTCGAAGAAAGTTCCTCCTCCCTGCTCCCGGAGCTTACACTGGCCTGGAGACACGATTTCGCCCTCGATGACCGCATTATCGAAGCGGCCTTCGACGGAGCCCCGGAAGACTTGTTCACAATCGAGGGACAACAAACAAAAAACGAGGAAGCTCACTTGGGGCTTGGTCTATTGTACCGATCATCACAGGGATACAATGGGGCGCTAAGATTCAACCAGGTATTGCGCGGTGATTACCAGGATCGGGTGTTCTCTATCCAGGTGGGCTCGAACTTTTAGTCGGGTCTTACTGTAGCTGGCGACGCACATCCACAAATCCGGCTGCGGCTTGGCGGCCGAATAAGGTCATATCAGATAATATAGACGCAGATTACTTGGCCAGAACAACCCTTTGCGAAGATACCTGACTGTCAGGACCTTTTACCCGCACCAGGTATACACCGCTGGAAGCGGACCGACCGTTGTCGCCACATCCGTCCCAACTCAAGGTACCTCGGGTTTCCAGTACCGGTGCGTTAAACAGGGTACGCACCCGGTTTCCACGCAGATCGAACACTTCAACCTGGAGATGCCCTGGTTGGGTGAGGGAATATTCCAGATTCACTCGGGGATTGAAAGGGTTGGGCCACGCCTTCAAGCGGGTTATTGTCGGTGCAGGAGTATTTTCCACCGCAACAGCATAATACAGGTCGCCCGATCCGAAGGCAATGCCGTCAATATAAAAGCCCTGTTCGAACACTCCGGCATCCGAACCAAAATTCAAGCGGAACTGGAAGTCGGCGTCGGCATATTCCGAGATGTCGAAAACGGTGCCGTGCCAGCGACCGGAATCACCACTCCAGCCCGCGTCTCCACCGAGGCCGCCAAGGGCGGGATCGGTGTAACCTTCGAGGGGCATCAACAGAACAAAACCATCGTTTCCGGATACTTCCAGGTTCACGCCGTCAAAACCGGGCTCCGTGGAACTGAAGTAATGAAAACTGAGAAAGTAGTCTTCGCCGGTCACGCCGCTGAGATTGTAAACGGGACTTAGCAGCGTATCATATTCGTCATCGCCGTAGTCTCCATCCATGCCGATACCCCAGCAGTCCGAGGATTCGAAAGCGCCGCCGGTCACGTTGTTCGGGGGAGAGTCATGGGTCCAAAGACCCACATCGGCCACAAAGCCACCGTCGTCAAAACCGAAGTTCTCCGAAACGACAGGCAGCAAGGGGTTGACCACTACATCGCTGGTCCGGCCGGCAGTGCTGACCACTTCAATCCGGGCGCCGAAACCGGAAGCTCCATCGAACAGTAGCGTGAAATCGTAAAGGGCGGGCACATTGATGCTGAAGACGCCGGTGGCATCGGAGGTATCGCCAGTCACCGGTTGATCAACGGGAGTGACCAGGACACCGGATACGGGCCCCTCCGGACCTCGGATCTGGCCGGTGATGTTGATTTTTTCAAGCGGTGTCAAAACCACGTCCTGCAACGTGGCCGTGCCTCCGAGGATGGACGGAATTACCGTCTCGTCATGGTAGAAATAGGAAATGAATTCCAGCGTGACCAAACCTTCCACCAGTGGCAACTGCCAATGGCCCGTATCGTCGGACAGAGTGAAGGAACCATGGTTGGCGACCTGTACCATGACATCGGCGACGGGCAACCCGGTGATTTCATCAGTGACGGTTCCCTGGACCAGGCCGATGATAGTGTCGGCGTGGGCAAAGGCTTCCACCAGGTTGGGCCTGGTGCCGATGGCGTTGCCGCTGACCATTGCCGTCCCGGTTTCGCGTAGAATATCCCTGGCCAGGCGGGCGTCCATGATCACACCCCAGTCGGCCATGACCATGCCCTGAAGACTGGTCACCGCACCGGTGACGATGGGGGAAGCACTGCTGGTGCCGCTGAATGCCGAAGTGTACCACTCGGTTTCATCGCCCGTTTGCAGATCACCGTAGCCGGCGGCCGTGACGTAATAGCCCCACCCGTTGAGATCAACCCGCGAGCCGTTGTTGGAAAAATCTGCGCTGTAAAGCTGGCCGCCTGCAGTGGCGCCGCACATGATCGCTCCACTATCGCGAACCGTGCGGTCGAAAAGACCCAGGTATTCGGGACCGTCCAGGTTTTGATAACCATTGCCGGCCGCTTCGCACACGATGATGCCCTTGGCCGTGGCCAGGCGGATGATGTCGAAGTTGTCGGGCCAGTATTCCATGGGAACATAGCCGAACTGTCCGTTTCCGTCGGCATTGGGACCCGGAGCGTGCAGTTCGATCAGGATCAGGTCGCCACGTTGCAGAACATCCACTGCCGCAGCCAGGGCTCCGGCGGTGCTGATGGCTCCAATGGATGAACAGCCCACCGAACAATCGGGAGCAATGCCGGTCACACCGAAGCCGTTGTCATGTCCACGAATTTCACTGAGCACGGCGGTGCCGTGGTTTCGCCAGCCGAGGTCGTTGATTTGAACGCCCAACTCGGCCACCGGCGCCGGCAAATCCTCGTGAGACCAAAGCCATCCACCTTCCACATCGATGACTGTAATGCCCGCTCCCGTGGAACCTCCCTGGGTACGCATGGACAAGGCGCCGATACCCAGGGGAGCATCGTCCAGATAGTCCTGGTAGCTCTCGAAATCAGGAGTGCTGGCCGCAAATTCAAAATCTTCGGGAGAGCCGCCGGATTGGGAGATTTCCGGAACCGCGCCGGTGAAGGCATCGAAGCCTTGGGCGGCTGGCACGGCCACGGGCTCCAGAAAGGCCACCTCCACGGCTGGGTCGGAATTCAAGGTGCCTACCAGTTTCAGCAGTTGGGATCGGTCGAGGCCGTGGGCTTCCAATTCGAAATAGCGGCTGAGCTCGCTGTCCTGCATGTTTTTTGAAAGACCAGTAAATCGCGATTGGACAAGCGCATTAGGTAATAAGTGTTTCACTGCCTGGGCCAGACGTTCTGGAGACACGATTTTATGGTCCGCCGATCCAGTGGCCATTTTTACGACCACGACTCCGCTGGGGGCGGTGGTTTGCATTTGAATCAAACCGTTTGCCTGATGATTGATCGGGGCAGATAGACTGCTTCCCCCAGCCAAAACAAGCGCCAGAACAGTCAAAAGAGCGGTGGTCAGGCGGAACTTCCGGCCCAAAAGCATGAAAGTCATGATTTCCCTCAGCATTAATTGTGTGAATTTGGTGGCGAAAATGGGGCGACCACCTCGATACATACATTATACCAAATTTTTGATGCAAATGTCAGGATGATCAGGAAAATTAGCCCCGAAAAGTAATTTAATATTATTTCCCGACGGTCCCAGTTGAGGGGTTTCCAAGCTCGGGAAATATACTGTGGAGCTTGTTTCCCCACTGATTGCCTTCTTCAACCCTGCCCATCCGCTTCAGCAGTTCCGCGCCTCCCCGCCACGCGGCCCATTCGGCATCGTTGGCCTTGATCACGTCGATGTATATGCGCATGGCTTCGCCCACATGCCCCAGACGATCCTCCAATCGGGCCAGCCCGCAGGAGGCCCCGGTATAGGTGGGGTCGATCTGCAGGGCTTGCTGGAAAAGAGCGCGGGCATCTTCGAACCGGCCCTCCTCCATGGCAGCCAGACCAAGATAGCGCAGCGGATACAAGGAAAAGTGGCGGGGCGAGATCGGACTCGGGTCGAAATCCTCGCCTCCATCGCCAAGGGTTTCCAGGCGGGCGATTCCCTGGCGACGCCGTTTGGCCGATCCGCTCTCCTGAGCCGCCGCCATGGCCAGTAGCGCCCGGCCGTGGAAATAACGCAGTGAGGATGGTTCCCCGAAACGGGCAATCGCTTTTTCACACGTTGCCAGAGCCGATGTAGAACGGTTCGCCGAGAGATAGGCGTTGGCCAGCAGGGCATACGCCTCCGCGCCGTATCCACTGCCTGCGGTCTGGGCCACGGTGAGTTGATCCATCAGGTCGACCGCGATCTCGAGCTCGGCTACAAGTTGTGAGAAACCCTTGACGGGCATGACCTCATCCGCCAGGTAGACAGCGAATTCCAGGGCGAGCTGGAAATGGAAAAATGGATCCTCCGGGGTCTCGGCAATGGCCTTGTGCAGCAATCGACGATTGCGTTCGCTTTTGCCCTTTTCACGTCGGTTGGAGCTGCCCGAGTGTTCGATCCGCAGGTCGCTCTTGAGAAAGCGGCCTCCGTTGCGGTCAGCCAATTCCAGAAGCGATGGGACGATCTGCTCATGTACCAGGAAGCGGTACCGCACCTCGGGATGGCTGCGAAAGATGCGTACCTTTTCGTAGGTCTGGTCCGGTACACCCTGTCCTGTTTCCCGGATTCGGACGTAGTAGGCCAGAGCTTCGTCATCGTCGAGTATCCGCCTGATGACTTCGGAATTGATGTCCGCAAGGATTTCGTCGGAATCCAGAATGAGGATCCAATCCGCAGTGGCCGCTTCGAGGGCAACGTTGCGGGCAGCAGAGAAGTCGTCGACCCAGGGGAAGTCGATGATCAAGGCCCCATAACTCTCGGCTATCGAACGGGTCGTGTCCGTGGAACCGGTATCGACGACTATCATCTCGTCCACGACACCCTGCACCGAGGCCAGCGCCCGGCCGATGGTCTCCTCTGCGTCGCGGACTATCATGCACAGCGAGAGGGCGTTTTTCCCCATGGTTCCATCCCTTGAGGTCCGTGTTGCGTCATTGGAGCGGTGCGGCGAAAATCGACGCGGGCACCAAGTTGTTCAGATGGAATTTATCCGCGGTCTACCGGCATAAGCAATCGGAAACTAATCGGCGCAAGGCATTTTTCGCTGCCGTTGTGGTGGGTTGCCGTTCCCCCGGGGGAATATCCTGGGGAAAGAAACCGGCACGAAAGGGAGTCTCCAAAGAAAGCCCTGAAGCCCTCTGCCTGTCACCGACCAGAGAAGCGGGCTGCTTTGTGACAACAGATTTGTTGTTGCAGATGTTTACACCGCAGGCTTTTACTGCCATGTATTAGGGTCGAAGTCATGTCGGGATGGACGTAATCATCAAGCTGGATACGAGGGAGGATTTCCGTTGACTGCTGGTCGAATCGGTTGGGTCTCAGGACTGCTTTTTCTCATCGCCTGGATTTT
The DNA here is from genome assembly GCA_019038745.1 of Gemmatimonadales bacterium. Taxonomy (GTDB): domain Bacteria; phylum Krumholzibacteriota; class Krumholzibacteriia; order LZORAL124-64-63; family LZORAL124-64-63; genus JANTGJ01. The sequence goes on from JAHOYV010000024.1 coordinate 100,901, forward strand.
ACTGTTTCCGGCCGAACCCTGGAACGTCGATGCCGATATCTATGATTATCTTTCCGTTGCGCGAAACCTGCTGGAGGGTGACGGCCTAAGCAACGATCTGATCTATCCCATGACGACGGCTTTCGACTGGGGACGCCAGTTGCCGCAGCCGCTTCTGCACCGCCCGGCCGGCTACCCGATCCTGTTGGTGCCCGCTGTGCTGGCGACCCGCGGTGACCCCGTGCGGGCGCAGCAAACGGTTCGGGTACTGCAGTTCGGTTTTTTAATTCTGATCGTCTGGGCTGGTTTGGTTGGTTTTCAGCGGCGGGATGTGGGTTTTGCCGGGCCGGCCTGGTTGCTGTTGTTGTTCAGTCCGTACCTGGGGGCCGCTGTAACCCGGGGCTGGGTGGAAATCCCCTGCGCATTGGTTCTGCTCGTTCTGTGGTTGCGATTGAGAGAGCATAATTCTTCTTCAGCCGGTCTGCAGAGGGCACTTGTCGACGGCGCGCTCATCGCTGGATTGACCCTGTTGCGAAATGACCTTCTGTGGGTGCCGGTTCTCTGGTGGCTGGCTGCGGTTCTGCTTTCACCACATCGCCGGCAGCTCGGTGAGTTTCGTTTCTGGCGATATCCGGCAACGGCCTGCGGCGTTTGGCTCGTGCTGACCTTGCCCTGGTGGATTCATGTGACGCTGGTCGCCGGTTCGCCGTTTTTCAATCCCATGTCGTATTCGCTCCAGCTCGATCTCGGAACGAACTGGTGGAATTATCCCCGTCTGCGGGGGCTGGAACCCGAATCGGCCCTCAGCAATTTGCGCCATAATTTTTTACCCGCCGTCATCAAGACCCGCCACGGGTTGCGCTATTTCTTCGAGACACTCGGTTGGTGGCTGCCTTGGTCGATCTGGGCCGGAGCCGTTGCACTCTGGCTGAATTCCCGGCTTCGCCATCGCGGTCATGGTGTTTTGCGGACAGACCGGCCGATCGTGTTGCTCGGCGTGACTCTCGTTGGAATGGCCCTGTTCTATGCTCTCATATCACAGGAAGTCAGACATCTGTTGGTGTTGTTGCCGGTATTGGCCTGGGAAATAGTGATGATGATGGCGCAGCTCACATCCCGGTGGGAAACACACAAGAGGTTGGGCGCTCCGATACTGGCTGCCGTAGTCGGATTGGCAATCGTTGTTGCGCCACCTTCCATGCCGGCAGAACAGCAACGCCTGGAAGTGAAAAAGCGCCAAGCGGTAAGGGTGGAAGAACTGGCCGGGGAAGTGGACAACTGGCCACCGGGACCAATTTTCACCGACAATGCCGCCGTCTGCTGGTTGACCGGCCGCACCGGCGTTTGGCGTCCTTTGAATTCCGACGTGGAGGAAACCATCAGGGAAACTGTTCCCGGCATGCGCGCTGCCCGCTGGGCCAGGCTGCAGGCACCAAGATCCGAGTAATCAGCCGCTGGGAAGACGGAAATCTATTCCGGCCATTCGAAATGATGCCCCAGGCATTCCACCGTTCGATCCCTGTCCAGCGTGTTGACCACCACCGAAATACTGTTTACCGAGGAGCACACCGTCAACGCGTCTATGCCGTCCACACACAGGGCGGAGAACACCTGGGTCGCCAGTGTATGTTTTTCCAGAAAGTGGGGACCATAGAGGGTAAGGATGGCTATCGGCGCTCGGGTTTCCAGCTTCATCGGCGAAAATTCGACCTTGATCTCTTCGAGTATATGCCTCTCGCGGGCCAGATTTTCCGTGGACAGACAGAAGGACATATTCTTACTGCCGTCGGCGCCGTTGCCCACGCTCAGGTACGCCAAGGAAATCCCCACTTCGCCGAACTTGCCCAGTATCCCACAAGCCTGACCGGGTTGCCAGTCGAAGCCCATTACTTCAACCAGTGCCAGGTTGGACTTTTCTATCAGGCCGCCGCACTGGATCTTCTTGTTCATTTCGCAGCCTTTCTTTCCCGGCCAATTCCATGCTTCGGCAGAGTCACCGTAAATTTCGTCCCTTGGCCGAGGGTGCTTTGCAGGGAAAGGAATCCTTCCAGGTCGGTAACGAATTTTTTGACGATAGGCAGCCCCAGGCCCGTACCCAGATTGGTCATTTCAATGGCTTCCTGGGAACGATAGAATTCATCGAAGATGCGCTCGGTGTCGTCGGCTGCGATGCCGATGCCCTCGTCCTCCACCTCAAGTCTCACTCGCTTACCCAGATCCTTCAACCGTACCGACACCATGCCTTCATCCTTGTTGTACCTCACGGCATTGCTGATCAGATTGCTGATGACCTTTTCGATCATGGAGCGAATGGTTGTGAGTTCCAGGCCGTCTTCCGGTATTTCCAGCCGAATCCTCTGCCCCCTCCGGGAAGCAATGTCTTCATGGTTGGCCACGATGCGGGCCAAAACCGCAGACAAGTCGATCGTTCGCAGGTGCTCCTGCTTGACCACTCCCCCGCGTGTCAGGTCGGCAAGATCCCTGACCATCCCCGTGGCCTGCTCCAGGCGTCCGACAGCTCGGCTGAGCATGTCCTCCACCGAATCGTTCATCCGGGAACCCCCCAATTCCAGGGCGGTTTCGACGGCGCTCTGGGCCGTACTGATGGGACTCTTTACCTCATGGGTGACGAAGCGGAAAAAATCCATCTTGGCCTTGTCGGCGACCACCAGTTCCATCTGCCGGGCCACCAGTTCATCCTTGATGGTCCGGTTGTGTCTCATGATCCGCGATCCGATGTAGGCCGAGAACAACAGAACCAGCCAGAACGAAGCCAAGGTCACCAGAAGGTAGGGTAATTCGTGGGCGGCCTCGCTGACACTGGGACTGTGGAAGTGCGGCAGCCACCCCAGGTACTCGCCCAGGGCCTCGGCCGTGAAAAGGATGATGGCCAACCAGGCGATCTGGAATATCTCTCCCCCCTTGAACAGCAGACTGGCGATGATGACGTGAATCACGTACAGAAAGTGAAGTGGATTTTCGACCCCGCCCGTCAGGCTGATCAGGGCAGTCAGTACCAGCAGGTCGCCAAACATCTGCAGCTTGACGACTTTGATTTCCTCGCTGATGTCCTGCGGAGGAGTCCAGTAGTTCCGCAACACGTAACCGGTGTTCAGCCCCACCAGAACCAGCACCATCGTCAAAAGCGGGGTCAACGGAAGAGAATATGAAGCCACCACATAGGCCAGAAAAATCGCAATCAAGGCTCCGGCCGCCGCCACCCAACGCAGCTTGTTGAACCAGTCCAGGCGTACTCGCAATGAGGCCGCTGAGACGAACTGGGACGACTCGGGAGCAATCCTTGCCGGATCCTTGGGCAACCGCTACCTCATTCCTGGCTCACTCAAATGCCGGCCGGCAAATGTTTCCTCACCATGTCCACGAGCTTCCTGGGACTGATCGGTTTTTCCAGGAATTCGCTCACGGGCAGGAAATCCTTGTCCTTGGCCGGATCAAAATCGAAGCCCGTCTGGTCCGCCACCGCGGTCAGCATCAGGATTGGAATATCCTGCGTAGCCTGATCGCCCTTCAATTCATACGCCACCTGAAAGCCCTCGTCAACCTGGCTCATCATCACATCCAGAAGAATCAGGTCGGGACTTTTCTCGCGGGCTAGAACCATCCCACGCTTCCCGTTCTGGGCATCGATCACTTCGTGGCCCTCGTTCTCCAAAGTGACCCGGATGATTTCCACCAGGTCGATATCGTCATCGATGACCAGGATCGTTTTCCTACTCATCAGACTGAACCTCCGCTTGAATAATGGAAATGACTTGCGGCACCGCCGACGCCACGGCGTCCGACAGCCCGCAGTTGATCTCGATCCTCTCCGGCTCCACCCCGACGATCAACACTTTCTCGGGCATCATACCCAATTGCCCGGCCATGGCAAAAGTTTCGGCCAGGCCGAACCCGTGCATCGAAAGGTGGTCGGATTGGATTTTCACCTTCACCTCGTCCGGCCGGAATCCCGACACCTGGCCGGGTTCCAACCCCATATGGGCAGCATCGATTATTACGTTGAGCTCACCGGGAGCCAGGCGATCGACCAGGGACAGCGCATCCGTATGGGCATCAAAGAGTTCCGCACCGGGGAAGAGATTATCTTCCCCGATACGTTCCAGGACGACAGACCCGACCCCGTCGTCCCCATAAAAAGAATTGCCGACCGCGAAGATCTTCACATCACGACCCTATTCGATGAAATCCACGTCGAGCATGTGTACCGAACAGGAAATGCACGGGTCATAGGCCCGAACCAGCATCTCCAGGTGCAGCGTTATCTCTTCCTTGGACTTGTCGATGATCTCGGGCACCAGCTTCTTCATGTCGTCGTCGATGTTCTCCAGGTTCTGGCCCGTCGGAATTATGCAGTTGGCCTTCACCATCCGGCCCTGGCGATCATACTCGTACTCGTGGTACAAAATACCCCGGGGCACCTCGGTACAACCTATACCGGTTCCATACCGGGTCGGCTCCTGGTTGGGCTGCTCATCCTTCAGACCATCGCCCAGCAGCTTGTCGATGATGGCCAACGAATCCACGACGCAGTGCGCGCACTCGACGACCTGGGCGATTGTGTTCATGTACGGATTCGTGCAACCCGGCTTCAGGCCCAGTTCCTCGGCCGCACCCTTGGCCAGATCACAAAGCTTGTCGTGGTTGTTGTTCCAGCGGGCCAACGCGCCCACCATGTAGCTGGAGCGGTTCACCTTGCAGTGCTTGCTGGTGCTGTGCGGCACGATGAACTCGTTGCTCATCCTGAGGTATTCGGAATCGGGCACCCGACCCGTGTCGGTGCTGCAGATATCTCCATCGTACATGGCGTATTCGTCGTCACTGCGCAACGAAATGTACTCGGTATCCCGCTCGAACGCGGGAATCGCTCCGGCCAAGGTCTTCAAGGTCTCGACCGTTGCCGCGAAGTCCGGCACCATGTCCTCGACCAGACGCCGCTTCAACTCCAGCAACTCGGCCGCCGTAGGGATCCGGGTGAATCCGCCCGGCACCGGAGTGATTGGATGCACGGCACGGCCAGAAACCACATCGCCGATATCGTTGGCCAACCGCTTCATGCGCAAGGCCCGCAAGACCACTTCGGGATGCGTGCCGACCAGCGGGAAAACCGAACCCACGTTCAGAAAATCCGGCGCGGCCAAAAAATAAGCGTGCAGAATATTCGACTGCAGGTTGGCACCGTGGATCAGCAGCTTTCTCAACAGCACGGTCTGCTCGCTGACCTCCAGGCCCAGGGCCTGTTCCGTAGTCTTCAGGGAAGTGATCTGATGACCCAGCGAACAGATACCGCAGATCCGCGAGGTGATGATGGCCGCTTCGTGAAAACTGCGCCCCTTGAGCATCGCCTCGAAATAACGCGGAGCCTCGACGATCTCCAACTGGGCCTTTTCCAGCACGCCTTCCTTCATGTTCACCACGATGTTGCCGTGGCCCTCGACCCGCGTCAGGTGTTTGACGTTGATGTCCAGGTTCGTGCTCATGACCGGACCCCCTCGACTTCGTTCGCGTTGTAGAGTTCCAGCCGTTTCCAGGCCTCGTCCACGCTCAAGCCGTGGGAGACCAGGATCTCTTCCATACCTTCAAGGTTGGGCTCAGGCACCAACCCGCGACAGCCCGTGCAGTACTGGCCTACACTGGGACATTGCGCGTCGCAGCCGGCACGGATCACCGGCCCCAGACAGATCATACCCCGTTCGAACACACACTCGTTTTCCTTCAGCTTGCACTCCACGCACACCGAATGCTCCGGCTCGACGGGCTCCTTGCCCATGACCAGGGAGGTGAAGACCTTCAGGAATTCGATCTGGGTCATCGGGCAACCGCGCACGTTGTAATCCACCTTGACCACCGAGGACAACGGCAGGGCCGGCAGTGTGGGGAAGAGGTATTTGTCCTGTCCGTAGACTTCCTCTCTCACTTCATCGATGGGATGAGTGTTCTTGACCGCGTTCACCCCGCCCTGCACTGCGCAGGCACCCAGGGCAACCAGGACTTTGGCCTTGCGGCGGACCTCGTGGATCCGCTGGATGCAGTCGGGAGTGGAAAGGGATCCTTCCACAAAGGCTATATCGTACTCGTCAGCGTGGCCATCCATGGCCTCGCGCCACTCAACGATGTCCACGTGGGCCAGGATATCCAGCAACTGGTCCTCGAAGTTGAGCTGGTTCAGTTCGCAGCCCTCGCAGCCGGTGAAGTCGAAGATCGCGACTCTCGGTTTGTCAGCCATCACAACGCCTCCTGCAGGGACTTGATCTCCGGGTAGTGGTACACTGGTCCGTCATGGCATACGTACGAACTGTTGATTTGGCAGTGTCCGCACTTTCCCACCCCGCACTTCATGCGTCGCTCCAGCGACATGTAGATGTTCCGCTCAGGAAGTCCCTTGGACTTCAGCGCCATCAGGGCAAAGCGGTACATCACCGGCGGCCCACAGATGCAGCACACGGTGTTGGCCAGGTCCAGTTCCAGTCCCGGAATGAGGGTAGTGATTACACCGGTGGGGCCCGTCCATTCGGAACTGCCCTGGTCCACGGTGACCCGATAGTCGATGCCGGCATCGGCTGTCCAGCGTTCCAGTTCATCCTCGAAAAGGAGCTCAGAGTCGGTGCGGGCGCCGTAGACGATGTGCAACTTGCCGAAATCCTGTTGGTTGTCGATTACATAGTTGATCATCGAGCGCATGGGCACCAGGCCGATGCCTCCGGCTACGATCAACACGTCCTTCCCCTTGAAATTCTCCAGGTCGATACCATTGCCGAACGGCCCGCGGATACCCACTTTCTGGCCGGGCTGCATTCTGGACAGCACTTCGGTCAGCATCCCTACCTTGCGAACACCCAGCTCGAATACACCGGGCATGGTGGGCGAGGAGGAAATGGAAAACGGTGCTTCTCCTACGCCGAAGATCGACAGTTCCACGAACTGCCCGGGTTTGTGGCCAAGTTCCGCCCCATCGGGCAGGGCAACCGTGTAAAGAGTCTCCAACTCGGTCATCTGTTCGACTTTTATGATTTCCGCCATCACCGGAAGGTAGAGATCCTTCGCGTTGTCCGGCGACACCATCTCGAAATTAATCATCCTCTACCCTCCTTTTAGATCGGCGTGACAGCGACCTTCTCGTAGTCGCCCACCAAACGGTTGATGATATTGACGATGCTGATCCCGGCGGTACAACAGGCCGTGCATCGCCCGCAACCCACGCACCAGGGCTGCCCCGTCTCGTCGCTGATGTACTTGAATTTGCGGAACACCCGGTGACGCTGCCGCTCGGCAAGGGTTTCGCGGAAAACCTCACCGCCGGCCACCGCGCTGAAATCGCGAAGCATGCAACCGTCCCAGCGCCTGTCCCGACTGCCGCCGGTCACCTGGACGTTCACTTCGTCCTCCACGGTGAAGCAGTAGCAGGTCGGACATACCAGGTTGCAGGTACCACAGCCCACGCATTTTTTGGCGGTATCATCCCACACTTCGTTCTGGTAACTCCCATCCATGACCTGGCCGAGTTTGGCCTGGGGTAGATAAATGTGTTGTTGGAAGTGACCCCGGGCCGGCTTACCGGCCTCGTGCGCGGGCAGCTCAATTCCATCCAGAAGACCTTCTCCAACCGGCGTCAAGGCTTCAACGATATAACCGTCGAGCAGCTTGGTCAGGAAGATGTCGAACCCGGCCGTGTCGTAGGGATCAATGCCCACGGAACCTGAGAAATGGAATTCGTCCGGCTTGTAGGATACTCCTACAAAAACAGCGCCTTGCCGCCTGGCGATGTAGTTCTTTTCGGGATTGCCCTCGCTGAAGTTGTAATCCAGGCGGTGGACCGCGCCCAGGTCATAGCTGTGCACACCAAAGAAGATTGCGTCGGCGGCCGGCGTTTCGGCAACCGAGCAAGTGTTCTCCTTCAGGTCGAAGGTCATGAGGGTTTCTTGTGGGGGGAAGAAAAACTTCCTGATCGAGTGCATCACCCGCGGATAATCCAACACCGCGGCACTTGGATCCTTCACCTCCTCGAAGGCAAAGGATTTCCGCCCCTTCGCGTGAGGTGCAAACACCGACTTTTGTTTCATGAGATGGGCCACCAGCTCAGCGACCCGATCACTTTCCAGGAATAATTGAACCATCGACCACTCCCCTCGTGGTTGGGCTTCGCGTTTATCTCGACTTCACGGGAGGTTGGATTGCTCCTCCCGCAGGTTTCCGATAATTCTGGAAAACTATTGTCCTACTATGACAGTGTACTAACTAATGGGGAAATGTTTTATTTGTAACAGGCTATGTCAAGAAATAAACATTCACAATATATGGATACTCTAATCAATAAAGCGACCCTGTTGTGAAGCAGGGTCGCTTTATTGAAAAAACACACTCCCCATTCACGCAAATGGGTACGGAAGTATGCAGTTGGCTATTTTGCCAAAACGATACGTCGAACCTTTGACTCGTCCCCCACCTGCAGCTGGACGAGGTATACGCCAGATGGAACCGGTTGGTCCGAAGAGTTCAACCCAGACCAGCTCACCTCGTTCACTCCAGCCGGCCGAATCCCATCTTCGAGTAAGGCTATGAACCGTCCGCTCATGTCGTAGATCGACAGGTGCACAGCCTCCTGACGGCTCAGGGAAAAGACGATATTCGTCGAAGGATTGAACGGGTTGGGATAATTGGGCAGCAGCTGCACTGCCAGCGGTGCCACCGCGTCCGGGACCGGGCTGCCGGTCGTCATGGTAACGGTCACGGTGAGATGCCGGTTGGCCGGGATATCTACGGCCACGTGGCAGACCGCCTCATCACCCGAGTCGTCCACCTGAAGCAGGGTACCTCCGGTCGCATCGTATGACGCGCCGGCAACCTTGGGCATCCGAATGCGCAGGCGTCCGTTTTCGTGACGGATGTCGTGGCTGCTGTCTATCGTGGCGATAACCGATTCGTTGGTTCCGTCATTGGCCGGGTTGTACGATACCGTCAGCTCCTGTCCCGAGCTCCCGGCCTGTTGCGTCTCCTGGGGAGAGAGTGTGCTTCCGGAGACCTTGATCGTGCGATAGGACCTGGCGCCGTCACAGACATTGTCCGTGGTCAGATCCCACGGCGGCCCGTTCAAGCTTCCGCTGTCGTAGTGGATGTGACCGCTCAAGGCCATCTCCACATCCAGGGAGTTGAGGTTCAACTGTCTTGAGAAATCGGAATGAAAGAACATGACCTGCGTACCGGATCCCGATGCGGCCAGATCCTGGTCCAGCCAATTCATCTGGGCACTGGTAAAACTTTCATCCCCGTAGATCCAGTCCCGCCAGTCGTCGTAGTTGAGATACGACTCCATGCCGATGAAGTGAACCGGACCGTAATCGAAACTATAGTTCTGGGTGAAGTAGGGAGCTCCCACGGGCGGGTCATCCAGTCGGGCCCAGCCGAAGAAACGCCACCATTGGATGCGAGCCGTGCCGTCCGGCGGCGGCGTACTGTCCCAGCCCCCTACATCGTGGTTGCCGGTGACCAGAAATACGGGCACCTCCAACTCCGTCAGGAGGTGCTGCACCCGAGAGAAGGATCGCCATTCCAGATAGTCCTCCAGCTCTCCCTCGTTGATGACATCACCGGTCAAAAGCACGAATTCCGGGTTCAGCAGGTTGATGTCCCTGATCACCTCGCGCATGTCCACGCTCTCGGTGCTGTCGGCAGGTACAGCTCCACTGCTGCTGAACTGGTGGTCCGGCATGTGGGGATCCGTCACGTGGATGAAGTAGTAGTTGTTACGGTACTCCGGGATGATGTTCACCGCGTTCCAGGTAGTGTCGTCGATTCCGCCGTCGGCCATCACCCGCAGATCGTACAATTCGTATATCATCTCGGCCGGCACCTCGGCCTGCAGGGTCCACCATAGTGTGGAAGCATCATAGCTTGAGCTGAGAAGGTTCAGCGAAACCGTCTTGTCCTTGTGAACCAGTTCTGCCGTCCAGCCCGTTGTGGCCGGATCCGCCTCGCAATTGATGGGAAAAACATCTCCCGGCCGGGCGAAAGCCGGGATGTTCAACAGGGGCTTCTGGATAATCGTCAACTCGTCACCCAGCGGAAATGTCTGGGCGAAGGTTGATCCACCGATCGGCAGCAGGATCAGAATCCCTAGAACCGCCAGACGAAAAAGGCAAATCCGGGCGTCGACCCGAGGCGGCAGGGCGAGAGGGTTCCAAGTCATGCAATGTCTCCTGATTATTTAACCCGGGCTCATGGTCATTTAGGACGGAATTATAACACAATTTGGGCTGATTTTGGCCAGATTCTCGGTCCAAAAAAGGATTCCCCCACTCTTGTTCCATCGATACCAAAGCAAAACCCAGGAGAGGAAAATCAATCAATAGCTGAACCAAATAGGGGGAACAGGTGGTAGAATCACCCATTGAGCTCAACTGGAACTATCATCATGGTGCGGAGTTGACGGACGAATGCGAGACCGCCGAAATCCCTGGAAATGGCCTGCAGCCGTTCTGCTGGCCGTCGCTTCCTTGCTCGGAAGCGTGTTGCTGGTTCCCCATTCCTGGATCGATTTTTTCTTTTCCCCGTTGTCGCTGAATTTTTCCGAGGAGCAGTCCAGGCCGTCCGATTGGCTGGCAATCCTGCCACCGCCTGCAATCAGGGTAATCTCCGATCCAGCTGAACCCAAGCCCCGGCGCATCGAGCCTGAACCCGAGGAGCTGCCGCAGTGGGATAACCCAGCCTGGTGGCGAGAAGGTTGGCGGATCCGGACGGAAATTGAATTTACGCCCACCCCGGCTCCTACTTCCCGCGACAGCGTGGCAGTCCTTTTGACCGAACTGGGCATCGGTCAGGACCTGCTCACAATGGTCCGGCCCGACAGTTTGTTGGCAATACGTCTGCATATGTTGAAGCTGGAGGATTCCTACAAATTCGATGAACTGAAGCCCTATTTGAGCGCCATGACCCGGGCCGATGCCATGCGGGACATCCAGTCCCGGGCGGCGGACATGTACGATGATTTTCTGCGGCAGGAGATCATGGTGCCGGACTAGAATTTTCCCGGCGGGTGGGGCAACCAAATGGGATGATCTGCCGGCTCCACCTTCAGGCCACATTCTGGCCACTCTTTGGCCTATCGGATAAGAACCATTTTCCTGGTCTCGCTGAATTTACCAGCCTCGATCCGGGCAAAGTAGGTTCCCGAACCGACCTCTTGGCCGTAGAAATTCCGCCCATTCCACCTCTTGCTGAATATTCCTTTCTGGTAGTGACCTTCGGTGATGGTCGCTACCCGCCGGCCGGATACATCGTACACATTCAGCAAGACAAAACCGGCTTCTGGAAGCCTGAACTCTATGTTTATGCTCGGATTGAAGGGATTCGGGCTCGCGGAGAGACGGCCCACGGTCGGCAGGGGCCCGGAAACCGGAATTCCCGTTGGGGAGCTCATGCCCACATCGTCAATATCGACAATCGCCCCTTCACCCGCAGTGAAAGTTACACGCGTGTGGAACACGGGGTTCGCGGCTCCGACCGGTGCGGTGGCCGTCATGGAATATTGTTCCCACCCTGTGGTAAGGGAGATGGCTTCAGTTTCGGTTTGCAAAGGCGTGGTCCACATTTCCTGATCCCTGAAATCCATTGTGACATCGACTTCATCACCGTTTTGGCCACCACGTAACCAGAGGACAAGCGTGAAGGTTTCACCATCGGAGGCAGGGTTGGGTTGGTGAGAGGAAGCTCCGCTTGAGAGCCGCAAGTGGAAATCTCCACCATGGGCTCCGGCAGGATCATAAACCCTGCTCACACCGGGGTCGGTGTAATATCGCCAACCATATCCTCCGAAAGGGGCCACTTCTTCAAAACTCCCGTTGGCCACGTTGCCGTTTTTGCCGAAGCCGCTCATGACATCCCGGGGCTTTTGGCTCCAGCCCAGAGTTGAAGTCAGATGGTCGGCCAGGATCCCGGCCATGCCGGCGTGATCATATTCGCAGCCGTGCCACTGCTCAAATATCCACGGGAATACGGCCCAGGACATGTTGGAGTCATTACGTTCAGCGATCACTTCATGAATGAAATTGGCAGGTTCGCCATAGCTCCAGCCCCAGCTGTTGTACAGCATGATATGGGCGCCGGGGTGCGTGGTCCGCAGATCATCCAGGAAGGCATGGTAGTCCTCTTTGATTTTATGTATCGGACGCCCGACATCATTCGCACCGGCGTTGACCACTACGACATCGGCGGGAAATTGGCTGAAGTCCCAAATCGGAGTGTCTGAACCATATTCAACGAGATCGTACTCGCCATGAATACTCGAGACTGTGGCTCCGCTTCTGGAGATGTTCTGGTACTCTGCGTCGAGAATCCGGGATGCGACTCCGGCATAACCAAAGTGGGAGCCGCGCAATTCATCACCGCTCTCGTTCTGTTCACTCTCCAGGGAATACCCCGCCAGATTGGAATCACCGAAAAAAGCAATTTTGTGGGCGGGTCGGGGTGACGGGGGAACCACCGAATCCCCGTCGTTCAGTCCGAGAGAATAGAGAGTCCAGCGGCCGATATCCGTTTCTTTGATGATTTCAATTTTGTGCGCCGTGTCGGTCAAGCCAGAGGCCAGAGTGAAGGTTGTCGCAGTCAAGGGGACCGGAATCTTCATGGAATTGGCCAGATCGTCGTCCACGATAACGCGCAGGTAATCGGGGCGGCCTGAGTCCCCCGCGCCCATCGAGGCTTCGATTCCAACACCCTCGAATTCCACAATAATCGACGAACCGATCCAGTAACTCCAGGGTTGGGACGGGTTGGAAGAGTCCCAACGTCCCGTGTATAGAATATTCGGGTCCGATGGATCGATAGAAATCGCGGCTTGGGGAGAACCCACCAACGCCGCCAGGAAGCCCAGTATCGAAGCAACAAGTATGAATTTCATGCGGGCCCATTCCTTACATGAGGAAAATAATATCGTTAAGGATGCCAAATTAGAAGTATAGCACAACCAACACCTGCAGATTCGATTTACTGAGGGACGAATGTTGGGTCTACGGTTTTGAAAAAACGGGCATGGAGCCCAATAAATAAACAGGCCCCGAGCAATTGCCCAGGGCCCGTAAGACGCCTTTTCTACCCGATGAAGATCTACTTCACCAGAGCAATCTTGTTAATGCGCACATCGTCGACCGTCCGCGCCTCATAGAAATATACACCAGAGGATACCTGCCTGCCCTGGTTGTCCGTACCTTCCCATAGGACGTGATCGGTGCCTGCCTCCCAAACCCCGTTGATCAGGGTACAAACCAACTCACCGCGAACGTTGAAGATCTTCAGGCTCAGATGTCCTTTTCTTGGCATCGTGAACTCGATCTTCGTGACCGGGTTGAATGGGTTCGGGAAAGCGGTTGCATCGAATGAAAGTTTGCCGGGAATGTTCCCGACACCGGTCGCGAATGGGTAGCTGGGATAGGTCCCGAAATACATCAGGATTTCTCCCAGCACCATGGCTCGAACTGCCAAGGGAGCACTGTCGTTCTTGCCTCCGGTCTCATCCAGTTGCGAATCCCAGATGTACATGAAGTCGTACGGCATGGAGATGACCACGGACTCATCCCCTCCTTCGCACATTGTGGCGGCCGAGTAGATGATGCCATTCTCGAAGGTTGCCAATCTTGTGCTGTCAGGAGCGGAGACGGCGTCAAATTTATTGATCTTGGGACAGCTGCCATAGGCAAGCCAGGTCTCCGTAATCAACACCGAATTGGAGGGAACCGTGTTGACCAAGGGCGCCTTATCGCCGCCCAGAAAGATGCTGACGTCCCTGGAAATATAGGTCAAACCCATTCTCCCAGAGATGAACTCCTTTGTGATTGATCCCGAATTATTCAGGTCCGTTACCAGGTCGTCGCCCGTGGCGAACATCATCTTATGGCCTTCGTCCAGCCAATCATTCAAGACCCCGATATCGTCACCGGCGTCACAACTGTAATCCTGGTTGGTTATGGTGTTACTACTCAGGTCACCACAGGTGTAGATAAGGATATTATAGCCGTCCAACTGAACGGGCTTTGCTCGCCCGCCAAGACCATTGCCCACACCCAGGCGGGGATCGTTTGTGTAGTAGATGTCATAATCTTCACCCGGGAACAACCCCAGGTTGCGGAAGGCTCCATGCCACTCGTCCCGTCCCTCTCGATCGCCGTTGTCATTCCAGAAGAGGATCTTTGCGTGATCAGGATAGCCCGTCACCGGCTGAACGTCGGAACTGAACATCGTCGGCAAGGCGTGCATAACGAAGGAGGCGTTGTATACTTGTGTATCGCTGAAGTCTCCGTAACCGGTCCTGTCGGCGGGCATTGTGGCATTCAGGAAATCGCCGCTCACTTCGTCCCAGGATTCAATGTAATAGTGCAGCACGTCGCCGGGATACAGGAAGTCCTCTTCAGGCAGATCGAACATCCAGTGATCCGAACTGGGTATGCCCCAGGCCATGGCCGGTGCGCCCGTGACATAGCCGTTCATCGTACCGTCACCGGTTCCATCGTCGGTTACTTCTCCTTGTAATTCGCCGTCACCGCCTGCATTGACAGTGAACAGGGCCTTTCCGATGCGCATGCCGGCGTTGAACGCTGGGTTCAATTTGATGGTGAAGTATAGACGGGGAGCCGTGACCTCAGCACTGATGTCATGTGTGACGATGGCCGCGCCGGTCCGCACTGCGACGATTTTGATGACAACTGAATCACCGGGGTCGTTCCGCTGGTCTTGACTCGGTGAGATGTTGTTGGCCATGTCGAACCGCACGTCATTCAGGTGCATTTCTTCTCCGGTGTGGATCGTGCCGTCGTCCGGGAAAGAATCCTGGGCCAGATCCTGCTCTCTGGCGGTCATGGTTGGGCCATAGCAAGAAAAGACCTTCAGAGCCACGTTGTCGAAGTATGGCGCGGGAGTTCCAACTTTGCCGTCATAGCCCCAGATGTAGCCCAACTGGTACACTGTCAACTGGATCTGGACATAGGTCCGATTGGGATCAACCAGATCGGTGACATCGCCACCTCCAGTTCGGAAATATTCCGGTCCACCGTAGTACACCATACTTCGATCCCTGAATTTTTTGGTAAGGATGTCATTGGGATCCGGGTCATCGGTGGACCGAATACCCCAAGTGTAGAAAATCCCCGGAGAGACTTCACTCAGTTCCTCGTGCATGTACACGTCGAACAGGTAGTGCACGCCTACATAATCACCCGTGGGCCATTGAATGACCGGTGACTCAATGGCGTTGTGGATGTGGTTCGGTGGGCCGGTTTGACCGCCACTATGGTGTACGACGCGATTTTCGTGGCCGTAGAATAATGGTCCCTCGCAAACAGGAAGCCCACGTTCGTCAAACATGCGCTGGTCGGCAACGAAGCAGGCCTGGGGAGTTCGGTTTACGCTGCACGGATCGATATCATTCAGTGGGGCATAGAGGTGGGCATAGTCGCCGACACCGACTCCGAACTCGACCGTCCAGTTCTCGCCCAGCGTGCCGTCCTCGAACCCGTCAAAGGTGGATGTGATTTGGAGGGCATTTGTCATTGTGACTGTCACATCATCCAACTGCAAGGCGCCATTACCATAATACAAGCAATCGGAATCGTCCCACAAGTGGTCGGATGTGACGTGCCATGTCAGGCGCACCTGGTCCTTGTTTTCACCAACGTATTCGCCGGGCAGATAGGTTGCGGAACCGGAAACCGGGACCATTTCGCCCTCTCCATCTGCGGTCCACAGGTATTGGATCGGAGTGTCGAGTTTCCAAATGCCAAGGTTGGAGAAGTCATAGCCGGGTTCGGTGTTGTGGTTTACCGTGGCGGTGATCTCCACCGTGGTAGGTGCACTCGTGTACTCAACGGTTCCGTACCAGGACAAAAGTTCGTTGTAGTCGGGACCATAGCCTCCTTCAGGGTCGTCTGGGGCGCAAGCCTCGTAGGCGATCTCACCGCACCAGGCTGAATAGTTGCCTGTGACCACGTTGTAGTCGGATGCGTGCCAGGCTGATTCGGCTCTCGTGGTCAGGTCACGGTGAGTCCAGCCGTTCCAGTTGGGGGCTCCGGTGGGATCCGCAAATTGGCCGTTCACCGTGGAACTGCTGCCCCAGGGTCCGATCAGGTACAGAGTGTCCCGGTTGGCCGCCTGGGACATTTCCAGGTTGCCGCCATGGATGAGGCTGTAGTGGCCATCGACGTATTCCGGCATTTCACCGGCGAACACACAGAAGGCCAACAACAATCCTATCGCTATACAGTTGAGTAGGGTAATTTTTTTCATGGTCATCCCCCTTGTGTTGACTAGGTCAAGGCAAACTGTCCACCGTGTTGGCGAAACCTCCTTGAAATATTGGCAGACTGGTAGGTGAGGAGCGAACGAGGTGTCAAGTGAATGAATGGAGTTTTCAGAGCAGGAAAGAGCAATAGCGCTCTTCAGAGGATGGGAACTTTAGCCCGTGACCTGTGCGGTAACTATATCCAACTGGAATGCCGAAAGTCAATACCAATATTGATCGGATATCGACCATTCGGTGAATGGCCGGCATTGAGCTGGACTTTATTAGCAAGGATCTAGAATTGATAAATCAAGCCGGGGACCAGACCCCTTTTGGTCGGCACCACCGTCAAGGGGACCAATTTTGAAACTGTTCGGCCGGCAATGATCCCGATAGCAGCTCCCGCCAGAACATCCCGCGGATGATGCATCGAATCTTCCACTCGAGCCAGCGCTGTTATCGATGCCAAAGTATAGGCTGAAATTCCCGCCCATATTCCATAATGCCTGCAGATGACCGGAGCCACGGCAAAGGCCGTCGATGTGTGGCCCGATGGGAAAGAATAGCAATGACCATTCGGGCGTTCAGCATTAATCGACACCTTGAGCGCCCAGGTTACGGCCCAGGTTGCCAGCAGCGATTGAGTCATATCCTGGCTGGTATCGATCATACGGTCATCGTCACGAGCCCAACCCAGACCATAAAAACCCAGAACCATCAATCCCATGGTATCACCCTGCCCATACCAATTACCCATATCGAAACTGAACTCGATGGGCGATTCTTCAAGGGTACTGGCAATTTCATCACAATTATGATCTGAGCGATTGAACAAGCAGGCGGTTCCGAAACCCAGCGCCACCATATAATTGGTTTGATTGAAAAGACTCGATTCTTCTCTGTATTCCTGATTGGTATTGGGCTGGTCAAAAACGAAGGGCACTACGTTGTCTTCAGCCCGCAGCATTGATGCAAAAAATAGATTCAGGACAATAAACAGATACTTCATGTTGTCTCAAATAACCCGTCCTGGAGTGATTATTATTATTGGAATTAGACTGTGAGATCTATCGGCAGTAATCAACAAACCTTGAGTTCATTTGCCTGTCTGCTAGAACCGAATTCCCAATCCGGTAATGAGATGAGCGGATAATTCAGTGATCCGGGCTTCACCATCCTGAACGGGGATTTTTGCTTTTGAGAAGATTAATCGGGCCTCGGCAGATAGGAACAAATTATTGTGGATATTCACACGCCGGCCCATGCCCACCTGGACAGCCGGTCCGGTTAGATAATAGCCACTGCCCTTGATGCCCTTTTTTTCATCAAGACTCCGATTGCGCACTTCATTTTCAGGATGAGGTAGGATGATGCCGATCCCGGCAGATAAACTGATCGATCGGAAATCCTGGATATACAACACGGACGCAATATTATAACCATGGGTGATCGTGAAGGATTGGATATCAACCGTCGGTTCATTCAATATCAATTTATGGTGAATGAAATCCAGAGCCCATACCCGATCCTGATCCCTGAGACCCAGACGGAAAATGTAATAGGCAGGCGTTTCAAAAGGGTCACTGCGGAAATCAGGGGATAGATTCAGATCAGGGAAGCCGGACTGTGAGATATCGAGTTGGGCGATCAGGGTTTTGGGAAGCCCGGTGAAAACTTCGAGTTCCAGGGATCGTGCTTGAACATCCTGAGTTTGGAACGAGATCAGAAGGCTAAATAACGCGATCCGCAGTATCAATGATTTCGATTTCTGGCGAAGTTCTAGAATCATGCGTAAGCTTCCCCCAAATTCGGAGAATCTAAAAGTAGAGCCTTCTGGCATAATACAACCAGGAGGTTCAGATGAAGAAGTCGAAATTCACCGAGACCCAAATCGTATCGATTCTAAACTAAGGCGACGCCGGCGTGAAGATCTGATTTGGGAGTGGATGCTCAGTTACAATGAAGAGCGTCCCCATGATGCGTTGGGAGGGCTGCCGCCGGTGGCCTTCAGGAAGATAGTAGAAGCCAAAAACTCTACTTTAGGAATGTCCACTTGACGGGGAAGCTTACGGGAGCATCCGGACTGTTTTGCCGAATAGTTGTTTCTAATGCCCGCAGAAGTCACGCGTTGGTGCATTACTCCAGTTAAACCGCCTTGACCTTGCGTACCGAATTCCCCCTGCCATCACGGCAAGCCTGACAAATAATTAACAAAGCTGGAACTCCCACCAAAAAGCTGGTATTATTGATTCCTGAAACACTCAATTTTAAGTGAAATTTGGACAATGGGCCGACCAAAGAGGTTTTCCGATGACTGCCAGATTCCGTTCGTCGCTATTCTCAGTGCTGATCTTCACCGCCTTCTTTTCCTCGGGTGCCAGCTGCTTGATCGCCGAGGTCACCTGGAATCGGATGCTGATCGTTGTCGTCGGCAACTCCATGAGCGCCGCTGCGATGATTATCAGCGTGTTCATGGGCGGGCTGGGGTTGGGCAGCTACGTGGGCGGAAAATACTTCCGAAATCGCAAGGCATCGCTGATGCCCTACGTGGTACTGGAGTTGTTCATCGGGATTTATGTCCTGCTCTCTCCTTCGCTCTTCGACGCCTTGACCGGCCTGTTCACTTCACTGTCCGGCAATGTGAACAACCCCACTGCCCTGACCATGATACGCCTGCTGGTGAGCACGGTCGCCCTGCTGCTGCCGGCCTTTCTGATGGGAGCCACCTTCCCGGCCATCATCTCGGGCACGGCACCCGATACGGCGGACAAACGTTCGGCCCGCACCGGTTACCTCTACTCCATGAACACCATAGGGGCGGCCATTGGCTGCTTTGCCGCCGGATATCACCTTCTCTTGGAATTCGGAGTTCAGGCTACTCTGATGGTCGCCCTCGGCTTCTACATCCTGGCCGCACTCTGTGCTTTGGCGGCCAATCGGCTGCGTGAAAAGGATTCGGTTGATGAAGTGGCCGGTAGTTTGACAGACGACCTGGCTGCGGGTTTGGGCTCAAACACCTTCGACCCCCGGATCACTGTGGACCCCAGCCTGAAGCGTTTCCTCTTCGTGGCCACCTTTGCCATCGGCTTCGTGGCCCTGGGCTATCAGGTGCTGTTGACGCGCCTAAGCATCCTATACCTGGGAAACAGCGTGTCCGTTTTCCCGCTGGTGCTGACCGCCTTCCTGCTGGGCTCCGGCTTCAGCGCTTTTGCCGGGACCTGGCTTTACGGGTGGCTGAAGAGCCGCACCGGCAGCAGTGACCGATTGTTCGGCATAGCCGCCATGGCTGCCTCCGCCCTGATCATCAGCACACCGTACATCCTGCTTTCCGATTGGGTTCTGAGCAGCGGTTACTTTGCCCGTTTCGCCGACAGCGCCATGCGCAACCCTCTGCCCATTCTGGCCATTCTGATTGCCCCAACGGTGCTTATCGGAGCCTTGCTGCCGGTGGCGATCCGCATGCTCCAACCCGAGGGCCGAGGCGAAGCCACTCAGGGCGCGGCAACCCTCTACTCCCTGAACACCGCCGGCGGTATGCTGGGGGCCGGCCTTTCCAACCACTTCCTGGTGCCCATGGTCGGCACCCAGGCCACCTTGATTATCCTGGCCGGAATCTGCATCGCCACTGGGGCGGTCAGCTTGCTTTCGCCAGGTCGTAATTCCGGGCGTTGGGCTATCGCCGTAGTCGGAGTGGCCGGGGTCGTGGCGGTGCTGGTCTTCACCCTGCCGCCTATGATGCAACTTTATGCAGGAAAAATCGCCCAGTCGACTGGCGCCGAGTCGGCGGAAGTGTTGCTGATTCACGAGGGTCGGGCCGCCACCGTTACGGTCATCGACCAGGCCGACCCGTCCCTGGGCACTTACCGCGACATGTATCTCAACGGCGTGGAGGAGGCCTCTACCCGCTACTGGCACACCCAGCTATTCAAGTTGTTGGGCATCCTTCCGGTACTGCTGCATGAATCGGACGATGACAAGGAGGCTGTGGTGATTGCCTTCGGCGCCGGCATCACGGCCGGCTCGGTCCTGGCATCGGACGAGGTTTCGTCCTTGGACGTGGTCGATCTGAATCCCGACATCGAGGGGATCAACGACCTGTTCACCGACGTGAACGGCGACGTGTTCCACATGGACAGGTTCCACTTCCACAACGACGACGGCCGCAACTACATGGTCACCAACCCCAAAAAATACGATCTGATCATCGGCGACTCGACCCACCCGCGTGCCTACGACAGCTGGATACTCTACACTGAGGAGTTCTACCGATCGGTGAAGAACCGGTTGGCCGAGGATGGCATTTTCGCGCAGTGGGTCCCGGTGCTGGGATCCATGCGCGGCCAGTTGTTCAACATCCATATGAATACTTTCCGCACCGTTTTCCCCAACACCACAATTTGGTATATCTACGGGTCGGACCAGGCCTTCCTGATGGCCACGCCCGAACCCTTGTCCATCGACGTAGAGCGCCTGCAGCGAAAACTGGACAAGCTGCCGGAGTGGTTCCGGGCCGAGGAATACCAGATCGACACAGCCGCCCGCGTGGCAGGTTTCTTCTGGATGGATTCGGGCGCCCTGGACTTGATGATCGGCACAGAGGATCGGATAAACACCGACGACATCCACTTTTTTGACAAACAGTCGGCGGTATTCCCCTTGCCGCCCTTCCAGCAGATGCCCCAATTCCAGGCCTCGGTCCTGCCCTATCTCAAGGGAGCGGACAAGAACCTGATGACTGCCGTCCGGAAGGAGCAGGAAGTGGGCGGGCACCTGGCAAGCTACATCTTCTTCAAGATGAAGCCCGGCCTGTACAAGGCCTTCTGCGCCATGCCCGAAAACGGCAATGTCCAGTACTGGATGGGCAGAGAATTTTCGGGTGAGATTCCTACTCACCACGATTTTTGCACCAACCTGCAGGTGGAGGAATTTCGGCAACTCCTGGCCACCCATCCGGGCAATCCCATGGCCCTGAACGGTTTGGCCGATGCCCTTTCGACTGCAGGTCAGTGGGACGAGGCGCTGTCCGTGGCCAGCAAGGCGGTGGTTCTGGAACCCGACAACGGCATGATCCAGGACACCTACGGCTGGATCCTACATCATCAAGGAGATAACGAAGCCGCCCTCCCAATGCTGCAGAAGTCATTGCTCCAGTACCCGGAGCATCCCGTCGTGCTGTATCACATCGGAGCGATTCATCACGCCTTGGGTCACACGGAGGAGGCCCGCGCCAGCTTGCAGCAGGCGTTGGTGTTGTCCCCCGATTTCCCGGGAGCGGACGAGGCACGAAAGCTGTTGCAGTAGGGAAAAGAGTTCGGTTTTTTCAAAGGGGCCAAAGTGTAATCCACATTGTTCGAAAGAAGCCGGCCCCCGCTGTTGGAGGGGGCCGGGTGGCTACCATTTAATCCTTCCAATGAAATTGTGACATATGGACAGCCCTGTCCCAGCTCAGAAACGGAGGAAAATTTGGGTGGGAGAGAATGTTTCGATGATTGATCCGGCTACCGTCCAGCTGATTTCTCTATTACTACGAAAACCAGACAGAGTATAGGCATTCCAAACGCCTATTCCCTCCCCCGGTGACAAAAAAGTTGATTGTACTCAACCGCATTTCCGGTACCTACTCAAATCATTCTTGCTGCTTAGAGCCCACAACCACCCCAAACATGGCCTAATTGCAGAATTCCAGGCACACCCTGGCCTCAACCGCTTTTAATGCCATCCGGAAATCACTGCGGACATTTTTCTGCTCGGGTGTGATTCAGTTCCAGGTTTCGCCCGTTGCTTCGGCCGATTGATCCATGTCCGGCCAATCGTTCCCCTGGTCAAATTGGTCAACCTGGTCAAAATCCATCTCCACCTGAGGTGGTGCCCTGGCTGGCAGGACGGTCGGAGGTTCGGTGGGCTCGCCGATATGTTTCAGTATCTTCTCCACTACTGGCGGCTCCATGATGAATGCGATCAGACGCATGGGTTGGCCGCATTTTTCACAGGTTAACGGCAAACATTCATAGATCCGCACCAGCAGCATGGCCCAACATCGGGCTGCTGTCTGGCGAACCCGACTTTGCGGCTTGTCCGCCGCTTGGTCTCGCTGGTCGATTTCCATCTTTTCCCGCGCCTCGGTCAACAGTTGCAGCGTAGCTCCCGACGGCCCGGCCGTTTCGA
>JAHOYV010000032.1 GCA_019038745.1 Gemmatimonadales bacterium
TTTGGCATCCCCAACGGGGATCGAACCCGTGTTGCCGCCGTGAAAGGGCGGTGTCCTAACCACTAGACGATGGGGACGCCTGAATCTGATCGCAGAAAACTACTCGCTCGGTTCAGGATTGTCAAACTTTCGCCCCGGCCCGGTGATTTGGCCGGGGCGAGTAATTATCATTTTGCCGCTTCCGACATCAGGATGGCCGAAGTCCGGGCTCCGCGCCAGAAGTTGTTCAGGTGGAACTTCTCGTTGGGGGAATGGATGTTGTCGGTGGACAAGCCGTATCCCAGCAACAGGACAGGTGATTTAAGGCATTTCTGGAAGGTCCCTACGATGGGGATACTGCCTCCCTCGCGGATGAAGACCGGCTTGGCACCGAAGCCCTGTTCCAGGGCGGCCATTCCGGCTGTCATCATTTCCGATTTGCGGGGTACCAGCACGGGGTTGGCGTTGTGCAGGTTTTCGACTTCGACCCGGACACCGGCTGGTGCGATTGAAAGGATGTACTCCTGGAATGCCGCAGCGATTTTATCCGGATCCTGATTTGGGACTAGCCGCATTGAAACCTTCGCCATTGCCTTGGCGGGAAGAACCGTCTTGGCTCCCTCGCCTCCGTATCCGCTGACCAGCCCGTTCACGTCGCAGGTAGGTCGAGCCCACATCCGTTCCAGGGTTGTGAAGCCGGCCTCCCCGAAGGCTGCGGGGGCGCCGGTCTCCTGCTTCAGGATTTCATCCGTGTAGCCGAGTTCGGCGAAGCCGTCCCGCTCTTCCTGGTCCAGTTCCAGAACATCATTGTAGAATCCAGGAACCAGACATCTTCCTTCGGAATCCTTCAACCGGGCAACCATCTCCGCCAGTGCGTTGCCGGGGTTCTGTACCGTGCCGCCGTAGCTGCCGGAGTGCAGATCCATGGCGGGGCCGGAAACCCTGATCTCCATGTAGGCAAGGCCTTTCAGGCTGTAGCAGATGCCCGGCGTGGTCTCGTTGTACAGGGCGGTATCCGAGACGATGATTGCATCGCAGGCCAACTTTTCGGGGTTTTGTTCGGTGAAACGGTAGATGCTTTCACCGCCGGCCTCTTCTTCCCCCTCGATGATGAATTTGATGTTCACCGGCAGCTCAACATCCTGTTTGATATATGCCTCAAGGGCCTTGATGTGGGTGTAGACTTGGCCCTTGTCGTCACAGGCGCCACGGGCGTAGATCACCCCGTCCTTGACCACAGGTTCAAAGGGAGGGTTGTCCCAAAGGTCCAATGGATCAACAGGCTGGACGTCATAGTGGCCGTAGAAAAGAAGAGTCTTCCGGTCGGGGCGTATCTCGGTCTGGGCAAAAACCAAGGGATGGCCACCCAGGTCGATGGTTTCGACGGTCAAGCCCAGGTCCTTCAACTCGTCGGCGATGAACTTGGCTGCCTTGCGTGTGTCCTCGGCATACTCGCTCTGTGAACTGATGCTGGGAATCCGCAGGAACTCACAGAGTTGGTCCACGTGTTTCTTTTGGTTGGCGTCCAGGTATTTCAGAACTTTTTGGCTGGCCATGGTGGGCTCCTTCGTGTAGCTTTCAAAGCCTTGCGGGCGTTTTGACGTATTTTCCGCCAATGGGTCCGCTAGCAGTTTCGGCAATGGTTCAGCAAGAAAACTACTCTTGACAGAGCCGCCTGTCGAGGCGATTGTGTCCCAACTTGCCTTTGTTCATGTGAGCATTGGCGTTTGAGTTTCAGGAGTCCGCTCTCGCTGGCGGCCGGGCAGTTTGCCAGGGCTGGCCGGGGACGAGAGGGGAGCAACCATGTTAAGGGAGGATCCCAATGGCTGACATGATCATCAGCAAGAGCAAGACCAAGGAATCCGTGACCGAATGCAACGTATCCGGTGAATTCTACGCCGCACTGGACGTCAAAGTGCGGGAGTTGATCAAGGTCGCCGAGAAGCGCGCCGTTGACAACGGTCGCAAGACTGTTCGCCCCTACGATCTGTAGTTAAGGGTCGCTCAAGGGATCGTCAGATCCTGACTTGGAATCGGCGGATGGCCTTTGGCCTTCCGCCTTTTTCTATATGTGTCTCCCGTGATCGACAATATTCTCCAAAGCGTTGGTTCCCGGTTCCGGCTCCGGCTCCGGCTTTCTCCCCACGGAACGATGGTCTCCCTTAGTGCAATGGATTTTCCGCAGTAACCCGGGTTGCCAGGCAGACACGGGAATTGGTTCCAGTTTTGCAAATGCTTGTTGATTCCTCATTCCGGTTTTCGGGCAGATTCTCTTTGAGAGAAGGTGGCGAGTGGTCAATCGTATCAAGACGGGGGCTTTGGCGGGGATCGATGGTTTGGCGGTAACTGTTGAGACTGATATCAGCAGGGGGTTGCCCGGATTCCACCTGGTGGGGTTGCCCAACATCGAGGTCAGGGAAAGCCGGGAGCGGGTGCTCTCTGCCCTGCGCAACACCGGGATCAAAATACCCCTGGGGAAGATCACAGTGAACCTGGCCCCGGCGGGAATTCGAAAGGAGGGAGCCTCCTACGATCTGGCCATCGCCATGGGAGTTGTTGCTTCCTCCATGAGCCAGACGGAAAAGCCTTCGGGCAGGCGTCGGAGTAAAGCCCTCTTTCTGGGTGAGCTTTCCTTGTTCGGGGATCTGAGGCCCGTTCGGGGTTTGTTGTCGATCGTTCTGGATGGAGTTCAACGTGATGATTGCTTGGTGGTGGTGCCGGCCGAACAGGCCTGGGAGGCAAGGCTGGTTGCAGGCTCGGAAGTGATTGCGGCCACGAGTTTGAAACAGGTGGTGCAATGGTGGAGAAGCGGTACTTTGCCGGAAATCGAGGATTTCGAAGGAGAGCAAATTCCCTGCACGGTGGATAACGGGAATCAGACCGGGATTCGGCCCTCTGCGCAGGAGTCGACGGAAAAGTATCTTCAGTTGCTGGCCGGGTTGGAGGGCCAGGCCCTGGCAAGAAAGGCAGCGGTCTTGGCGGCGGTTGGACGGCATAATCTTCTGCTGGTCGGACCGCCGGGGACGGGTAAGACACGATTGGCCCGTTTGCTGGGAAAATTACAATCTGAATTATCACCACAAGAGGGAATGGAGGTGACACGTATCCACAGTGCTGCGGGGATGTTGGGTGAATCGACCCTGATGTCCAGGCGTCCGTTTCGGGCCCCTCACCACACCGTCACCCGAGCCGGTCTGATAGGAGGCGGTTCCAACCTGCGTCCGGGGGAAGCGACCTTGGCCCATCGTGGTATTCTTTTCCTGGACGAGATGAGCGAATTCTCTTCCTCGGTTCTGGATGTATTGCGGGAGCCGATGGAGGATGGCCGAGTTTCCATTGTGCGGGGTCCCGGGACCCGAAGCTATCCCGCTGATTTTCAGCTTGTCGGGGCGATGAACCCTTGTCGATGCGGCTTTCGCGGGAGCACGGTTCGGGAGTGCCGTTGCACGCCTATGGAACAGGCCCGTTATCTGGGACGGCTCTCAGGGCCCCTGCTGGATCGTTTCGATCTCTTTGTGGAGGTGGGTTCATGGGAGGGGAGAATCTTGGACCCCAAGCCGGACGAGGCGGAGGACGAGGCGGAGGCCAAGTCTACGACCAGAGGAAATTCGGGAACCCTGGAAAATGGGCGGAGGGGTTGGCGCAACCAGCCCCTGTTGGAAGAAATTCAGGTTGCCCGGGAAAGATTGGCCAGCAGGGGGAACACAAGACGGGGAGGGTTGGGAGAGATCCGAACGGGGGATCTGCTGACGGAAGCTGTCGATTTTCTGGAAGGAGTCCGCTTACCCCTGGGATTGTCCCTACGGGGTTTGCATCGTTGTCTTGAGGTGGCACGAACCATCGCGGCTCTGGACGGAAGCGACAAGGTGGGGTTGGCTCAAGTACGTGAAGCCCTGGAGTTTCGCCAGGTAAACTTGAACTTGGATTCATCCTGACAGGTCTCAACCAGGGTCAGAAGGTGCCCTGGAAGCCAATTGACCAGTTTAGGCTGTTGATGTCCTGCGGCTGGAAGGAATCCACGACCTGGTCAACCCGCACGCCGTTTACTTCGGGGTGCTCCTCCAGGAGAATCAAGGTCGTGCCCTGGTCCAGTTCCAGGTAGTACTTGGCCGGTTCGAATTCTACCGTGTTTTTGTGGTACAGAAGTTCGATCCGGAGGCTGATCCTTTCGTCGCCAAGCAGCCGCAAACCGCCACCGAAATTAAAGTTGTTCGTTGACACCATACCCGCTGAGTAATCAGAATTGATGTCGTACCACAGACGGCCAAAGCCGGTGGTTAGAAATGGTTGCAACAGCCCTTTGCCTTCTCCCATTATGTTCAGGGGATAGAGCAACAGGTTCCCTCCGCCGAGAAACGTGATGAGAGAACGGTGTTCAGGGTCGAACTCACCAACTTCAATATCCTCGTTCACCGGGGAGAGGGGCTCGTTCTTCCTCGACTTGGCGTCTGTGATCTGGGAGGTGTATTCGGAGAAGGAAAGGGAGGCATTTCCCTCTAAGGAAAGCCACTTGTTTATACTGTATCCCATACGTACTACTGGAGCGAAAGCGCTTTGTCCGGTCAATACGACATCTCCCCAATAGGTGTATTCCGGAGTGTATTTGTAAACGATCTGATCATGAGCCATCAGGGTGGTGTTCAGGTCCAGGAAGCCAAGGGCAAAGCTGAACTCCAAGTCCCGTCCCTTGATTGCCCTTTCCCAGGAAAACCCCTCTTCGGTTTCCAGATCCAGCTCTGCTTCGGCTAATTTTGAATCTCTTAACAGCTTGAAGGTACTCGCCGTCTCTTGATCTTGAGCCAAGCAGGGAGCAGCGACGATAACCAGCCCCAGCAAAAGGAGAGCTGCATAGATTTTGAAGGACATGGACGGCTCCAGTCGGGACCACGGTCCCTGGTCAAGCGGGGTGCAATTAATCTGAAAAAAGCAATCGCAGGAAACAATTATCCAGAAAACGATTGCTAACCAACCTTTTGCCGCCTCATGGACTCTCTGTGTCCAGCCCTTCTGAAAGGATCTCAGAATAATTGGGGCGAAGAACGACAAACCTCGATTGCATTAATTTCAGGTGCGGCAACCTTGGTGTCAACAATTAATGGCAACCCTTTTGTCCTGGAGGAAGTATATCAGTATAATAACTCCGCACACCATTATTCGGAAAGAGACGTCATTTGAATCATTCTCAGAAAAAATCATCCTGGTTTTCAGGGGTGTTACAAGGGATTTTCATTGCTTTGGCGTGTGGTTCCGCTTCGGCTCTTGATTTCCCGGGGCCTCTCCTGGTTGATGTTTCTGATGAGGTCAGCTGTGCCCTGGCGATTCCTGTCAATGGCGGTTTTCAGCAGCAACTTCTTATCGGGACTAATAGTGGTTTTCTTAAACTAGTCAAGACGAGTTACAATGAAACCTCGTTTTCCGTTTATGGAGCTTTTTCAGTAGGCGGAAAAGTTGCTTTTATTTCCCCATGGGAGGGGCTTCCTCCCGGGGAAATTGGTTTTGTAGTCGGAGTTTCGGATCCCGATCGGATCCTGTTCATGAAATTCAACCAGATATTGCCCTATTTCGAAGTAGTGGATTTGGTCGATTTGGAAGAGGATCCGGGCTCTTTGGCTTTTCTTGGCTCGCCGGGCGGGGAACGTGATGAACTCGCAGTATCTCTGCCTGGGGTCGACCAGGTTGTTTTTGTCCGGATGATGGATGGGGAGTGGTCCATAAGCCAGGCTTTGGCTGCGGGCGACCAACCATTCTCTCTGGTTGCCATGGATTTGGATGGGGATCAAGAAATGGAGCTTCTGTGTGCCAATCACGGCCCGCTTTCCAATTCCCTGGGCCGTTATGATCGGCAGATTGATGACACCTACATATTGACTCGAACCATTTCCCTGGATTGCTCACCGGACAAGGCCCTGAAATATGATTGGGACCAGGATGGAATCGAGGAGGTCATGGTGGCTGATGAGGAATCCTCCCAGATCCTGGCCCTTTCCATAGGAGAATCACTGGCCACGGAAGTGGGGCGGATGGATTTTCATCTTACTCCGGACCAAATGCTTATTGCGGGTTTGCCAGGATCGGCAACGGGTTTCTTCGCTTCGGGCCGTGAACGACCAATTATAGAATACTACAGCCTCCAAGAAGGCGGTTTGCAGCACGAGGGCGCCAATTATCCCGGCTGCCCCAGCAGGGGGTTGCTGCAATGCGATTTCAATGGGGATGGTATCGGGGATCTGGTTTGTCTGGGGGGAGAGGCTGAAGTAATCTCAGTAATGTATGGAAAGCAGAATCTGGACTACTGGGGCTACGATGCCGTTTCCTTGAATAGTGATCCTTGGAACTCCGCACTTGCGGATTTCAACGGGGACGGTGAACTGGATCTGGTGGTCACCGAGCTGATTTCGGTCCGTCTCGATCTGTTTTCGGGACTTTCCGGAGGCGGGCTTTTTGTGGAACCGGAGAGTCAAACCCTTGACTTTTTTCCACTTAATGTTGTAGCCATCCAACTGGATGAAGAGTCGGATCTGGAACTTGCTTCGCAGGATTTATTCACCGGAGACATACATCTGATGGAGTATTCCTCAACGGTGGGATTCGAAACCCTTTCCCAGTTTGCAATGGGGACGTCAACCAACCAAATATTGGCGACTGATGTCGATAATGATGGCTGGGATGATCTCTTGGGATACTCCACCGGAAGCGGGGATGTTTCTGTGTTTTTTGGGCAGGGAGGAGGGTCGTTTTCAGATAGGGTGGATTGGTCGATAACTTCCGGTCTGGTTGAAGCAATTCCCCTGGATTTGAATGCTGACGGGTTTTTGGATCTTGTCGTCAGTCAAAGCGGGATCTGGTCGGCCCTGAATATAGGAGGGAGGGCTCTGGACGATGCCCAGTTTGTTTCGACTTCTGTTTCCACACTTGCGACCGGAGATCTGGACGGTGATGGAGACCAGGATGTTGTGGGCTCGAACAATGAAGAGGGAATACTCGCTTTTTTTGAAAATGACGGCAATGGCACGTTGGTGCGAAGGTCGGATGACCTGATTCTTCCCTTCCTTCCGGAGGATCTTTTCTGTGCCGATCTGAATCATGACGGCCGGGATGAAATAGTCGTCAATCTGCGGGAAGCTGGAACGGTTGGTATTGTTTTTCCTTACGGGGTATGGCAATTCAGCCCGGTTTTCCAGTTTCCCAGCTTTGGAGACGCGGAGAAAATTTTTTATGAGGATATCAATTCCGACGGCAGCATCGACTTTTTGGTACTGGATGGGTCGGAACGAGTCGGCTACATAATGCCCAATTCGGAAATGGTATTGGTTGCTGTGGATCCCAGCTCCCTGGAAGTTGAGTGTGGGGCTGAGGCGGCGGAAATCAGGATCCAGCCGAACCGGCCCGGTTCCTGGACTCTGGAGCTCGATTCATCCCTTGGCCGCATGGAACTCGCTGCTGACGGCAGGGCTGTGCGAGGGGCTTTGGAATTCGAACAGGGAGTTTGGAGTCTATCCCTCGGTAGGGAAGATTTTACGGATGTGGGAGAATTCGAGTTCGGTAGCTTGCGGTTGACCATGGGCGAGGCGGGGGCCCATGAGACCCTCACGGTGGGTCTGCCCTTGAATTGTCTGTATGCCTCGGGTCCCGGCCTTTTTCCGGATCTTCAGTGGCTGCAACAACCTTGGCCGAATCCCTGTAACCCCATCATGCAGGCCAGCTTCACTCTCGGGTTGGACGGTCCGGTGGAGGTGGGAGTATACGATCTGGCCGGTCGCCTGGTAAAGGTCCTGGTCCGGGAGGAAAGATTGGCAGGAGAACACACCGTTGCTTGGAAAGGTGATACCGAAGTGGGGGCGGCTCCGGCGGGGGTTTATCTTTTGTCGATCCGAACGACCAATGCCCATCTGACCAGGAAAGTACTTTTGCTGAAGTAGCCTGGAGGGGGGCAAGGCAAAGTCAGCTAGTCGGGTTCGGTTAGTCGACACCCCGGCAATTCGCGGACTTCCTGTTCCAGTGAAACACCGAACTTGGCCAGGACTGCTTTTCTCATTCTGTCCGCCAATTCAATTACGTCGATGCAACTGGCCCCGTCCCGGTTGATGATGATGTTGGCGTGTTTGGGGAAAACAGCGGCTCCGCCCACGAACATCTGCTTGGCTCCTACTTCTTCCAAAAGGGCCCCGGCTGCGATGCGGCGTCCTTGCGGTTCGGTCGGGTCCAGGTTCTTGAACCAACTCCCGGCGCTGGGCATTTCCGTTGGATGCTTTGCAAGTCGGTCGTTCATTTTTTCAAACCGGTCAGCCTGGGCCCGGTCGAGGTCCCCGCGTTGGAGGCGGAGGGTCGCTTCCAGAACCACATCTCCGGAACCTTGCATTAGGGTGCGGCGGTAATCGAACCCGAAATCTTCCGGTCCAAGCCGTTCAAGAGATCCATTTTCTCGAAGCACCAGGGCCTCGATCAGGAATTCCCCGATTTGACGGCCGTAACATCCGGCATTTCCCACGATGGCTCCACCCAGGGTGCCGGGAATGCCGGAGGCGAATTCCAGGCCCGTGAGGCCATTCTCCAGTGATCGGCGGATAAGGAGGTCGAAATCCAATCCGGCTCCAGCAGTCAATGTTTCTCCGCCCACGGTAAAACGGTCAGTGGCGATCTTGAGGATCAGGCCGGGAAAGCCGGCGTCAGCAGCAAGGATGTTGCTTCCTCCGCCGAGGATTGCAGAGGGAAGATTCTCCTTAGAGCAAAAAGCCTGGAACCGTTGAGCGTGCTCTGCGTTTCGAATATGGCAAACGAGGGCTGCAGGCCCGCCGATCCCCAACGTGGTCAAGTCGCCCAAAGGAACCGAAGGTGAAACCAGTTCCCGCAGATCAGACGGAAGGGACTCCAGTATTCTCTGTGTGGGTTTTTGTATTTCGGACAAAAAGGAACTCCCTGGGGAAGATTTCTGGAAAACTGGTACACAGCATGGGACGTTTTGCCCGTTTCGTCAACCGGGGTTGGCAATTCCCTGTCCAGCAGGGTACATTTCCAGTCAGGGAGCCGATTTTAGCATACATTCCGGCGTGTGGAGGTATTTCCCTTCAGCCTGAATCCTGGAAAGCACTGGTCTGGTGAAAGATAGAACAATCATTAGGGGAGCTTTCGGAACCTCACTGCTGTTGCACGTAATTTTTGCGGCGGCCACGTGGAAGATCCCTTTTTTGCAGGTTGACCCAATCCAGGCCCGGCAGCTGGAGGCGGAGGTGGAACTCTTCCTGGTTCCTGATGATCCGGAATCCGGATCCGACGGGGAGATGCCCCGGGCCTACACAGCCATTCCTGAACGGCTGGCTACAGAGAACCCTCCCGAGAATCCTGAATACCTGGCCATGCACCACAGTATTGCTGCGGACAACGTCATGGGGGAGGATGGGATCTCACCGAAGGCACAACAGGAGTGGATCGCTCCGAAGGTGGATATCCGCAAAGAGGACTTCGAGGGGGCAGCCGGGGTGGATTACGCCCAACAGCCTATGGCGATTCCGGAGTCCGGGGCTCGTCCCAGTAATTCCGGATCAGCCGGGGAGGACCAGAAGGTCGTCCAGGGTCAGGACCAGGGTGCTCATGGCGAGTGGTCACTGCCGGACGAAACGGCCGCCGAGGCTGGAGATGACAAAGCCGATGAACAGGAAAGGGAAGCCCAACCGGATCTCGCTGACTGGTGGGGTGGGCAGGCGCCATCGGTGCTGAAGCAGGGGCAAGAAGGATCGGCCGGGGACCGGGGCTTCGATTTCAATCAGGCGTCGCGGGGCAAAGTTGGATCCGGGGTAGCAATAGACGGCGATTTCAGTCTGAATACCTACGAGTGGGATTACGCACCCTGGATGAAGCGTTTTGAGAATCAGTTGCATCGGGTGTGGATGGCCCCCTATGCCTACCGGGTTGGGATCATCAGCGGCAAGACGGTCATCAAGTTGGTCGTTGAAAAGAACGGAGTCCCCCGTACTTTGGAAATTTTGGAAACCGAAGGACACGAATCCCTTCATGATGCGTCCATGGCCGCCTTGAAGGCATTTGCGCCCTATGCTCCGCTTCCGGCGCATTTTCCGGAAGAGACCCTTGTGATCACTCTGGGGCTGCACTATCCTGACTGGCACCGTTGACGAATCAATGGGATCAAAGGCCGGAAACAGGTGAGAAGTTACTTCGAATCGGAGGTTTGGGTTTAAATGTGGGAAATGATATTGGCCGGGCGTTATATGATGGTGCCCATAGGTTTGGCCTCCCTGGTTGCCTTGACGGTCTTGATCGAGAGGATCTTTGTCCTGCGTCGGGGGCGCATAGTGGTTCCGGAGATCGCCGGGGCAGTGGATACCTTGTCGGCCAGTGTGGATCTCTCGGTGGCCTACGCCATCTGTGAAAGAAGGCCCGGTCCCTTCGCCAACGTGGTCAAGGCGGGGCTGGATCACGCAGACAACGACTGGGTCATTATCCGGGATGTGTTGGAGGAGGCCGGTCGCCAGGAGGCGACGCGTTTAACCCGTCGACTCGGTGTCCTGGAGACGGTGGCTGCGGTTTCCCCCTTGTTGGGATTGTTGGGCACGGTGCTGGGTATGATCCGGGTATTCGCCACCATCTCCACCGTCGGCCTGAGCAACCCCGAGACCTTGTCCAGCGGGATCAGCGAGGCCATGGTTACAACCGCTGCCGGTCTTATCGTGGGGATTCCGGCTCTGGTTGCATTCAACTGGTTGACCGGTAGGGCCGACCAGATCATTTTTGATTTGGAGTACTATTCCTCCAAGGTTCTGGATACTTTGCGTCGCCGGGCGGTAGCTAGCCAGGCAGATGGCCCCGTCGGTGAGGGAGCGCCAAGCCGATGAATTTCCGTACGCCAAAGAAGGGCCGCAACCTGATCATCAACATCACCAGCCTGATCGACGTGATGTTTTTGCTGTTGATCTTCTTCATGGTCACGTCCACCTTTCGGAATCAGCCGGCCATCAACTTGGTTCTTCCCCGGTCCAGTACCGCCAGCGAGACGGTTGATACTCCGACGATCTTGTTCCTGACCGAGTCGGGCCAAGTGTACCTGAATGATACGCCGCTGGTCCGGGAAGATTTGGCCCGTGCCCTGGAACAACTGCACGCATCGACCAGCGACGACCGGATCGTGCTGCGTGCCGATGAAAAAGCATCTCACGGCCAGGTCGTGGAGATGATCGATACAATCAAGCAAAGTGGTTTTACGCGGGTCAGCTTGTCTGCCAAGCAGCCGACCGCTTCACGTTGAGCGAGGAGACTTTATTGTTGCCAAGATTTGAAAAGTGGAAGAATCGGCCGCGACATTCCGGAAGATTGTCCGGACTGATCGTAGCAACACTCCTATTGTCGCTGGTAATCTTTTTCGCGGCCTGCGGCAGTGATGATCCGAACGCAGTGGGAGTCGAGCTTGTCGACGCCGAAATAGACGCCCTGTTGGAGCTTCTTGATCTTGAAGAACCTTCCGAGTATCGGGGTTTATCGATCAAGGATCCGGACATACCTTTGTTGGGTCAGGAGGTCCTGTATCTTGGTCAAAAGGGTGGGGATGCTTCGTCGATCCTGCTGGAATACGATCTGGGCCAGGTGCTGAACGAAACCATCACCCTTGATCTCTTTACACAGGAAAATATCGAGACCGTTAATTTTCGGCTGCTGATGCTTTCGGCCTACGACCAGGGCGATTCCAATGCACAGGGGACCTTTCCCTGGGAAACCTGGTACGAGTTGTATCATCTGGACGATCCCGTAGATACTTCAGTTTTTCCAGGGCCGGATCCCTCCATCGACGGGTTGCCCAATCTCAACACCAATTATATTCTGGAAGATGCAAATTTGGTGTATCTGCCTGTGCCCAAGGAACCTTTGATAGACTGGATAACAACCGGTGGTACCCACACATTCCTGATTAAAGAGGGGGATGAGGATCCGGCATCGGGCGAAGGATTGACCGGGTACTCCTCGATGGACATGAAGCATGGCGGAACAACCCTGGAACCAACTACAATCGGTTCCGATCAGCTTGGCCCGTCCATCTACGTGAAGTTCACCGAGCCGGACACAATGCTTATTATTACGCCGGACCTGGACCTCTCCACCTTCTACCTGCTGGCTGATGCGCCCGCCGCAATTAATGATGGCTTCATCATGCGTACGGGCTTGCGGTCCTACCCTGTCCTATATTTTGATTTCAGCAGCCTTCCCGATGGCATCTTCATCAACAGGGCGGCTCTGTCGGTGACGAACAATACGGACAGTAGCTGGGGCATGCTCGAATCCATTGTCGTATCGGAATTGGAGAGGGAG
This sequence comes from Gemmatimonadales bacterium, assembly GCA_019038745.1. GTDB lineage: Bacteria > Krumholzibacteriota > Krumholzibacteriia > LZORAL124-64-63 > LZORAL124-64-63 > JANTGJ01. The sequence goes on from JAHOYV010000032.1 coordinate 12,292, forward strand.
TTTTTCGATTCGGAGCCGGATGGTCTTACCCTGTCCAATTTGGAAAATTCGGTTTACCCGATAACCGGCATGACCAGCCTGGATCCCAGCTATCACGATGTGATGGAATTCAACGTCACAACGTATGTGCAGCGGATGATCAACCTCCTTGATGAACAGGGCAACAGAATTGAGAAAGGTCTTATCCTTACTCCGGGAGAGGATTTTCTGCCCAGCTACAACACTTCGACGCTGGATCCGGATTTCTATTTCAACAAGTTCAATTTTTTCGGCTCTGATGATCCGGACGGTCGTGGGCCACGCCTGAAGATCACTTACACAGTCAACGAGGCAATCCAGGGAGGTGGGAAATGACAGCCAGCAACGATTCCTTCAGCCGGAACAAACTGCCGGTGATTTCCCGGGTTTTGATCCTCCTGGGACTACTTTTTTGTGCTGCTCCTTTGGCTGCCCAGACTCCCTTCGCCTTGACCAACATTGGACAGAAAATCGACTCGGATGACGCCAGGATGGTAGGTAGGGGCGGTTGGGGCATGGCGGTGTATGATTCAATTAACCCTGGCTTCAAGAATACGGCCGGTTTATCCGTGGTAAGGAACCTTGTTGTTTCTCTGATCGGTTACGGGTCCGAAACTCATTCCGAGAGCCTGGATGGGCAAAGGAATGTCACTGGGGTCATGGTGCCCGAAATACGCCTGGCGGCTCCGGTGGTAAAGGGTCGCCTCGCGGTCACTACCGGTTTCTCATTGGACCGAAACTTCCGGTACGACACTGTGACCGAATTCACGACCGATGTTCGCGACTATACGCTTGAAGGGGAAGAACAGTTTATACGCCAAGGTACTCTTTTTGCCGTGCCCTTTGGGGTTGCCTGGGAAGCGGCGCCTGGTTTGTCACTGGGGGCGGTGGTGGGTCTGGTGCGGGGTACGAATACCGAATCCCTTTACGAGGTATTCAGGGAACCGGTCAACCAATCGGGTATTCCTTTCTTCAAGACAGTTCTTCAGGTGCAGGATGATACGTTTGAAGGAACTGCTTATACATTGTCCGCTCTGTACCGGATCGGGGACAGGATGAGGGTTGGTGCCTCGTATACTCCATCCTACACGGTTGACGCCGACAGGAGTATATCACTCGGTGGAGTGAGTGCCAAAGTGGCTTCATATTGGTCCATGACCATGCCTGAAGAGTACTTGCTGGGCACTCAGACTAATCTTTTCGGTCGCTGGTGGCTGGGTTGCGATTACCAGTTTCAGGCCTTCAGCGAGTTCGAGGGACCGCAGGCATGGGTAGCCGAGGGGATGGAGGACGAATACACGGTTTCCGTCGGGCTGGAGAGGCGAATCGCCAATGTGCGTCGGGCTGGTCTAAGCAACTGGCCGCTCCGTCTGGGCTACAGCACACGGCAGTGGGCTTACCGGGTGGACGGGGAACCGCTTACCGAAAACACTCTTAGTCTTGGTACCGGTTTTCCTTTCCGCCGGGAACTTGGCATGTTGGATCTGGCTCTTTCGTATAGTAGAGTCGGGGATCTTGAGAAGAATGGTCTTGAGGATTCGGTCTGGAAGATTTCCATTTCGGTAACCGGACTTGAGAGATGGTGGTAAGGTAGGAGCCGTGGCTGTGCCATTCTTCAGGCCCTGCCGTTACGGATTTGGTTTCAATCTTGGGAGTGCATCCATGTATCGAGTGTTGACTGCCGCTTCGCTGTTCATCCTGGTCTTGTCCTTGTTGCTGGTTGCCGGTTGCAAGGACGGCGAACCCCTGACCGATCTTGAGCAGTTTTTGGCTCGTACTGAAGTTTTGTCGGGTGAGGCCCTGGACGATACCCTGCGTACTCTGGCAGCAGGCTCTCCGCCCTACTCGGTTTTCGCCAACTACGTGATCGGTAACCGGTTCTATATGGCCGCAGGGGACAGCGCCCTTGCCGTGGGGTGGGACGGTGGAACAGTGGCAGCCCTCCTGGACAGCGCCGAGACCTATTTTACGTACTGTGTTGAACAGGATTCAACTTTCATTGAGGCCTTGGTCAACCTCGGCTCCCTGTGGGATGACCGGGCTCAGGTAATGTCCGCGCGTAGTCAAAGGGATCAGAAGCTGGATATCGCACGATCCTTCTACGAGAAGGCCTTGGTTGTGGATCCCACCGATGAAAAGGCTCTCTGCAACCTTGGGTCCCTGCATTTGGCCCAGCGTAAAACCGGCCAGGCATTGAAATACTTCCAGAAGGTTCTAGACCACAACCCGGACAGCGCCTTGGCCCATTACAACATGGCGATCATGTTCGCCGAGGCGAAAATCTACCGGGAAGCCATTCATGAGTGGGAGTTGGCCGCCAAATGCGACCCGAACGGCGATATCGGTGGCCGTTCACGAGACAACATCAAGATCGTCAATGACTTGATGAACTCGCCGGATCCCGATTTGACGAAATGACCTTCCCCCTGCCGGTTCCGGCGGAATTGCGTCGGGCTCTTTTGCCCGGAACCGAGGTTTTACTTGGGATCAGCGGGGGTGTTGATAGCGCAGTGTCTTTGGCTCTCCTGGTGGAACTGGGGTGCCGGGTACAGTGCGTGACCTTCAAGAATTTCTGCTACGGTGACCCGGAAATCGAACTCACTGAAAAGTCCTGTTGTTCCCTGGAGGCAATCGAAGACGCGCGGGCTCTGGCGGGCCGGTTCGGTGCGCAGCATTGGGTCCACGATCTGGCCGAACCCTTTGGTCGTCGGGTAATGGAGCCATTCGTGGCCGAGTATCAGGTGGGCCGCACGCCCAATCCCTGCCTGGCCTGCAACGGGGATGTTCGATTTCCCGAGCTGGTCCGGTTGGCCGATCGTCAGGGTTGCTCCTTCGCGGCAACAGGCCATTACGCCCGGATCGAACGTCGGGGTGAATATGCCCGCCTTTTACGCGGCCTGGATCGGGAAAAGGACCAGTCCTACTTCTTGTCCCGAATCGAACCGGTCTTGTTGGACCGGTTTGTGTTTCCACTGGGGTGGTGGACCAAGGAGGAGACTCGGCGGGCTGCCGCTGAACTGGGGCTCAGCGTGGCGGGGAAGCGGGACAGTCAGGAGATCTGTTTCGTCCCGGACGGAGATCGATCGTTTCTCTTCCCGGAAGGCCCCTCCACTGTTCCGGGAGACATCGTGAATCGAGGGGGACGAATACTGGGCCGGCACCGGGGCCTGGTCCACTATACCGTGGGCCAGAGGCGTGGCATGGGGGTTGCCGCGGAGCGACCACTGTATGTGTTGGAGCTGGATCTGGAAAAGCGTCGGCTGGTGGTGGGTTTCGAAGAGGAACTGAAGGTGGATTTCCTGACTGCAGATCGTTTTTTGGCCCAGGTCCCGGATTTTCCCGACTCCGGTACCCTGGACGATGGCGTACGGGCCAGGATTCGGCATCGGCATCGCGGGGTCCCGGTGAAGAATTGGCGGTTGAGCGGAGAGGGTCTGACGGTGGAGCTTGAGGATGCCGTGCTGGGAGCGGCGCCTGGTCAGGGCCTGGTCCTTTACGATGGGGATCTGGTCCTGGGTGGCGGCAGAATTCTTACAGCCGGAATTGGGCCGGAATAATTTGGAAAAAGAGGCGGTGGCGATGAAGACGCGGTTGAAAAAAGCAGGATATTCACTGGCGGCCGTAGTGTTGATCATACTTCTACTCAGGATTGCGCTGGGACTGTTTTTACCTGGAGAAAAAATACGCCAACTCGCTGTCGATCAGGTTGTCTTGGCCTCGGGGGCCGATGTGACTCTTGGCGAGGCCTCTGTGCGGATTTGGCCCACCATCGCCATCACGATTGGGGAAGGCCGCATCCAGGGCACCGGCCGGACCCTGGCTGCCAGGACCGGGTCGGAAAACAACATCGAATCCTTCGCCGTGGTTGTGGATCACTTGGCGGCCGATTTGAAGATAGGCCCTCTGCTTCGGGGTCGGATCGAGATTGGGAGAGTAAGTCTTTTCTGTTCGGATCTGCAGGTGGTTTCCGCGGAGGAAACGATCCGGATGGAGGGGCTGGACCTGGACCTCTCAAATTTCCTGCTGCCTGCAGCCGTGTTGGGGGAGGAACTGCCTTCTGGAAGCGGGGAGTCGTCGGCCCCTGGAGATGTCATTCCCGAGGAATTGACACTGGTCTTTTCGGCGTCCCTGGACCGTCTGGTATGGCAGGATGTACTCTACGACAGGGTGGAGATCGAGGGAGAGTTGGACGCCCGGGTCCTACTGGTTGAATCTTTCTCAGCCCTGCGGTCGAGCGGTCGGATTTCCGGTGCTCTGGAAGTCGACTTCGAGAGGGATCCCTGGGGTATCCTGGATTTTGAAGCAGTCATCGACCGGGTGCCCTCGTCTTCGCTCTTGGAACCGTGGGCACCGGATCTGGCATCCCGCTTGGATTGCGATCTCTCAGGGGAAATTTCGGGTGGCTGTGAGCTGAAGGATCCTGATACCGTGAATCGAACCTTGGAACTAACCGGCCGTATGGGAAGCGGCCAAGGTATGCTGCGGGCCGGGGACTGGCTGAAGGACATCGCCCAATACCTCGGAGACCGACAGGATTTGAAGGACATCAGTTTTCAAGAGTTGGATCACGTTTTCCAGGTCTCACAAGGTCGCTATCTGGTGGAAGAGCTTACCATAGACGGCCATGACACGGATTGGAGCGGTAAGGGATGGCTGGGTCTGGATGGAACCATCGATGTGGATCTGCAGGTGAAATTTCCCGCCGGTTTTACACCGGAGCTTGGGCAATGGTCCTGGTTGGCGGACGGGTTGCGGGACGAGGAACAGAGGGTTAATCTGGTTCTGCACCTGACCGGGCAAGCCGCTCGTCCCAGCGTGGGGTTGAAGCTCGGGGGTGATAAGAAGTCGGGTCAGGAAAGTCCGGTGGAGGCCCTGAAAAAAGGTCTGGGCGGCTTTCTTGACAAACTGAAGACCAAGTAGTACCGTGCCTTATCCTCTGACGGATCGGTTTGTTCTTGGTTTCGGGTTTAACTTCTGATTTACTGAGATCAAGGGTGCGGTTTCCGGGGAAAAGGGGCAGATTGCCAATGGGGCCCGAAGACCCTGTTAGGACACCGGCTACGGTCGGCGAGGTTTCCGGAGGGCTAGTCCTAATTGGTAAGGCAGCGGTCTTGAAAACCGCCGGGTGAAAGCCCATGGGGGTTCGAGTCCCCCGCCCTCCGCCAGATCTTCTGAATAATTTGTGGAGAGGTGGCCGAGTGGCTGAAGGCGCACGCCTGCTAAGCGTGTGTGGGGAAACTCACCGAGGGTTCGAATCCCTCCCTCTCCGCCAGAAAAATTGAATTGGTTCTGTTTTATAAAGGTGCGCCCATAGCTCAACTGGATAGAGCGTCTGGCTACGGACCAGGAGGCTGGGGGTTCGAATCCTCCTGGGCGTACCACTTTTCAAGCCCCGCGATTTTCGCGGGGCTTTTTTTGGATCCAGGGGAGGGTGAAAAGCCGGGAATTGCGGGGGAGAATTTTGCTCCGTTATTTGTTTAACATGTCTTGACATGCCTGTTTTCGCGCTTCATCTTTGCCTGAACAATTCAACCGTAAGAGGTGATGACATGTCCGGAAATTCTGCATTCAACCCTTTCGAAATGGCTCGCGCTCAATTTGATAAAAGCGCCGATTTGATTGGGCTCGACGAGGGTACCCGTGACTTCCTCCGTACTCCGATGCGGGAATACCAATTCAGCATTCCGGTGCGGATGGACGATGGCTCCACGAAGGTTTTCGCCGGGTTCCGCGTGCAGCACAATGACTCCCGCGGCCCCTGCAAGGGCGGCATACGTTTTCACCCCCAGGAGACCATCGACACGGTTCGGGCCTTGTCCATGTGGATGACCTGGAAGTGTGCGGTGGCGGATATTCCCCTGGGCGGCGGCAAGGGTGGTGTGGTTTGTGATCCGCACAACCTGAGCGCGCGCGAGCAGGAATCCATCTGCCGCGGTTGGATCCGCCAATTGGCCAGGGATATAGGCCCTACCATTGATGTGCCCGCTCCGGATGTGATGACCAACGCCCAGCACATGCTCTGGATGCTTGATGAATACGAGGCCATCCAGGGAGGGCACTACCCCGGAGTTATCACCGGCAAGCCCGTTGGTATGGGTGGCTCGCTCGGCCGAACGCAGGCCACCGGTTACGGTGTGATCTACACCTTGCGTGAAGCCCTCAAGGAACTGGAGATCCGGCCCTCGGACACTACGGCCTCCGTACAGGGATTCGGGAATGTTTCCCAATACGCCATTGAACTGTACAAGCAGTTGGGCGGCACGGTGGTTTGCGTGTCGAGTTGGGACCAGGAGGAAATGACGACCTATGCCTTCAAGAAGAAGGATGGGGTGGATCTTGATGAACTGCGCGGGATTACCGACAATTTCGGTGGTATCGACAAAGCCAAGGCCAAAGACCTCGGCTATGAAGTTCTGCCCGGCGATGATTGGCTGATCCAGGATGTTGATATTCTCATTCCCTCGGCCCTGGAAAACCAGATCACCGGGGAAAATGTCGAAAGTATCAGCAAGGGGGTCAAGATTGTAGCCGAAGGGGCGAATGGACCCACTACACCGGAAGCGGACGCGGTTTTCCATCAGCGCGGCGTTTTCTGCATCCCAGATTTTCTGGCTAACGCCGGTGGCGTGACCTGCAGCTATTTCGAGCAGGTCCAAAGCAACATGAATTACTTCTGGGATATGGAAGAGGTTCTGGGTAAACTGGACATGAAGATGACCTCGGCCTACATGGCGGTCAGCGGATTGGCCAAGAAGCAGGATCTTTACATGCGGGATGCCGCCTATGTCGTGGCGATCAACCGGGTGGCTACCGCCTGCAAGAATCGCGGGTGGGTCTGATAAGGGTTGGGCCTGGTCCGGCATAGAAGTTTTTGGCATTGGAGCAGGAGACTGCCGAGGTCATGGGCCGTTTTGGTCGACCTCGGCAGTTTTCATTTGGGATAATGCTCTGTCCAGCGTCCAATCCGAAATTTCAAGTTAGACGGAACACTGACCACTGACCACGCGGGGAGTTCCATGAAAAATTTGAGTGATGGGGAAATCCCGGTTTTCAGCAGGGAATTTCTGGGTTCGGAATCGAGCATAACCCGAATCGGGTCGGGCGCTTTCGGCGGCAAGGCTTCGGGGCTGATTCAGGTAAACCGAAAAGTCCTTTCGGAATTGGCCGCTTCCGAATTCCCGGAATTCGAAGTCAATGTGCCGACCTTTACCGTACTGGCCACGGACGTCTTCGACGAGTTTATGGCCCAAAACGATTTGTATGGGATAGCTCTTTCCGATGAATCAAACGATCGGATTTCCCACGCCTTCCAACAGGCCGTACTCCCTGCCCTTTTTACGGGGGATTTGCGCTCGCTGATCAGCGAAGTCCGTACACCCCTTGCCATACGGTCTTCCAGCCTGCTCGAAGACGATTTGGATCATCCCTTTGCAGGTGTTTACGGAACAAAAATGATCCCTAACCTGCAGGCGGACATTGAAACCCGGTTCCGGAAATTCCAGCAGGCAATCAAATACGTTTACGCCTCCATGTTCTTCCGGTCGGCCAAGGAATACATTCGGACGACCGGCAGGGAAATCACCGAAGAGAAAATGGCGGTGATTGTCCAGGAAATGGTGGGACTTAAGCATGATGACAGGTTCTATCCGCATGTTTCCGGTGTGGCCCGTTCCTACAATTATTATCCTTCGGGACACGGAAAGCCGGAGGAAGGGGTTGTGAATCTCGCCCTGGGTCTGGGCAAACAGATCGTGGACGGGGGGTTGTCGTGGAACTACACGCCGACCTATCCCCAGGCTCCTCCGCCCTACAACAATATCGGCGACCAGTTGAAGAACAGTCAGACGGAATTCTGGTGCGTCCACATGGGGACTCCTCCGATTCCGGATCCGGCCAAGGAAACCGAATACATGGTTCGCCACGGGTTGAAGGAATCCGAATATGACGGGACCCTTACTCATTTGGCTTCGGTCTACGATCCGCGTTCTGATCGGTTGAGGCCCGGCATTTTCGGCGAGGGTCCCAGGGCCCTGGATTTTGCTCCGATCCTGCAAATGGATGCCTGGCCCCTGAACGACCTCGTCAAGCGTCTGTTGGCGTTGGCTGAAGCAGCGGTGGGGTGCCCTGTTGAAGTTGAATTCGCCGTGAATCTGGATCTTCCCGAGGGCAAGCCCGGACGGTTCGGTTTTTTGCAGATGCGTCCCATGATGATTTCAGAGGAGGAGGTTACTGTTTCCCCGGAGGAAATGGCTGCCCCGACCAGTATTGTTGCTTCAATGAATGTGATGGGCAACGGGGTTCGCGACGACATCCGTGATGTTGTATTTCTGAAACCTGAGGAGTTCGAGGCCAAGCACACTTCGGCGATGGCCCGGGAAATCGAATCGATCAACAATGCCCTTGTCAAAGAGGGGCTGCCTTATTTGTTGATCGGATTCGGGCGATGGGGAAGCTCGGACCCTTGGTTGGGGGTTCCTGTCGAATGGGCCCAGATCGGAGGGGCCAGGGTGATCGTTGAAGCCACCTTGCCCCAGATGAATCCTGATTTGAGCCAGGGTTCCCACTTCTTCCATAACCTGATCAGCTTCCAGGTTCAATACCTGTCGGTCAAGCATACTGCTGAACACGACATCGCCTGGGAGTGGCTGGATGGGCTTCCGAATCTGCAGGAGACAAAATTCGTAAAGCACGTTCGACTAGAGGAACCATTAACAATCAAAGTTGACGGCCGCCACGGCCGGGGAGTGATCCAGCGCAGTGAGTAGATTCAAGGATGTTCAGGACAAACTCCTGGTCTCGCTGAATGAACGGGCCAAAGAGCTGAAATGCCTGTATGAGGTGGAGACCATTTTGAACCAGGCGGACAAGGACCTGGTCCAGGTTTTTGAGGAAGTGGTTAAGGCCATTGAACCCGGTTGGCAATACCCGGAAATCTGTCGAGCGGAGATCGAATACGGGGATAAAACAATTCGGTCAGGTGATTTTGAACCGACTCCCTGGTTGTTGGAAGCCGAAATCAAGGCCCATGGAAACATTCTGGGCAATCTGCATGTCTATTATTGCGAAGAAAGGCCCCAGGAGGATCACGGCCCTTTTCTGGATGAGGAGGTACGTTTGATCAAGAGCCTGGCCGGCCGGTTGGGGAATTTCCTGTTGTTCCAGCAATTGCGAAAAATGGAGGAGAGTTGGCAGGCCATTGAAGACAAGGAGTCTGCTCCGACCAATGAGGGTTGGCGGATGGCGGTAAAAATGGTCATGGGCACGGATCAGCGGCTTTATTTGCAGATCTCCCGCAAGATGTTGAATCACCTCTGTTCTATTGGCGTGGAATCGGCGCAGATCATGCTGCAGGAAGTGGACCAGCTGGAAAACAGTGAAGATGTGTTGGGAGAAGTGAATGTAGCCGGTCCCAGGCAGGATCAGGACCTGGGGTTGTTGCGGAGCCTGGTTCCTTTCGAACTCGCCGCCGAGCATTTGGGCAGTGAGGAGATCATTCTGCGGGTTCAGGAGTGGATCCAGGAGGACCGGGCCAGTTTTTTGATCAAGGCCCTGAGCGATCCCCGTTCTTCCCTGTCCCAGGTTGCCGATGTCGTTCGGCGTTCCCGCCATGTGTTGCCTGACGGAGCGGATTTGGCCCCGACGACCACGCGCAGCCTGCACGTGAACCTGTGCGAACATTTCCTGAACGACCAACTCAACTTCATCCGGATTGCCAAGGACTACGTGAAACTGGATCATTTCTTCACCTTGCTGGATCGGATCATCATTCCCCAGGACAGCCATGGCAAACTGGGCGGCAAGGGGGCCGGCTTGCTCCTGGCCAAGTGGATCCTGGAGTCGAATTCTGGGGAGGGTTCCGGTGTGGGAGAGTTCAAGGTTCCCCAAACCTGGTATCTGGTCTCGGACGGGATCCTGAAATTTATCCACTACAATGATCTGGAAGACGTGCACATCCAGAAATTCCGGGAGATCGATGATATCCGCAACGGGTATCCCAATATTATCCAGTTGTTCAAGAATTCGACTTTCCCGCCGGACATCGTGCACGGGTTGTCTTCCGCCCTGGACGATTTCGGGGAAATCCCCCTGATCGTGCGCAGTTCGAGTCTTCTGGAGGATCGTCTGGGAACGGCTTTTTCGGGGAAGTACAAGAGCCTCTTTCTGCCCAACCAGGGCAGCAAGCAGGAAAGGCTGGATGCCCTGCTGGATGCAATCGCGGAGATTTACGCTTCGGTATTCGGCCCCGATCCCCTCGAATACCGGCGGGAACGGGGTTTACTGGAATTCCATGAGGAGATGGGGATTCTCATCCAGGAAGTGGTGGGTCGGAAAGTAGGCAAGTACTTCCTGCCCTCATTTGCCGGAGTGGCGTTTTCGAGGAACGAGTTCCGCTGGTCTCCGAGGATCGAAAGGGATGATGGTTTGATCCGGCTGGTTCCCGGTCTGGGCACTCGCGCAGTGGACCGCATTGCCGATGATTATCCCGCCCTGGCGGTACCCGGCAAGCCCAATCTACGGGTGAACGTGGCTCTCGACGAGGTGGTCAAATATGCTCCGAAAGCGTTGGATCTAATCAATCTGGAATCATCCACTTTCGAGACCCGGGACCTGAAGGAGCTCATGAAGGAATGCGGGGGACAATACCCCGGGGTGGAGAATGTCTTCTCGGTTTTCGACCAGGACATGCTCCGGAAACCCGTTAAGTTGATGCTCGATCCCGAGTCGGATCATTTGGTCGGCACCTTTGCGGGTTTGTTCGACGACACGCCGTTCGTGAATCAAGTCGGGAGCATCCTCAAGGTTCTGGAGGATAAGCTGGGTTCGCCGGTGGATGTTGAATTTGCCCATGATGGGCAGGATTTCTACCTGCTGCAGTGCCGTCCCCAGAGCTACAATGAAGATGAACTTCCCGCCCCCATTCCGAAGGATGTCGCCGAGGAGAAGATTATTTTCTCCGCCAACCGGTATGTGTCGAACGGCTGGCTCCCGGATGTCACTCATCTTGTGTACGTTGATCCGGAGCGTTACGCCAACCTGGCTACCAAGGAAGAGTTGCAGGGTGTCGGCAGGGCCGTGAGCAAGTTGAACAAGGTGCTCCCGAAGCGTCAATTCATCCTCATGGGTCCTGGCCGTTGGGGAAGCCGGGGTGACTTGAAGCTGGGAGTCAGCATCACGTACGCCGACATCAACAATACGTCCATGCTGGTGGAAATCGCCAAGCAGAGCGGCAACTACGTACCCGACCTTTCTTTCGGCACCCACTTCTTCCAGGATCTGGTGGAAGCCCGGATTCGCTACCTGCCCCTGTATCCTGACGAGGAAGATGTATTATTCAATACCCGATTCCTGCTCGGGTCGGACAACCTGTTGTCTGAAATGGTTCCGGAATATGCCCACCTTGAGGATGTCGTGCGGGTGATCGACGTGGCCTCGGTTTCCGAAGGACGGGTTCTGCGGGTACTGATGAATGCGGATCTGGATGAGGCCGTTGGAATCCTGTCGGATCCGGAACAATCCAGTATGCCGGATAAACAAGTCGCCGACACGAGTGGTTTTGAACCGAAGCAGTTCTGGCAATGGCGTCTGCGGATGGTGGAAAAGGTGGCCAGCAAGCTGGATGCGGAAAAGTTCGGGGTTGTTGCCCTGTATCTGTTCGGCAGTGTGAAGAATGCCACTTCCGGTCCGGCCAGCGATATTGATCTTCTCGTGCATTTCCGGGGTGAGGATTGCCAGCGGATGGCTCTTGAAGAATGGCTGGAGGGATGGGGCCTCTGCCTGAGCGAGATGAATTACCTGCGCACGGGATATCGCACTGACAATCTTCTTGATGTCCATCTGGTTACGGATGAGGACATCGAGAATCGGACCAGTTTTGCGGTCAAGATCGGGGCCGTCACCGATGCGGCTCGTCATATCCCGACGGGCCCATGATCTGGATTTACTGCGGGCGGGTCAGATAGGCAAGGGCCATCTGCCCGTCTCCGTCCATGTCTACATTCAGGAGCTTGCCTCCTGATGAAGAGGCAATATCCACCACCCGCACGACATCGGCGAACCGCCTGGAATCCGGCAACAATTCGGACAGGATGTTGTCCGCTCCGTGCAGGAACTCCTCATTGAAAACGCTGTCTTGGTCATCAGGATAGAGGGCCAGGTAATGGATGTCGGATTCCACCATGTCCTGGAAGAAGTGGCTGCCGAAGGAAACGTCAGGCAGGAATCCCGTTTGCATGCGGGCAATCTCGATCAGCATTGCCGTGTTGTTGATATCGGCGTAGCCGACCTGCACCCCGAGCCTCGGGTCCTTACTTCCCCAGCGGCCTGGTCCCAGCAGGATGAATTTTTTCCCTTCCAGCCTCTGGTTGAGCCGGTGGACGATCAAAGCGATATCCCTGCGCTCCTGATTGTTGCTCAGAAGGTTGTAATCCCTCGGATCGACCAGGACCAGGAATTCAATATCGTGCACTGACCCCGAAAGAATGTCCCGACAGGAGGAAAAGACCTGGTCCTGCGTGGGGATGTTGACCGGAGGCGGCGCTGGGTCGCTTTTGGGCCGTACTGCCTGAGGCCTGCATTGCAGCAGGTAGAAGCGTTCTCCGTCGCAGGCATACTCAATGTCCACCGGGTAACCGTACGTTTCGGAAAGGGTGTTCAGACACTGGCGCAGGAATTCGGGAAAGGGGCTGGTTTTGGCGAATTGGTCAAAGGTTACGATGAGATTTTCCGGATCAGCCAACAACCTGTCCCCAGCCAAAGGTCTGAGGAAATCATGCTCCAGGGCAGAAAATACATGGCTCAAGCCCGGCAGCAGGGTAGCTTCGGAGAGAACTTCAGCCACCGGCAGGTGGGCGAAACCGCCCTTTTTCAAGTCGATTACATCCACGTTTCTCTGGGAAACGCGAACGATATCCCTGGTTTTCACTTCAGGCCTCAGGGCGGGCAATCCCAATGGAATCATCCGGGGGTAATCAGTTCCAACACGATCGACGGCCCGAGTGCCCAGACCGAAAACGATCCTGGCCATTCCGTCCTCCGTCTTGATTCTGGGATTGCGGCGATAGGGGTTTTCCGAAAACCCCACGCCGGCCCAGGTGGGGAAGAAATAGTGCCCCACCTGGCGACCGACTACTTTTTGAATCAGGACTCCCATGTTTTCGCTGTAGTCCAGCAGGTTGTGTCGGATACGATAGCTGATCGGATCGGGGTGGAAAACGCTGGAGTAAACTTCGGCAATGGCTCCGATCACTTCGGCCAGACGTTCTTCCAGGCTGCCCTGGTTGCAGACGAAAACGCTGCGGTATTTGCCGGCGAAGGCGGTTCCGAACCGATCCTCCAGGAGGCTGGAGGATCGAACAACCAAGGGGTGGGTCCCCAGGCTCTCGAGCATGGATTTGAGGCGAAGAGCCAAAGAGGGCGGGAAGTCTGCATTTTTCAACAACCGCTGGATCATTGAGTAGTCTTTTCGCACCTTCTCCAGATCCTTGTATTTCTGATCATGGAGCTCCTGCAGGCCGCAATGTTGAAGAAAATCCACCATTACATCGGATCTGAGGTAATAGGAATCCGGCGTATAGATGGGGACTGGGCTGGGTTTCTTGGCTTCCAGCTCTTTCTTGATGAGGATTTGGGACCCAAGGAATACGCCGCCGGCCTTGCCTCCGATCAATCCGGTCCCATCATCTGAGCCGATGATGTGGTCGAGTAAATCCTCAAAATCCCTAATGTGCAGGTAGTGCTTGGCCACCCCGATGAATTCCAGCTGATCGGAGATGAATCGCTTGATCAACGCCACTCTCGTGGAGATGGATTCACGGGTCGTGAGTGATGTCTGGCCTTTGGGGAGATGACAGAAATTTTTGACTTTTTCGGCCAGCAAACCGAAGGAAACCGACGCTAGATTGGCGACTTCCTCCAAGGACCGGGCTTCCACCCTTTTGCGGATCACATTGACCATGTCATCGATTTCCAGCTGGGAAAAGGCACCCGCGGCCAGATCCAGAACCAACTCCTGGATGGCGGCTTTTTCCCTCTCATCCCAACGGGTCGTAATCTGGGCGTTGTCGTCGGCGGGTTCTATTTCCAGAGGTCCGTCACCCCGCACCAAACGTCTGGCTTCGTTGTGAATAAAATCCAGAGAGGCGATTTCCCGGCTATGCAGGCTGACAAGGAGCGCCCTGATGATACGCTCTTTGAGGTCCGGCCAATCCTGCAGAATCTGGTCCAGATAGGGACGGTTGTCGGATCGATTATCAGGTGATTCGGGCGGCATTCCGGCTCTCCTTTGGGAGGTCGATGGTTTCTTCAATTTCCGTCAAAGCAGGACGCGGTCCGCCCTGGACGGGTTCTGGGAGTCAAACTGAATCAAGGCCAACTCGGGTCCGTCGTGGGCCGCGGAAAAGGCATGAGTTGCTCCGATTTTTTGGAGCCAGGATCCAGTCAAGCGAGCCGACTCATGGATGTGACCATGCAGGGTGATCCGTGGCTGCCGCGATTCGATGAACCGTTTGATGGCGATGCTGCCGACGTGGACATCCAGTGGCACGTGGTCTATGAATTTCCCGTCCAGGGCCGCCCGATCCAAATGGGTGCCATAGGGGGGAGCGTGGAAGAGAAAAATATCCTTTGCCAACTCGGAGTTCCCAGCCAGGTCATCCAGGTCTTCGGCGATTGTGGAATACCGGATTTCATGCTGAGGAAGGGTTACGGAGCGGTACCCTTCCTCGGGAGAGACGCAACCGGGGTCGACAAATCGGGAGACATCGAATTTTTCCCAATCCTTGAGCAGGAAAGGGGAGGGGGGCACATGAGAATATCCAAATACCCGCTGGGCTCCTAGGGTCAGGCAGCGGTTGTGCGCGTAAAACCAGAGTTCATTCTTTTCCCCCTGCACCATGGTTTCTTCGTTCAACCGGGGATCGTCGTTGCCCAGGATCAGGAAAACATCCGGATATTCCGAACCCAGCGACTCCTTGATTTCGGTAAACCCACGGGCCATGAAATCCAGAATGAAATCGCTTCCGGGGCCGGCATGATCTTTTTGATCGGCGAAGGCGTGGGGAAGAAGATCTCCACCAAGAAAAACAGCTTGGGGACGTACGGCTTGGATATGGTCCCACAGCTTGTGGTAACGGGTCCCTACACCGTGAAGGTCGGATGCAAACAGGCAATTCAGGGCTCACCATCCTTGGCCGGTGAAAAAGATGGCCCGCAGAGAAACCGGGGGACCTGGGAAATCTAGGTCCCCGGGCCGATATTTTCCACTGCTATGGAAGAGGGGGCCTGACGGCTTCAAGCCCGCCAAGATATAAAGGAACCATTTACATCCATGAATCCTTTACTATTATCTAGGCCAATTCTGGCCTCTCGGTGCTTCTGGTCTTCTACATTCAATCTGCTACCGTTCTGGAAGGATAGTCTGTGCGGGATTTTAAATCATTCAGTCGCCGGAGCCGGGTCAGGTTCCCTGCGTTTTCCACACTACATTTCTTTTTGCTCGTTTTTCTTTTGGGCTTGACCCTGTCGGTTCACGACGGGGCCCGGGCCGCGGAGCCTATACCCCTGGCTGAGATTACCCGCGGGATGTCCGGTTTCGGTCTTTCGGTATTCGAGGGTTCCCGCATCGACACCTTCGAGGTAAAGGTGATCGGTGTTCAGGCCAACACGAGAGCCGCCGGCAGCTTGATTCTGGTGGAGGTGGCGGGACACGGATTAGAGGTCTCCCGCGTCGTTCAGGGCATGAGCGGGAGTCCTATTTTCCTGGATGGTCGATTTGCCGGTGCCTTGGCCTTTGGTTGGTCCGGTTCACTGAGTCCCATTGCCGGGGTAACTCCAGCCGAAGAGATCTTGGCCTTGCCGACCGAGGAGCCACTCAGTTCCCGGACCCGTTCCCAGGTAGGAGGGGGACATATAAGGGACTTGATCCCCGATGGCGTGGGAACTTCCGCCCTGGCTCTTGAGATGGATGAATTTTTCGCCGGTGGAAGTAGTACTCGAAACTTGTCAGCCGGCTCCGGATCAGGGGGCCGGGATGGGCAGGATCTGACTTATGGATTGAAGAATGAGTGGCCTGCTCCCGGGGATTTGATCCGATCCCTGCTCTCGGGTATGGGCTCGGCCACGGATCCATCGGCCCCCGGATCCGGCAGCTGGATTTGCCAACCTCTCAATTTGAGATACGTCGGTTCCGGGCCGGGGAAAGAAGGAACCGTAGCCTATGACGCCGTGGGTTCCGATGCTACGGCGGCCCCTCTGGCTCCGGGATCAGCCTGCGCCATCCCCCTGATTATCGGTGATGCTCTTTTGGGGGCAATCGGAACCGTGACCTGGGTGCAGGGTGAACACGTCTTCATGATGGGGCACCCTTTCATGCAGCGCGGCCCGGTGAATTTCCCCCTGGCTTCGGCTGAGATCCTGACCGTCCTGCCCAGTAGGGATATGTCCTTCAAGATGGGATCCATCGGGCCCATCGTTGGATCGGTCCACCATGACCAGCGGGCCGGCTTGAGTGGACGTCTGGGGGTGGAGGCTCCTCTGATTCCCGTGGAGGTGACGGTCGAAAGTTCGGGCCTGGAACCGGATGTACCCGCTTCGGAAACCCGCACTTTCCGTTTCCAGGTAGTCGATGATCCTTTTCTGACGCCGACGATGGTTTTTTGGGCACTGTACAACTCCCTGCTTGTCGAGGGTGACGATGCCAGCCTGCAATCGGTGGAATACACGGTGGAGACCACTTGGGAAGGCCACGAATCACTGACGGGCAAACCCCTGATTCTGGCCGGAACCACTTCCGGCCCCAGCGGAGTCCGCGGCTTGGCCAATCAGTGGATGGCTCCTTTGGCCATGCTTTTGAGCAATCCCTTCGATCCGGTCGAATTGAAAAGTGTGCAGGCCACTCTGCGGGTAACCAAGGAATTGAGGGACGCGACCATCGTTGGATTGACCGGGCCGCGAACCGTGGCCAGACCCGGTAGCGAGATCGTATACCGGGTGGAGTTGGCGCCAAGGAAGGGAGAAAATCGATTCATAGATTTTCCGATGACTTTGCCCGACCACCTGGCGGCCGGACCCTACCGGATAGTGGCGGCCAGCGCCGCGGAGTTCTTCGCCCTGGAGGCCCAAAGGGCAACGGGACGTTTCCAGGTCCGAAGTCTGCAGGACACCGTTGAACTCCTGGCCACTCCACGTTCTCCGAGCGCGCTGGTCTTGGCCGTGTTGGCGCCGGGACGAGGATTGGTTCTCGGAGGTAAGGAGATGTCCTCTCTTCCCGGCAGCGTCCATCGTCTTCTACGTGGTGGGAATCTCCAGGCTGATCCCACTTTGGCTGATTTCGTCTTGCGTAGGGAGCAGGACACAACCTGGACCCTCCAGGGTCATGCTATCCTGGAGCTGCATTTGCCAACCCCCAACGATCCGCGCCAGGAAGAAAGGCGACCATGAACAAGAACCCAGGAGTTGACCCGATGTCTTCCATCGTTTCAGGCATGATTCCAATTACCGCAACCCATTCAGCCGCTGTTTTTTCGCCGTTGCGTTGGTCTGTTTTCCTGGTCTGGGTCGTTTTGCTCCCAGTCATGTCTTTGGCCGCTGGTCCGGTCTACTGGGACTGGCCAGAGGGGGAATCCTTCGCCGAGCTCCAATTCGATGGTGCGGCGCTGGATGCGAGCGGCCATTTGGTCAGGGGATTGGCCGTTCAGAGAGTCGGGCCGGATAAATCGGAAGTGTACTGGACTTTGGCTCCGGATGGGCAGGGTGGGTTCTTCACCGGCGCCGGCCATGACGGAGGGATCTACCACACTGATGACCAGGGCCGCAGTCGTCTTTTTGCCCTGGTTGGAGGCACGGAAGTCCTCAGCCTGTTGTTTGTTCCAGGGGTAGGGCTTTTTGCGGGTACAGGACCGGAAGGCAAATTTTTTCAAGTAGAAGCAAACGGCCAGGTAAAGCTGTTGGGCACGGTCGAGGGAGGCTACATCTGGTCGATGACTTCGGGGGAGAAAAAGGATGAGATCTGGTTGGCTGCGGGTTCGCCCGCGGCGCTCTACCACTATGATGCTGAAGGTGGGTTGGTTCGGGTTACGGAGTTTCCGGCCACCAACTCCCTGGACCTGGCTTTCGGTAGCGACGGCCTGCTTTATCTGACTACCCAGGGGCCGGGGCTGGTTTATCGTTTTGATCCGGGAAGTCCCGAAGTGTCCGAGCTGCTGTTTGAAGCACCCCAGGACGAAGCCCGGCAGCTTGTGTTCGGACCGGCTGGAAATCTGTATGTCTTTGCCATGAATCCGGAGGAAAAGGTTGAAATTCCAGGCCTTATTCCCGGGTCTGGCCTGCCGGGAGGGCCCCCGTCTCCCTTGATGATGTTGCTGGGAGGAAATGGAGAGGAGACGGTTCCACGCTCGGCTCTTTACCGGATCGAATCGGACGGACTGGTTCTTCCGGTTTGGACCGGGGACCAGGATCTGATGATCACCGCCTGGAGCTCCGAATATGGTTGGCTGGCTGGCGGGCCCCTGGATATGGAATTGGGCCAATCCCAATTACTG
This sequence comes from Gemmatimonadales bacterium, assembly GCA_019038745.1. Taxonomy (GTDB): domain Bacteria; phylum Krumholzibacteriota; class Krumholzibacteriia; order LZORAL124-64-63; family LZORAL124-64-63; genus JANTGJ01. The sequence goes on from JAHOYV010000032.1 coordinate 30,846, forward strand.
AGGTTGACGCCTCCGGCAGGTAGTTATCCCGTGGCCGGTTGGTCCGGAGGAGATATTCTGGATATTCTGGTTCAGGGTAAGAATCCAGGCCGTATCCTGGTCAGCCAGGGTCACCCCCATTCGGTAGTGGTTATGGGTGACGGAGTCCGAGGCGATCGGGTGGCGGTCAGCACACTTCTGGACGCGAAACGGCCGGTCCGCTGGGGACGGTTGCGCTGGGACGCCCTTGGAGATGCCGGGAATTTGGAATGGTCCGTACGGGGCGGAAATCGTTCCGTGCCTGATGACAGTTGGAGCGCCTGGACGAAGTCCTGGAATGATCCCGACCACCAAATGGATTTGCCGCCGTACCGTTTCCTTCAATGGAGAGTGGCTTTCCCCTCGGAGGCAGGAGAGGATCCTGCCCGAGTGACCTCGGTTTCGGCCAGCGCCTGGCTGGACAATACGGCTCCCCAGATCCAGCGCTTCCAAGTGGAACTGCTGCAGGGGATTGAGAGCGGCGGTCTGATCTCCCACTCGGAGAATTTGACCCAGGTTTTCCGTAGCGGGTTGAAGGTGGAGTTTGATCGCCAAATGAATGGCAGGGAGAGGGTATCTGCTCGGGGCGCGGCGGCTAGCCGGGCAGTCCGGGTCTTTACCTGGGTCGGGGAAGACGCCGAATCGGATCGCTTGCTTTACAAATTTGAATATCGTCCCGAAGGGAACGGCAACTGGCGGCCGATCGGGAAGGAATCGCAGGAGATGTTGGGCAGTTGGGATACTTCCGAGGTTCCCGACGGCCGCTACGAATTGCGTCTGACGGTCAGTGATAAGCTGGATAATCCTGGACCGCAGGGCCTCTCTTCGCAACGGGTCATGGGCCCGGTGATGGTGGACAATACTGCTCCGGAGATTTCGGGGCTGAAAGTGCATCGGATCGACGGTGGTTTGCGGGTCGAATTCAAGGCCGAGGACAGTAGCAATGTGCTGTCCGTAGCCAGGCTCCAGTTGTCCACCGGGTGGGCCACTCGCCTGGATCCGGTCGACCGGATCTGCGATAGTCGAAGCGAGAGGTTTGCTCTCGATTTAACCTGGCCTCTACCCGGTGAAGCACCCGGCGTCGAGCCCTGGCTGGTAAGGGTCGAGGTGCAGGACATGAGCGGCAACGTGGCGGTTGCCGAGGGAACGGCCAAAGGAGAAGCCCGGTGACTTCGGACACACTGCTGGCTGATTTTCAGTCTCATGAGCATTGGCTCCGGGAAGCTCTCGCCGAGGCTCGCCTGGCAAGTGAGAAGGGTGAGGTTCCCGTCGGGGCCGTGATGGTTCGGGAGGGTCGTCTCATAGGCCGTGGACACAACCAGGTGGAAGCCCTGGGGGATCCGACCGCCCATGCGGAGGTTCTCGCCATCGGGGCAGCCGCTGGAGAGGGTCCGGACTGGCGACTTGACGGCTCGGTCCTGTATGTGACCCTGGAACCGTGTACCATGTGCTGCGGGGCCATCCTGTTGGCTCGGGTGAGCAAGGTCGTCTTCGGTGTGACCGATCCCCGGGCAGGGGGGGCCGTTTCCACTGCTCGACTCTTTGAGGGAAACCCGTATCGCCAGAAGGTAGAGGTTGTTGGAGGTATTCTGGCTCCGGAATGCGGTGCACTGTTGAAGGATTTCTTCCTGGGCCGGCGTGACTGAACCGAGTCTTGTGTTTATCCTGTGAACGTTGGAGAACGTTGCACCTCACCGTGTTGATTTTCCCCCGGGGGGGTGCTATATTGCTCGCCACTCTCAATCCTGATGAGGATCCAGAGAGTTCCAAAATAGCGCGGAGAGGTGCGAGAGTGGCTTAATCGGCACGACTGGAAATCGTGTGTGCCGCAAGGTACCCAGGGTTCGAATCCCTGCCTCTCCGCCAGCTTATGCCTGATATGCAAGCTGGTTGGCTTTCGGGAGAGGTGCCGGAGTGGTTGAACGGGGCGGTCTCGAAAACCGTTGAGCTCCTCGGAGTTCCCAGGGTTCGAATCCCTGCCTCTCCGCCAGTTTTTCAGGACTCCCCACGGTCAGGCGCTGATTCAGTCGACGCCACCGTGGTTTTGATTTATTTTTGAAGGTCGTGGGGATGTAGCTCAGCTGGGAGAGCACTACGTTCGCAACGTAGGGGTCGGCGGTTCGAACCCGCTCATCTCCACCAAGTAAAGCGGGGGATTTCCCCGGGTTCCGGCGGCATTTGGTCCCGGATCGAGGCATGATGGGTCAGGCCCGGCGTGACGCCGGAGCACTAACTCCGTCAGGACTGGAAAGTAGCAGCGGTACGTTCACTACGACGTGTGCGCCGTCAGCCTGGCCCACCTAAGCCCGATCAATACGGCCAGTCCGATCAGCCTGACCAGCCCGAACCGCATTCCCCCCGCATACCGCCACATCATGAGCGGAGCAGCATGTCCTACCAGGCAATTGCCCGTAAGTATCGTCCGGAGACATTCGCCCAGGTTGTCGGACAGAATCACGTTACCGGAACCTTGCGCGCTGCCCTGCGCAAGGGGAAGCTCTCCCACGCCTACCTGTTCTCCGGTCCCCGAGGCTGTGGAAAAACAACCGTGGCCCGCCTGTTGGCCAAGGCCATCAACTGTCACACTGGAGCCAAGGGCGATCCCTGCGGCGAGTGCGACGTCTGTAAGGCCATCGCCAAGGGCGGTTACCTGGACGTGCTGGAAATCGACGCGGCCAGCAATACCGGCGTGGACAACGTTCGCGAGTTGCGGGAAATGGCCCAATATTCCCCGAGCAGCGGCAGCAGTCGGGTCTTCATCATCGACGAAGTGCACATGCTCTCCAAGGGAGCCTTCAACGCCCTGCTCAAGATTCTCGAGGAGCCGCCCCCGCAAGTATTTTTCTTTTTCGCGACGACGGAACCGAACAAGATTCCCCGGACAATCCTTTCCCGTTGCCAGCGCTTCGATTTCCGTCTGTTGAGCCGGGACGAGTTGACCGGTCGCTTGAACCAGATCGCCGAGGCCGAGGGTGTGAAACTTGCCGATTCGGGTGTGCGCCTGCTGGTCTCCCTGGCCGAGGGAAGTGTTCGGGATGGTCTTAGCCTTTTGGATCAGGTCATTGCCGGAGCTGAGGGCGAGATCGACGAGGCTGCGGTGGTGCAGGCCTTCGGCCTGGTGCGTTCCGAACTCTTTCTGGAGTTGAACGAGGCGATCATCGCCAAGGATCCTGCCCGGGCCCTGCGTTTGGTCGAGACCCTGGCCAGCACGGGTCAGAGTCTGGATATCTTTTCTCGCGGTGTGGTCGCCAATTTCCGCAACCTGATGTTGCTGAAGATCGACGTCGAACTAGCCTCCATGGTTGATGTTCCACCCGATCAGGTGGAGAAGTTGATGGAGCAGGCGGCAACCTTCTCGGAGCAGGACCTGTTGGCCCTGATCGACCGGGCGGGACGTCACTTTGAGCGAATCCACCGCAGCAGTCAGCAACGTATTTTTCTTGAGGCTTCGTTGGTCGAGTACTGTCGGTTCGAATCGAGGATCTTGCTGTCCGATCTGGTCCGAAGGCTGGAAACAGGGGGCAGGAGTGAGGGGGCAGGGAATGGGAACGGTGGTCGCCAAGCCCGGAAACCACTTGCGAATTCAGCGCCGAACCCACCTGTGAATTCCACAAATAAATCGACTACTAACGAATCACAACCCCCACAGGAGTCTCGTGACACGGCTCCCCCGGAGGTCCTTGACGAACCGGTCCCCGGCTGGACCAAGCTGATCAACCTGTTGATGGAATCATCGCCCAGGATCGGCTCCTGTCTGATGCAGGGAATGCCCGAGCTGGACGAGACCAAGGGCATCCTGCGGGTAACCTTTGCCGAGGATATGAAATTCCAGTTGAAGAACATCCAGGCTGAGGGTGGGAAGATACAGGAAATTGCCTCTCGTAGTTTGGGTCGCGAACTGAAGGTTGTTCTCACCCTGGGCGGCAAAGGTCAGACGGAGCGGGGACATGAGGAAATTCGCCAGAAGGTTGCCCCGACCCACATGGAAGAACTGGAGAAGGCCTGCCGGAAAGATCAGCAACTGGGCGACCTGGTTGACCTGATGGGCGGCAAGCCATTGCCCGATTCGGACCGGGAGCGATGGGATCCGCCCAGCAAATAGTCTCCGCAGCCCCGGTCAACAGTTTTTACCCCGTCCGAACTCTGAGCAAGGGTTCGGAATCCAGGAGGAATGATGGATATCAATATGCTGATGAAACAGGCCCAGCAGATGCAGGCCAAGATGGCAAAGGCCCAGAAGGAACTGGAAGGCAAGATCGTCCAGGCGGAGGTCGGCGGCGGGCAGGTCAAGGTGACCATGAACGGCAAACACCGGCTTATGAGTATAGATATCGCTCCTGAATCCCTGGATCAGGATGACATCGAGTTTCTGCAGGATCTGGTCCTGGCGGCGGTAAACGAGGCTGCCGGAAAAGTGGATGATATGGTGGAGAAGGATATGGGCGGCGTTACCGGCGGCATGAATATTCCCGGCATGAACCTACCCGGGATGGGCTGACGGATGGCCGGTCGGTCGGAGGGAACCGACGGCGGGGAATTTCAGTCCCCTGCACTGGAACGCCTGGTACGCAGCTTGAGCCGATTGCCTGGTCTGGGACGCAAATCCGCGACTCGCCTCGCGTTGTATCTGGTGGTGGACGAGAATCCGGCCGAAGACCTGGTTGATGCAATTTCCTGCGCCCGGGAACAGGTCAGACATTGCTCGCGATGCGGGGCCATCACCGAGCAGGACCCCTGTCGTATTTGTACTTCCGCCAGCCGGGATCCGAAGCTGCTGTGTATTGTGTCGTCTCCGGTGGATATCCTGCCCTTCGAAAAGGCCGGTTTCTTCAACGGTCGCTACTTCGTTCTGGGGGGGCTTTTGTCACCCCTGGATGGGATACGGGCCGGTGACCTTCCCTTCGACAGGATGGTGGAACTCATTCAGCAGGATGAGGTGGCCGAAGTCATAATCGCCCTGGATTCAAGCGTGGAGGGGGAGACTACGGCCCTTTACGTGCAGCGCTTGCTTCAGACCAGCGATCTCCAGCTTACACGCCTGGCCACCGGGATTCCCGTCGGAGGAGCTCTGGCTTACACCGACGAAGTTACTCTTCAGCGGGCCTTCCAATTCCGCCGGGCTTTTTGACTCCCTTATTATCCGTAAAGTCCACCGCTTACCGACCGATATCCACAACAGGAAAATCATTTTCATTCACCGCGTCTGAGGCTGAAGCCCGGCGGCGAGGGAGCGATTCATGGTCAGAGCCGAATGGGCCATTTTTGAAGAAGACTTTTGGGCCATCAACAATGTGCTGGACGATCTGCTGAAAAGCAGCCATGCCGGCAACATAATCCTGATCGACCGCACGGGACAGCTGATTAGTCAATGCGGGCCCGAGGTCGTTTTCGACCTGACGAGCTTCGCTTCCCTGTGTGCCGCGGATTTCGAGGCCAATTACCAACTGGCCAAGTTGATCGGCGAGAAGGATTTCAGCACCCTGTTCCATCAGGGGGCAAAGGACAGCATGTACCTGGGCAAGATTGCCAAAGGTGTGGTCCTGGTTGTGCTCTTCGACAAGAGCACGACGTTGGGTTTGGTGCGATTGCGGGTCAAGCGAGCCATCGAGGAGCTGAACACCATCATTGAGGGTTTGTACACGAAGTTGGAATACCGAAACGAGGAGTATGATACCTTCGACGAGGGATTCGCCGAGGGAGTAGAAGCCGAGATCGACAACCTTTTCGTGGACTGATAGAATACCAAGGCGAGACCGGAACGCCTGGAAAAAGGGGTAGAGACCGTGTCCCTGATCAACTATTCATCGCGTGAGATCAACTGCAAGATCGTATATTACGGTCCGGGTCTTGGCGGCAAAACCTCCAATATCCAGTACGTATACGAGAAGCTTGCCCCGGAGACCAAGGGTAAGCTCGTTACCCTGGCCACGGAGATGGACAGGACCCTGTTTTTCGATTTTTTGCCCCTGGAACTGGGTGAAGTCAAAGGCTTCAAGACGCGCTTCCATCTGTACACTGTTCCGGGCCAGGTATACTACAATGCCAGCCGGAAGCTGATCCTGCGCGGTGTGGACGGTTTGGTTTTTGTTGCCGACAGCTCTGAATCGCGTTTCGACGCCAACATCGAGGCCTTGTACAATCTCCACGACAACCTGAAGGAATACGATCTGGATTTGAAGGAGATTCCCTTCGTCATGCAGTGGAACAAACGGGACTCGGCCGACGCTCTGCCGGTTTCCGAGCTTGAAGAGGAACTGAATCCCGAAGGATACACTTCATTCGAAGCTATCGCGGTGGACGGAACCGGGGTCTTCGACACCTTGAAGGCGGTGGCCAAGCAGGTACTCCGGCAACTCCAGACCGTCAATTCCTAGGCGACGGTCGGGAAACCCCGGACAACGACTCATCCAGACCGACCTGCAACCCGAATCGTCCCCAAGAAATGATCCCACCCCCCGACAGTTATGCGGGGGGTGTTTTCTTTGGAGACTGGACGGGTTATATTTGGCGAGCCGTGTTTTCGACCCTGTGATCCTTCAATATTTCAGCCCGAAAGGAACCCCATGCCTCGACCTTTGCTGTACGCCATCGGAACCTTCTTCTGGACCGGATATGCCCCGATCGCTCCGGCTACTGTTGCCAGTTTCGGTGTGACCGTTCTCTGGTGGCTTTCCTGGACCTGGCTGGGCCCGATTCCGCTCTGGCTGAATGCGGTTCTGCTGGCTGCCGTTACTGCGATTGGAATTCCCGTGGCCACCCGGCTGGAGAAGATTCACGGGGAAGATCCTTCCCTGGTGGTAATCGATGAAGTGGCCGGGATGCTGGTGACCTACCTGGGAGTGAGCACCGGACCTTTGGGTTGGCTGGCAGGGTTCTTCTGGTTCCGCTTTTTCGACATCTTCAAGCCCCTCGGGATCCGGAAACTGGAGAAGCTGGGCGGGGGCCTGGGGATAATGGTTGACGACCTTGGTGCAGGGGTGTTGGCCTGCGCGGCGACCCACGCCACGATCATTTTACTGGGATGGGGGACGTGACCAGACAGAAGCAATACGGGGAATTCTCCGGGGGTAAATCAACTCTCCTGCTGCGCATCATTGCCGTGGGGGATGAGCTTCTAGAAGGACGTACGGCAGACACCAACAGTCAGAAAATCCAGCGGGCCATGGGTCTCCACGTGGTTCAGGCGGCGGGTGTCCAGGTCGTTCCCGATAGGCCGAAAGCCATCGCGGAGGCTTTGGATAGAACCAGGGAAGGCGACCTGGTTTTCCTTTGCGGTGGCCTGGGCTCCACTCCAGACGACTTGACCCGGGAAGCTGTTTCAAGCTGGGCGGGAGTGGAACTGGCCGAGGATCCGCAGGTCCGTCGAATTCTGGAAGATCGTTGGAAGAAGCGAGGTGTAACGTCTCGGCCGGGTTTGGCCCTTCAGTGCCAGGTGCCGGCAGGGATGACCCCCCTGGAAAATCCCGTGGGATCGGCTCCCGGGCTGGCTGGCCGTTTAGGGGGCCGAATAGTGATCCTGCTACCCGGGGTGCCCGCTGAGCTGGAAGGTCTGTTGCCCAGGGCCATCGGGTGGTTGGCGGAGAGAGAATTGTTGCCGGCGGCTCGTTCGGCCCTGGTGTGGCGCACTGCCCAGGCACCGGAGTTGGCGGTAGTTCGTCGTTGCCGGGAAATTCAGGTTGCCCATCCGGATCTGCAGTGGGCCTTTTGGTTGACGGAGTGGGGAGTGGATGTCCGTCTGGCTGCCGAGTCTACCTCTGGACAGCAGGATGAATTGGCTGCGGCCGGCCGGAATGTGGACCGGGCCCTGGGCCACCTGGTGTACGCGCGGGAAATGGAATCACTGCCCGAGGTTTTGCAGAAGATTTTGACCCGGATGGGTAGAACCCTGTCCACCGCCGAGTCGTGTACCGCCGGCTTGCTGGCAGGCCGGTTGACCGATGCTCCCGGGTCGTCAGCATTCTACCGGGGTGGAATTATTGCCTACGCCGACGAAGTGAAACAAGATCTTCTGGGAGTGAGCGCCGTTGATCTGGAACGAGACGGGGCGGTGAGCGGGACGGTGGTCAAGGCGATGGCAGCCCACTGTCGTGATCGATTGGAGACGGACTACTCCCTGGCGGTGAGCGGAATTTCCGGCCCGGACGGGGGAACGGAAGAAAAACCGGTCGGCACTACCTGGGTGGCCGTTGCCACTCCAGAGAATGTTTTTGCCCGACGCTACAAATTTACCGCTGACCGGGCTCGAAACCGGTTGCTGACCATTGCCGCCGCCCTGGATTCAATGCGCCGCATCCTCCAGGGAGGCGATGGAATTTCGCCCTTTCTTCCCGAGGATCACTGGGGCGGTTAGCCGATGAGACTTTTTCTGGCTGTTCCCGTGGGTGAACAGTTCACCGCGCAATTGACTACGGAGCTTGCCCTCCAGCGTTTGGACCTGAAGGCTCGTTGGACTCGGCCCCAGGCCTGGCATGTAACTTTACAATTTCTTGGAGAATGGCCTGAAAACCATGTTCCGGGCCTGATCTCCGCCCTGGAAAAGGTATGTGTCTACCCTGCCTTCTACCTCAAACCAGGGTCCCTGGATGGATTCCCCAATTTGAATTTTCTCCGGGTCCTTTTCCTGCAGATGGATGATGACGGGTTGTGCGTCCGCCTGGCGGGTCAGGTACGGGAAATCGTGGAGGTGATATGGCCCCGGGGACCCCAGGATCGACGGGAATTCCGAAGTCATCTGACCCTCGCCCGGATTCGGCGCAGACTTACGGAAAATGAAGTCAACTTATTGAAAAATACTCAGTTAGGGCCTCTCGGGCCGGTCCTGGTTGAAGACTTCAAATTGTACAGCAGCGAGTTGGGGTCCGATGGGCCGCGCTACTCGGAATTGGCTTCTTTTCCCTTGCGAAAATAAGGCGAATAAGTGGGTTGCCATTCGGCGATGGTTCGTGTTATCTTGGCCAGGAATCTAAACGGGCCCGGTAGTTCTTATCGGTATTTGGTTTCAACATTCGGTTCCCCCTGGGGCTGCAGGCCGTGGCGGACACCGACAGGAGATGAAGCATATGGCGCAGAACAAGAAGGATGACAAGGCCAAAGCCCTGGACTTGACCCGGGCGCAGATCGAGAAGCAGTTCGGTAAGGGATCAATCATGCTGTTGGGCGAGAATAAGGTCTACGACCAGATCGAAGCTATTCCCACCGGTAGCCTCTCCCTGGACATAGCCCTGGGCCTTGGCGGATTACCCAAGGGGCGGGTCGTTGAAATTTATGGGCCTGAGGGCAGCGGCAAGACCACCGTTTGCCTTGAAGTCATCGCCAATTGCCAGAAACAGGGAGGGGTGGCGGCTTTCATAGACGCGGAGCACGCCATGGATCCACTCTATGCCCGCAAGGTGGGCGTGGATATCGACAATCTCCTGGTCAGCCAGCCGGATACCGGTGAGCAGGCCCTGGAAATTACCGAAATGCTGGTCCGTTCCGGCGCGGTGGACATCATCGTCATTGATTCGGTGGCGGCCCTGGTGCCGAGGGCCGAAATCGAGGGCGAAATGGGTGATTCACACGTCGGGCTGCAGGCCAGGTTGATGTCGCAGGCGCTGCGGAAACTGACGGGTGCCATCGCCAAGACCAATACGCTGGTCATGTTCACCAATCAGATCCGGATGAAGATCGGCGTTATGTTCGGTAACCCCGAGACGACCACCGGTGGCAACGCCCTGAAATTCTACAGCTCGGTTCGGTTGGACATCCGGCGGATCGGCGGGATCACGCAGGGTGAAGAGGTGATCGGCAACCAGGTCCGCGTCAAGGTGGTCAAGAACAAGGTGGCTCCGCCTTTCAAGAAGGCCGAGTTCGATATTATCTACGGCGAGGGCATCAGCGTTGAGGGAGACCTGATCGATCTGGGCGTGGCCGCCGAAGTGGTCCAGAAATCCGGAGCCTGGTACAGTTTCGGTGAAGAGCGGTTGGGGCAGGGCAGGGAGAATGCCCGCATCCTGCTGAAGGAGAACAAGGACCTGTTCGATCAGATCAAGGCATTGGTGCTGGCTCATTATGGCATTGGCTCAGGAGGTCAAACCGAGGACAATCCCGTCGATGCTGGAGCTGGGAAGAGTAGTGCCGCCGCGCCGGGAACATTGGACAAGGCTGCAGCCGCCAAGGCCGGTGGGGGCTCGGCCCGTGTGGAACGCAAGGCCTGAGGTTGATCTGTCTTGGCTGAAAATGATCAACCGCTGTTGATGTCGGTCAGACAGGAGCAGGGAGCCGTGTTCCTGGCCCTGTCGACCGGCGAGGTGTTCGAGCTGGCGCCGGACTCGGTGCCGGATCGGTTACCTCAAGCAGGGGAGTGTGTGGATTCTCCTCTACTGTTGGAAATCCAGATGGCGGCGGAGCGAAAAGGTATCGCCCGCCGCCTTTTCACATTGCTTGACCGTCGCCTGCAGCCGGTGGCCCGAGTGCGGGAAAAACTTCTTGCGGAAGGATTCAGCTCCCAGGGGATCGATGCTGTTCTGGAACAAATGACGGCTCAAGGCATATACTCCGATCGAACTTTCGCCGAAGCCTGGTGCCGGGACTGCCTCCTGACTCGGGCGGTGGGCCGGAATTACCTGATCTCCAAACTGCGGGCCAAAAAGGTTCCCGGTCCGGTCGCGGCCAATGCGGCGCAGGAGGTGCTTGATCCGGTGAGGGAGGCAGAGCTCGCACACCACGCAGCGGCTCAAAAGTGGAGCAAAAGTAGTGGGCGAACAGGTCAGGTGGGTGGTCCGGATCGTAAGGCCGAGGCCAAGGTCATCCGTTTTTTGCAGGGACGCGGTTTCTCAATCGGGCTGGCCGTTAAGGCTACCCGCGATACAAAGCCCGGGATGGAATCGGACATGGAGTACGAGGGATAATCTTGAAGATTCTGGTTACAGGGTGCAAGGGGATGCTCGGTCGGGATTGTATGGATTACCTGGCCGTCGCGCAGGAACCGGTCGGCGTTGACCTGGAAGATGGAGATCTCGCTCTTGCGGGAATCGCCGAAGACATTTGCCAAAGAGTCGATCCACAGTGGATTGTCCATTGTGCTGCCTGGACGGACGTTGATGGTGCTGAATCGGCTCCGGACCAGGCTCATAGCGCCAATGTGACGGCCACCGAAAACTTGGCCGGATGGTGCGGGCGTTCAGGTTGTGGGCTGACCTACATCAGCACCGACTACGTCTTCAGCGGGGCTGATGCCGGTGGCGGCTATGATGAGGAAGAGCCGCGTGATCCTGTCAACCGCTATGGGCTGACAAAGGCCCAGGGTGAGGAGATTGTTGCTGCGTTATCTACGCCCTGGCAGATTGTCCGTACGAGTTGGCTCTTCGGTGATGGACCGGTCAACTTCCCCCGCACCATATTGCGGTTGCTTTCCCAACGGGAATCGTTGAGTGTTGTGAACGATCAGGAAGGGTGCCCGACTTTTACCCGGGATCTGGCTCACGTGATCGGGTTCCTGGTTCATCGGGGACTGGGTGGCATCTTCCACGCCACTAATTCCGGCGTTTGTACGTGGTACGACCTCGCTCGGGAAGTTGCGGTTTTGACGGGAAGCGATCCGGACCGAATTCAGCCCTGCGGCAGCGATGTTTATCCTCGCCCCGCAGTCCGCCCGAATTGTTCGGTGCTGCGGAGCCGACGGCTGGAGGAAGCAGGATGTCCCGCCAGGCCCGGCTGGCAGGATGCATTGGCTAGATATCTGCCTTTACTAACTTCGGGTCGGTCCCGATTCCAATAAACCCCGCCGATCCGGGACCGCCGATCGGAGCGGCCGGAAAGGATTAGCCAAGACCATGTCATCCTCCCCGGACCCGGCTCGGGAAAGAGTCGCCACCCAATTTTTCCAGGACACTATTTCAGGCTTGCAGTCTGCCTTGTCCAAGTTGGATGCAGGGCACCTGGAGGCGGTTGTCAGGTTGGCAGCCGATGTTCAGGACGCCTGGAATGCCGGAGGGCAACTCCTGGTCTGTGGAAACGGGGGGAGCGCCTCGGATAGCCAGCATATCGTAGCCGAGTTGGTGGGGCGGTTCCAGGTTGACAGGCCTGGCTATCGAGCCCAATCCTTGACTCCCAACAGTTCGATTCTGACTGCCGTGGGCAACGACTACGGGTTCGATCACATTTTTTCCCGGCAGGTGGAAGCTCTCGGCCGAACCGGGGATGTTCTGCTGGTGATCACTACTTCCGGGAATTCCGACAACTGCATCCTGGCTGCTGAGGCTGCCCGGAACCTGGGTTTGAAGGTACACGGTTTTCTGGGTGGAAACGGGGGGAAGTTGCTGGGCATGGTGGATTCCGCCTTCTTGGCACCTGCCGACTTTACTCCTCGTATCCAGGAAATTCACATAGCCATGGGCCATTTATTGTGCCAGATCCTTGAGGAATGGATGAATGGTGCCAGGTGCTGAAATGAAAAACTGGAGACCGTTTCTGGAAAGTCTCCGACCGCGGCAATGGACCAAGAACCTGTTGCTTTTTGCGGGATTGATCTTTGCCAAAAAAGTTGGAGATCTGGACTGTCTGGCTCGCGCGGTGGCCGGCGCGGCGGTCTTCTGCCTTTCTTCGGGTGTCATCTATGTCCTGAACGATGTGGTGGACCGGGAGCTGGATCGCCTTCATCCCGACAAGCGCAATCGTCCCATCGCTTCCGGCAGACTTCCGGTTCGGGCAGGGGTGAGCCTGGGGTTCCAACTACTTGTGGGTTGTTTGGTGGCCGCCAGTTTTTTCGGCATGCCATTCCTTGCTTCCGTTGCGTTTTTCTTTTTCTGGAATTGGCTTTACACACGCTGGTTGAAGAAAGTCCCGATTCTGGATGTGACCGGTATCGGCATGAGTTTTGTTATCCGGGCGGTAGCCGGAGTAATGGTTCTGCTGCCGGGATGCCCCAAGGTGGGAATCTCCGTCTGGTTGCTTCTTTGCACCTTCTTTCTGTCCCTGTACCTGGGATTCTGCAAGCGGCGGGATGAATTCATGAAGGTTGAGACAGCCGATGGAAAAAGTCGGCCTGTCCTGCGGGGATATACAGAACCCATGCTGGACTCGCTGATTGGGATCAGTCTGGGATTGACCATGGTAATGTACTCCTTGTATACGGTCTGGCCCCATACGGTGGCCGAGTTCGGTACCCGTAATCTGGTGTACACTGTTCCCCTGGTGCTGCTGGGCCTTGGCCGTTACCAGTACCTGGTCTACAAGGAAAAAATGGGCGGGAAACCGCATGAGATTCTTTTGAGTGATTTCATCCTGCAAGTGGTGGTGATCTTTTGGGCCTGCGCTGCAGTGTGGGTGATCGGAATCTAACTCCTGTCGGAGGTGGGTTACATCCCGATGGTTTCGCAATGGGGTGTGAAGATTCCGGATAGACGTAATGGGAGCTGGATATGCAATCGACCGTGGCCGTGGTTCTGGTTCGGCCCGAAACCATACTGGATGATTATCGACGGGTGATGGAATTGGCCGGGATCGATGCATCCTTATTTGACGATCGCCCGGCCTTGTTCGCTAGCCGTGATCGGAGTGGGTGGTTTCCCGGGGCAGGAACGCCGCCATGGCAATTGGAAGGGGTCTTGCGGGTTCTTGAAGGGACCCGGCCCGGGTGCGATGTCGGGACAGGACCAGACACGACGGATTCGGGTAATTCTCTTGGACAGTGGGATGTCGTGGCCTTGGATCTGAATGGGGGCGGTTTCCTGGATTCTACCGGAGGTTGGGCTTGGGAAGGTGTGCTGGCTAGAAACAGCGCTGTCCAGGCTTGCCCTTCGGGCTGGGTGGATTATCCGGTCCACCCACAGCGTCCCATGCCTTCGCTGGCTTCAGCCCTGCCTGGCGGGTTGGTGTTGCCGTCACCGCTGCAGGGCCGTCCGGTTCTCTTGATGCCTGTTCTCAGAATTCTTTCCGGCTGGCCCCTGGCCGGGTCGGTGGCCATGCTCCAGGGGCTGCACGGTAATCTTCGCCGCAAGCTTCAGGCCCCTTTGAGCGAGGTCCGGGCCGAGTGTGTGGCTCTTGCCCAGGAGGTGTTCCCAGTCATGGGGGCGGTAATGGACGCCACCTTGTGGGGTGTTTCAAGGGGTGGAGAATCTCAATCGGTTGCCAGGAATGTCCTGCTGGCTGGAACTGATCCTGTTGCCGTTGATGCGGTTGCCGCCCGCCTGGCCGGCTTTGAACCGCGTAATATTCCATGGTTGCGCTTGTGTGGTGAGCGCAAGCTAGGCGCCGTGTCCAAGTCCGACATCAGTCTGGTTGGGTCACGGGAGTTGCAGGATCTTGACTTCCAGGTTTCGGCGGCCACTTTGGGCTCCAAAGGAACCAGTCTTTTGGAAATGCCCGGAGGAGGCTGGTTCTGGCGGACTTTTCGTAAACCACGGATACTCAAGAAGCACCGGGGCAGCCCCTGGGGCAGACTTTTTCAGGAATACAGTGAGAACCGGTCCGGCCCGGCCGAAAGTGGGATATAAAAATGGATTCCGAATTTACAAATGGAAAGAAGATCGTGAACCGGTCCGTTATTGCCCGTGCACCGGCCAAGGTCAATCTTCATTTGGAAATTCTCCGGCAACGCCACGACGGATATCACGAGGTGGAAACCATCCTGCAGGCGGTTTCCCTGTTCGACGAAGTAAAGGTTACTCTGGCCGAACAATATGTCGGAGGGAAGTCGGATATTGAGGTTTCGGTAAGGCCGAAGGAAGTTGTTCCTGCTGACGAAACCAATCTTTGTTGGCAGGCTGCCGCTCATTTTTGTAGGGAAATGGGTCTCTCTGGGCGGTTATTGATCGAACTGGAAAAGAACATTCCCGTGGCCGCTGGGCTGGGAGGCGGTAGTAGCGACGCCGCCGCGGTCTTGATGTCATGCGACCGGCTTTTCGGCACTAATTTGGACTCCGCTGAATTGGAAAGACTCGGGACTCCTCTCGGGGCGGATGTTCCCTTTTTCATCAATGGAGGGACCGCTTTGGGCCGAGGCATCGGCACTCTCCTGATGCCTTTGCCCAGAATCAGGACCGGCCAATTCCTTATTGCCAAACCTGACTTGAAGTTACTGACAAATGAAGTCTATGGAAATTTGAAAATGGGATTGACAGTAAATGTCAGTAAAGTTAATATCGCCGTTATCAAGTCGATTCTGGCTAGGTTTCCGCAAACTGCATGGCCCGGCTTTAATCGGCTTGAAGAAGCGGTCTTGCCCCAGCAGCCGTTGTTGCAGCGATTGGTCCTGCAATTGAGGGAGGAAGCCCCCGTTGCCATGCTGTCCGGCAGTGGGTCTGCGGTGGTTGCCGTATTTGGGGAGGGCGAAGATATTTCGGAGCTCAGGGAGGATCTGGTTTCGGCCGGGTTGTTTGTTCGGGTTGTGGGGCCGCATACAACAGGTGTGCAAGTTGGCGATGGTTGATCGCCCAACCTGTTTCCGACCCTGGTTGGAACTCGCTACGGAGAGGGAAAGCCTTGGAAATTTCTGAAATCCGCATCACCTTACGTGATGACAACAAACTGAAGGGGTTTGCCAGCATAACCCTGGATAATGCTTTTGTGGTTAGGGGCCTGAAGATCATCGAGGGAGCTTCTGGTCTTTTCATTGCGATGCCGAGCCGCAAACGCCGGGACGGGACATTCCAGGATATTGCTCACCCTATCAACATGGGGACCCGGGAGTGGATGGAAAACCAGGTGATTGCCGCCTATCGTCAGGAAATTCAGCGCGTGGAGAACGGGGAAATTCCTCCTCCGGCTAATCACGGCGACCTTGGCACCAGTGGCCATGGTTCCGAGATGGAAGAGAGTTTCTGACCACCTTTTCTGACTGGGGCGTCGTCAAGTGGCAAGACACATGGTTTTGGTCCATGCATTCGCAGGTTCGAATCCTGCCGCCCCAGCCAGTATCGGCTTACCGTTTTCCCCCCACACCCTCAACCTACTCGATTTCTCCCTGATTTTTTTCCGTTGATTTTCTCTGCGCGTTTTCTCAGATTAGGCACTCGTCCCCGGAGATCCGCCGGCCCAGAGCAAAGGAATGAACCCATGAGCAGAGAACTGGTTTTGATCGGTGGGAATTCCCACAACGCCATGGCAGAACTCATAGCCGAGAACCTTGGCATCAAGCTTACCGAAGTGGAGGCCAGCCGCTTCTCGGATGGAGAGATCCATATCCAGATCAAAGAGAATATCAGGGGTACGGACGTTTTTATTGTACAGTCGACGATGCCTCCGGCGGAAAATATTCTGGAGCTTTTGTTGATCCTGGACGCAGTTAAGAGGGCCTCCTGCCAGCGGGTAACCGCGGTGATTCCGTACTTCGGTTACGCCAGGCAGGATCGCAAGGACCAGCCCCGCGTTCCGATCGGGGCCCGCCTGATGGCCAACCTGATCACCAAGGCCGGGGCCGACAGGGTTCTTACCATCGATCTTCATGCTCCCCAAATTCAAGGATTTTTCGATATTCCCCTGGATCACCTCTATTCCGCGCCGGTACTGCTCAAGCATTTCGAGGATTTCCCGCGGGAGAACCTGGCGGTTGTGGCTCCCGACGTGGGCTCCATCAAGATGACGCGGGCTTTCGCCAAGCGTTTGGGGGCTAATCTGGCGATTATCGACAAGAGGAGACCGGAGCCCAACAAGGCCGAGGTGATGAATTTCATCGGGGATGTCAAAGGCATGGACGTGGTGATCTTCGACGACATGATCGACACGGCGGGCACTCTTACCGATGCGGCCCGCGCCTGCATAGAGGATCAAGGCGCTCTATCGGTTACCGCCTGCTGTACTCATCCCGTTTTGTCTGGTCAGGCCCTTGAGCTGCTTAATGCTTCGCCCATCAAGGAAATCGTCGTCAGCAACACAATCCCCTTCGAACGTTTTGACGATTGTCCGAAGATCAAGGTGCTGGACATGGCTCCCCTGCTGGCCGATGCCATTGACCGGATCCATCAGGAAAAAACGGTCAGCGCCCTGTTTCTGTAGTGGAGACTCTTCACCTAGCCGACCGATCTCTGCGCCTGGAGCGAATGCCTCTGCGTCAGGACGATCGTCTGCGGGCGTGGGATTCCGCTGATGAATACCTTTTGCAACAATGCAGGGAAAATCCCGCGGCCCGTTCAGATCATGCAACTCTGATCGTCAACGATTCCTTCGGTGCCTTGGCCACCGCCCTGGCTTCGGTTTTCCCCGAGCAACGGATAACCAGTTGGAGTGATTCCCACCTGGGTGAGCTGGCTCTGGCCCACAATCTCAGTCTGAACGGGTTGCCGAGGGATTCCGTGGAATTTTTGCCAGGGGATCGGGATCCGGCCGGGCCGGTAGACCTGGTTCTGATGAAATTTCCCAAATCCATGGTTTGGTGGGAAGATCTTCTGCTTCGTCTCAGACCCGCTCTGACCGCTGAAACCACGATTATCAGCGGCGGTATGATCAAGCACAGTCCGGCCCGTGCCTTCCAACTGCTGGAGACGGTGCTGGGTCCTACAAAAACTTCCCGGGGTTGGAAGAAGGCGCGCCTGGCCCACACCCGTTTTGATCCTGACCTGAGCCTTTCGCCGGGTTTGCCCCCTGCGGTTTTCGACCTGGAGGAGTTCGGGTTGAGCCTGCTTGGGGGGTCCAATGTCTTTTCCCGCGGTAGGCTGGACCTGGGTACACGGGTACTGTTGGAGTATCTTCCGGCCACGGATGAACCATTGAAGATCGCCGACCTTGGCTGCGGCAACGGCGTACTGGCCCTGGCTCTGGCCCGCAACTGTCCCAACGCGGCCATTCTGGGCCTGGACGAGTCCTATCAGGCCGTAGCCAGTGCCCGGCAGAACGCTGTCCGGGCCGGTTTGGTAGGAAAGGGGGTTGGGGAAAGGTTGAGATTCGAGGTGTCCGCCGGGTTGGACCCGGCCGAAGCCGAGAGTCTGGATCTTGTGGTCTGCAACCCGCCCTTCCACCAGGGACAGAATCGGGGAGATCAGATCGCGTGGGAAATGTTTGTGCAAGCCAAGCGGTCATTACGGCCCGGCGGCAGGCTTTACGTTGTGGGCAATCGCCACTTGGGATATCACTTGAAACTTAAACGACTGTTTTCCAGCTGCGAGTCGCTCGCCGCGCATCCCAAGTTCGTGGTACTACGCGCGTCCAGGTTCTCGGACCAATAGTGAACCACCGCAAAGCGCCGGGATAGCAACGAGTGGTATATCTTGGGTTTTCACCTTCGGGTTGACATATCTTGGCATAAGTATTTGTTTGAGCGTTGCATATCGGGGTGATCCCGCCGAAGGCCCGGAGTAGCTCTCCCAAGTGGTCGGCCGGGAGCGGATCGTCCAGCAGGCCATTGTGCCAGAAGGTTTCTTGTCGCTACAGCGCGTCGAGCCCTTTTTTCGGCCGTTTCGACGGTCAGTTTTTCAGGAGTTGGAGTTATGGGTCTCATTAATCTGGATGTTTTTCCCCGGTCCACCAAGGGAAAGAATGCCAATCGGCGTAGCCGCGCGGCCGGCAGAATTCCTGCCGTGATCTACGGCCAAGACCGGAACAGCGAGAACATCGAACTGGATTTACACGAATTCCAGAAGGTGTTGAACAAACTCTCCGGTAGCAGCGCGATCTTTGCTCTCAAGGAGGAAGGCGTTGAGGATGGTGCCATCGCCCTGTTGAAGGAATTGCAGACTAATCCTGTGAACGATGATGTTCTGCACGTGGATTTGTTTGAAATTCCCCGGGGTGTGGATGTCACGGTCTCGGTTATTATTCAGATAGTGGGTATGAACGAGACGGTTAAGACCGGTGAAGGCTCGGTTGCCCAATCCCTGAACGAGGTCGAAATCAGCTGTCGTCCCAGCCAGCTACCCGATTTCATCGAAGTGGATATTTCCGAACTGAACTTGAACGACAAGATATTCGTTCGGGACCTCCAAACGCCTGTCGGTGAGATTGTTTCCGATCCTGAGATCCTGGTGCTGAACATCAAGCCTCCCATGGCGATAGTAGAAGAAGTGGTTGAAGAGGATCTGGAAGGTGCCGAAGGTGAAGAAGGCGCCGAAGGTGAAGAAGGTGCCGAGGATAAGACCGAGGACGGAAAAGACACCAAGGACGGAAAAGACACCAAGGACAGGGACTAACCGCTCCTTCTCCCTGGAGGAGATGGTTGGGTCCGGTTCGGTATATGGTTCCAGGAAGAGGTGGGCCCGTGGCCGCCGAGAATACTTTCTTGATTGTGGGGCTGGGAAATCCCGGCCCCAACTACGTTGGGCACCGTCACAATATAGGGTTCCAGGTCGTCGAACATTTGGCCGCCCGCTTCGGAATTGCCTTTGCCGATATTGATTCAGTTTGTGAACAGGCGACCCTGAATAGCGAGGATCGGACCCTGATCCTCCTCAAACCTCAACTGTACATGAATTGTAGCGGGGAGGCTCTTCTGGACTGGAGCCGACGGCGGGGAATCGAACTGACTGGTTCTACCGACCCGGAGTCCCAGGGGTTCCGACCCTTAGTGGTTTGCGACGACTTATCGCTGCCGCTTGGCTCACTGCGATTGCGTGCGCGGGGTAGTAGTGGGGGGCAGAACGGTTTGGATTCGGTGATTCAGGCTCTTGGAGGGCAGGAATTGCCTCGCTTGCGACTGGGCATCGCCGGTGGTGATGGATCCGTGCCTCCCGGTGAATGGTCGGAATATGTCCTGAGCCCGTTTTTGCCCGAGGAGAAAGAACAGGTCGGCGATCAGGTGGATCAGGCAATTCAGGCCTTGGAGTGCGTTCTGGATCTGGGCGTGAACCAGGCTGCTTCACGGTTCAACCGCAGAATCCTGCCGGACGCCGAATAAGGGTGGCAGGGGGTTTTCCTTGCGTTAGCTCCGGTGGTGGGATATATTGCCCGCTGCTGTGAAATGCAGTAACCCCGGATTTTCCGGGAAAATAATCCAGTCGCAAGGCTGGAATTCACATCCCTACTCTGGCTGACTCGTTGAACTGCACGCGCTGTTTGTTTCGACGGGAATAAAGACCAGGGTCGATCTGTCCGGAGGGAGGTGTTACCAGTGAAAAAATACGAACTCATCTTTATCTTGAAGGCTGACCAGCCCGAGAGCGAGATGGAATCCCGCGTGGCCAAGGTCAAGGATATCCTGACCGGGTACGAGGGCGAAATCACCCAGGAAAACCACTGGGGCGTGCGTCGTCTAGCCTATGAAATCCAGCATGAGAACAAGGGGAACTACATGTTCCTCAAGTTCCGGAGCAATGGCGAGGCCATCACCGAGCTCGACAAACAGTTCCGTCTGGATGATCAGGTCCTGCGTCATCTGATCGTTGTCGACGAGGAGTGGGAAGACAGGAACCGCGCGGCCCGGCTCAAGCGGCAACAGGATTCCGCGAAGAGTGCTCCTGTGCAGGCTCCCGTCGCCGAGTGAAGCCGTTGAATTTCTGAATAATTTGACCTGACCTGACGTCGGGTGGGAATACTCCCGCCGGCGCGATCCAGAAAAGGAGGATCCGATGGCGCGCAAGAACCTTCGGATCAAGAAGAAGAAAAAGAACAGAAGGCATGGCAAGCCCAAGGTCTGCTATTTCAGCAAGACCGGAATGATCGCCATCGATTACAAGGACGGGGAATTCCTGCGCCGTTTCGTTACGGAGCGTGGCAAGATTGCTCCTCGACGCAACACGGGGACCGTTCCCAAGTACCAACGTCCGCTGGCCGTAGCCATCAAGAGGGCGAGGCACTTGGCCTTGTTGCCGTTCGTCAAGGAATACTACAGGTAATCTGAAGTGTTCGGTTTGGGAAATTCCTGGCGTGTTGCCTTTCCGCCATTATTGGCCGGGGTGGTCACTGGACTGCTCACGTTGGCAACTGTCCAGGTTCCGGAGGAACTGGATCCGACGGGAGGTTCAGCGGGTTGGATAATATCCTTTCTGCTGGTTTTTCCCTTCATGATTTCGTCCCTCTGGGGATGGGCCCTGTTGGCGGGAAGAACTCGCCGGTTGGTCCTAATCGTTGCCGGTGGCCTTCTGATCATATTCCTGATGGTGTTGCCACGGGATATTGCTTGGCAGGTGGGTGGTAATATGGCGGCGGGATTGGCAGCAGGTCTGGCTCTTGGAATGCGATGGCGTCTGGATGCCGGTTTGTTGGCGGTTACGCTTTGTTTGGCACCGGTCCTGATCTGGTCGGCTTTTAAAGTCCCGGTTCGGGAAAACCTCGACGTTTTTCGGAGTGCAACTCTGGAAAGCATGGAGGAAACCCTATGGCAAGGGTTGGGTGAATCCGAACTCGGACAGGTTCGACAGAGAGAAGAGGCCCGCCTGGAAGAGGCGATCGGGGTGATGGAGAGAATTTTTCCGTCCCTGTTGGTGGTGGGGGTTCTCGGTCAGTCCGGTTTGATCCTGCTGTTGGTTGCCTGGCTGGCCAGGTTGTCCGGGGGAGCGCCCGGGTTGCGGAGTGTCGGATCCTTTACGGGATGGCGACTGCCCTTTTACCTGGTCTGGGTCCTGGTGCTGGGAATGGGTCTTCTTTTGACCCGGTTGCCATACCTGGCCACGTCGGGGCTGAACCTGGTCCTGGTAGCTGGAATGTTGATCAGCTTACAGGGTTTGGCCGTGCAGACATTTTTTACTTCGCGCATCTTGCCGGGACCCGTGCAGGTGATTTTCTGGCTGATCATGGGGATGCCCTTGGTCCTCATGTTGCTGGTTACTTCGCTGGTTCTTGGATTGGCTGATCAATGGGTGGACATGAGGCGCCGATATCTGGCGCGTGAGATTGAGTAAAGGTGGTTTGAGATGGACGTGATCATGATGACGAGCATGGATAACCTGGGCCAGATGGGTGAGACCGTCTCGGTAAAGAGGGGCTATGCGCGGAATTACCTGATTCCCAAGGGCATGGCCGTTACGGCCACTGAAGGGAACCGTAAGCTGGTCGCCGAGCATATGAAGCTTGAGACCAAGCGGGATTCACTGCGTAAGGCCGGTGCCGAGGAATTGGCTTCCAGCCTGGGTGAAATATCCTGTACCCTTACCGTGCAAGCCGGCGATGATGAAAAGCTTTTTGGTTCGGTGACGGCGCGGGATATCGCCGAGGCCCTGAAGAGCGAAAACATGGCGTTCGAGCACAGGCAGATCATCCTGGATGAGCCGATCAAGCAGTTGGGTGTGTATTCCGTGCCCGTGAAGCTGCATGCCGAAGTGGAAGTGATGGCCAAGGTCTGGGTCGTCAAAAGCTAACCGGAGCGCAACGAATATCATGACGCTTCCCTCGCGCAATGCACTCCGGCCTTTGAGTCGGGGAATCTGCATCATCATGGCCGGGGGCCGGGGTACGCGGTTTTGGCCTCTCAGCAGGGCGGATCGTCCCAAACAATTGCTGGCTTTGTCGTCCGGACGGAGCCTGCTGCGGGAAACTTTCGACCGCATCGAACCCTTGGTGGGGGCCGACAGGATTCTGGTCATTACCAGCGGTTCCCTGGCTGAACCCACTAGGGCTGAATTGCCAGAATTGAGCCCTGAACAGGTTATCAACGAACCTGTGGGGAGAAATACTGCTCCTTGCGCCGTACTGGGCATGGGAGTGGCAGGGCGGATTGATCCCGCCGCTCCGGTGGCCTTGTTGCCCGCCGACCACTACATCCCGGATCTCGAAAAATTTCGATCCCAACTCCAGATGGCCTTCGATCACGTAGCGAAGCATGAAACCGTACTGACCTTGGGCATTCCCCCCACTCGGCCCGAGACGGGGTATGGATATATCCTGGCCGCTGAAGATTTTCCGGATTCCGGGGTGGGCACCGGCCTGGGGTTCGTGGAAAAACCCGATTTTTCTACTGCCGAACAGTACGTACGAGGTGGGAAACACTTTTGGAACAGCGGAATATTCGTCTGGAATCCCCGTTTTTTCGAAAAGGCCTGCGACTCTGATATCCCAGAAATACGCCGTTTCGTGGAGCCGGCGGTAGATAGGCATGGAACCAAATCCTTTGCTGAGGCGTTGGATGTTGCCTACCGTGATTGCCCTGCCGTTTCTTTGGATGTGGCCGTAATGGAAAAGTTGACCGGTTTTGCTTTGCTGGCCGCCGACTTCCGGTGGTCGGATCTGGGCAGCTGGGATGCCTGGGGTGAACTCGCCGAACCCCTGCCCGAGGAAAATCTTGGTCGGGCCGATCTGCTGCCGGTGGACAGCCGGGGCAATATCCTAATGATTCCGGAGAAACTTGTTGCCCTGGTGGGTGTGGAGAATATGATCATCGTCGATAGTGCGGATGCCCTGTTGGTTTGCCGCAAGGATCAAGCTCAGCGCCTCAAGGAAGTCATCGTTGCCCTGGAGAAAACCGGTCGGGACGACCTGCTCTGACCGCTTCCGTAAGCCCCTGATCCCGCCGGCTGTTAAGTCCGGGGAGTCAATTCAAGGAGAGACTAAATTGATGTCAATTCGCCGTTACACATTGTTCTCCTGTCTGAGCCTTCTCTTTCTGATCCTGGCCGGTTGCCAGGGTGTGGAGGATGCGGCCGAATTCGAGTACTTGCCTCTATTCGGGGACGGAGCCAACACCATCTCTCCGGCCGTGGCCGAGGTCAACGGTTTGTCCATCACCGAAGCGCACATGGAACTCCGGATGGATGAATTGCCTGCTGCAAAAAGGAACTATTATTCGGGTCCCGAAGGACAACGCCTTTTGCTGAAGGATATGGTTGATCAGGTAATTCTGGTCCAGCGGGCTGTGGAGCTGAAACTGTATAATGAACAGTCGGTAGCCCGAACCCTGATTTCCGAACGTCGTATCACAATGGATACGGCCATGAGAAAGATCGGTATCCTGCGGGGCAAAGAGCCGACCCAGGAAGAGATCCAGGATTATTTTATCGAAAACCGGGAGAGTTATAAGAAGAAGGGCATGGTGCTGGCGCGGCACGTGGAGTGTGCGTCCAAGCAGGATGCCGATCTTGTCTACGAAAAGTTGCTGACGGGAGATTATGAGAACCGCTTCCTCACTGTGGTAAGGGATTTTTCCACCAACTTGAAGACCCTTGTCGATGGGGGCGATCTGGGTTGGTTCAACAAGGGCGGGTACATACCCAAGGTTCAGGACCCGAATACCTTCACTACCTTGGCCTATGATTTGCAAGATGGATTTAATCCTCCCATCAGGGTTGGGGACAGTTGGCATGTAGTGGAGATCCAAAACCGGGAGTACGACCGTTCCATGACTTTTGGAGAGGCCCAGCACCAAGTCAAGAGTGATATGAGGCCCAACTATCAGAAAAATCTTGTCGATACCTACCTGCAGGATGCGAGGAAGTCCTCGGAAATAGTGTTTCACGGGATCTTTGCTCCTGGTGAGGGGATGAACGTGGAACAGTTGTTTGCCCGGGCCCGCGCAGTAAAAGACACGGATAGGAAATTGGAACTCTACAAGATGCTTTACACCGATTATCCCGAGAGCGATCGGGCGGACGATGCCCTTTTCCTCTCCGGGAACCTGGTTCTGGACGATTTGATGGATCGCCGAGAGGGAGCCAAGCTTCTGACCCGATTGCTGAAAGAATATCCGGACAGTGAGTTGGCTCCCGATACCCAGTACATTTTGGAGAACATGGGCAATTCAAAGGCCATTAACCCAACAAGTATTGAAGATCTACGCAAGTAGGGTATGGTACGGATGACAGGCACCTGATCAAGGTGGGCGTTCCGGGATTTGGATTAAGGGAGGAAAGGCCATGAAAAGAGTCTTGCGAACCGGTTCCGACCAAGTAACGGTCGGTAAAAGTTTGCCCTGGAAATCAATTCTTGTTCTGGTGGTTTTGGTGACTGTGGGTATGGTCTCCAGCGCAATCAGTCAGGATGCCGATGCCACGGAGGCTGAAGTTGTCGAGGCTGTTGCTACCGAGGCTCCGTCCACTGAGGCCGTTTCAAGTCCGGTAATCGAGGCAGTCTTTGGACCGGACCTTGATCGGGAAAACAGGGCCCTTACCGGGCAGGCCGATGAATTTTGGGCCGATGTTGAGCAGATTTACTGTTTGACCAGGATCCAGGGGCTGGAAGCTCCAACGACCATTACCCATGCCTGGTACCACGAAGGCCAGTCCAAGGCCCGGGTCGAATTGAATGTCGGATCACCCGACTGGCGGACATGGTCCTCCAAGAAAATTTTACCTGGATGGACCGGCAAATGGGAAGTCAAGGTACTGGACGCAACGGGCAAGGTGCTGGGGACCTTTGGGTTCACGGTGAATTAGGAGGCCCTCATGTCGCGCAAGCTGTTCCGGCTGCCTTTGGTTTTTGCATCATGCCTGATGGTGGTAGTTGGTTTGGGCTGGATGGCCGGTTGCGGGGGGACTCGTCCGGCGTCGGTAACTTCCTCGGTCGGACTTGAAGGCCCCGAGTTGGCCCACGCCAAACGCTTGTACGCCAAGATGGTAATGGAGCACCAACTGCACCGGGACCGCAAGACGTTGGAAATCGCCGGTAATCTCCTTGATTATCACTCTCGATTCCAGCGTAATGACGAGGTTCTGGACATGGCGATCGATTCGGCGGATCGCCTGGGGGAGATCAGTCGGGCTCGACGCTTTGTAACGGAGCTACTGACTCTTTTTCCCGAAAGTCCCTTGTTCGACAAGGCTCTGCAGCGGGGAGCGAATCTGGCGGCGACCGCTGGAGATACGCTGGCTGCCGCTCATTTCCTGGTTCGCTACCACGACCGTGATCCAGTAAAGTCCACCTCGCCCGATGGAACGCCCCACGCCGATATTTTCCTCGAACATCTGGTTCCCGTTAAGTTGGCTCAGCTGATGTCTTTGGAGCCCGATTCAAGACTTTGGACCTACATGGGTTTCCTCAGGGTTCGTGAGCTCTTGAAAAGAGGTGAGTTCGGCGAAGCGGAGCGGGTCGTCGATTCTCTCGAAGTTGTCGGATTGGAAGACCACTGGACAGTACTTGCCCGTGAATTACTGGAGGATCCCCAGAGCGTGGGGGCACGGCCCTGGCTGGCTTCCCAGCAACCGGAAAAGTTCAACCAGATCGGTTTGTTGAGTCCCCTGACCGAGAAGTACGCACTGCTGGGTAATGCTTTTGTGGATGCGGCCCTCATGGCCTTGGATGCGGCCAATCAAGAAATGGGCACTCAATTCGAGCTCAAGGTCGAGGATACCGCCGGAGATCCCGTGACCGCTGCCTTGGCGGCCCGGCGACTCTGTTCCGAGGAGGGCAGTATTGCTGTCCTGGGTGCCTTGATGAGCGCTCCTACAGCCGCTGCCGCTCTGGTCAACGATATATACGGTGTGCCCATGGTGTCTCCGACGGCCACCAACGACAATCTTTGGAAACTGGGCCCCGGTATTTTTCAGACCAACATGGCCGGGTTGTTTGAGGTTCGTTTGCTGGCTCAGTTGGCTGTCACCGTATTGCTCAAGGAACGCTTCGCCATTCTTTATCCGGATAATCCCGAGGGGCGTCGGGACGCCGAAGTATTTGCTTTCGAGGTGGAAGCTTTGGGCGGGCAGGTGGTGGCCAGGGCTTCCTATCTGGACCAGGGCACTGATTTCAAGGATCCTATCCTTTCCCTCCGGGAGTATCGACCGGAGGTGATCTTCACCCCGGCGACCGTTGACCAGATGGTTATGTTGGGGCCGCAACTGGATTTCTACAAATCCGGCTCCATGATCCTGGGGCTCAGCAACTTGAACTCCGATCGGTTGATAGAGCGGGCCGGCTCTGTTCTGGAAAGATCTCTTCTACCCAGCGATTTGGCGATGTTTCAGCCCCGTTGGACCAGTGAATTCAATTCCAAATGGGTGGAGACCAACTACCCCCGTGAGGCCACACCCCTGGCGCTGAAGGCCTATCAGGCGACACGCATGCTCCTGGACACGATCCAGCAAAGCGGAGCCACAAACCGAGCCCAGTTGACGGCCGCCCTGGGTAGTCGTTTGGCCAGCCGGGAGTTTAATGCCGAAGGGCTGGACTCATTCGGTCAATCGGTACGGATGTTCGATTCAGGGGAAATCATCCATTTCCCCGCCGAGCTGTTCGCCGAGGCTTGGGTTTTCGAGAGCGCCCTGGCCGATTCACTTGGTGGAATGGAAGAGGGAGATTTTCCCGAGGAGGTAGAGCCGGGTCTCCGCTGAACGATCGCCTTGTTCAGTCCTTGTCAACCTTCCCCATTGGGCTTTTTAGCATAGGGTCCGTTGAAATTGAAGGTGAGTTCAATCCAACGGCCAGCCTTGGGGTCGACCTTCCAGCCGAATTTCCACTGCTTGATTTTTTCCAGGACTTCTTTTGTAAAGGCCCTGCTGGCGGTCCGCGACTGGATGATCGCTTCGGTAACGTCTCCTTCTGTATTCACGAAGATAGCTACCTGTACCTGGATGATTGGAATCCGTTGTTCCGCCGCTGTAGCGGTCAAGGGATATTGGGGCAAAATCTGAACAAGTATGAACCAGTCCGGGTTGGATTGCCGGGGTAGCGAAAGTTTAGCCTGATTGCTCTCCGCTAATTCCGCGTCTGGATTCGGGTCCACGACGGGCCATTCTTCAGCCTGAGATTCGGTGTTGAAGGTTTCGTGGGGAAGCGGCTTCCTGGTTTCGGCCAGGGGATCTTCCAGCTCAATCTCAATCTTTGCCGGAGGGGGCGGGGTCTGCAGGGTTTGGGGCAATTGCTGGATCTGGTCACTGCCGTCCTCAATGGAAATCTCGGGCATGATCTTCAAGTCGCCGGGTGCGCCGTAGTACTCAAAACGTTTTTTGATATCTTCCTGGCTGGGCCCCAGCAGGATCAGGGCGACCAGTCCGGCCAAGGTTACCAATACGGCTCCCGCCATTCTACGCCCGGAGCCGCGGCGGAAGGCCAACTGGGCCGATGTGGAGAACGAGGTTTTCTTGAAGTCTGAGGATTCGGTATGTTGGGCTTTTCGGTGCACGGTTACCTCAGGGGCCTTGAAGAAGGAGGCGTGAATTCCATCCTGTCTTGCTGCGGTCCAGAAGCCAAAGCTGCCAACTGGATCCTGCGTGGATTTCCAAAGTGTGGCGGGATGTCACGGCCGGTAGGCCGGGACCCATGTTTGATGATATGGGAATTCCCGGGTCAGGGGAAGATGATTGTTTCCGATCACGGCCGTAAATATCTTCCTCATGCCCTGCCCAGATGAAATTCCCGTCCAGTTCCATCCAGTCAATAGCTTCGGGGGGAAACCCGGTGTTCAGCCTGCTTGCAATGTCCAAGGGTTGGATTGTCAGGTCCAGGGCGCGGGTCTCGCCAAGGGCGGCAACCACTGAAAGAAATACTGCCCTGGCCTCAGCTCGTTGCCAGCCGCTTTTGCCCAGCCGCTCCTCGTCATCCGAATTATTGGGACCGGGTAGCTCCAACTCCAAGGCGGGGCAGGCCGTATGTCGCAGCAAGTAGGCCCAGGAGGGATGGGCCAGAAGGGAGTCTCCTTCGGTGGACAGCGGGCCCCAGGCCTGCAGAAAGTAGTTCGCCCAGGCCTCACCGGCTGTGCTGCCAGGGTGATGGGCGGCTGTAACCTGTCGGGGGGTGGAGGCACGGCCGATGGTCAGGAATAAATCGGCCTTTTCCCGCTCGGCCAGGCGGATCTTGTCAGGATTTGGAATTCTTGCTCCGTCACGGTGGGTCAAGTGAACCTCAGCTCCGGCTCCGGCCAGCAATCGAGCGGCGTATCGGGCTACCGCCAAGTTGACATCCGTTCCGCGCAGTCCAAGGGGGCCAATGTCCCGACCGGTCCCAAAGTCGGCGCGATGGCCGAGAGGTTCATTGATGGCAGGATCCAAAATTACAACTTTGCCCATGACTTCGGGCAACAGAGGGACTGCCTGCCAAACCCGGGAGTGCCGAAGAACGGTTCCGAGGTCTTCCGCAAGGTGGGGGGCTGCCGTGACGAAGGGCAATAATCCACGGGCGGTTATCCATACCGGTTCTTCAACGTGAATGGGTACGACGGGATTTGTAGGGTTTACCAGACAAGACAGGGGAGGGAGAGATCCGGGCAGGACGCGGGCAACCCACGGGTGTTTCCTGAACCAGATTCCAAGATCCGGACCATCGGAGCCTCCTTCCATAAGGCGCCACTCATGAAGGGGTGGCAAAGTGTCGGCTTTGCAGGGTGCGGCCAGGGCGGCAAAAGCTCCGTCCGGAAGGAAACGGGCCTCTGTCAGTGAATTCGGCTCGGGGGAATCGTCGATCGTCAACCACTCCTCAACTCCGCCTCCTAGGCGGACCGGGCCGCCGGGCGAAAGTGTCAGATAACCAGGGGGGACGGGAAAGCCGGTTGTGGATTGCCAGTGGACCAGGAAAGGCCCTGAATCGATTTCATGTTCCGATACGAGGATTCGGAGGCGAATTTGATTCCCAACCGAAGGCATCAGGAGAGTGCGTCGAAGCGGAGCGCTTCGTCCAGCCAGGTTTTGGCCTTCCAGAATCAGTTCTACCGGTTGAGAAGGGGCCGGGCCTTGTGGCTGCCAAGTCACGGTGTGGCCATCGGCAGAGAGATGGAATCCCGTTTCAGCTCCATCACTGGTCAGGCGAAAGGATCCCGGATCAGGTCCGGGGCCGGGCTTGGTTTTCGAATCAGGGGTACTAATCCGGCCGGAGGGCAGAAAGGTCCACTGTACCAGAGGGGGTAAATCCGTGTCCTTAACCCAAAAAGTGTCGATCGAGGCACCGGACCAGATTGGGGTGCCGCCGGCAAAGTAGTCGAGCAGGCCCAGGAAGTAGGCTTGGGCCTCCAGTTCCTGGCTGGCCGCCAGGCTCAACCGGTCTTCCATCACCGGGTGGGAGATCATGGCTGGTTCACCCAATATCGCCGGGACGGTGGCGTTGCGTAGAACGTGGAAATTTCCCGGCAGAATCTTCGCGGGGTAAATCTCCAGGTTGCGAACCAGGTGACGATGTACGGCTCGGGCCAAATCCAGTGAGGCACCGGTGTCATTCAGGGGATAGTAGGTTTGGGTCTCATTGATGGTTTTATCCCTGGATGCGGTGCTGTTGTGGTGAATTGAAAGAAAGACATCGGGTTGCAGTGAATCGCTCATGGAAACCCTGAAGGCCAGATCTGCTACCAGGGTAGAGTCGGTGCCGGCCAGAAAATCATAATCGGCGGTCCGAGTGAGGTACACTTCGGCTCCGGCCCATTCCAGGAGACCCCGCAGGTACAGGGCTACGCCAAGGTTAACTTCAGCTTCGGACAGCCCTCTTGGGCCCAGGGCGCCACGGAAGAACCCTCCGTGTCCGGGGTCAAGGACCAGGCGCCGGCCGACCAGGGGTCCGAAATCCCGAGGTCCGAACTCCTCGCAAAGCTGCTGATAGCCGGGAATTTCCTGCGGTGGTGGAGGTGTCGGGATGGTGGCGCATCCGGTGAAAAGGCCAAGGATCAAGCCAGGGATGATCGCCAGGACCGGGAATAAAAGGAAACGGGGTAGCTTGTTGGCGATAATGGGGGCAAAAGAGGGGCCGATTAGCAATGGATCCTCCGAGGGGGTATGGTTTTGGTCCGCGCTGAGGGTCAGCCAAGTCTGTCCCGATTGCGACATGATACAGCAAATCTTCCCCCTGGAAAGCACAGGTTTCTACCGGACTTGCTATCTGGACAGGCGGGCGTCTTTCTGGTACTTTTCAAGCCTCGTGATATTGTCCGTACGGGTGCGTGTGAGTTCGCCTTTTCGCGCGTCTATAAATAATGCTGATCTTTGCAGAGGAAATTTCGACAGATGTCTCAAGTTTCGGATCGCTTGGCCCAGATTCCCTCTATCAACGCCATTTTGGAGGATAGGAGGATCGAACCCCTTTTGGCTGGACATTCTCGTGACTGGATGACCCGTTTGTCACGGCGCATGGTGGAGGGGATGCGTAAGGAGCTGTTGACGGCCAATGGTCCCGTTCTGGAGCGCAACCAATTGATGAGCGCTCTGGTGAAAAGGCTTGTGGACAAAAGAAATGCGCTGCTGGAAAAATCTTGGACCAGGGTTTTGAATGGCACAGGAGTGGTGGTTCATACCAACCTCGGGCGCTCCTGCTTTCCCGTTGCTGCGGCTGATGCCGCCCATGCGGTGGCCTGTTTCAATTCCGATCTGGAATTCGATCTTGCCGAGGGAAGCCGCGGTCATCGAGGACGCGAGGTGGAGGAGAAAATTTCCCTGTTGACCGGGGCGGCGGACGCGCTGGTGGTCAACAACAATGCGGCTGCGGTTTGGTTGGCGGTCCGGTTTCTCTGTCCCGGGGGTCGAGTTGTTCTGTCCCGGGGGGAGGTAGTGGCCATCGGTGGTTCTTTCCGGATCCACGAAATTCTGGCCGAAACAGGCTGTACCCTGGTCGAGGTCGGGACAACAAACCGGACCAGTCTTGAAGACTATCGCGCCGCTCTGGGACCCGAAACCATGGTTCTCAAGGTGCACCGAAGCAATTTTTCAGTGCAGGGA
The DNA here is from genome assembly GCA_019038745.1 of Gemmatimonadales bacterium. Lineage (GTDB taxonomy): Bacteria > Krumholzibacteriota > Krumholzibacteriia > LZORAL124-64-63 > LZORAL124-64-63 > JANTGJ01. The sequence goes on from JAHOYV010000032.1 coordinate 62,261, forward strand.
TTTACCGAGGATGTCGAACTGGCCGACCTGGCCCGGCTTTGCCGGGAGACGGAGTGCCCCCTGGCGTACGATGCAGGCAGTGGTGCAATTTTTCCTTACCAGGAGTTGGGCTTGCCCAGTGGAGAGCGATTGCTGGCCGAAGATCTGTCTGCGGGGCCGGATCTGATCACTTGCAGCGGCGACAAACTGCTGGGAGGATGCCAGGCAGGCGTTATTCTTGGATCAGAGAAACTTGTCATGGGTTTGCGCAAGCATCCGATGAGACGGGCTTTCCGGGTGGATAAGACGACTTTGGCGGCCTTGGATGCGATAATGAGCCTGTATCTGGCAGCCGAGGACCGGCCGGCCATTCCCACCCTCGATCAGCTCGCCCAGGACTTGGACATGCTGTCTGATCGGGCCGAGCGGCTGTTGGCTGTTTTGATCAACTCGGCTCCCTCCAATTGGCTGGGTAGCGTGGTTCCGGGACACTCAAGCGTAGGCGGTGGGACATTTTCCACAGCAAGCATCGAGTCCCGCCTGGTGCTGTGGAACGGTCCCAAAGTGGAGTTGGAAGCTTGTCACCAGTCCTTGCGACTAGGTGATCCGGCACTCGTAGGGCGTATGAACCAGGAGGGCCTGGCTGTTGACGTCCGGACCATCTGCGAAGAAGAATTGCCGTTGGTTGAAGAGGCCTTTCGCAGGGCCTGGGATTCAATGGCAGGGACCGAAAAAACAGGGAAGGCTAAATAATGAGTAAGAGCCAGGACCGATTCGGCGACTTGCCCCTGTATCTCTCCACCTGGGATCCTACCCGGCTGGACTTTGCTCCCGGCAGGGATTTCCAGACCGAGATCGAGGAATTGGTCCTGCAAGGTGAATTGGAGAGCACTCTGGACGAGGCCATGACCGGGAAGTCTTCTCCCCGCATTTGGATGTTGCTTCACGAGCCGGGACAGGGTCGGTTCAGCGCGGTGGCCGCCTTGTATTTTGCCAGGGAGTTGGCCTCCCGGGGTCAGGGAGTCATGGTCCTTGACTGCGATGACGAGGATTCCACCTTGACCCGGTGGGCGGGCAGGATGGATTGCGAAGGCTGGGCCGACATGGTCCGCTACGGGGCCTCCGCCCTGACCTGTGGAATCCCACTTCCTTTCACCGGTCGCCAAGGCTACCTTCTGGGCCCCGGATCCTATACTCCCGTGGATGCCCAGCCCGAAGAAGTCGAGCAGATCCTGGCCCGATTGCGGCACCAGGCAGACGACCTCCTGCTGGTTTGTCCGGTGGGGGATACAGGGCGGTTGTGGTCCAGGGCGGCCGAGATCCGGATACTCTGTTGGGATAGGGCTGCTACTGCTTCCGATCGAATTGAAGGAGTAGTTGCTGATTTCGCCAAAGGCTCGGCTCCTTTGACCGGGTTGATCAGTTTCGGATCGGTTCCGGAGAAGGACGCTGGAAAATCCGAGGTCCTTCCTGGCGACAAGGAATTGCCTGTAGACAAGCCGGTTGATAAGCCGGAAGAGAAACAGGAAGAGAAACAGGAAGACCCGCAGCCCCAAATTTTGACTTCCTTTGCCTCTGAGGATGGTGATCTGCTGGATGGAGCGCCGGGGGCGAACAAGGTTTTTGTAGACCTGTTCGGGAAAGCTTCAGCCCCGGGTCCAAATGCCCGCAAACGGGGTACGTCCCTGGTGTTCTGGTGGGTGGCTTTGGGAGCTGTAGGTCTTATTGTCCTGTCAGCGTGGTATTACATGGAGTTTGTAAGAGTTTCTCAGACTGATTCAACGGGGGGCGGAGATCAGCCGGTTGCCGAAATCACCTTGGGAGCAGACTCCGAACCGCCAACTGTGATCGTACCGGATACCGTGAGTGTGCAGGTTTCTTCGACCGCTCCAGATACCGGGTCGGTAGTGGGCCGGGGATCGATTTCTGAAGGGTTGGATTCGGTAGAAGAGGATCAGGAAATATTATCCACCGGTGATTCGGATTCCCTGCAGACTTTTGTCCGGGAAGAATCCGGGGAGGAATCCGAAGTCCAGGCAGCGCAGGAATTTGATATGGATCCCTATCTGATTCCGGTCGGCACGGATGGATGGGCGATTCATCTTTACTCCTTTCCGGACGAGGAAAGCGCCGAGGATCAGTTGCAGATTCTGCTCCGGAAGGGGTTCATGACCGAAGCCCGTTCCGTGCAGATAAAAGGCAAGGGGCGGTGGCATCGGATTTATCTGGGCAGTTTCCCGGATCGAGCCACGGCCCAGCAGGCGTTGGACCCCCTGTTGGAGAAGTTGGGGGCTGACTGGGGCCGTCCGACTGAATTCTGATGTCTGTTTTTCCCGGCTGTTTTTCCGGGCATTTTTCAGGCCGTGTTTTGACGACAACGTTCAGACGACAACATCGTGAAAGGCTTGCTCCGTGAAGTTGAACAGCATCGAGATCCAAGGCTTCAAATCCTTCGTGGACCGGACCCGACTGGAGTTCGACCAGGGTATAACAGCCATCCTCGGTCCCAACGGCTGCGGTAAATCAAACGTCGTGGACGCGATCCGCTGGGTACTGGGCGAGCAATCGGCCAAGACCTTGCGGGGCGGCAAGATGGACGACGTCATCTTCAAGGGCACGACCAAGCGCCGCCCGGTGGGTATGGCCGAGGTCACGCTTACCTTCAGCAACGACGACCACTTCCTGCCCATCGATTTCGATGAAGTGGCCATCAAGCGCAAGGTCACCCGCGACGGGGGCAGCGACTACTTTCTGAACGGCTCTCCCTGTCGTCTGAAGGATCTTCGCGATCTCTTCTACGACAGCGGAGTGAACAACACCTCCTACTCGATCATCGAGGAATCGATGATCAAGCAGATTCTCAACGAGAACAACACCGAGCTGCGTACTCTCCTGGAAGAGGGTTCGGGCATCACCAAGTACAAGGCCCGGCGCAAGGAGACCCAACGCAAGCTGGATCGTACCCAGAACGATTTGATCCGCCTGTACGATATCATCGAGGAGATCGGGCGGGAGGTCCGCTCGCTGCAACGTCAGGTGGGCAAGGCCCGACGGCATCAGAATCTCTTCAAGGAGATCCGTACGCTGGACTTGTTGTTGGCCGGTCGTCAGCATACCGAGATGGCGAACCAGGAAAAGGCTGCCAATGAACGGTTGGAGGAATTCCGGACCCAGGCCGAAGTGGGTGTGGGCGAACTGGCGGAGCTGCAGGCGAAAATCGAGGCCGGCAGGCCGCAGATGGATGAGCGGGAAGCCGAGCGTCGGCAACTCGAGGAGGCTTTGGTAGCTTTCGAGGAGGAGTTGCAGGAGATCGAGCGCCAAGTGTTGGTCCTGCAACATCGCATCGAAGAACACCAGCGCCGAAACGAAAACAATCGGGGAACCATCCAGGAAACCGAGGATCGTCAGAAGGAGATCGAAGGCCAGATCCAACGCATGGAGGGCCATCTGCTTACCATCGAGGAGGAACTGGCTTCCTCCGGAATAATGCTTGAAGAACGGCTGGAGTCCCTGCAGATCCTGGAGGCCCGCCTGGGCAGCGATCGATCCTCCCTGGACGATGCGACCCGCCACAACCTGGAATTCATTGAGAACGACGCCTCGCAGCGGAGCAAAATGCGCGAGGTCCAGGTCAAGCAGGAGAACCGCCGGGAGCGAATGACGATTTTGGCGGAGGATCGGGGCCTGATCCTTGAAAAAGGGGAGGCAGCCGGGCGGGAGCTGACCGGGCTGCAGGAGCGCCGAAGGGAGCGGACCGAACATCGGAACGCCCTGCTCCAGGAACTGGCCGGGATCGAGAAGACGGAGACCGAGTTGGAAGTGGAGTCCGTAGGTCTTCAAGAGAACGTCTCGGCCTTGCGTGCGAAGCTGGAAGCGGCCCGCTCAACCTGCGATCTGCTGCAGAAACTGCACAATGACTACGAGGGCTATGGCCAAGGCGCGCGTGAGATCCTTAAGCGACACGGTTCCCAGGAGCGGATACAGGGTGGTCTTGCCGATCTGCTGCACGTGCCGCAAGAGGACACCCTGGCGCTGGAAACCCTGCTCCTGGACACGCTGGATGCGGTCGTTGTAGACGGCATCGATTCGGCTTTGGATCTGGTGGGTGAACTGCGTCATCAGGAGATCGGTCAGGCCCGTTTTCTCTGCGGCTCTGGTTTTGATGTCGATGAGGTCTCCGTGGTAGAGATCCCGACCCGGGGCCGGCTGGCTCGGGACGTGGTCAGTGGTCCCGGCCTTGAGATTCCCGCCCTTCGGAACCTGCTGTCCAGGTCGGTGATCTTTGCAGAGGATGATGAGGCCGTTGCGGCCGCCAAGGCCTACACCGGACCGGGGATCCTGATCTGCCTCAGCCTCTCTGGATTACTGGTCAGCAGTGACGGAAGCATAAGCGGAGGCCGTGCCAGGCAGGAGGCGGCCAGCACCGATTTGCTGGGCCGCAAGGAGAAGCTCGACAAACTGGGAACGGAAATCAGCCGGACTGAAGATAAATTGACGGCAGGCCAGGAGCAACTGGCCACCCTTCGATCCCGTCGGGAAGAGCTGCGCGAGTCCCTGATCGGCGGCCGGAGTCGCCTCAACGGAATGGACAAGGAGCTCGCCGACCTGATGGTCGAATCGGCCCAGCTTGAGGATCGTCGTGATTCGGCAGGCGTTCGCGCCCGGGAAATGGAAACCGAACGGGTTCGCCTCCACGAGGAGTTGGAGGGCTTGTCCGGGGAAGAGGAGCAGATGACCGACCTGCTCAGCGAGAGCGGTCGCCAGCGCCAGGACAGCACGACTCGCCGCGAAGATTTGCGGCAACGCGTTATCGAGGCAGAAATGACCAGGGACGAAGCCAGGGCTCAAGCCGAGGAGTTTCGTCTAACCCACCAACGCCGGGAAAGCCAGAAGCGGGAGACCGAGACGGCGCTTACGCATTTGAAGGAGAACGTGGCTGAGCTGTTCACTCGACGCGAGCGCCTGTCCCAGGAGATCGAGGTGGGTCAGGAGTCGATGGCCGCCTTGAGTGAGGAATTGGTCGCCAAGCGCGAGCTGCTGGGCAAAAGCATGGAGGAACGGGAAGTCCGTCGCCAGGTTGTTCGGGCTGCGGCCGAGGGCATTCAACTGCTGCACGATGAGACGGACCAGTGGCATCAGCGCGTGCAGGCCATCGAAAAGCAGCGGGGCGGATTCCGCGAGCAGGCGCACGAGGCGGAGACTACGTTGGCTACCCTGGAGATCCGGGTAAACAACCTGGAGGAGCGAATCGAGGAACAGCACAAGGGTAGCTTCCTGGATCTGATCGCCACGGTTGACAAGGAGGACCTCCCGAAGGAACTGGAGATGGACGGGGACGTTTTCCAGATCTCCCAGGCTTCAGAATTGCTGGAGAAAAAGCGCTCGATCATCTCCTCCCTGGGGCCGATCAACCACCTGTCCCTGGAAGAATACGAATCCAAGAAGGAGCGCCTGGATTTCCTGGAAGGCCAGCGGGATGACGTTGAGAAGGCTCGTGACGACCTGGTCAAGGCCATCACCGAGATCAACCAGACCGCCCGTAAACGATTCCTTCAGACCTTCGAAGACGTACGGCGCAACTACATCGCCGTCTTTAAAACCCTGTTCAAGGGTGGACGAGCGGATTTGAGACTGATAAATACCGATGATCCGCTGGAGAGCAATCTGCACGTGACGGCTCAGCCCACCGGAAAGGTGATCGACACGGTATCCCTTCTTTCGGGCGGAGAGCGTTGTCTGACTGCGTTGTCGCTTTTGTTCGCTGTTTATCTAGTCAAGCCCTCGCCGTTCTGTGTTTTGGACGAGGCCGATGCCCCGTTGGATGACTCGAACATCGAACGCTTTGTCGGCATGCTGCGGGAATTCAGTCGCAGCACGCAGTTCCTGGTCATCACCCACAACAAGCTGACCATGGAGACGGCCAACCATCTTTATGGTGTAACCATGATGGAGCCCGGCTGCAGCAGTATCGTCTCGGTTACCTTCCGTGATGTGGCCGCTTCCCAGTCCGACCGCGAGCTTACCAACGCCATTGCCAACAAGCGCAGCGAGGTGGATCAGAAGGAGATCCAGCTTGGCGAAACCAAAATCGAGGCGGAAGTCGTACCCGAAGTGATACCTGAAGCCGAAGTCGATGCCGAGACTGTGGATGATGACCGGATGGAGGCAACGGAGTGATCAAGGATGCCCTGGGGCGGTTTAGACAGGGTCTGAAAAAGACTCGGGACAGTTTTGTGGGCCGCCTGACGAATATATTCGGTGGTCGGATTCGGCTGGACGAGGACACCCTGGACCAGATCGAGGAGCTGCTGATCAGTGCCGACATGGGCGTCAAATCCGCCGTGGCCATCACCCAGAATATCGAGACTCGGCTGAAGGAAGAGGGTGGTGAAGCTTCTCTGGAATCGGTCCTGCAGGTAATCCGGGGCGATGTGAGGGAGATTCTGACGTCGGCCAAATCGCGTGTTGTTCCCCTGTCCTGGGATTTCGAGGAAGAAGGGGCGAGCAAAAAGAAGGCCGGGAAAAAAGGCAAGAAGAAGGGAAAGCACCAATCCTCCCCAACGGCTCCCGGGGGATCCCCGAACGGGTCACCGGATCAAGCGGCCCCGTCCTCCGATCTGCGTGTCATTTTCGTTGTTGGTGTTAACGGAACAGGCAAGACCACAAGTATCGCCAAACTGGCTTTTCTGCTGAAGGAACAGGGTCAGAAAATATTGCTCGCGGCCGCCGACACTTTTCGTGCCGCTGCTGTGGATCAACTGGAGATCTGGGCGGACCGGGTAGGTGTGGATTGCGTGCGACAGGGCCCGGGCGCCGATCCCGCCGCTGTGGTTTTCGACGCCATCGGAGCTGCCGAGGCCCGGGGCATGGATATTGTGATCGTCGACACCGCCGGCCGGCTGCACACCAAAACCAACCTGATGGACGAATTGGGCAAAGTGGCCCGGGTCATCCGCCGCAAAACAGGACGAAATCCGGAAACCCTGCTGGTCATTGACGGCACCACCGGTCAAAACGGACTTTCCCAGGCCAAGGTTTTCGCCGAGACGATTCCAGTGCAGGGCCTGATCCTGACCAAACTGGACGGAACCTCCAAGGGTGGGATCGTGGTAGCTATTGCCGAAACCCTGGGCCTGCCCGTAGAATACATCGGAATAGGCGAGAGAGCCGAGGACTTGGCAGTATTCGACGCCGACAACTTTGTGGATGCCTTGTTTGCCGAATGGAGCGATGACGATCAGGAGGGCGAGCTGCCCCAGGGGTAGGGCCGCCGTTTTCAGGGAGGGAACGTGAGCCGCAGACGTGGGGGGAAACGCCGTCCCGGCCAAAGGGTCGAGTCGTTGTTGGACCAGATATCCGGCAAGGCTGATCCTCCTGCCCGGGAGCGGGGCATCAACCGGTGGGTGGGGCACCGCACTCTTGATGTTCAACGCCACCAGGAACTCTTCAAAAGTCTGGTCGCGCAGGATTTCGACTTCCTGATGGGCCAAAACTTCGCTGCCGGTCAACGCACTCTGGCCGATCTCCTGCCCCAGTCGGTACTCGGCAGGGCTCAAAACGGACACGGTTGGTTCACGGACGAGTTCGGCACACCGCTCCAATTTCCCGACGCCACCTTTGAGCGCATCCTGTCCGTCCTGGAGACGATCGATCCCAATCTGAAGGGATACCTGGTCCGGGGCCGACGGGGCCAGATGTTGACCCGGTTCGCCGAATGGCTGTTCGAGGTGATGCACACGCCGAAGGTGGAACTGGCCATCGACGGATCTCCTGTTTTCGGTGTCGAGTTTCTGGCCGAAGCGGAGGTCGATACGAGGGACTTTCTGACGGGTCTGGTTCTGGCCGGTTTCATGGACGACTGGTCCACGCGCAAGACGGCCATGTTGCACCACAAGCGCACATTTTCAGGGATGCCGTTCCTGCTTGGCGGCGGGGAGATCTACCTGGTTGACCGGGAGCGTTTCGAACTCTGCGGTCTGCAGGAAACGGGCTCCACCGTTCTGGTTGAAGAGCAGTTGCACACGCTGAGGGATATTGGTGTTTTGGTACGGGATCCAAAGGCCCTCTATTCCTTTCCCGAACACGATCAGGCTTTTTTTCGTCGCCGACTGGGCGACGGCGTCTCCGACGATCTGGCCATGATCTGGGTCGGGGCCAAGTTCGGTTATGGGGCGATGCTCGGGGCCTTTGTCATGGACGCCATCGACACCTACGACAAGTACGTCCTGAATCTCACTTGGGGAGGCTTCGACACTCACTTGGCGGGACTTATCCAGGAACATTTCCTGGACCGGGAGGGGGAACAGTTGGTCTGTGACCGCCACCTGCTCGACCTGATCCACTTCGCGGCCAAAAGAAACGACCCCTGCTTGAATTTGAGCTCTTCCCACCGGCGCTTTATCCAGATCGAACGCGGGGCCCGGATTCCCACCCTGCTGAACCACTGGAAATTTCTCCAAGGCCAGCCGGTCCACGATATCAAACTGGGCTTCAGCCGGATCCCCGCCCGGGAATTTTACGGGGTTGCGCGACAGCGCCTGCAAAGCATCGGTGTGGATGTGAAAGAGGCGGAGTTCATCAAGACCCGGCAAGGTTGAACTTCACCGACAAGTATCGGCCGCGATCCGCTTGACTGGGCCCGAGTTTTCGCCTAGTTTTTGAGTCATAATCCAATAGGCTCGGATATCAATGTCCGGGCCAGACCTCAACTTCGGGGCGGGGTGAAATTCCCCACCGGCGGTTAAAGCCCGCGAACCCTTGCCGACCAGTTTTACAAAGGCAGGCCAGGGTTGACCCGGTGAAATTCCGGGGCCGACAGTTATAGTCTGGATGGTAGAAGTTGGCGGTTCGAATGCGTCCGTGCCCTCGGTTGTGGTTTTGCCTCAGGCGTAGGCTAGACGGGTGCGTTGGCCGACCTCTCCCCTCTCGAGAATCCCCTGACTGGTAACTGGTGGCAACCATGAATTGTCAGCCACATCACGATGACGACCAGGTGTCCGTGGACCGGTGCTTCATGAACGAGGCCCTGGCTCTGGCCCGTGGCGTACCCGACCGCACCTGGCCCAACCCTCCTGTGGGGGCTGTAGTGGTCCGGGGCGGAAAGGTCATCGGGCGGGGATCCCATCTCGGACCAGGTCAACCCCACGCCGAGCCCGTGGCCCTGGACGAGGCCGGTCCGGAGGCAAGGGGCGCCACCCTGTACGTCACTCTCGAGCCCTGCAACCATCGGGGCAGGACCGCACCCTGTGTGCCGAGAATCTTGGCCAGCGGGATCAGCCGGGTGGTCGCGGCCATAAGGGACCCCAATCCTCTTGTGGCAGGAGGAGGGGGACGGTATCTGCGGGACCGGGGAGTCGAGGTAATTGTCGGGGTTCAGGCCGAAGAGGCCCTGGATCTGGTTTGGCCTTTCGTGGTCACGGATTGCTTCCAACGAACCTATGTCGAGTTGAAGACCGCTATCAGCCTGGACGGGAAATTTGCTCCCCTGGTCGAGGAGCGCAAGGACTCGGCACCGGTCTACCTGACCGGCAGCAAGGCCCGGCATGACGTGCATCGTCGGCGGCGACTGGTGGATCTGGTCCTGGTCGGAGAGGGCACGGTCAGAGCCGATTCACCCCGTTTGGATGGTCGTCTGGCCCGCAGCGATGCCGACGTTCCCGTTGCCGAACCCACCGCCGGCTATGTAGATTCGGACTTGAGCTGGACCGGGGGATTCAATCGAGAAAGTTACTTCGTCTTTGCCGGTGAGCAGGCCAGCGGAGTAGCTGCTCGGTCGGATATAGAGCGTGATGGCGGGCGAATCGTTTTCTGTGCGGAGGGACCCAAGGGTCTTGATCCGGCCAGCATTCTGGCCGAGGCATCAGCGCTTGGAATTTCGACGATGATGGTTGAGGGAGGACCGCGGTTGGCCTCATCTTTTTTGGCGGCGAATCTGATAGACCGATGGGTCAACTATCTTGCCCCGGTGGTCATTGGCAGGGGGATAGGCTGGCCTCAGGAAGGGTTCGGTTCGATGCTCCCCCACGGTGATTTTCACCTGACCAGAGTAAGCCGGTTCGGAAAGGATCTGATGACTATTCATGATAATCGCTCCTTCTCCAACACGTTGTCCGAGGTGATCATCTGATGTTCACGGGACTCGTCAGGGAAGTCGGCAGGTTACAGGGTGTCAGGGCCCGGGGCGGGGTGACACGACTGGATATCGAGGCACCGAAGATTTCCTCCAGCATCGGCCTGGGAGACAGTGTTGCGGTAAACGGGATCTGTCTGACGGTGGTCCGGATCAGGAACAAGGTCTTTACGGTGGAAGCGGTGCCGGAGACATGCCGCCTGACCACCCTTGCCAAGTGGCGGTCCGGGGATCGGGTACATCTCGAACCGGCCCTGCGGGCGGGGGACCCAATGGATGGGCATCTGGTCCAGGGTCATGTGGATGGGACAGGCAAAGTGATGCGGATCACTACTGTGGGCGGCAGCCGACTGCTCACAATCGGTCTGCCCCGGGAGTTGACGCGGTTTTTAACACCCAAGGGTTCAATTGCCGTCGACGGAGTCAGTCTGACCGTGGACGAGGGACCCTTCAAGGACCGTTTCACGGTGAGCCTGATCCCGCACACTTTGGCGGAGACGAATTTCAAACAGCTGCGGGTCGGCCGGTTGGTCAACCTGGAGTTGGATGTTCTGGTCAAGGCAGCTCAGGGCCGGGATGGGGAAGAGGCAGCAGAGGCTCGTCCGGCTACTGGCCTGACTCTGGAGCGCCTCCTGGCCAGGGGCTTCGGGCGGTTCGGCGGCTCGAAGAGGACCTGAGGTGGATTGTCGGAGATTGCTTTTCGCTGCGTTTTCAGGGCTTTGCAATGATAATGAGCAATGATAATGATACAGGTTAGACAACAGGGTGGAATGACATGACAGAGAAGAACCGGATCAATACAATCGAAGAGGCCTTGGCTGATCTTCGCGCAGGCAAGATCATTGTCGTGGTTGACGACGAGGACCGGGAGAATGAAGGCGATTTTATAATCGCCGCCGAGAAGGTTACTCCGCAGGCTGTGAATTTCATCGCCAAACACGGGCGGGGTCTGATCTGTTTGTCGGCAACGGGCGAGCGGTTGCAGGAGCTGGACATCCAGGCCATGGTGGCGCGGAACACGGCTTCCCTGGGTACGCGCTTCACCGTCAGCATCGACGCGGTTACCGGAGTCACTACCGGCATCAGCGCAGCCGACCGGGCACGAACCGTCCAGGTCTTCATCGACCCGGAATCCCGTCCGGGTGACCTGGCCCGACCCGGGCACATTTTTCCGTTGGAAGCCCAGGCTGGAGGTGTGCTCAAACGGGCCGGCCACACCGAAGCGGTGGTGGATCTGTGTCGTGCTGCCGGGCTCTATCCCGCTGGCCTGCTGTGCGAGATCATGGACGAGGACGGAGAGATGGCTCGGGTGCCTCGCCTCGCTCAGATCGCCGCCGAGCACGACCTGAAACTGATCACCATCGCCGATCTGATTCGCTGGCGCCGCAACAACGAAAAGCTGGTCGTTCGCGAGGCGGAGGTGCCTCTGCCGATGGACTGGGGAATGTTCAAAATGTTCGCCTACAGTACAAGCGTGGACGCATCGACCCATGTGGCCCTGGTCATGGGGGATCCCGATCCGGCCGATCCCGTTCTGGTCCGGGTACACAGCGAGTGCATGACGGGCGACCTCTTCCACAGTCTGCGTTGCGACTGCGGGCAGCAGATGGACGCTGCTCTAAAGGCCATCAGCGAAGCCGGCGCGGGCGTTTTCCTGTACATGCGCCAGGAGGGTCGGGGCATCGGGCTGGTCAATAAGATGAAGGCCTACTGTCTGCAGGACCAGGGTGCGGACACGGTCGAAGCCAACGAGCAACTTGGCTTTCCCGCCGACCTGCGCGACTACGGTATCGGAGCACAGATCCTGCGTGACCTGGGTGTGCGGCGCATGAAACTAATGACCAACAACCCGCGCAAGATAGTGGGGCTTGAGAGCTATGGGTTGGAGATCACCGAGCGCGTGCCCCTTGAAATCGAACCCAATCTGAAAAACGCGAGATACCTGCAGACCAAGAAGGCCCGCATGGGCCACATGTTGGATCACCTTTAAGACCAGGAGATTAAGATGGGTCGCAAATACGAAGGTTCATTCGATGCTGGTGGCAAGAGGATTGCCATCATCGGTAGCCGCTTCAACGACTTTTTCACCAGAGAGTTGATGGACGGGGCGCTGGACTGTCTGCACCGCCACGGGGTCGACGACAAGCAGATTGACACGGCCTGGGTGCCCGGTGGATTTGAGATCCCCATGGCCGCCAAGCGATTCGCCGGGACCGGCCGTTACGCGGCGGTCATCTGTGTAGGGTGCATTATCCAGGGGGACACTCCTCATTTCCACTACGTGTCCAGCGAGGTGACCAAAGGGATAGCCCAGGTGGCCCTTGACGCCGAAATACCTGTGGTGTACGGCATTGTAACTGCCGAGACCCTGGATCAGGCCATAGAGCGCAGCGGCACCAAGGCAGGCAACAAGGGCTTCGACGCTGCTCTGACCGCCCTGGAAATGATCGATCTGTGGGCGGAGATCGACAAGGGTTGACCAGATCCGAGAGGTTCCGTTCTGGCGGTTGCAAATGCACTACAGGTGGCTTACAATTCCCAGGGGAAGGTTCCAGCCTTCCCCTGATTTGTTGTTGCCTGGTTGTCGGTGCCGTTTAAGGCGCTATCAAGATGGCGTTATATTCGGCTCTAGCTGAAAATTGTTCTTTGACAGGAGAATCAAGCGGTGGGTAAACGCAGAAAAGGCAGGGAAATCGTCCTGCAATCATTTTATGCATCCCAGATTAGTGGAGCCTCGTTGCTCGATACGTTGGGCGACCAGCTGACCCGCCGGGAATCCGCCGACGAAACTTCCGAATTCGCTAAGGATCTTGGCAACAAGGTGTCTATTAACGAGGCGGAGTTAAAACGTTGGTTGGGCAATCTTGTCAGCGGCAATTGGGATGTAAAGAGGCTGGGCGTCCTGGAACGATCGATATTGACGATGGGGTTGGCTGAACTGAAATACAGCCCGGATGTGCCTTACAAAGTGGCCATCAACGAGGCCCTGGAACTGACGCGCCGCTACTGCGACGAGGGGGCCGTCGGCTTCGTCAATGGTGTTCTGGATCGGGCCGCCTCACAAATGAATCCCAAGCCGACCGCCGAAGACGGGGAACCCCGGTGAGAGCTTCCACTCCCGACCACTGGCAACGATTCTGGGAAGAGGCCGACGGCCTGGATCTGGACGATGTTTACGGCACGGACGGACGTCTTGTGCGCGAGATTACCGGCCTGGGAGATCTGCGGGGCAAGCGTATTCTTGAGGTTGGAGCCGGAACCGGTCGGGACGCCGTCGCTTTGGCTCGGGCGGGAGCGGAGGTGCTGACCCTGGACTACGTGCCGGGGTCGCTGGGTCTGACGATCAAGGCTTCCGGTCAGGCTGGTGTTGCCGTGGCTCCGGTCTGCGGTAATGGTGAGGGCATGCCTTTTTTCGAGGGTACCTTCGATGTGGTTTTTCACCAGGGCCTGCTCGAACACTTTCGGGACCCCCTGCCGCTGCTGCGGGAGAACATCCGTGTCCTCAAGCCCGGGGGCATACTGGTCGTGGATGTTCCTCAGCGTTGGCACTACTACACGTTGGGGAAAAAATTCCTGATCGCCATCGATCGTTGGTTCGCCGGTTGGGAAACCGAATTTTCCATCGGGGAATTGGAGGGGTTGGTTCGGGCCGAGGGTCTGGAAGTCACCAGAAGTTACGGGGACTGGATGGTACCTGGTTTGTGGTACCGGGCCCTGCGCAAAATCCTCCTGACCCGATTCGGCAAACAGTTGCCGATGCACCCGGAACCCATCCCGGCCCTGGCCCGTCTGGGCGAGGTCTGGCGTAGAGCCTTCGGCCAAACCCGCCTGTCGCTCTACACCACACCCACTATCGGCGTGCTGGCCCGCAAACCCATGGTCCTGGAGACCCAATCTACCGGGGAGGCGACACCCTGAAGCTCCTGGCTCTGAATTGGCGGGATATCAACGACCCCCTCGGAGGCGGGGCGGAGCTGCATCTGCACCACATCTTGAAGGGTGCGGTGGCCGCGGGTTGGGAAGTGGACCTGGTCTGTTCGGGTTACCCGGGCGCCTCGGCCCACGATGTCATCGACGGTGTGGGCATTCATCGTCACGGCCATTGGACGGTGGCCAACTTTGTGCTGCCCCAGGTGGTCAAGCGCCTTCTGCGAAGTGGTGATTACGACCTGTTGGTAGAGGACATAAATAAGATCCCCTTCTTTTCTCCTCTCTTTTGTGGGGATACTCCCCTGGTTGCCATCGTTCCCCACCTCTTCGGGACCACCGTCTATCGCGAGGCCAATCCCCTGGTCGCCACCTATGTGTACGGAGCCGAGAGGCTCATCCCTCGTGTGTACAAGAATGTCGATTTCGAAGTGATTAGCCCTTCGACCCGCGAGGATCTGATCGCCCGAGGTTTGGACGGGTCGCGGATTCGTACGATTTTGTGCGGCCTGGAGCACGAGCGCTTCACTCTCGCTGATCCGCCGCCACGCAGTGAAATCCCGCTGGTAGTGGCCTGGAGCAGGCTGCGAAAGTACAAGAGCATCGACGTGGCCATCCGGGCCTTTGCCCTTATTCGCCAGGAGGTTCCGGCAGCCCGCATGTTGATCATGGGCCGCGGCCCTGACCGGGAGCGTTTGCAGAAGCTGGTTACCCGGCTGGGCCTTGACCCCTATATAGAATTTCAGGGCTTCCTGTCCTGGACTGAATTGGTGCAGACGTTGCACCGGTGCCATGTATTCCTGAACACCAGCCCCAAGGAGGGTTGGGGCTTGACCGTGGTCGAGGCTAACCAGTGTGGGCTACCGGTAGTGGCCAGTGATCGTCCCGGTCTGAAGGATTCGGTGAGCGATGGCCATACCGGATCCCTGGTTCCCTTCGGGGATGAGGCTGCGTTTGCCCGGCAGGCGGTACAATTGCTGCAGGATCATGAGTTGTGGTCAAGGAGAAGTGAGGCGGCCCGTGAATGGGCGGGGACCTTCAGTTGGCCGCGGTGTGTAGAAGAATCCCTGGCCCTTTTCGAGGAAGTGGCCCTACGTCGGCGCCAACGGCGAGATCCATGAAGGGCTTATTGATTGTCCTGGGCAAGATTGCCGTCAGCGCTGCTCTGATCGGGTTTCTTCTTTCCCGCCTATCGCTTGAGGAAATCAGGTTGGCCATGGGCAGCCCTCGTTGGGGCTGGCTGTTCGCCGCTTTCGTTGTGTATGGGCTTTCCGCTTTCGGTGGCGCGTTGCAATGGGCCTGGATACTGAGGGTGGCCGGTCTTCGGACACCCGGGCGGGAGATCCGTCGGCTTTACTTCATAGGGTTGTTCTTCAATAATTTTCTACCGGCGAATGTGGGGGGGGACGCCTGGAAAATAGTTGATTTGGGCCGACAAGAGCATCGTTCCCTGGGAGTCTTCTGTGCCACTCTGCTGGATCGATTGATCGGACTGGGTGCCTTGGCCGGTTTGGCGGTCCTGGTTCTGGCCGTGGCCAGTGCGGCCTCCATTCCCCTGCCCACGATTTCCCTGCTTATGATACCGGTTCTGGTTTTATTAGCAGGAGGGCTTGCCTTTCTCTTGTCTCGGCGCATAGGCAATCGTTTGCCAGGTCTGTTCGAACGTTTGGGTCTGGGCCGTTTCGCCGACCAACTGGGCCGGGTCGTGGCCGAATTCGGTCATTTCCGGCCCCGGGTTCTCTGGTTGAACGGAATCTTTGCTTTCAGTTTGGTGATCCAACTTTTACGCATGGCAACACATTTGTTGGTCGCCTTGGGATTGGGTATCGAACTGGGGTCGGACCAGATGATCCAGTTGATGGTGTTGATCCCCCTGCTGGCAGTCAGTCTGACTTTGCCGATCACCATCAACGGCATCGGCCTACGTGAGCAGTTGTCGGCGAAATTGTTGATTTGGGCCGGTCTGGCTGGTCCCCAGGCCGTAGCCATGGAGTTGGGGGCTTTTTTGGTTCAGGTCATCTTCAGTCTGCAGGGGGGGATCCTGTTGTGGATGGGTCGCTGGGGGAAAGCAGCAGACAAACAGCATTCTGAAGGGAACTGATTCACCCTGCGGTTGTTGCGTTCAACCCCATGTGTTAGTTTGGGCTTGGTTTAAGAGAATTTCGATCCGGCTGGAATTGTAGGCAAGGAAAGGGATGATTTGACCACCAAATGGTATTTGCGGCCCCAGGTTCTATTGGCGGCCTGCGTTTTCGTTATCACGTTGGGTGTTTATGTTATTACGCTCTCTCCGACGGCTCCCTTCTGGGACGCGGGGGAGTTTATCACCTCCAGTCATATCATGGGTGTTCCTCATCAACCGGGGACGCCGCTGTACGTGATTTTCGGCCGGGTCTTCGACGTGATTCTGGGCGATGCGGATACGACCCAGGCGGCTTACCGTACTGCCTGGGCGGTAAACTTCATGTCGGCCTTCTTCAGTGCCCTGGCCGTGATGCTGGTGTATCTGATCATCTGGGAACTGGCCAGACGAGCCGATCCGGACACCGGGTGGTTGGCTCACATGGGTGGCCTGGTCGGGGCCTTCTTTTTGGCTTTTTCCGAAACCTTCTGGAACAACGCTACCGAGGCGGAAGTGTATGGCCTGGCGGCCTTCATGCTTGCCTTGCTGACCTGGTTGGCGATCAAATGGTTTGATTCCCGCACAGAATACGGCAGCAACCAACTTCTGATCCTGGTCATATATCTGCTGGGGCTTGGGGTGGGGTTCCACTTGGGTACGTTGCTGGTCTATCCCGGCATCTTCCTGTTGGTTCTGCTGGCGGAGAAACGTCGACTGGCGACGGTCGACCTGATGTTGATGAGTGCCGGGCTGGCCATCTTCCTCTTTTCGACCGTGATCAACAACAACGCCCTCTTGATTTTCGTGTTGGTCTCATACCTGATAGTTATCATCCTGCGCGCCGTGCAGGGGAAAAGTTTCGCCCTGATGGGAAGCGCCCTCTTCTTCGTGGGCATAACCGTGCACATGGTACTTATGATTCGGGCGGGAGCCTCGCCGGAACCTGTGATCAACCAGTCGGATCCCGACAACTTCAGCACTCTGATGTCGGTGATTCGTCGGGAACAGTATCCGGCCTTGAACCCCTTCAGTAGACAGGCTCCGCTGGGCTTCCAGTACATGTACTACTACCAATTCCTCTTTAAGCAGTTCTATTTCCTGGGTCCGGGTCAAGGAATTTTGACCAGTGCTTCCACGGTTCTGGGTCCGATTTTTCTGGCCCTGGTTGGAGTCTTTCATGGGGTTCGCCGGTTGCGTCTGCTAATCCTGGTGCCGCTGGTGAATTACCTGATCAACGGTGAGATCCTGACCCTCTATCTGAATTTTACTGATCACGAAGTCCGGGAAAGGGACTATTTCTACTTCGCGGCTTTTCTGTTTTTTGCAATCTTTATCGGTTTGGGCGCCGCCGCCATTATGCGCTACGCGGCCGGGGGAGAGGGAAAATCCGCTTCGGAAGCTGAGGCGGCCGGGTTGGATTGGCGAACCGGCTTTGCCAGGGTGAAAATCGGCTTTTTGCCCAAAGTCCTGGCGGTGGTCCTTATGTTGGCTGCTTTTGCGCCCATCGTTCCCGGTCACACAAAATACTTTGAGCACAATCGCAGCGATAACCGGATTGCCTACGAATACGCCTGGAACATCCTGGCCGGGTTGGATGAGAACGCCATCATTTTCACCAACGGGGACAATGACACCTTTCCCATCTGGTATCTGCAGGCTGTTGAACACTTCCGCACCGATGTGAATGTCGTTAATCTCTCCCTGGTGAATCTGCCCTGGTACATCAAGCAGATCAAGCATGGAGAAAAGCCCCTGGCCATGCAGCGCACGGATGCCGAAATAGACGCCTTGCGCCATCGCATTATTCAGGACCCGAATACCGGCGAGCAGCAGATCATTATGATCAAGGACTACCTGCTCCACGATATAATCCTGACGAATTACAAGATGGCCAAACGGCCCGTCTTCTTCGCCGTGACCATCCCGCAGGAGATCATGGCCCGTTACTTCCCCATGTTGCAGATGGAGGGCATGGCCTACCGCCTGTTGGAGGAAGCCAGTGAGGACAAACTGCCGATTACCGATCCGGACAGGGTCCTGGAAAACATGTTGGGCGTTTACCGGATGGGGGCCCTGATGGACGGGGATTCTCCTGGGCGGCAATCGTTGTACTCCGCCCTGAGCGGCTTGGCCAATGACGGTGTCAACCCGATTTTGGGGGCTCCGCAGGACCGGTTGACTCCCGCGGATTACGACACTCTGAGGCGTAGCATGGGAGCCATTCGGCGGGATGTTTTTCGAAACAAGAACGCGGTGCATCTGTTGGGTAATTACCCGGCCGCCTTCAATCGAGCGGGTTACCAGTTCTACATCGAGGCCAGCAATGCGGCCAGGGAAGACACTATCCTGTATAAGGAGAAGCTGCATAATGCCCTGACTGCCTTCGAGGCCAGTCTGGCCGTGGCTCCTTTCAACGAGCAGGCCATTGATTTCTACGCACCCCTTCTGGTGCAGGCGTACCGCGACCAGGACGCCAAGGATTTCCTCAGCTCCATGGCCGGCAACATCCCGGTGGAGATGGAAGAACGGGTGGTCTTCAACGCCGTTCGCGGGATTGCCCGCGCCGGGGTGCCGGATCTGGTATTGGAATGGACCGCCGAGCGGATTGTTGCTGAACCCGACCGGCATTTCTATTACCAGGTGCAATTCAGCCTGGCCCAGGCCCTGGGTCAGATAGAGGAAGCAGGGAAAGTCGCGGAAGCCTGGCGGGAGCGCAGTGGCGCGCCTGACCCCGATATGGAGCAGGCTCTGGTTGAGATGCAGCAACAATCCCTGGATCGCGAAGAGCAACGGATCCAAGATGCGGTGGAGGGTAATGATGGGAACTGAAGAACTGCGGGAGCTGGCAGCTTCCCTTCCCGATTCGGTGCGCGGGATTTTGAAGCCGGATGCGCCAGTCGTGGTAACCGGGTGCGCCGGATTCATCGGCAGCACCCTGACCGAAGCCCTGCTGGAACTCGGCTGCAGGGTGACCGGTGTCGATGTCCTGACCGATTACTACGATCCGGATCTCAAGCGCGAAAACATGGCCTCATTCCGGGACCATTCCCACTTTCAATTCCGGCAGGAGGATCTGCAGGAACTGGATCCGGTCGAACTTCTGGCTGGGCAGGTTGCCTGCTTTCATTTGGCAGCCCAGGCCGGTGTGCGGGCCAGTTGGGGTGACTATTTCAACGAGTATCTGGGCCGGAACGTCATGGCTACCCAGCGCCTGCTGGAAGCCTGCCGCAAACCGGAAGTGAAGCAGAGTCTTCGACGCCTGGTCTACTCCAGCAGTAGTTCGGTGTACGGTGACCAGGATTCCCTGCCCGTTACCGAGACGGCTTTGCCACAGCCGCGGTCCCCCTACGGTGTGACCAAAATGGCAGCTGAACATATGTGTGTGCTGTACTCGCAGAACTTCGGTGTGCCCACCAGCAGTTTGCGCTACTTCACCGTTTACGGCCCCCGGCAACGTCCGGACATGGCCTTTCGCAAGTTCATCGAGGCGGCCCTGGACGGACAGGAATTCTCCGTCTATGGGGATGGTTCGCAGACGCGTGATTTCACCTTCGTGCTGGATGCGGTCCGCTCAAATCTGCTGGCCGTGGCCTGCGAGCGCGACTGGGAAGTGTTCAACACCGGCGGCGGCTCCCGGGTAGTGTTCGGGGAGGCGCTGGAACTTCTGACTGGATTGCTGAAGCAGAAGGTGCCGGGTATCGATCCGGTGGTCAAGTATCAGGAGACGGCTCTGGGGGATGTGAAGGACACATTCGCCGACCGCACCCATGTCGAACGGACGATCGGCTATCGCCCCACGGTTTCCTTCAAGGAGGGGTTGGCTCGGGAAGTGGATTGGGCCATCGCCAGGAGGAACCGGGGATGAGCAAACCCCAAATTCGTTCCACTGATCAGGCACTCGCCCAGTCTGACGAACAGAACATCCGCTGTGATATTGCCGTTGTGGTTCCCGCCTTCAACGAGGCCGAATCACTGCCCGAGCTGGTGGATCGGATCGAAGAGACCATTTCGGCCATGGGCCGGACCTGGGAGGTCTGGGTCATCGACGACGGCAGCACCGACGGCACTTTCGAGACGGTGGAGCAATTGGCTGCGGGCCGTTCCCAGGTGCACGGTCTGTCTTTTGCCCGCAACCTGGGAAAAGCCGCGGCTTTGGCCGCAGGTTTCGCCTCCGTCTCGGCCGAGATCGTCATTACCATGGACGCCGACCTGCAGGACGATCCAGCAGAGATACCGCATCTGGTGGCCCGAATCGAACAGGGGTGGGATGTGGTCTCCGGCTGGAAGCAGGACCGCAAGGACGGCTTCATCAAGAACAAAACAAGCAAGATTTTCAACTGGTTCACCAGTCGGATGTGCGGTCTCAAACTTCACGATTTCAATTGCGGACTGAAGGCTTACCGCCGCGAGGTAACCCAGAGGCTGCGTCTCTACGGTGAGATGCATCGTTACACCCCGGCCCTGGCTCATCTGTACGGTTACCGGGTTACCGAGTTGCCCGTAAAACACTTCGCCCGCAAATTCGGACAGACGAAGTACGGCATGGCCCGCTTCATCAATGGTTTTCTGGATCTGCTGACGGTGTACTTCCTGCATGCCCGCCGCACATCACCCCTGCATTTCTTCGGTCGTATTGGTTTGGGTTTCCTGGCCATTGGCGGCGGGATCAGCTTCTACTTCCTGGCATTATGGATGATGGGACAAGGGTTGAGGGTGAGGCCCATTCTCATCCTGGGTTTGGTCCTGGTCATCCTCTCTCTCCAGTTCATCAGTCTGGGTTTGATTGCCGAGCTTATTGTCGCCGGAAGGCGTCCCGACCAGGCTTATCGGGTAGCAAGACGTGTTTGAAACGAGCGGTTTCCAGACGGCACTGCCGAAATCCAAGGTCTCGCCCGGTGATACGTCTCCGTTGGCCGTGGTGGTCCTGAACTGGAATGGGCGCCACGATCTGGAGGATTGCCTGAGGTCTTTGCGGGACTCCGGGTACGTTGGTTTGCGGGTCCTCATGGTCGACAACGGCTCCGAGGACGATTCAGTGGTCTGGACCCGAAAGCATCATCCGGAAGTTGAGATTATTGAGACCGGCCAGAACCTGCGCTGGGCCGGCGGAAACAACGTGGCCTTGCGGAAGCTGCAAGAGGAGAAGTTTGCCGGGAAGATCCTTTTGTTGAACAACGACACCATCGTTCCACAGGGAAGTCTGGAACGTTTGGTGGGGGCATTTGATGAGGATCCGGAGGCCTGGGCCGCGACGCCCCGCATATGTTATGCCCATGATCCGGCGCGTGTCTGGTACGACGGGGGAAGAATTGGTCGCTATTCCGGCTGGGTCAGGCACCATGGTATTCGTCAGGTAGCCGGGAAGCTGGAGCCTGGTCCACGCTATGTCGAGTATGGTACAGGGTGTGCCCTGCTTCTGGATCCCAGGGTTCTTCACGAGGTGGGAGAGCTGGACGAGCAGTATTTCCTGTACGGAGAGGATGCGGACTATTCCCTTCGTATCACTGAAGCGGGTGGGCGGATTCTACACGTCCCGCGGGCCCTGGTCCTGCACAAGGTAAGCGCTTCGCTGGGCGCCAACACTCCGCAAAAATTGCGGCTTCGTAGCCGTAGCCATATTCGGCTGCTGCGCCAACACTGGCCCCCGTCGCGCTGGCTGTTTCTGTTTTTTGGTCAGGCGGTTTTCCTGGGGGGACACTCGGTATACCATCTTTGGCATGGACGCCCGGAGGCAGCTTTTGCAGTCCTGCAGGGAGCCCTGGACCAGCTGCGTGAAAGATCTCAATAGCCCTGACAATTGCTGTTTCGGGTTGTCCGCTGGTGGACATTTTCGGCCAACGGATGATATGCTTAGGCTGGAGATACATTCGATTCCCAGGAATCCAAACAGGAGCTCGGTTTGGTCAAGAAAGAAAAAAAAAGCAAATTGAAACCCATGTCCGCACCCTCGGGTGGACAATCGACCCGACCCGATTGGCTGATTCCCGGTTCGGGTCCGGTAGCTTGGGTGACGATCTCATTGGCGCTCTTCCTGATTCTGGGGATCCTCTATCCGGGACAGGTGTTTCAGCGCCAGATATTTCTCAGCAGCGACTCAATGAACGCAAACTTCTTTGCCATGGTGGGAGATGCGGCTCTTGCCAAGGGTGATTATCCGCAGTGGAATCCCTACCTTTTCGCCGGAATGCCCTCCTTCGGCTCCCTCGCCTATACGAAGTTTTTGTATCCGCCCTCGATAGTTCTGACCTTCCTCCAGCAGAAGATGAACTTTCCTCCGATGACCTGGCTCCTGGCCCACTTGTTCTTCGGTGGCTTGGGGATGGCATGGCTGTTGTCTCGTTGGAAGTTGCCCGTCGGGGCTCTTCTACTTGGATCATTGATCTGGCTGATGGCTCCGAAAATCGTTGCCTGGAGTGTACACGGTCACGGGACAAAGGTCGGGGCGGCGATGTATCTGCCCTGGATCGTGGGTTGGGTCTGGAAAGTTCTGGACGGCAAGGGCGCCCTCGCGATCGGTATGACGGGCCTGCTGCTGGGATTGCAATTGCTGCGGGGTCACGTGCAGATTACCTACTACACGCTGTTGGTTGTGGGTGGGTTACTCCTGTGCCACGCTTTCTGGCCGCTGGATGAAACCGCCAGACGTTTGATAATACGGCTAAGGCTATTGCGTGTGGGACAGGTTCTGGCCGGAATCGCATTGGGTTTTCTGATCGGTTCGATTCTGCTGATTCCCGTGTACGAATACGCAGGAATATCAATACGGGGGCAGGATACGCAGGGCGGGGGCGGTGTGGGAATTGAATACGCCACCCAATGGAGCCTGGGACCGGCAGAACTGTCCACTCTCCTGTTCCCGGCCGCGGCCGGTTTCGGCAAGGCCACATATCTCGGGGTCATGCCCTTCAATGACTATCCCAGTTACTTCGGGATCCTGACCCTGGTGCTGGCGGCTTTGGCCTGGTGGTCCGCCGGGCGCCGCTTGACGATCGCGCTGCTTGTGATGTCCGCTGTGGCGATCCTGGTTTCTTTGGGCAGGCACGGGCCGGGGTTGTACGAATTCATGTATAATTGGCTGCCCTTCTTCAACAAGTTCCGGATCCCATCCATGATCCTGGTCCTGGTCACTTTCGCCGGGGCCATTCTGGCCCCTCATGGGGCGGCTGCATGGGCCCGGGGTGCTGTTCCGTCAGCTCGGTCCAAACTGTGGCCTTTCCTGCTGTTGGTTGTCGGGGCGATATGTCTGGTGGGTGGATTGACCGCCTTGGCCAAGGGTCCGTTCACGACCGCCATTCAGGGAATGGCTGCTGAGGGAGGTAGAAAGGTACCTGCTATCCTCTTGGATGAGGCCTGGGTTTTGCATAAAAGCAGTCTGATTCGAATCGGGCTGATCCTGTTGGTGGCCGGGTCGGCTTTCTTGGCCTCGCTTTCTAATTCTATTTTGAGGGGGAAGTACCTCGTCTGGATCCTGATCGCCCTGATGGGACTGGATATGTTCTCGGTCGACAGGCTGGTAGTTAGACCGGAGAGTGGTCTTTTACAGGTAGGTCGGGATGAGACCGGGCGTACCCGGTTGGTGGCCGCTGCCCCAATGAGTGGACCGTTTCGGGGTTCCGGGGGAGTGGGAGTCGGTTCGGATTTGGGGACCCAGGCTCTGGCTCGAAATGTTGGACACGATCGGGTTTATCCTCTGGGAGAAAAATCAAGTTGGAACTCCTGGATGGTCGCTGGTGTGCGTTCCTTGAGTGGGTATCATCCGGCGAAACTGGCTGCCTATGAACAAATCCGGCGTCGCCTGTTCAGCGACCGTCCCGCCGGGCGACTGGCCAATTGGTTGGGAGGGTCGGTGGTGGCTCTGGATGGGCTATTGACGGAGGACCAATTGCTCTTCCTGGAGGTTTTTGGTTTCAAGTTGGTGTCGGAGCCACTGCATACTGGAACCTTGACGATTTACCGGAACGAAGCCGCTCAACGTCGAGCCAGGCTTATGACCCGATGGGCGCCGGTTTCGAGTTTGGAGAGTAAGGATGCTTTGGAGCCATTCCTGGATGGGATCCAGGATGGAACCATTTCGGTGGACCGGCAGGTCTATTTGCTGAATCCTCCTGATCCTCTGCCTGTGGAGCACCCCAACTCCCTTCCGGATCCTGAATTTCTCGTCGATGGGCTGGACGAAGTGGTCCTGAAGGTGGAAACTCCGGTTCCTGCCCTGCTCTTGCTGGCGGACATGTTCGCTCCCGGCTGGAAGGTGCAGGTGGATGGAGAGGATCGTCCCCTGTTGAAGGCGGATCTGGTCCTGCGCGCCGTAGCCCTGGAGGCCGGATCCCACACCGTTCGTTTCGTTTATTCCGATCCCACGGTTCGGGCTGGTCTGCTGGTCTCGCTCTGCGGGGGGATCCTGGCCCTGTTCTTGATTTTGTTCCCCCTGGTCCGCCGGGTGATGCCGGGTGAGGCCTCTAACCACTCCTCGGACAGAGGGTAGGAGGGTGATGACTAGGATTGATACGGATAGGGACCACGGGTCCTCCACGGATTTTCCGCCGGTGAAGAAGGCAATCGTGGTTGTTCCGACCTACAACGAGGCTGAGAATATCGGCCCGCTGATTCCCCTGATTCTGGCCCGTGATGAATGCCTGTCGGTGCTTGTCGTGGATGACAACTCTCCCGATGGGACGGCCGACATCGTCAAGAGCCTGCCTGAATTCGGGGACCGGGTCCTGATCCTGGAGCGACCCAGGAAGGAAGGTTTGGGTGCGGCCTACATTGCCGGCTTCCAGTGGATCCTGGCCAACACCGATTTCGACGCCGTCTTCGAGATGGATGCCGACTTCAGCCACGATCCCGTGGCCCTGGACCAGTTCCTGGTGGAGATACAAACCCACGATCTGGTTTTGGGCAGTCGCTATCTGTATGGCATTACCGTGGTCAATTGGCCCCTGCGGCGACTGATTCTGAGCGTGGGCGCCAACATCTACGCAAGGCTGGTTACCGGGATGCCGTTGAAGGATTCCACGGGCGGGTTCAAGTGCTTCCGGCGCTCCACGCTGGAGAGGTTGCCCCTGGAACGGATAAAAAGCGACGGCTACTCCTTCCAGATCGAGATGAACTACCACTGCTGGCGGCGCAAACTGCGCATCAAGGAGATCTCCATCATGTTCGTGGACCGGCAGGTCGGGGTTTCCAAAATGTCCAACCGGATCATCTTCGAGGCCATGTGGATGGTCTGGGCCCTGCGCCTGAGAAGGATCCCCTGATGACGGGTGAGGCAGTGAAGCTGGGAATCGTCATCGTTCACTACAACTCCAGTACCGATCTGGATCGGTGCCTGGATTCGTTGGCTGCTTTCCCTCCTTCTTGTCCCCACCGGGTCGTCGTCGTGGACAACGCCTCCAGGGACGAGGGCCTGGCCGAGGTTCATCGGCGCTATCCCGATTGTCATTGGATCTTCAACAGCGAGAACACCGGTTACGCCAAGGGCTGTAACCAGGGAATGGCCCAGCTTGACTCCGAGTACTTCCTGGTTCTGAATCCGGACATTGTGGTCAAGCCGGGTGCTCTGGATAGCCTGCTGGTATTTGCCGATGTCCAACCTCGGGCAGGGCTGATCGGACCCCAGTTGCTGAACGAGGATGGTTCGATCCAGAATTCCTGCCGGCGCTTTTATACCTTCGGCACACTTCTTCTGCGACGGACATTTCTGGGCAAGCTCTTCCCCCGCAGTCGGACGGTTCGTCTGCATCTCATGCAGGATTTCGACCACCAGAGCAGTCGGCCGGTGGACTGGGTGCTGGGTGGTTGCATCCTGGTCCGCCGCAGCGCTCTGGAGCGGACCGGGCCCATGGACGAGCGTTTCTTTCTCTACTTCGAAGATGTTGATTGGTGTTACAGGATGTGGCAGGCCGGTTGCGAGGTGCAGTACACACCGGACGCCCGCTTCGTACACCGCCACCGGCGGGACAGCTCGCAGGGCAAGTTCAATCGCAGCTTCTGGCTTCACCTGGGTAGTTTGATTTCATTTTATGAGAAGTGGGGCATCCTGGTCTGGTTGTTGAAGAAATGGCGCGAGCCCCTGCTTGTCTTCCTGCTTTGGGCTGTGGACATGGCCGGGCTGGTAGCTGCTTTCGGGCTGGCCTATGTGGGACGGAATCTGGCAGGTGGCTTGTTCCCGGAGCCGTTGTTTCCGTTCAGTGAGTATCGTCCCATCCTGTATTTTTCGTTGTTGCTGACCTCGGCCACCTTCCTGCTGACGGGTCGGTATCGGCCGGGTTGGTTACGTCGTCAGCCCGGATTGGGGTCGCATCTGCAGCAAGTCGGAATCGTTGCGGTGTTGTTGCTGGCCTCGACATATCTGGGGCATCTGGACGTGATCAGTCGGGCTGTGCTGTTGCTGTTTATCCCCTTACTCGGGGTGACTACGGGAATTGGGGGAAGGCTCTTCCACCAGTTGCTCAGGCGTTTGGAACGGGGCCACCTGGTTCTGGAGCGGACCTTGTTGTGCGGTTCCCCCCAACTCATCCGGGACTGGTTGGCCGGGGCTCCCGACCTTTCCAGCCAGGGTGTGGACGTGGCGGGCTATGTTGCCGACGCGGAGGGGGTCGGCGGCGCTCAGCCCGCCCTGGGTGGCGGAGTAGTCCCCTGGCTTGGGCCGCGCGACCAAATCCTGGAAGTAGTTCGCCGCTACCGTATCAGCCAGGTGGTTTTTTGGGATCGCCCCACGCCGGGAGATTCCCTCTGGCCGTTGGTGGCGGGATTGAGGCGCCTGCGTATTCGTCTGCGCTGGCAAATGGATGAAGTCTGGCTGCTGGCTTCCGGCGCCCGGGTCGAGATGTTCGGCAGTGAGCCAAGTGCTGTGCTGGGGGTCGGGAGTGCGGCCGCTCTGCAGATGTTGGCCGGCAGATTGGCGACAATTCTCTTCGGGTTGATTCTGGGCGTCCTGGGTTGGTTGCCGTGGCTTGGTCTGAAGTTGATCCTCATTCCCGGCCGAAAATCCAGGATCTCCGAGGTGGAGGTTGCCGATCTGTGGGGCCACCGTCTCGCGCTGAAAATGGCTGTTGGGCGGGATGGAAAAGTCCTTTCCATCTTCTGGCAATGGCTGCTGGCCTGGCCTCTGCTTCGCGGAGACCTGGCGCTGTTTGGGGCTCGCCCGGTGATCGGCGCATCATTTTCCCTTCCCGGGTCTGCGGCCGAAATCTTGGCTTTCTGGGAGAGCAGGCCTCAGCGGCCGGGCTTGGCCGGTCGGGGAAGTGAATGGAATGTCGTTCGCCGGGGAGCAGGGGACGAGAAGATTTCCTCTTGGACCCGTTTCCGGAATTTGCTGACCCGGCTCTGGCTGGATCCGTGTGGTTTTGGTTTTATCAACCCGAATATGCTCTCCTCGGCAGAGAAGGACCGTTTTCCCCAAGATGGAAATGAGGCTCCGACACCATGACCGATGTTTTTCGCCAAATGACATTTTCGTTAATGAGGATACGGCTCACCGGGCTGCTGGCCGTGGCTTTGGTGAATCTCGGAATCGGTCCCGTCCTTGCCCAGGAGGTGGTTCTGGAACCCCTCCTTTCAGCCAGGAATTGCACTGCCTTGTTGGCCGTCGGCGACAAGGTCCTGTGTGGGACTTATCCCGGTGGGGTGCTGGTCATGGACCGGCAGGATCCCTCCGTGATGGAGCGCTGGATCGGCGGTAGAGAACTGGCCGGAAATCAGGTTTCGGGGCTGGCCTGGAGCGGCCGGAATGTATGGGTCGCAACCCGTGACAACGGATTGACTTGTGTACAGGACCTGGAATCCGATCCAACTTTTCGGCAATATATGGGCAGCCTGGGCAGCTCCAACGTGACTTGCGTGACGGGTACGCTCATCGGTAACAGCGAAGTCATCTATTATGGGATGGATGGCGCCGGCATCGGGAAGGTTACGGACGGTATACCGGGATTCCTTTTTTCCGCCAACCAGGACGGACTGATCGACGACGACGTCAATGACCTGCAGTTTCTCGGAGAGGATCTCTTCATCGCCACCGGTCAGGGTATATCCCGGCTGCGCAAAAATATCTTCACCGATCAGAATTCAGGCCTGACCAGCCTCGTGGTCAACGATCTGGACCTGGACCTGGACGGCAACCTGATTGCAGCTTCCGATGCGGGCGTTTTTCGCTGGGATGTGGATAGCGAGGCCTGGGTCGATTTGGGGAGCATCGGCTATGGAGTGACTGAGGTGGCCTCGCAGGCCGACGGCACCCTCTGGGCCCTGGGACAAGATTCCTCCCTGAACGGATTTCTGTATTCCCTGTCGGGCGCAACCTGGGTTGAGGCGGGCGTGCCTTATCCGAATTGCAGCAATATTTTTGCCGATGAGGATCTCTGGGTCGGCGGCAAGGTCCTGGAACCCGGGATGGATTCCCGTGCGGGCCGGGCCTACGTGTCCCGCGCTCTGCCGGACGGCGGTTTCGAGAGTTGGAAATCCGAATCTTCCCTCGTAGTCAATAATGAAGGAATCTGCTACGGCCAAGACGGCGCGGCCTGGATGGGTTCCTGGAGCGGCCTCGCCATTTCGGCCATGGGTCCCGAGGATCAATGGCGGCATATCTACGAGGTTGCCACCGAGGAGAACGATTGGAACGGACTGTCCAGCCATGGGGACAATGTTCTGTGCATGAGTAGCGGTACGGACGGGACGATTTGGGCCGGGCAATACAGGTATTTATGGGGCAGTGGAGTGTTGCGGATCGATCCTCAAACCATGTCCTCCGACTTGCTTTTTCCCACCAATTCCGGCCTGGGTGGAGGCAACATGCTGAATATTCTGACCCACCCCGACGGGCCCATGATCTTTCTGCACGATAATGACGGGGGGATGGTGGATATTCTGCTGGACACGGACGACTGGGAGGGAACCGCGAACTGGATTTCACTGCCCCAGACTTTCGACGCCATCGGGTCAGAGAAACAGATTTTGGAGGCTTTGGTCGAGCGACGAGACGTGATCTGGTTTGCCGTCCTGGGCGCTGGCTTGATCCGTTGGGATATCAACGGCAACCAGGCCGGACCGGACGACGAGTTGACCTGGAGGAATTTTTCGGACGACTACTGGTCTGCTCCAGTGACGGACTTCTTTGATTCCAGGGGGAACCGTGTTTCCGATCCGAAGGCCGTGTGGGGCATGGATCTGGCTCCGGACGGAAGCATCTGGGCCGGTGGCACGGGGTTGGTGCGGTTTGTTTATAACGTTTCCGACGGGAGCGTCGAACTGTTGGAACATTGGGAAGAAAAAACAGTCCCTTTCGAAGATGGTTTGCTCAACAACAAGGTTTCGGCCGTCAAGGTAGACGTCAACGGTGATTTATGGGTGGCGATGAGTTCGGGCCTGAACAGGCTGCGCAGCCGTGGGGGAGAGACCACTTTCGACCAGTGGATCGACGGCGCCAACTACTTGTCAAGCGCCAGTCATAGAATCCTGTATTCCCCAAACGTAGTGGCCGCCCTGCCGGGGGGGACGTATCGTCGCCTGGCGATTGACGAGACTAGAACCCGCTTACTCGTGAGCTCAACCTTGGGAGTGGGTCAGCTCATAGTGGAGGAAGGTTATGATGAAGGGGTTCAAGTCGTCACTGCTGCCGAGAGCCTTTACTGCTACCCAAATCCCTGGAATCCGGCGGGAGTCGACGGAAGTCTGAAGCTGGGCGGATTTGCTTCTGAAATTGGAGATGAAGCTTCTGCCGAAGTGACCATCTACAACCTGGAGGGTCAGCTTATCATGCCGAAGAAGAACGTAACGGCCGGCATTGGTTTTTGGGATGGCAGGAATCGGCCGGGTTTGGATGTGAGTACCGGGTTGTACATGGTAAAGATCACCTGGCAGGGCACATCCATCATCCAAACATTGGCGGTCGTGCGCTGATGCGCGGTTGTTGGGGATGGTTATGACAGGAGAGCGATATCTTGACGACCATCCGGCGGGAAACCCGGTTAATAACGCTGGTTTGACCATTGAGATCGGTGACGCTGCTCCCTCGGACTGGAACGAACTGGTTGCTTCGGACCCGGACTCTGATTACTTCCACACGCGGATCTGGACCGAGACCATCTCCCGCTGCTATCCCGACAAAATTTCCCTGTGGCTGACCGTGCGGCTTCAAAAGCGCCTGGTCGCAGGAATGGCAATTCTCCATTCGATTGGCAGACGGGTGGATTTGCTGGAAAGTAGCCTGGAGGGGACTTCGGGTGGACCCATTATCGCTCGCGATCTGCCTGTGGATTTCGCCGGCTCTCTTTTCATGCTTCTGATCGACCATTTTTACCAATTGCGGTCCGGTTTCCTGGGTTCCCTCTCACTGTCCCTGAACTCAGGTCACGAGGCACGCTTCGGTTTCCACCTGGCCGGCGACTCTCGTTGGGTGCGCCACGAACACTCCGCAGCGGTGATTTCCCTGGCCGGCGGAATTGATGAGGTGGAGAGGGGGCGCATGAATAAAACCAAGCGGAACGAACGGAATCGGGCCCTGAGGCGAGGCGTGGAGTTGGAGGTCACAAAGGATCCGGAGTTGGTGGCGGAATACTATCCCATTTACCTGCGGGCCTCTGAAAAATGGGGCATCGAGCCTGCTCCGCTGATCTTGCTTCAGGAGTTGTTGGCGGCTTCCACGGACTCCGGTCCGGGAGAAGGGCGGGCTTTCTTTACCTGCGTCCGAATCGAGGGTCGCGTCGTGGGCGGGCATCTGAATCTGCATTACGGGGATCGGGTCATCGCCTGGAACGGGGTAACGGACCCGAAATTTTCGAGAGAACATTTCCCGGCTACCGCCGCCATTTGGGGTGACCTGGTCGAGTCATGTCGACGGGGAGCCTCATGGCTGGATCTGGGTGGCAGCGGGGGAGTGATCAAGTTGGATGAGTTCAAGCAGTACTTCGGCGCCGAGGAAATAGTCCGTGGTTGGTACGTGAGCGAGACCCTGGCTCTGCGCGGGCTCAGGGCAGGAAGATCGGGACTGCAGCACCTTCTGTCAAAGGGCAAGGGCTATAACCGGACTATTGATCGGACCGATGGAACGGGTCAGGCCCCTGAATCATGAGACTTCTCAAGGCCGGCTCCCGGATTCTCTTCAGCCGTATATGGCAAGTTCTTGCCAACGCCGTGGCCGTCCTGGTCATCGCCAAGACCCTGGGGCCGACCGGCCAGGGATACTTCAGCTTAACCGTTGCAGTGGCCATGTTGCTGGGCGCGGCCCTGGGCGGAGGCATGGGTCTGGCGGCGGTGCCGCCCCTGCGCCGGAAACAGGTTCCCATCGTCCGGATGTTGACCGCCCAGCTTTTCTGGGCTGCGCTGATGGGCGTGGTGATGGCTGTGCTGGCCGCGCTTGTTGGTGGGGGAAGGGCCGCTGAAGTGTTGGCCTCGCGCCTGGGCTGGGAGTCGGGGATGGGGTGGCTGGTGGCCTGTGCGGGACTGGGCCTGCTGACTTTCGACATCTTCGCCTACGACTTGCTGGCCAGGGGGCGGCTGGTGGTTGGTGCTGCGGTCAACGGTTATCGGGCTTCGGCATATCTGCTCCTGATCGGTGCACTGGGGCTTATGGGTCAATTGACGCTGGGTCGGGCTATCGGTGTTTTCGCTCTTTCCCAGGCAGGCGGTGCGGTGGCCATGTTGGTGATCCTGATCCGGGAGATCCGACATCCCCGAAACGAAAATCATGGAACGGGAGACGAGTCGGTGCCCGGAGTCGGCGAAAAGGATTTCCAACTGCACGACCGCTCCCTCTTCGGACTCATCGCCTACAACATGCGCCACGGCTGGGTTGGGCAGATCTCAGCAGTGGCCTACTTCCTTCTCCTGCGTCTGGATCAGGGGCTACTCGAGTATTTCAGGGGGGCGGCTGAGGTAGGCATCTACTCCTTGGCGGTTTACATGGGGGAAATGCTCTGGTTGTTGCCAGGAGCCCTGACTCCCATTCTGGTCCACACCTCGGCTACCTCGGCTACGGATCCCGACCGTGACAGGACAGCCTTGCGCGCTGTTCAATTGGGCATCCTGATTACCTTTGCGGTTGCCGTCCCGCTCTACCTACTTGCCGAACCCTTACTTGGTTTCCTGGCCGGCGGACAGTATCAGGCTTCCGGCGCCGCACTGAAGGCCCTCTTGCCCGGGATCGTTGTTTTTGCTCCGGGTGCCGTGCTGGCCGGTGATTTCATCGGCCGCGGCAAGCCCCACTGGAACACCCAGGCCAGCGTCCTGACGGTAGTTGTGAACATAGCCGTAGGTCTATGGTTCATTCCCCGGTACGGTGCGGTCGGTGCTGCGTACGCCAGTTCGATCGCCTACTTCTGCGGGTCGGTCGTGATGGTGCTGCGCTTTCGTCAGGTGACCGGATTGTCGATTTTTAACGGCCCCCGGGGCTCTTGACAAGTTTTTGAAGCCGTATTTGGCTGGTATATGAAGAAGCATTTGACAGAGCTTGACTTGGACAATGAAAAGTCACTAAACTCCTGAAAATTTGTGATTGTTGTATTGGCCCCTACTTTGAGGAGGTCCACATGAATCACCTACTAGTTGAAATCCAATCCTACCCTTATCGGCAGAGAACATTCTTGAGGAACATTCGGATAATGTCAGCGGGGTTGCTGATTTTCTTCGCCCTGTCCGGCTGCGACTCGCGTCAGACCAAGGAAGGCGATCTGAGCAAACGGGCTTCGGTGGACAAACCGGCCAAGGATTCTGCTGATCATGATGCCGATATCCTGTATTTCGGCTTTGACGTGTGCAGCTCTCCCCAGGAAGACGCCAAGCAGTACCTGCCTTTTCTGGAATACCTCCAGCAGGCAACGGGTCTCCGGATAGAACTCCGTTTCACGCCCAAAAACAGTTCCATGGTTGACGAGCTCTGCGGGGGGAAGTTCCACTTCGGGGCCATTGGCGCCGATACCTACTTGCAGGCCCAGGCGCGATGCGACGTGGTCCCTCTCGTGCGCGGGCTGGATTCCGAGGGCCGGGCGGAGTACCAATCCATGATCATCGTCGCCCCCGACAGTCCGCTGCAGAGCCTGGACGAACTGCGCGGCAAGACCTTTGCTTTCGGTAGTGTCACTTCCACCCAGGGCCACTTGATCCCCCGCATCGTTCTGGCTGAGATGGGAATATCCCTTGATGATCTGGCGGGATACGAATTCACCGGTTCGCACCAAAAATGTGCAAGTGCCGTGGCGGCCGGACAATTCGACGCGGGTGGGATGCAGGATATTCTGGCCCTGCGACTTGTCGGGAGTGGGCTTATACGGATTCTCCACACTTCGGAGTTTTATCCATCCAGCGGTATTGTGGCGAGTCGGAATGTGCACCAGGATGTGAGGCAGAAAATCAAACGGGCCCTGATCGACTTCAAGCCCACCGGTGAACACGCTGACGGTCTTTATCATTGGGACCGGACTGAAATGGCCTCGGGTTTTGGTCCGGCAGGCGATCTGGATTATGCCGATCTCCGTGAGTGGAGCATTAAGTTCGGCCTGCTCGAGATTTCGGCCGAAGGGGAGGCGCCTTGAAATTACAAACCGGAATTATTCTGCTGATTACCGGCATTTCGTTGGCCACGGCCCTGAGTTCGTCCTTTTTGGTCGATCGGATTGTGAGCGGTGCCTTGGAAAACGAGTTGGGTGATCAGGCCCGGGTTGCGACCGGCACTCTTGCCGAGCACATAGTCCAAAACGTGATCGACGGCGAGGTCGTTGAAGTCCACGAGGCCTTGGTGAATCTTCTGGATCGTTCTCCCAGCATCCAGTACATCTACGTCGTCGATTTCGACGGGAGCCTGTTCGTTCATACATTTGAGGGGGAGTTCCCTGGGAGTTTGGCGGAATCGGGCCACCAGCACATCGGGCCTTACGGACTTGGGCTAATTGAGGAGTTAAGGCTCAGTGAAAGGGATGTTCTGGATGTTTGTCTCCCCCTCATCAGCGGCATGACAGCTCATGTGCACCTCGGCGTGGACATGGAACACATGTACTCTCGGATCGCCATTCTTCGCAACTGGATTGTCGGTATTGCGGCTTTTCTTGCTTTGTGTGGAATTCTTCTGGCTGCCTTTTTCATTCGCCGCCTGACCCTTCCGTTGTTGGCCCTTGCCGAGGCGATGAGGGAATTCGGCAGCAGTCCCGGTGGGGATGAATTCCGTTTCGAACGAGGGCTGGCCGAGGTGACCGATTTGGGGAATTCCTTCAACCGGATGATTGTAGACCGCCGGCGTGCGGAGGACGATTTGAAGGTGGCCAAGGAATTTTCGGAGAATCTCCTGGAGGCGGCCAACACGATAATCGTGACCTTGGATTCCGAGGCCACCATCACGACTTTCAACACGTACGCTGCCGTGTTGTCGGGCTACGGGAAAGAGGAGGTTCTAGGGCGGAGCTGGTTCGATATCTTCATTCCCCAGGAAGACAAGGGTAAAATACCACAGGTTTTTTTGAAGGCCCTCGAAGAAATGCCGGAAGTATCCGAATACGAGAATCCCATCCTTCTCAAAAACGGCGAGGAACGGCTGATCAACTGGAGCAACAGTGTTTTGCGCAAAGCTGACGGTAGTATTTACGGTCTATTGTCGGTGGGGCTGGACGTTACCGACCGCAAGCGTGATGAAGTGGAGAAACTGGGCCTTGAGCGACAGGTGCAGCATGCGCAGAAGCTGGAAAGTCTGGGAGTCCTGGCCGGCGGTATCGCCCACGATTTCAACAACCTGCTGATGGTCATTCTGGGCAACGCCGACCTGGCCCTGGACGAACTGTCGCCCCTCTCACCGGCCCGCGGCAATCTCCAGGAGATCGAGAAGGCCACCAAGCGAGCCGCCGACTTGGCTAAGCAGATGCTCGCCTACTCGGGTAAGGGAAAATTTGTCGTCGAGTCGATCGACGCCGGAGAACTTGTCGAGCAGATAGCCCATCTACTCGAAGTTTCCATTTCGAAGAAGGCCCTGCTTAAATACAACTTCGCCGAAAATCTGCCAACTTTTGAAGGCGACGCGACACAGATCCGCCAGATCATCATGAACCTGATCACCAATGCCTCGGAAGCCATCGGTGAGATGAGCGGGGTCATCGCTCTGTCCACCGGTGCGATGGTTTGTGACAGCGCCTACCTTCAAGGTGTCAACGATGTGCTGCGCGCCAGCCTGGACGATGGTTTGCCGAAGGGTGTATACGTTTATTTTGAAGTGGCCGACACCGGCTGCGGTATGGATGCCGAGACGGTGGGAAAGATATTCGACCCGTTTTTCACCACCAAGTTCATCGGGCGCGGCCTGGGCATGTCCGCCGTGCTGGGCATTGTACGAGGGCACGGGGGAGCGATAAAGATCTACAGCGAAGTGGGCAAGGGGACGACTTTCAAGGTTCTTTTTCCCGCGAGTGAATCTTCAGATCTCGGCTCCTCGGTAACGAACGAGGTCGAAACGGCGGATCAGGCTTGGCGCGGAAGCGGGACCATCCTGCTTGCCGACGACGAGGAAACTGTCTGCGCCGTGGGGAAGATTATGCTCGAGCGAATGGGTTTCGCCGTCATAACGGTGGCCGATGGACGTGAGGCGCTGGAGGTTTTTCATGCTCGCAGAGACGAGATTACCTGTGTGCTCCTGGATCTGACCATGCCCCGTTTGGATGGCGTGGAGACTTTTCGCGAACTGCGAAG
The DNA here is from genome assembly GCA_019038745.1 of Gemmatimonadales bacterium. Taxonomy (GTDB): domain Bacteria; phylum Krumholzibacteriota; class Krumholzibacteriia; order LZORAL124-64-63; family LZORAL124-64-63; genus JANTGJ01. The sequence continues at coordinate 98,074 of JAHOYV010000032.1, forward strand.
ATTTGATCCCGAGGTAAGGGTTATTCTCTGTAGCGGCTACAACGAACAGGATTCGACCCAGCACTTCGTCGGTAAGGGTCTGGCTGGATTTATTCAAAAGCCCTACAACATTGCTGCCCTCAGGAGCAAACTCAAAGAAGCATTGAGTGATTCGGAGTAGATCTACGACCACAAGTGGCGGCGCCAACTTGAGATGACAACATTAGATACGGCAACATTGATACGGCAATTCATTTGATCCGTTGAGGGCTGAATCGCCCCCAATAGCCCCAATCCCTCTCATTTATCCTGAATTCACTCCCGTTGGGACATCACTATTTGGTCCCACTGGGCAGAATCCCTCCATTCTTAGAGTGCAACCCATTGCCACACAGGGGTTTCACGTTTTCCGCAAATATTCTTCAAATATTTTGGAAAAGTGGGTTGACAGGGTTGTGGGGAAAGATTAAAGTCCGGTGGTGGCCAGTGGTGGAAATTGGTTGCCAGTGGGGAAAACTTGAGGTTGAATTCAGCCAATGAATTCAGAAGATGGGGCGGGGCCGATGGATCGGCCCAAAGAGCCAAGGAAGGCGACAACCCGCCACATCTTCTAAACTGAAGAGAATCATGGACTTCGACAAAACGGCAAACGAATTGGATCAAAACCCTTTCACCTTCCACGGTTCGTACGTGCGGGCGGTGGATGCGAAGGGGCGGTTCAATCTGCCGTTCAGGTTCCGGCAAGGAGGATCGGGGCCGGCCGAGGAGAAGTACGTGGTTTCCACGGGGGCCGACGGATCAATGGCCCTGTTGCCCTACTCGGTATGGATCAACAATTTCAACCGTATGCGGCAAGGGGAGCCGGGCCCGGAACTGCGGAGAAACCTGCGCCGGATGAGTCGCTCCAGCACTGTAGTCGAGCCTGACAGTCAGGGCCGGGTGGCAATTAGTCCCGAGACTCTGGGGCGCGTGGGGATCACCGGAAAAATCGTCGTGGTCGGCATGGTCAGCTACATGGAGCTGTGGGATCCGGAGACCCTGGAGAAGATGGAGGCCGGCGCGGAGGATCCGCAGGCCGGTTTCATGGACGAGTTCTACCGCTAGTCGGACGGATGACGAGCGAAAGCAGCGCAAGACGAGCGGCCGGCGGCACGGAGGCTGTCGGGAGAAGTCGGGCGAAAGGGGCCTCGAAGGATCGAGGCCCGCTCGACGTTTTATCAGGATCTGAAACTACACGGAAATGCCCACGGAGGGGCGACGCCAGGGAAGGAGCCCGAATGCCGAGAGAGATGGCCCGACAGTCCGCCTGGCAAGATACGGCGAGCACCAGTTTAAGCATCCAGGTCAAGCAGGTCGACCGGACTGTCAGGGTCACTCTCTCGGGGACCTTCGACCAACCCGGGATGGAACGGTTGGTGGCCCAGGTAGCTCCCCGGTTGGGAGAAACCGGCTGCAGAATTATTCTCGAAGGTATAAACCTTACTCACCTTGATTACAGGGTCACTCCCCAGCTTATCCGATGGAATCGCATGTTGGGCCAGTTCCGGCACCAACTCTTTCTCCAGGGTTGGAACGATTACCTCAAAGCAATTCTCTGCATGGAAGATTGGGACGGAGAGTTGGCCGGTAGACCTGCGGGCGATTCGCAATGGCGGGTGCTGGACAACATACTTCTCGGCCGGCGTTCATGAACGATGCCCGGCATGTCCCGGTTCTTAAGGATCAAACCATCGAATTTCTCCAACCGGGACCTGGTCGGCGCATTGTCGATGGGACTTTCGGTTTTGCCGGGCACAGTCTGGAATTCCTCGCGGCCGGGTCCGAGGTCCTGGGCCTGGATCTGGACGGGGTGGCATTCGAACAGGGCCAAAGCCTCGAAAAGGAGCATCCGGGGCTGCAGTGTCGGCGTATCTCATTTCGGCACATGGATCGCGCCATGGTCGATGTAGGGTGGGACCGTGTCGATGGGGTCCTGCTGGATCTCGGCGTAAGTTCGTGGCAGTTGGACGACCCGGGGAAAGGCTTCAGCTACCGTTTCGATGGCCCCCTGGATCTGCGCTTCAACCAGGATTCGGGAACCACGGCAGCGGATTTACTGGCCGAACTCGAGGAAGCGGAGCTTGCCAACCTGATCTGGGAACTGGGTGAGGAGCGGGGTAGTCGGCGCATTGCCCGGGCTCTGATTGCGGCTCGACGGGAAGGGCCGGTGGCTACGACCACCCAGCTACGGCAGATCGTCCAAAACGCCCTGCCGAGAGGACAGAAGATTCAGCCGGTGCTGAGCCGAATTTTCCAGGCGCTGCGTATCGCCGTAAACGAGGAATTGCCCGCCCTGGAAGAAACCCTGGCCAAGCTGCCGGAGGTCCTGGGGTCCGGCGGGCGCTTCGTGGTGATTTCCTATCATTCCCTTGAAGATCGCCGGGTAAAACAATTCATCGACCGGGAAAAACGCGATTGTCTTTGCCCGGCCGATTTGCCTGCCTGTGTGTGCGGGCACGAAAAAATTCTGAGGCCGTTGACTCGGAAGGCAGTGAAGGCTTCGGACGAAGAACAGGCGATCAATCCCCGATCCAGGAGTGCGAGACTACGGGCCGCGGAGATCCTCTGAAGAGTTGAAAGCGGCCGGACGGTTCAGTCGAAACGGACACAGGGATGGAAATTCGATCCATCGGAAAAGGGGGCAGGATGTGGCAATCGGCTAAGAGAAGGAATGTCCCGAAATGTCGGCGGGAACGGCGCGGAAGCGCGGACATGGCCCATCGCCGCAACCTGGCCACCGGCCGGGTCATGATTGGCTTGTTGGGAGGCGTGACCATCGGTTTTCTTATGGCCGGTGCCGTGTTCTTGTCCAATTCGGTAACAAATCTGCGCGCTGACATTGCGGTTTTGGAAGGGCAAAAGTGCTGTCTGGAAGCCCAGTCGGCTCATCTCCAGAAACGATGGAATCTGGCCACAGCACCTCGTGTAATCAAGGATCGGGCCTTGGCAGAGGTCGGTCTCGTGGTTCCCTCCGAGCCGGCTCTGGTAATGTTGCGGCCAAGCCAGCCGGACCATCCCCTGTCCCGGACTTGGCACAATCTCCTGGATGGGCTTGGCGGTGGAGCCGATGCTCACGCCATGTCCGTTTCGGCTTCGAGTGAGGCGGCTGGCTTTGTCTCTCTTGTTCCTCGGGCCATGGCTGGACAAGTCCGGTGAAAAGTCCGGCTCCCTATGCCGGGCGTCTGAGAATGCTTCGGGTGGGAGTTCTTCTGCTCGGTCTGTTCCTGGCCGGTCGGGTCGTTCAGATCCAACTCTTCCAGCACAACAAATATGATCCCATAGCACGAAGCCAGTGGGGCAAGGAGACCCCTATCAAGGCCGAGCGGGGGAACCTTTACGATCGGCAGGGAAGGGCGCTTGCTCTTTCGGTAACCACCTGGCGGTTGGGTGTTTCCACTTCCCAGATCAACGAAAAATGCGATCTCGAAGCCATGCTCAGCGATCTATCGGAGATTTTGCCCCGGAAGTCGGGAGCCATTCGGGCCCAGATCAATAAGGCAAACGGAAGGCACACCATACTGGGGAAGAATCTGGTCCTTACCCACGAGGAAAGGAAACGTCTGAAAGTCCATACGCCGGTTACTTTCGAGGATGAACGCTCGCGCATCTATCCTTTTGACGGGGTCGGGGGTTCCCTGATCGGATTTTACCGGTACGGGATTAAGGAAGTAGTGGCAACAGGTTTGGAGTACAGCCTGGGCGGCTACCTGGACGGCAGGGCCGGATTGGCCAGGGAGGTAGCGACGCCCGCTCGTCAGCGGGACTTGGGACAGATCGTTCTGCAGGAGGCTGCCCACGGCCAGAGTCTGCAATTAACCATGGACGTACGACTGCAGGTTATTTGCGAAAACCATCTGACTGAGGCAGTGGAGCAGTATGGAGCGATCGGCGGTTCGGTATTAATCCTTGAGCCTGCGACAGGCGACATCCTGGCCGCCGCGGGTTGGCCGCTTTTGGAAACCAGGGCGGGCCGACACCCGGACCCGGCGGTCTGGAATAACCGGAACTTCACCCGGTACTACGAACCGGGATCGGTGTTCAAGATTTTTTCCATGGCCTCGATGTTACGCCACGGTGCCATCGATACGGCCACGGTGTTCGATTGTACTGACATCAATTTCGGCTCCTTCACGATCCGCAACGACGATGGGCACTCCTATGGAGATTTGCCCCTGATGTGCGCCTTCAGCAAGAGCAGCAACATCTATTTCGCCCGGGCCGTGGGGAATCTCAGCGCCAACGAACTTTATCGGGATCTGATCGATTTCGGATTTGGTCAGACCACCGGACTGCCCTACCCGGGACAGGTGCGGGGAATCCTGAATTCTCCCGTTACCTGGTCGGGTCGTTCCAAACCCACTATTTCTATTGGGCATGAAGTGGCTGTAACCCCCTTGCAACTAGGGCTGGCAGTGTGCGCAGTGGCCAACGGCGGCACCCTTATGGCTCCTCGAATGGTACGGCAGGTTCTGGACAACGAGGGACGCGTGTTGGAGGAATTATCACCTGCGCCGTTGCGGAGAGTCATGGCCGAACCGCTTGCCGAGCTGCTGCTGGAGGCCATGGCCAGGGTAGTGAACGAAGGTACGGGCGTGGGCACGAAGATGGATTGGATCACCGCCGCCGGGAAAACGGGTACTGCCCAGAAGAGCCGGGACGGGATGGGCTATACCCCCGGGGCGTACATCGCGAGTTTCGCCGGGATTCTGCCTCAGGAGGATCCGCGTTTGGTTATCCTGACGATCCTGGACGAGCCCACCGGGGCGTATCACTATGCATCGCAGAGCGCTGTGCCTTTGTTCCGGGATATCGTGATGGACATCAAGAATTCAACGGACTGGCTGGCCGCTTCTCCCGGCGGGCGCACCGGCTATCTGGCGGAAATGGATCAGGAGGATTTTGTGCCCGTGCCGGATGTTCAATACCTCTCGGTGCCCAATGCCGCGCAAAGGTTGGGCGCCGCAGGGCTTGTTATTGTCGGAGCGGAAAAGGATGGTATGGTGGTTCAGCAGATTCCCGCCGCCGGGACTCGTTGTCGGTCCGGGGATGTGGTCACCCTGACGGTTTCGAACCGGTTGAAGGGACCGGAAGAGTCGCCGCCAGCAATTGTTTGTCCGGATTTCCTGGGTCTAAGTAATCGGCAGGTTCGCAGCCTGGCCGCCCGTTTGGGAGTGCCGGTGGCGATCGAAGGTCTGGGTTACGTGGTGAGACAAAATCCCGCTCCAGGACGGATGGTTACGGATCGGAAGATCAGTTTGAAGTTGGAAACAGGGAAAATGGAGGCATTTTGGCGCTGAGCCTGCGGCAGATCTGTAAGGGGATTCCCGGTCTGGAAACGATCGGCGATTCGGATGTGTCGATCCACGGCGTGACATCCGACTCCGGCCAGGCCGGTCCGGGAATTTTGTTCGTGGCCGTTGTCGGAACCGAACAGGATGGACATCAATTCCTGGATGCCGCGGTGGAGGCGGGCTCGGAGGCCGTCGTTGTTTCGAGGTCCTCGCAGGACTCGCGTCGGATGCTGAATGTTGACGGCCCCGGTGCACTCAGGGCTTGGGTGCTGGCAGAAAACACCAGACCGCTGCCGGCCTTATTGGCTCGTGAGCTGGCCGGTCGCCCCGACGAAAAATTGCTGACAGCAGGGATAACCGGGACCAACGGAAAAACCACCGTGGCATTTCTTCTACAACAGATGCTTGCGGGTCTGAGGGGGCCCTGCGGCCTGTTGGGCACCATCAGGTATGAGGATGGAATCAGCACCCAACCGGCTCCGTTGACCACCCCGGGCGGACCCGTTTTCTACCAGTGGTTGGGTAAAATGTCCACCAACGGTTGCCGTAGCGTGGCCATGGAGATTTCTTCCCACGCCCTGGATCAGGACCGGACAGCCGGCCTTGGCCTGGATGTGGCCGTGTTGACGAATATGGGGCGCGATCACCTGGATTATCATCGTGATACTGCCTCCTATCTGGCGGCCAAGTTGCGTATTCTGGAGCTCCTGCACAATGGCCGACCGGGAGTCCTGGTTGTGAACGGGGACGACAGGTTGCTGTCCGATATCGAGACCGGTGACCTGGATGTAATTCGGTTTTCCGTAGGGGGGTCGGGGGCCGCTGCGGCCGACCTTGTCGTAAAGGAAGCGAAACTCGAATTGGCTGGGACGAAGTTGAAGGTGGCTTGGCGAAATGAGTGTCTGTTTGTCGACAGTCCCCTGGTGGGCCGGTTCAATGTGGAGAACCTGACCGCGGCCCTGGCGGCGGGCATCGGCCTGGGATTGGATCCGGAGGATTGCGCGAGAAATCTGGGCGCCGTGGCGCAGGTGCCAGGACGATTGGAACGTTTTCTGTTGCCCGACGGAGCGCTGGCGGTAGTGGACTATGCCCACACCCACGATGCTCTGGCGGCCGTTCTGGGCACTTGCGACGAACTGGCTTCAGGCCGCCTGCTGTGTGTGTTTGGCTGTGGCGGGGATCGAGACCAGGGCAAACGTACCTTGATGGGAGCCGTTGCCGCCCGTTGCAGCGACTTGGCCTGGGTCACTTCGGATAATCCGCGAAGTGAGGACCCCGCAGCAATCTGTGCCCAGGTTGTGGAGGGGTTTTCCGGTGTGGAGAATCCCCGGGCCGCTGAGGTTCAGGTAATCGTGGATCGACGCCGGGCCATCGAGTCGGCCCTGGCCGCGGCTCAGCGGGGTGACATTGTTGTTATCGCCGGTAAGGGGCACGAGGATTATCAGCTTGTAGGGAATCAGGTTCTTTCGCTGGATGACCGGGTGATTGTCGGTCAGTGGATTGAAAGGTTGGGGGACGATGGGTGACAGGTTGTATTCGGCCGCTGAGGCGGCCCAGGATCTGGCTGCGGCTGGTTTACTGTCGGGGATGTTGGGTCCTGGAGCAGCTGATTTCCCTTCGGGTGCTGCAGGAGGTTTCGCCGGGGCTACTCTGGATTCCCGCCTCCTGAAGGAAAGGGAACTCTTCATCGCCTTGCCGGGGGAACGAGTGGACGGGCGGAAATTTATTCCCGAGGTGTTGGCCAGGGGCCACTGGGTGTTGACCGACGTCGTGCCCGATTTGGCGTCCAAGGATACTCCCGAAGGGGCGGGCCTCCTGTTGAGCAACGATCCGGTGGCGGCCTTGAATCATTTGGCCCGGTGCTGGCGGCAACGCCGGAATCCCCTGGTTGTGGGCGTGACCGGAACCAACGGTAAGACCACAACCAAGGATTTCATCGCCGCGTTGTTGGGAGCGGCCGGTCCGGTGCTGGCCACGACCGGAAATTTCAACAATTGTCTGGGGCTGCCCGTTACGGTGCTGGGGCTGCGACCAGAACACAGCTTTGCGGTAATCGAGATGGGCGCTTCGGCCCAGGGCGAGATCAAACCTTTGGCGGAAGTGGCCGGCCCTAGTATCGGGGTCATCACCAACGCGTCGCCCGCCCACCTGGCCGAGTTCGGTTCGCTGGACGGCATCATTGCCGGCAAGGGTGAGCTGCTGGACGTTTTGCCCAAGGACGGCTTCGCCGTTCTCAACGCCGACAGTCCGGGTTTTGGCCGATGGTCGGATCGTGCTCCGTGTCGGGTGAAATCTTTCGGACTCACCGGCGGAGACAATCGCTGGAGTTGGTTTCCCGGCGGTACGGATCCTGAAAAGGAATCCGGACCCGTCCTGGAATTTGGTGGAAAATCCTGGCCGGTACCACTACCCGGAAGGCACAATGGGGCGAATCTGGCTGCTGCAATTCTGGTGGCTCGGGCCGCCGGTCTGAAAGACAAGAAGATAGCCGAAGGCCTCCGAAATTTTCGGGGTTCAGCTCACCGTGGAGTGTTGCTGGATATCGGCGGACGCAAAATTCTCGACGATTGCTACAACGCCAATCCGACCAGCATGGTGGCCGCTGCTGAGGCTTTGGCCGGAGTACCCGGGCCCGGACGACTCATCGCCGTGTTGGGGCATATGGGTGAGCTTGGAAGCCACAGCAGGGAGTTCCACGTGGAAACCGGACGCTGCTTGGCGGCGGGACCGGTAGAGGTCCTGGTCACCGTAGGTGAACAAACCGAAAGCATGGCTGAGGGGTTCAAACAGGGGGGCCAGAAAGCTCATTCTTGCGCCACGATCGCCGAGGCGGCAGATTGGCTGGCCGACAACACTAAGGAAGGTGACCGCATCCTGGTCAAGGGATCGCGTAGCGCCGGACTGGAAGAATTGTTGAACGAAATGTCTGTGAGATTCGGAAAGGGCCAAGGCGACTGAGCCATGTTTTACCATTTTTTGTATCCGTTGAGTTCCCACTGGATCATTTTCAATGTCTTCAAGTACATCACCTTCCGCGCCTCGTATGCGACGGTGACGGCCTTGTTGATCAGCTTTATTTTCGGGGGCTGGATAATCCGCAAGTTGGAGTCGCTGCAGATCGGCGAGACGATTGACAGTGACGGTCCCGAACATCATCAGAAGAAGGCAGGCACCCCGACCATGGGCGGCGTGTTGGTGCTGGCCGCCATCGTGGTGCCGACCCTGTTGTGGGCCGATCTTACGAACCGCTACATCCAGCTGGCCCTGCTGGGGACGATCTGGATGGGCATCATCGGATTCATCGACGACTATCTCAAGGTGGTCAAGAAGCGGCCCAAGGGGATGATCGGTCGTTTCAAGTTGATCGGCCAGGTTGGCTACGGGTTGGTCCTGGGGGCCGTGCTGGTCTGGGGTGGAGACGGCACCGCGGTGGTGACCAGCACCAGCGTGCCTTTTCTCAAGGATGTGCTGATCAACTGGCAATGGGTGTATATCCCATTGGTGATTTTGGTTGTGACCGGGGCGAGCAATGCGGTGAATTTGGCCGATGGCCTGGATGGTTTGGCTATCGGTTTGAGTTCGCTGGCCTTCGCCGGTTATGGCGTGATCGCCTATCTCAGCGGACATAGCGTATTCGCAGAATACCTGAATTTGCTGTATCTGCCGGCCAGCGGCGAACTGACCGTTTACTGTGCCGCCGTCGTCGGAGCAGGTTTGGGCTTCCTGTGGTTCAACGCCCACCCGGCGCGGATTTTCATGGGGGATACCGGTAGCCTGGCCCTGGGTGGGGCCCTGGGCACGGTGGCCATCCTGGTCAAGAAGGAGTTCCTGCTGGTGATCATCGGCGGGTTGTTCGTGGCCGAGGCGGTATCGGTGATGGCGCAGGTCCTCTATTTCAGATACTCGGGCGGCAAGCGTCTGCTGCGGATGTCGCCGTTGCACCACCACTTCGAGTTGGTCGGCTGGTCCGAGACACAAGTGGTGGTCCGGTTCTGGATCGTCGGAATCCTGCTGCTGCTGGTGGGAATGTCTTCGCTCAAGCTGCAGTAGGGATCGGGTTGGAAATGGACGTCAAGGATAGGGTTTTCTGGGTGATGGGACTTGCGCGCAGTGGTTGCGCGGCTGGTGCCTTGCTGCGTCGCCACGGCGCACGCGTGATCGGTCTGGATGATAAAGGGGAAGACGAAATCGGCCGCCGGTGGGAAAGCGAGGGCCTGTCCGATCTGGCACCCCGGGCTTTCGACGAACTCACCACCGGCGGCGATTCTCCTCCAGTCGATCCGGACGGGGTGATCATCAGCCCCGGGGTTCCTTTGGATCATTCACGACTGGCCGGATTGAAGGGAGACATTCCCGTTCTCGGCGAGTTGGAGTTGGGCGCCCGCTTTTGTGCCGCTCGCCAGGTAGCGGTAACGGGGACCAACGGAAAAACCACTACAACCGAATGGCTGGCCCACCTCGGTCGTCAGGCGGGGTTGGAATCCTACGCCCTGGGTAACGTGGGCAGGCCCTTGTGTTCGGTGGCCGAAGAGCTGTCCCGCGAGGCCTTGGCGATCATTGAAGTGTCCTCCTTTCAACTGGAATCGGTGGTTCGTTTTCAGCCGGAAGTTGGAATCGTTCTGAACCTTGCACCTGACCACCTGGACCGTTATCCGGATCTGGCTTCCTACTATGGGGCCAAGCGAAACCTGGCCCGAATTATTCCCTCCACCGGTTCCTTTCTGACATGGACTGAATGTCCCGAGGCCCTGCAATGGGAGACTCCCGGTCGTAGGATCCTTTTCGGGGATCAAACCGCCGGAGCAACCGTTTATTTCCGCGATGGCCGACTATGTGCAGACCGGGATGGAGAGGCGATGGCCCTGTTGTCCACGGAAGAGTTGTCGCTGCAATCTCCCCCGAATCTTCTGAATGCCATGGCTTGTTCAGCGGCCGCCCTTAGCCTGGGGCTGAGCCCCGAGGCGATCACCCGGGGATTGGGAAATTTCCAAGGCTTGGCGCATCGGCACGAACTGGTGGCCGAAAAAGGTCCGGTCCGTTTCATCAACGATACCAAGGCAACCAATGTACACGCGGTCTGCGCCGGCTTGCAGGGTTGCTCCCGACCGGTGGTTTTGATCGTCGGAGGCAGCGGTAAGGGAGAGGATTACGCTCCGATGCGGGACGTCATGGGTTCGGTGGACCTGGTGATCCTGTTGGGAGAGGAGGGGCCGATCATCGGTGATGCCTTGGCAGGTAGTGTTTCGACCACTCGGGCCGGATCCATGGAAGAGGCGGTTGCCACGGCAACGCAGAGGGCCGAAAAAATGATTGAAGCGATGGTTGGGGCAACGCTTGGAAAAACGGTTGAACCAATGACTGCTCCCCAGGTCGATGTCCTGCTCAGTCCCGCCTGCGCCAGCTTCGACATGTTCGCCAATTACCGGAAACGTGGGGAAGCCTTTACTGCAGCGGCCCTGAAGATCGGCGCCGTAGCCACCTAGCGAAAGAGGATGGAACCGTGAACAGAAAACTACGTGGTTTCGCCGGTAACCTGGAAACGTCGGATCTCTGGCTGGTGGGTTCGGTCTTTCTCCTGCTCGTTTTGGGATCGATCGTAGTATATGGCGCGGGCAGTTATACGGATCTGGCCCGGGCCACGCCTTTGGGCCAGCACTACGTTATTGCCAAACATCTCTTCATGATCTGCATGGGTTTTTTGTTGATGTTGGGACTGTTTCATCTGGATTACCATTTCTGGAAAAAGCCCTGGGTCAACCAAGGTGCCTTGGCGTTGGGCCTTCTGGCGGTGGGTTTCACGTTCCTTGGGGACCGAGAGATCGATCGTTGGATAGAAATTTTCGGGATATCGGTTCAGCCGGTGGAGGCGGCCAAGATAGCCCTGGTTTTCTTCCTGTCCGAGCGCGTGACAAGCCTGTCCCCTGAAAGGCTTCAAACCTGGAAGCATCTGGGGTTGCTTTTTGCCTTGGGCCCGTTACCCCTGATCGTGATGCTGGTTTTTCAGCCCAATTTCGGTAATATTCTGGTCGTGGCGGCCGTTACGTTCGTCATCCTGTTGGTGGCCGGGGTCTCGCTGAGAAAATTGGGTTGGTTCCTGGCCTCGCTGGTTATTGCAGGAGCTGTGGCCGTACCGCTCGTCAGAAAGCTGAACAACCGGTTCAGTGAATGGATGATGGGATTGGGGCACGGGGAATATGCCCATCAGGTGAAGCAATCGCTCATCGGGTTGGGCGCTGGTGGGTGGCGGGGGTTGGGCGTAGGCCAGAGTCACAACAAATTCGAATTCCTACCCGAGTCCCATACCGATTTTGTTTTCTCGGTGCTGGGGGAGGAGTGGGGTCTGGCCGGTACGTTGGTGGTGCTGGCGGCAATCGTGGTGATAGCTTGGCGGGGTTACGGGATCGCCCTCGGGTCTCCCGATCCGTTCGGAAGAATCGTGGCCGCCGGTTTGACAACGTGTCTGACGGTTTACGGGATTGTCAACATCGGTATGGTCACTGGACTATTCCCGGTGATCGGGGTTCCTTTGCCTTTCGTCAGCTTCGGGGGTACTGCCATGGTGGGGAACCTGGCTTCGGTGGGAATTCTCATGAACATTGATCGGAATAGCCGCTCTTTCCACTTGTGGAAACGGCGCTGGGACAGGACTTGAAAGGAGATTCCGAGCGGTGAAGACCCAACCCGGTTTGAACAACGTTTCCTCCAGTCCCCGGATACTGATTACCGGTGGCGGGACAGGGGGGCACGTATATCCGGGTTTGGCTGTGGCCGAATCCCTGCTGGGTATGGCCCCGCAGGCGGAGATCCGTTTCGTGGGAACCAGCAAGGGCCTGGAGGCGATCCTGGTTCCCCGGGCCGGTCACCGATTCACCGCCGTGCCGGCCTCGGGTGTCAGAGGCCTGGGTGGCCGGGCCAGGCTGATGTTCCTTGTGAACTTTCTGATCGGTTTTCTGCGCAGTCTGGGTTTGCTCATGACCTGGCGTCCGGCCGTGGTACTGGGAACCGGCGGCTACGTCATCGCTCCGGTGATGGCCGCGTCCCGCTTGTTGGGCATCCGTTGCGTTCTGCAGGAGCAGAATGCCATACCCGGATCGGCCAACCGCCTTGTCGCCCGCTGGGCCGAGCGCATCTTTCTGGGCTTCGGTGTCGCCGCGCGTTATTTTCGGCAGGAGCGAACGCTGGTCACCGGCAATCCGGTACGGGGCGCTTTCGGTGCCAACGTTGCGGCTCCGGATGATCCGGATGATCCGGACAATACGAATGAGTTTCTGAAAATGAATCCGTCCGGCCGTCGGGTCCTCGTCTTCGGTGGCAGCGGAGGGGCCCGTACCCTGAACCGTGCCTTCGCCGGCAGGACCGAACTCTGGTTGAAAAGGTCCGACCTTGCGCTTTGGATCCAAACCGGTCGGCGCGATCTGGAAGAGGTCAGCGACGCGTTCAAGGATGTCGAGGCCGACCGGGTGCGGGTCGATCCGTACATCGACAACATGGCTCGGGCCCTGGCCTGGGCCGACCTGGTGGTGTGCCGAGCGGGGGCCATGACCTTGGCCGAATTGCAGGTGATGGGCAAGGCCGCGATCCTGGTGCCCTACCCGCACGCGACCGATAACCACCAACTCCACAACGCGGAAGATTGTGCTGAAGCCGGGGCTGCCCTCGTGATCGAGGATGACCAGTGCACGCCGGAGAATCTGTTCGCGGCTGTGGACGAATTGCTTTCCGACGCGTCGCGTTTGGAAGTCATGGGCCGGGCGGCCAAGGGATTGAGCCGACCCGCGGCGGCCGATGTGATAGCCCGGGATATTCTCACCCTGATCGGATATGACCTGGAAGGGGAAACACCCGTTGTTTCGTAACACGCGACACATCCACCTGGTGGCCATCGGCGGTATCGGCATGAGCGGGATCGCCGAGATCCTTCTGAATCTGGATTTCACCGTCAGCGGCAGCGACCTGCACGCCAGCGGGGTTACCCAAAGACTTGAAAAGCTGGGGGCCCGGGTCCACATCGGGCACGACCCGCAGAACGTCGTGGGGGCCGACGTGGTGGTTCGTTCCTCGGCTGTAACCGAGGCCAACAGCGAGGTCACCGCAGCACGCAGTCTGCGCATCCCGGTGATCCGCCGAGCCGAAATGTTGGCCGAATTGATGCGATTGAAATACGGCATCGCCATCGCCGGTTCACACGGCAAGACGACTACGACCAGCCTGGTCGCCTCGGTACTGGCCGAAGGCGGGCTGGATCCAACAGCCATTGTGGGAGGGCAGATCAAGGCCATGGGGACCAACGCCGTGCTCGGCGCTGGCGACTACCTGGTGGCCGAGGCGGACGAGAGCGATGGCACCTTCCTGCACTTGACGCCGACCATCGCGGTAGTGACGAACATCGATTACGAGCACGTCGATTATTATCCGGACCTGGATGCCCTGCGAGCCGCGTTTGACGAATTCATGCAGCGGGTCCCCTTCTACGGAGCCTGCGTTCTGTGCGTGGACGATCCCGAGGTTCGGGCCCTGATTCCACATCTGGATCGCAAGACCATTACCTATGGCCTGAGTCCGGAAGCCGAAGTGAGGGCCGATCCGGGGACGATTGCCGAGGGAGGCAGCGGTCAAGAGGCTGTGGTTTGGGCCTTTGGTCGGGAGTTGGGGTCGATAAGCCTCCTTCAGCGCGGGCGGCACAATCTGCAGAATTCACTGGCCGCCGTAGCGGTCGGACTGGAACTGGGCGTTCCCTTTGATCGCATCGCTCGAGGGCTGGCCGCCAGTCAGGGTGTGGGCCGACGTTGCGAGGAACGGGGACAGTTCGGCGGAGTGTTGGTGGTGGACGACTACGGGCACCATCCGACTGAAATTCTGGCCACTCTGGAGGTGGCCCACAGTTTCGAGCGCCCGGTGGGGGTGATCTTCCAGCCTCACCGATTCTCGCGGACCGCGAACTTCGCGCCCCAGTTCGCCGACGCCCTGGCCAACGCCGATACTGTCGCCCTGTTGCCGGTTTATGCAGCTGGGGAAGACCCAATGCCGGGAGTGGACAGCGCCATGATTGCCGCGCTCATGGCAGACAAAGGACTGACCCGGGTGGACGTTCTGCCCGGCCCTGAGGCCATCGAAAACTGGTTGGACCGGGAAGTGGAAACCGGTGGTCTGGTCATGACCCTGGGCGCCGGTGACATCGGTCGCCAGGTGGACGGCATTTGCCGACACTTGCAGAATCGACAGCAGGGAGCCTCGTCGGAATGAAAGATGAGAAGTCCGCGCCGGGGAGGTCCGATGGGTCGACCGTTGGAGGGGCCGGGACCTTTGCGGTGCGCCGGAAACCGGCGCGTTCCAGGAAGCAATTCATCCTGCCGGGCGTGGGTGCGGTTGTGATCCTGGCCTTGGCTGCCTGGTGTGTGATCTGGTTGCGGACGGCCGATACTTTCTCCATCGTTCGAGTGGAGACCGGGTCCTATCGCTTCACCTCGGAAGGGGACCTGGAAAAAATTCTGTCGGGTTTCCTGGGGCAGAATATCTGGACCCTCTCGAACACCGAGATGGAGCAGGCCATGAGCGCTTTGCCCTGGGTAAGGGATCTGCGGCTTCGGCGCAGGCTGCCGGCGATCATCGAGGTGGATTTCCGTGAATGGCGGCCCTTGTTGGAAGTGGCGGGCGTGGGAAAGGATGGCTCAGGAGCCGGGGAAGTCTCCTGGGTACTTGTCGAAGACGGCCGGGTGCTTCCCTTTCCGGGTCACCTGGTTCTGGCCGGGCTTCCGGTGTTGATGGGTGTGGCCTGTGTCTCCGACGAAGGGTCGGGCCCTTTGGCTCTGGACCCCGAGGATTCCAGCCTTGTTATGGCCCTGCTGTCGGCCATGAATGGATCGGGTCTGGAGTCGGTCAGCCCGGTTGATTTTGTAGTGGCCCGACCCGAGGGCTTCGCAATTGTTCTGCAGGATGATTTGGGAACCCTGCTGGTCGGACGGGAAGAATTTCGAGACAGGCTACAACGTTACATGGAAGCCCACGGCCATCTCGAACCGGGTTTGATAGTGGACTTGCGTTTCAAGGACAGGGTCACGTGCCGTCGGCCTGATCCTGATTATTAATATCGTTGTCCTTCGGGATCGTTGAGCGGTGGCGGGTCGCATCGCTCCCACCGCGTCGCCACAACAACCAGGGATAAGGAGTCGAAATGGGCCAGGGAAGGCTGATCGTCGCTTGTGATTTCGGAACAACCTATTTTCGGGGAGTAGTGACCGAGGCCGATCCATCCGGAGAACTGGAGATCATCGGTTGTGCCCAGGAGAAGAGCGAAGGATTCCAGGATGGAGATTTCGTGGACCTGGGCAAGGCCAAGGAGTGCATTGCCCGGACCTTGAAGACTCTCGAAAAGAACACGGATATCGACGTATCCGGCTTCACTTACAATATATCCGGTTCCCATCTGCACAGCGTTCGAGCAACCAGCCAGGTTCCCATCTCTAATGGACCACGGCCCATTAAGGAAAGCGACGTGGAAGAGGCCAAGACGCGCGCCGGAACCATGGACATTCCCTTCGACAACAAGATTCTGACCATCACTCCGGTTGAGTTCGCCGTGGACCGCGTACGAGGCATCGTGGACCCGATCAATCGCGTGGGGAGTCACCTGGAGATGCAGGCCCACCTCATCACGGGGTCCCGCACCGTATTGCACAACATTGAGAACGCCATCGAGGATGCCGGCTATCAGCCAATCAGGGAAGAAGTGGACATCCTGGCAGCCGGGGTGGCCCTTTTGACGCGACCAGAAATGGAAAACGGGGTTCTGTTGATGGATGTAGGGGGCCTGGTCACCAACTGGGCGGTTTACATCAAGGGAACGGTCGTGGCCAACGGGATGGTTCCCTGGGGTGGGGAGCATCTGACCGCCGATCTTGCCCATGGTTTGCGAATCTCACTTGAGGAGGCCGAAAAGGTCAAGCGTCTGAGGGGGGTCGTGCTGCGCAGCCTGGTGGCCGAGTCCTCCGTCGAAACACTCTTCGAGGAGAATAGTCCCGAGGAAACCCCGGAACTTGTGGCGGCCATCCTGGAACCTCGTTTGGAGGAGATTTTCACGTTGGTCAAACAGGATTACGGTGATTTGCGTCAGTTGGCCAATTTGGGATCCGGGGTGATCTTGACGGGCGGTGGTAGCCTCTGCGAAGGAACGGTGGGCCTTTGTGAGGAGATTTTCGATCTTCCGGTCCAGGGCCGGTATCTGCCTTTCCCTTTGCGTGGCGGCGATCGTCTGCCCAAGGGCCAGTGGGCTACGGCCCTGGGATTAGCCAGTTGGGTGGCCCGGGACACTACTTTTTCGGCCAGATCCGAAGATAAGGCGTCCTCGGGAGGTTTGTGGGGCTGGATTTGCGGTTTGTTTTCTTCTGATCGAGACTGAATCCGGCTTGAGACCGGCTATTTGACGGAATTCCTCAGAAAAGTCTTGGCATTCGAAGAATCACGTGCTACGAATTGGATACAAGAAAAACCCTGCAGTTCCCTTGTAGGCCTAAAGGCGGTCTCCCGGAGGGGGTCCGGAGCGCAGGACGTATTTGAAACCCAACTCAAGGAGGAGGTGGGTCCATGATGTTCGAGTTTGCCGATGAAATCGAGCGGCTGGCCGACATCAAGGTCGTCGGAGTCGGCGGAGCGGGTGGAAACGCCGTCGCGAGGATGATCGAGGCCGGCTTGACCGGAGTGGAATTTCTGGCCGTCAATACTGACCTGCAAGCTCTCAAGGATTCCCCGGCCCATCACGCAATGCAGATCGGAGCCCAGCTGACGAAGGGCCTCGGTTCCGGAGGTCTGCCCGCGACCGGACGGGCAGCGGCCGAGGAAGACCGGGAAACTCTTTCCGCTTCCCTGCAGGGAGCGGATATGGTTTTCGTGACCGCCGGAATGGGAGGCGGAACCGGTACCGGCGCTGCCCCGGTGGTCGCCGAGATCGCCAGGGGCTTGGGTGCCCTGACCGTGGGCATCGTTACCAAACCTTTCCTGTTTGAGGGCAGTGTGCGGCTTGAACAGGCTATCGAAGGTCTCGATCGGCTTCGTGAGTCGGTCGATACGCTGATCGTCATTCCCAATCAACGCCTGCTGGAAATTGTCCCCCCGAATACCTCGATGCAGGAGGCTTTCCGCATTGCGGACAACGTGCTGTACGAGGCCACTCGCGGAATCTTCGAAATCATTTCCCGACACGGCCAGGTGAACCTGGATTTCGCCGACGTGCGTTCGGTGATGACCGGCATGGGCGAAGCTATGATGGGCACCGGGCGAGCCGAGGGTGACAACTGCGCCGTCGAGGCGGCCCGCGCCGCGATCAGTTCCCCGCTTTTGGAAGACGTGGACATCGCCGGCAGCCAAGCGGTGCTGGTCAACGTGCTGGGTAGGGAAGTCGGGCTGCAGGAAACCGCCGC
>JAHOYV010000046.1 GCA_019038745.1 Gemmatimonadales bacterium
GTGTTGACGAGTGTGGTCGGCCGTGAAGCCAGCCTGCAGCTGAACCTCCCAACATCAGGCTCGGTTACCCTGGACATCTTCGACGCTCGAGGCGCACGCGTCCGCTGCATTCACACCGGGGGCATGGAGAGCGGTTCCCGAATTCTGATCTGGGACGGCCGCGACTCAGGCGGTCGCAACGTTTCCAGCGGCGTGTATCTGGTCAGGATGCAGTACGCGGGTGAGGCCTACACCGGCAGGGTGGTAATGGTACGCTAACGCCTGGGTTCAGGAAGTGGAACGCGCCCTTTTCCGAAAGTGGGCACCCCACGGCTCTAGCCATAACCGGCGAACCACCCGATTGGTCTGAGCATTCACCCTGCTGAAGCCACTCCCATGGCCGGCTTTGAAACCGGCCACGGACTCTGTCAACCCCGTGCCGTACTCATTCTGAAAGCGGGGAAAAACATTGTTCTTCACATGGTCATAGAGGATCTGGTCCAGTTTGTACATTTCCGCCAACTGGTCCCTCTTGACCGGATCGGCCAACAACTTCCCGGCAATGCTTCGGTCCCCCGCAGTATTGGTGCGGCTGTAACCCAGGTTCAATTCGGGAGCCATCAACCGTTGCAGAAGAATCAATGATTCATCGAAATGTTCCATCAATCCGAGAAAAACGCGGTGTTTCTCGATGGCCTCTATCGCCTGATCGACATTACAATCCTGTGAAAACATTTTTACCTGGTGGTTGTGGTGCACCTTCCATTGGACCCACTCATCCCAAGACAGCGGGTTCGATTCAGTTCGCTGGTGAAACTGAAAGTGGGAGGCTCCCCTTGTCAGCGGATCCCGCAGGAAAGCGAAGTAGTTGGTCGGCTGCACCCGGTCGATACCCGACCACAGAGCAACTGCATGGCCTCCCACACAGCGCATCCAAGGGCACAAAAGCTTCAAGCGCCGGAAATCGGAATTATCATATTTGGGCACCTTGAAAGAGCCGCCCGCATCTCCGGTGGGCAATCTGTCCTGCCACAGTTCAGCATGACAGTAGCGGGCCCCGAAGGTGCTGCGGAGCATGGTTTCCACTGTCTGGCCACCCGTCTTGGCCACGTGAATGAACGCCAGCAGTTTTCTCATCCCATCCATCACATGTACCCTAGATCCTTCATTTCCTGCTCTATTTTTTTGCGTTGTTCTTCCGCCAGATCGGTGGCCGGATTGAATGAAGGACCTTCGGCCGCCATATGCCCAGCCAGGATGGAACGCAGCGAACGGCGCAAATCTGCGTCACCCGCCAAGTTCCTGGTCTCCCCGGGATCGTCGGCCAAATCGAAGACTTCGTCTCTCAGTTCTCCCTGCAACAACATCTTCAGCCATAGCCGCAAGCGCCGTCCCCGTCCGAGGACCGGACTGGGTTTGGGGACGATCAGCTTGTGCCGACCAAGCCGCATGGCCAGTTTGAACTGTCCGTGACAGAAGACCGGAGCGGGAGGCACGTCTGCCGTCTCTTCGATTCGGGCGGTTCCCACCGGGGGAGAATCGGACTCCAGAAGGGAATTAAATCCCCGGCCCAACCAATCGCCCGGTGGGTCCGTTGCACCCGACAATGAAAGCAGGGTCGGCCAGACATCTACCTGGCTCAAAGGAACATCCACCCTTTGGCCGTTCCCCGGCCCGGCCGGGTCATGGATGATGCCCACGGTTCGAACCACCTCCTCATACAGGTGGATCCCGGCGTGGGCCAGATGTCCGTGTTCAAAAAACTCTTCCCCATGGTCCGAAAGGACCACCACGATCGTATCCTCGGCCAGACCCAAGTTCTTCAAACCGTCCAAAAGATTTCCAATGGCTTCGTCGTTGTATCGGATCGAAGCGTCGTATTTGTCCTTCATCCACTGCAGGGTTTCCTGGTTCAACTTCCGGCGCCCCCAGTTGACCTGGTTGATCAGCCGGAACATGGAGGCCTCTTCGGTCTGTCCAATTTCCTCCTTGTCCTGGGGAAAGACTAGGTGGCGGAAATCGGAATCCACCGCTGCGGGATCCACTGTATCGAAAGAGTGGGCGAATTCAGCGGGAAGACGATACGGCATGTGCGGACCATCGTAGTGGGTGAAGAGGCAAAACGGCCCATCCTTCCCGTTCTTTTCCAACCAAGCCAGGGATTCTTCCGTCACCGCGGGGGGAAGATCCTTGCTGTAATTGAAGCTTCGAGTGTCGGTTACAGCGGTGATATCGTTCCAAACCTCCGAAAGCAGATTGCTGAAGAAGCGGAAGGAGACCACAGCACCGGTGCGGGCCCGATTGTTTTCCAGAACCTGGCGAACGACTCCCCCCGAAGCTCGCGACATGAAATCGAATACTCCGTGTTGATGGGGATATAAACCGGTAAAGAGTGAAGTGAAGGCAGGGGCGGTGAAATTGGAGGCCGACCAGAGGGATGTCAAAAGAGAACCCCTAGCCGCCAGATCGTCCAGTCGTGGTGAGACCGGTCGGTCATATCCATAACACCCCAGATGATCCGGACGCAGGGTATCGACTACGACGAGCAGAATGTTTCGCATATCCGCTTCCTTTCAGGCCATACCCTGGTTTCGAAGGCACAACCTGCAGATTATCAATCTTCGACTTTGGTTTAGTCGTCCCTCAATTCAAAAACGCCAATTACATTCGGCAACACAGGCCCCCGGTCCAACCTCTTGGCCCAAACCGAATCGGGGGCAAATGCCTTCCCCGTCACCCACATTCTGGCCTGGTTTCGACCCTCGAGATGCTGGGCCGCCACCAATCCCAGAGGAAGTTCCAGCAGGATTTCGTTGAGTTCGTACATGGAACGGGGAGTAGCACAATAGATCAGCAACACACGACCCCGGTCATCCTCGCCCAAGGCGGCCTCGGCCCAACGGTCGCCGGAAGGTTGCCAGCGGTTCTCTCGTTCCCGCTTG
This sequence comes from Gemmatimonadales bacterium, assembly GCA_019038745.1. Taxonomy (GTDB): domain Bacteria; phylum Krumholzibacteriota; class Krumholzibacteriia; order LZORAL124-64-63; family LZORAL124-64-63; genus JANTGJ01. Next base: position 2,922 of record JAHOYV010000046.1, read on the forward strand.
ATCAGACGAAGGTTCTGCACGACGGTTCCGTATCTCTTGGCCACCTCCGCCAACGGCACTTCGTCCAGATCGAAAATCCGAAATTGATGATCCGACGGGTCAAACGGGTCCCAGGCCACGGCGGATAGGTAGTCATTGGCCGAGCGGTTGGCCAGACGTCCATCGATCTGACAGAACCCGACGTGCGTGCGGTGATCGGCTTGATACATCCCGGCGTTGATCGCAACCAACAGTCCGAAGTCCCCACACCATTGCTTGGCATTCCGTCCCGGGGTATCCGAATCATCTCCCACAGCCAGGAACTTCAGGCCCAGCAGCCCAAGGTCCACCCGCACGACAAGCAGATCCCCTTCGGGATCGGCCGCCTTGGTCTTCGTGTTGAATCCCCCCAGCTCCAGCCCGGGCTGCAGAACCACCCACGGCGAGCTCGCCTCGGTGTTGGCCGCTGTAGTTTCTGTTGCCGGCAAAGCCACCGGCATCAGAAAACCCAAAACAACAAGTGGAACCAGAAGCATGGGCGACTCTCGTTTCGCTGGACAGGACCGACGCCATTTCCGGAGTACTACCAAGGATGCCAGCCCCAGCCAGGATACCATCGATTGACGATCATGTAGAAGAGAATCGAATCGATCATCAGATGAAGAATTACGATATAGAACAGGGACCGGGTCTTGTGGTAGGTCAATCCCTGGACCAAAGCAAATAAGTAGATCACCACTGGACCCCACCCCACGAAGGCCATCTCATACAGGAAGCTTGTGAAGAAAATCGCCTGGATGATGTTCGCTTCGGCAAATCGGAAATGGCGACATAGGAGCACGAACACGAAGTTGATGAAGGCCAGTTCGTCCCAAACACCCACAAAGTTGCAGCCCCAGAAAAGACGCCACAACGCCCCCGAACGGTCGCCCTCCAGAGGCAGGGGCCAGCTGTGATGCAGATCCGGGGTCAGGATATTGAAATACAACCACATGAACACGTAGGCGACCACGAACCCGGACGGCAGCCAGATCCACATGCGCCGGGACCAGGGTCCGTTGAACCAGCTGTAGTCCAGAGGCTCCTTCAGCCAATACTTCGCCAACAAGGCGGGAACCAGCAAGATCCCCAGGCCCAGAGCCAACGCCAGCTCCAGCACATGGGCATCACCCGTGTCCCCATCTATGCGCGTAAAGAACAGAACCACGATCAAGTAGGTCAGCAGAACCGCTGTCTTGGACCAGGAAGAGGATCCGCTCTTGCGGCCGAACCAAAGGCCGGCAGCCACCAGGGGCCATCCGATCCAGTGCCAGTGCAGTAGCGGCAACGAAGCAGGCAGGGGGCCCCCGTGGGATTTCAGGCCGATGATCAACACCATGGCCGCCGTCAGTGACCAAAGGCTCGCGCGCAACCAGGGATTGACACGAATTGCATCGCTCCCGGAATGAATTTCAGTCATCGTCAGGACTTTCCTGGTGGGAACCGTTCGGACCCAGAACGTGCTGGTCGAACCAGTTCAGCAATTGTTGTTGATAGAAGACCTGGTTGGCCGGGTTGCGAATCCCGTGTCCTTCCTCCTCGAATCGGATGAAGCGGGAGGGGACCCCCCGGGACTGCAGGGCAGAAAACCAAGTCTCGCCGCCGGCTATCAGACAACGATAATCCCGCATCCCCTGGCTGATCAAGGTGGGTGTGTTCACTTTATCGACAAATGTGAAGGGAGAATTCCGGCGATAGACCTCCCGGGCTTCGGGATCCCAGGGCTTGCCGAGGAATTCCCATTCGGGAAACCACTTCTCGTCCGTGGTTCCCCAGAAGCCGACCAGATCCGGATGCATGCGGTCCAGAGCCGCAGCCCTGAAGCGATCGGTCCGGGCGGTCAGAGCCGCTCCGAGGTGGCCGCCGTAACTACCCCCCATCACGGCCATACGGTCCGGATCAGCCCAACCCTCGGCAACCACAAAATCCAGACAGGCCAGCAGTTCTCGACCCGGTCGGTCAATCCAGTCGCCTCGAATCGCCTTCTGAAAATCGAAACCGTAACCCAAGCTCCCGGTGGGATTGGCGATAACCACCCCGTAGCCGAAGTGGGGCAGGATATGAAACTCGGGCAGAAAGTAGCCGCCGTACATCCACTCGGGACCCCCGTGGATACTCAGAACCACCGGAACCTTTTCCCCAGGATGCAAACCCTTGGGAAGAAAATACCAACCATCGATCAGGCGGCCATCGACTTCCACAGAAAAGTTCTCGGGCTGGGCCAAGTCAACTCGCCGGCTCCACTCCCGATTGGGATTGATGAGGATTTCCGGCTGCCGAGGCCACTGACCTGCCGAGTCAATTCCGGAGTCCAGGTCCAGCATAAACAGGGCCCCCGGCAAAACCTGACTCGCCCCGACCAAGGCCACCTGTGATCCCCCGACGATCATGGACCAGTAGTCATGTCCCCCGCTGGTCAAATATTCATGTCCGTCCGCCGAAATTCTCACCAGATCCAGGCATCCGCGGCGGGCGACCAGCGCAAGGAACTCGTCGCCCAGTAAAGTGAATTTCCAGAATCTGTTGTCGAGATCGAGTCCATGGAGCTGGATCCGAACCTGGCCTTTCTTGTCCGGATCCATCAGTGCGATTGCATTGGGAGCACTTTCCCAGATCGGGTCATCGGCCATCAACCAGGCGATCGAACCATCCTGTCGCCAGATCGGGTGCGCATCGGCTCCGGGATTTGTGGTCAACTTTACCGGCTCTCCCCCCTGGCGGGAAATGATCCACAGATCCGTGTTCACCGTGTGGCCCAGATCCCTCCGGGCCTTGGCCTCGAAAACGATCCGTTGCCCGTCCGGGGACCAGGAGAGGGATCGCACATCCAGATCCGCTTCCAGCAAACGAACCGGGGTCCCATCGGCGGTATCCATTATGAAGAGTTGCCGTAGATCGCCCTGCCGATAGCCGTCGCCCAGATGGCGGTAACCGATGCCGTCGGCCACCACGTACGAACCCTCCACACCCTCATACAAACCCACATTCGCAGAGGCGATCCAGGCCAGGGACGAACCGTCGGGAGACCAATGCAGCGATCCGAAGGGACCGGGCCCATTGCTGAGGCGATGACGATTGCCGCCGTCGCTATCCATCAGCCAGATCTCGCAATCGGCTCCTCTGCCCCGCAAGTAGGCAATGGCCTCGCCATCCGGTCGCCAGACGGCATTCCTTGATCGGTCCTCCGGCGTGAAGAGAATCAGATCGGTCCCCGACTCCAGGTCCCGGCAATACAGGGTCGTGCGCTGGCGCCCAGCTTCCACGTCCCAGGCGGCGATGCCGAACAAAAGGTGTCTCCCATTTGAAGACAAGTCGACCAGTTGGACGGTCTTCTGTGTCAGAATATCCTCGGGGATCATCGCAATCACCCGGTCAGGCGCCGCGAACATTCCCGCCGCCAGGGCTGCAAACGTAAGGACAAACAGGTCTCTGATGGTGTATTTTGAAGAGTTCATTCTTCGGTTTCACCGTTCCTGTTTTCCAGCAACTTGACCCACTTGGCGGGCATATCAATCCCCGTCCTGTCGGCGTCTCGATCGAAGGCCTCAGCAAAAAAACCAGACCACTGGTCCGCCGGATTGCCCAGGAAATTCATGTTGAAACTAACAAAATTTTCGAACGCCAGCTTCATCTCCCTCGCGACTCCAGGCGATGAGTTCTGAACAACTGCCTGAACCGCCAAAGCCCACAAATAGGGGTTTTCAGTACCGATTCGGCCATCATGCAGGGACCGACCCAACATCCTGGCACGCCCCGGGTCCCCGACCTTGTAGTCGGCGAAAAGAAGCATCACCGCTTCATCCGGATCCAGATCCTCGCCCCAGTGGGGAGCAAGAATTTCGCGCGCCTCGTCGAGACGGCCCAGCTCCATACAGGTCAGGGCCAGCAATCTCCGAACCTGGGGATCCTGGTACTCATCATACCCCACCAACAGTGCCTCACGTTCCGCTTCAGCCTCACGTACGAGATCAACGGAACCTTGGGGCAGGCTGAAGAAACCTTCCAGGTCCTCCATCAGACGGGTCAGCAGGGCATCGGTATTTCCATCGAAAATGCCTTTCCCGGATTCCTCCCGGGCCGGAGCATCGACCGGCACCGGCTGGCTCTGCTCCAGTGGTTTCGTCTCCCCGTGCTGGATCTTCAACGTGGCCAATTGGATCAGCTGCTGGATCTGTGGGTTTCCGGGATCCATGCTGATGGCTTTCTCCAGATCCCCCAGGGACTCACCGTAGCGCCCGACATGACAGAGGAACAACCCCCGGTTGTAAAGCCCCGCCACCGAGTTCGGCTCCAGTTGCAGAGAGTGGTTCATGGCCTTCTCGGCCTCACCCACGAGACCAGTCTTGCAGAGAGCCACACCCAGATGCCGCCAGCCCAGGGCGGACTTGGGATCAGCCGATAGTGCCTCCTTGAAGAACGGAATGGCCTCCTCGTAGTGCTTTTCACGCAACTCGATCATGCCCAGGAGTTGGCTGGTTCCCGCATCGACCACATCTTGCTCCTGAAAAATAGACCGGGCTGCCAACAGCTGGGGTTCAGCCAAGTGGAAATCCTCGTTCTGATAGTGGACCCGCCCCCTCATGGCCTGGCATATCTCCGGCCGGATAGCCCGGCGCTGAGCAATGTCCAGGGCTTCCAGGGATCGTCGGGCGGCGGAGTCCCTTTGCTGCTGAACCGAGCCCAGAGACATCAATTCCATCTGGCTGGCCGCATAGGCCAACGGTGAGCCGCCTACGAAGAATTGCCTGCCAAAGCTGGTCAAAAACGGCATATTGGGATCCGGCACGTCAAGAACAACGGGCATAAGACTACCGGGTGTGGCTGGGTAAAACCCGCCGTATTCCCGGGATAAAAAGCCCAAACTGTAATACATGCCCGCCTTATCGTCCCCGGCCAGCTCCTTTACCAGACCCACGTCGTTCCAGAAGCGGGACAAGTGTGGCAATTCCCTCTTGTAGGGCTCATTTTCCAGGGCCCCCAGGACATGGCAGGCGGACTCGATATCCCCGATCGCCAGATAGGATTGACTCCGAATCCAGTTGTTGGCGTAGATGGAAGTCCGCATGCCGATACCTAGATGTTCGTGCCGCATATCCCTGTATTTGAACGGCTTCATTCGCGTCGCCAGGGCCTGGGCCGCCTCCACTTGTCCGTCCCCGGCCAGCAGTAATCCCTTGATCAAAACCAGATCGTGATCACCCTTCCGGAATCCCAATCCCTCCCGGACTTCGGCCAGGCCTTCCTCCCATTGGGCCAGGTCCCGATAAATCCAGGCCCGATCCCGGTAAATGCTCAACATAAGTTCCGGATCGACAGGCCTACCCACCCCAGCCAGACTCATGGCCACGCACTTGGCGGTGTCCAGGTATTTCATGGCCTGATGCTTTCTCCCCACTTCGCTGGTCAAATGACCCAACATGGCCCAGACCTCGCAATGGGAAGGATCCAGCCGGACCGCTTCCAACAAACCAGGCATGCTCTTGTTCAGACCCACGCCCAGACGACTCCTTTCCATGTGGGTTCCCTCCTGGAAGAGGATTCGCCCTGCCCAATTCATCAACCGGTCCCGGTCTTCCTGAAATTCGCGGAAATATCCGAGTTTCCCATCGGCCTTCTTTCGCCACTGGGCCTGTTGCTTGAGATCAAGGGCCAGGAACCCCGACAGACCCGGAACACAATCCGGAATATCCACCGCTGCCTGACCGAGCTGGGTAACCGGTTTCGAATCTCCCGCAATTTCCATTTTCTTCATTGAACCGGAAGAGCAGCCCAGAAACAACCCGATCAGCAAAACCAGTACAGGTAAGAACAGGCGTCGCATGCTATGATTCTCCTTTGGGATTGTATGTTAATCTCGAACCTGGATTAACCTGGGGAACCGGGATATTCTGCGAACCGGGTTTATCCACGGATTGTCGACCTCCATCGGTTTGAGAATACTGAGTCGAGAAAGAAATTTCAAGAGCAGTAGTTCAGCCGAATTTCAGCCGCCGCGGCAATTCGTTCATAAAAAAGGAATCGCTTCAACCATGCCTCTGGAAGCAAAACCGAATCCTTTCACCGGAGCAGCCAAAGTCCTGGGGGCCCTGCTTCTTCCCCTGGCAATACTGGGCGGATGCCATCCATCACCGCCTGTCGGACCGGGGATTCCCCAAGGCCCTGTCGAACCCGTCCTGTGGCCCGGCCCGGATAACGAGCTGAATGTGCAGCGGGAAAATTGCGATCCCCTGGCCGGTGAGGCGGTTCCCGGAGGAACCTTCCTCTTCGCCCTGACCGACAGTGTGTTGCCCCGACGGGCTCCGGTTCCCCACAATCCCTCCGAACGAATAGTCTTCGCCCAGCTCTACGAAACCCTGGTCAGCCTGGACTGTTCGGGATACCTGTCCCCCGGCCTGGCCGAGCAGTGGGTCTGTACCCAGGACAGTACCGTCTGGGTATTCACCATTCGTCAGGACGCGCGTTTCTGGGACGGCAGCCGCATCAATTCCGGAGACATCAAGAAAGCCTGGTGCGACAACCAAACCTGCGCCGGCGATCGCGAGTTGGTCACCCCTTGGGCCTGGCTCAACGCCAGGGCCGGCACGATCTCCGTCCTGGATGCGCGCCGCCTGGCCATCCGCCTGCCCGAACCCCAGGCTGATTTTCCCGCCCTGATGACCCATCCAGCCACCGCGATCTCGGTCCGGCGACCCGGTTGGATCTGGCCCGTGGGCAGCGGGCCCAGCCGTCTACGGGCCTCTACCCCACCCCCCTTGCCGGATCTTGAATGCAAGCCCAACCCCCAGCATCCATTGGCTCCTATCTGGAAGAAGTTGACCTTTCTTGTGCAGCCCGAAAGTGATCCCCGGGATTTGATCTCCCTGGATTTCCATCTGGCCCAGGTAAAGGATCTGGAATCGGTCCGCTTCTTTGCCGAAGCACGGGATTTCACCGTCACCCCGTTGCCGTGGAATCGACTCTACCTGCTGGTCTGTTCCCTGGCCGGGAACCCCCAAGGGACCAGACGCTGGCTGGACCCTGCCCATCAATTGGATCCTGACCGGGAATTGACTCGTGTCGCTGCTCGCGGCTGGCCCGGGATCATCCTGCCAGCCGGGGAAGGATCGACTTGTCCCCAAATTACCGGGCCGATTACCATCAACGACAGCGCTCGCCTGGATTGGGGTCTGGACAACATATTGTTGGACGAAAACACGCTGGTCTATGACGTGAAGGATCCCGGCGCCAGGGAACTGGCCCAGCGCCTGGCTGCCCTGGGTGATGCGCAAATCCGGACTACCGGCATACCGCTGGCCGCCGTGAACTTCACCCTCCAATGGCAGATGGCCGGATCATACATACTGCCCATGGACCTTGAATTCCCCACCACCTGCCTGCAGTTGGCCTCACTGATGGGCCGGGCCTCCTGGCTGCAGGAAGCAGCCTTGACCGGCGGCGGAAATCCGGAACGCAATCTGGTTACCCGGGGCCTCGTCTATCCCCTGGCCTTGACCCATCCCTGGTTGGTCTCAAGAGGTGAATTGACCGGCCTGCGACTGGCTTTCGACGGCACCCCCCTGCTTTCTCAAATAGGAAAGCCAGCTCCCCAAGAAGTGTCTCCATGAACTTGCGCGGACAGATCCTTCTGGCTTCCGTTCTGCTGGCTGTCATGCCCCTGGTGCTGGCTGTCCCGGTGATTCGATCCGGAGTACAGAACCATTTTTCCGAACTGGATACTAGGCGGGTGGAGGATCAGATGCTACTGGTGCGTGATGATCTGGATCAACGCAACAGTCGTCTGGAGAGGGCCCTTGAAGCCATGGCCAACGGTATCGGGCAGGACAACCGTTTCCGGTTGGCCCTGGGAGACGATCGTGAAGATCTACGCCCCTACCTTCTGGATTATGCGGAACGACACATGTCCCTGATGAACCTGGAAATGTTGCAGATCCAGGACGAGACAGGAAACATCCTCAGCTCCGGCCACTATCGAGAAGCTTTCGGCGAGAATGCCCCCAACCTGCCTCGGGTCCTGGACAATGCGCCCGGTGGCCGGGCCCTGGTCACAGTCCGTACACCAGGGGGAATCGCCTTGATGCTGGCTCGTTCCCACCCTCTGACCCTCGGTAATCAGGACCTTCACCTCGTCGGAGGGGTCCTGCTCGAGGAAGAACAGCTTGCCACCCTGAGCCGGGACGATGACCTGGCCGTGGCCCTGATCTGGCCGGACGGTTGGCTTTCCTCCAGTCCCGAACTGAGCGCCCGCATCCAGAGCCTGCGAAACCCGGAACTCCGGTCGCAGGAGTTGGAATATCTTCTGCGTACCGAGGGACAAGTCGTCCGTTCCCAAACCCTGATGATGATCGACCAGGGACAACCAGGGGAAATCACCCTGCTGGCTGCCCACGACCGGTCCTTTCTGCTCGGTCTGCTGAGAAACCTGGACTGGCGGATCGGAATCATCCTGCTGTTATCCGTGGGAGCCGCCATTTTAATGGCTGTGCTCCAAGCGGGTCGCCTCAGCCGTCCGCTGCGGGAGCTGGCGGATCGAACCGCTGATCTGGATCTGGACAGTCTGGAAGTCGAATTTTCTTCCGACCGCCGCGACGAGGTGGGCCGTCTGACCCGATTGCTGGGTGACATGACGGAGCGATTGCGCAGAGACATCAACAAGCTGAAGGATGCAGAACACCGGGCGACCCTGGGTGAAGTAGCCCGTCAAGTGAATCACGATATCCGCAACGGCATAACTCCCCTGCGCAATGTCCTGCGTCACCTGGATGAAGTTGCAGGCGACGATCCCGAACGTCTGGTTGAGGTTTTCCGCGAACGCAAGAGCACTCTGGACGGAGGACTGGCCTACCTGGAGAATCTCGCCGCCCACTACTCCCGGCTCAGCCCGGACCGGGTTCCTCGGCTTTGTCGTTTGGACCAGGTCGTAGCCGATGCCTTGGCTGCACCCCCGTCAACGAAAGAAACCCGACTGATCAACCGGGTCCCGGTTAATCTGCCCGCAGTGGAGGCCGACCCGGTGAGCCTGCGGAGAATCCTGGACAACCTGATCCGCAACGCCATCGAAAGCCTGCCCGAAGGCAAAGGCACCGTCCAGGTGACGGCCCTGCTGGGAACGGATGAGGATCTGCAGGAGGCCCGGATCCTGGTCGAAGTGGACGACACAGGCGTGGGCATACCGCCCGAGAATCTGGACCTGATCTTCAATGACTTCTTCTCCACACGCAACGAGGGGACCGGCCTGGGCCTGAGCAATGTACGCCGCCTGGCCACCGACTGCGGAGCCAGGATTCGCGTGACCAGCGAGCCGGATCATGGTACGACTTTTACATTGTCCTTTCCCCTGCCCAAACCCCTGGACCGGGAATCATGAGCACCATCCTGATCATCGACGATGTTCCCGCCCTGCGTGAGCAGTACGCCTACGATCTGAAACGCCTGGGAGGATTCACCACAATGACGGCCGCCGGTGGCGCCGAGGGTCTGACCCGTCTGGCCGCCGAAACCGTCGACTGTGTCATTCTGGACCTGGAAATGCCGGGCGTGGACGGGTTTGAAGTCCTGACCACCTTGAAGAAGCTAGGCAACCGGATCCCCGTCATCGTTTACACCGGGACCGGCAGCTACGATCGCTGCGTCCGAGCGGTCAAGCTGGGAGCCTACAGCTTCATCGCCAAGGATGAGCCTTTGGAAAGAGTGGTCCGCGAGGTGGAGAATGCCTTGGCCTGGGCCGGCCTGCGCTCCGAAATCGGCCGTTTGCGCCGCCAGTCGGGCGATGACTCCCCGCTGATCGGGGAAAGCCGGGCCGCGGTGGCGATGAAGGAACAAGTAGACCGTCTGGCCGGAATCCCCAGCCCGGTGCTCATCCTGGGCGAAAGCGGCTGCGGCAAGGAGCTGGTAGCCCGACGTCTGCACGACGCGGGAGGCCGAGCCGGCAGGATTTTCGTACCCGTCAACTGCGCCGCCTTGCCCGAAACAATGGTTGAAAGCGAGCTCTTCGGTCACGAGCGCGGCGCCTTCACCGGGGCGGATCGGCCACGCAAGGGTGCCTTCGAAACCGCAGACAAGGGGACTCTGTTCCTGGACGAAATCGGGGAGCTGCCGCCAGCGGCCCAGGCCAAACTGTTGCGGGTGCTCGAGGACGGAGTCATCACCCGCCTGGGCTCCCACAAAGGCAAACAGGTCGATACCCGTGTGGTCGCGGCTACCAATCGCAGCCTGGACGCCGAGGTAGTCCGGGGAGCATTCCGGGAAGATCTTCTGTTTCGATTGAATACACACGTGATCCAGGTCCCGCCCCTGCGCGAACGACTGAGCGACATCCCCTTGTTGGCCGATCACTTTCTCATCCTTACCTGCGAAAAATTCGGTCTTAGTCCCCGGGTGCTGGCCCCGGAAACGCTGAAAATCCTTCAGGGGTATGACTGGGCCCGCAACAATATCCGTGAGCTGCGCAACGTCATTGAGCGGCTCGTAATTGCCGGCTCCGAGGAGGTCATTACCTCGGACCTGGTGCCCGTCGAAATTGTTGGGCTTGGCGGAACGAGCGGAACGAGCGGGTCAAGCGGAGCCGCGACCTCCGGCAATGTCGCAGGAACACTTAAACACCAGAAAGCAGCGGCCGAGCGTAGCATCATCCTGAACGCCCTGGAACAGAACCACTGGCACATCACCCGCACGGCCGCCCAGCTGGGTCTGTCCGATCACAGCAGCCTGCTGAAAATCATGCGCCGCCACGGATTGAAGAAATAGGAGAGACCCATGCCCTTACACCGTACTCTGCCCGCCTTGATCGTCCTGGTTCTGGTGACGGCGATCGTTCTGCCCTGCCCCGGGATGGCCGGCGACGGAGCAACGCCCTTCGCCGATTATCGCACCGAAAGCTGGTTCCTGCCCCAAAGTCCCAGCGTATTGGCAAGTCCGGCGGCGGCCTTGTTCAACCCGGCCGCCTGGGCGATCAACGACAAGGTGGGCTCGGACTCCTGGGCAATCCTTACCAGCGACGAATTCAAAAATGAATTTCAGGGAGGCTCCTCCTTCGGACGAAACCTGGGTTTTGCCTGGCAGACAAGAGTCTTCAATGAAGCCGGCGAGGACTTTCGCATTTACGACTATCTTTTCGGTTTGGCTGGAGGCGGCCCCGATGGCTCGTTCGGGCTTTCCTATCGCTGGTCACAGGGAGATACCGAACGGATTCCGCGGCAAAAAGCCCTTGCGATGGGATTCATCTCACGCCCCAACCGATGGCTCACCTATGGTTCTTCCCACATCAGGAGTCTGGAATCAGCAGCCCACCAATCCGTGTTCGACGTGGGCGTGCGGCCTTTCGGACGACAGTGGCTGTCCTTGTTCGCCGACTGGACGGTCAACCACGACCAGGCCTTCTTCGCTGACGGAATGTGGGGCGCCGGCGCGGAATTGCGTCCAACCAAGGGCGTGCATCTGGGCTGCCGGGTTCGTGAGCAGATCGGCGCTTCGGATTTGCAGTACTCCCTGTTCCTGGGCCTGACCTTCGAGGGGAACCAGTTTTCTGGCCAACCCCTTTACGACAATGACGGCGAGCTCGTGAACACCACCATCCTGAACCGGGCCACACACTCGATTCCCGGTCTGTCCATTCCCGTACTGCAGTTCGGCGGCAAGAAGAACCGTTACTACCCCATCAACCTGGAAAACCGGGTCCTGACCTACCAGAAATTCCGCTACTTCGACAACGTGCGCGTGGCCTGGCTGGATCTGCTGGATGTGTTGAACCAGCTCCGCGACGACAAAGAGATCGACGGTGTGGTGCTGAATCTCGCCGGGTTCCGCGGCCGGCCCTCGCTGATCTGGGAAATGCGCGTAAAACTGGAGGAGATCAAGAAGTCCGGCAAGGAGATCATTGTTCACATTGATCGGCCCGGAGCCACGGTCTACTACCTGGCCACTGCAGCAGACCGCATCTCAATGGATCCGTGGGGCAACGTGTCCCTGCCCGGTTTCGCCCTGAGTCGCAGTTACCTGCAGGGCACCCTGGAAAAACTGGGCATCGGTTTCCAGGAATTTCGCTATTTCAAGTACAAGAGCGCAGCCGAAACTTTCTCCCGCACCGACATGAGCGAGGCCGACCGTGAGCAGCGACAACGTATCGTGGATGTGATCTACGAACAACTGCGGGACGGCGTGGCCACCGGCCGCGGCCTGACCAACCAAAAATTCGACAGCATCGTGGACGAGCTGGCGATTCTCGGATCTGAAGAAGCACTGGAAGCGGGCCTGATCGATGTCACGACCCGCTGGGATGAGCTGCCCAAGTGGCTGGGCGAGGAACGCGACGCAAAATTGATCTCTCCCCTGCTGAAGCAATTGGGCCGCAAGTATTACGACCAGGAGTGGGGACAGCCCCTGCGCATCCCGGTAGTCTTTGCAGTGGGTTCCTGCTCGATGGAAACCGGAATTCGCGGGCGCGCCACGAGTGCTTATCTCCGGAAACTGGTTAAGGATCCCAACGTGGCCGCCGTGGTGTTGAGGGCCGACTCCCCAGGAGGCGACATCTTGCCCAGCGATCTGGTCGCTGATGCAATCCGTCAACTGAAGAAGGCCGGCAAACCGGTGATCATCAGCCAGGGCGACGTGGCGGCCAGTGGCGGCTACTGGATCAGCATGGACGGCAGCAAGGTACTTACCACACCCCTGACCATTACCGGTTCCATCGGCGTAATCGGCGGCTGGGTGTGGGACGACGGCTTGGCAGCCAGCGCCGGCATTACTTCGGACGCCGTCCATCGCGGCCGGCACGCCGACCTGATGACCCAGGTCCAGTTCCCCCTCGTGGGCGGACTTCCGCGTCGGCCCATGGATGAACAGGAATTGGCCCGGGTCAAAAAAGTCATCATCGAAAATTACGACGACTTCGTCGCCGCTGTGGCCAACGGCCGAGAAATGACCCCGGAGGATGTCGGTGAAATCGCCCAGGGCCGGGTCTGGATGGGAGGCGACGCCATAGCCAACGGTCTTTGCGATCGTTACGGAACCCTGGACGAGGCAATCCAGTTGGCTCGGGAGCTGGCCGGCATCCCGGATTGGCGACAAACCGAAGTGGTGGAATATCCGCCCCGTATCGGCTTCGCCATGCCCAGCTTTTTCCCCAGGCTCCCCTCCTTGTTGGGCCTCGATAGTGCCACTGACGAGTGGCAGGTCGGCGCAGCTTCGATGGCTGCCATGAATGCCGATCTCCTGCGACAGATGAGTGGACTGGGACTGTCTCCCGGGGAAGTGGAATACCTGCGCTCCATCGGATCATCACCCGGCAAACCTCTTTTCATGGTAAGTCCAGATGTTTTGCCGGCTGGATGGGCGGATTGTTTTCCTGTTCATTGAGGGGTGCCGGGGTGACACCCGTTTTTTCATTTTGTTGCCATAGCAACCGAATCAGAGCCCTCATCATGTAGTTTTGACTCAAAGTTGGGGTTGCTATAGCAACAAAACAGGAATTGCGGTGTCCCCTAAGCTGGCTCATCAATAAACGAGACTCATTTCAAAAGAACCATCTTCTGCACCCTGACATCTTGGGCGGTGCGCACCTCGTAGAAGTAGAGACCTGAAGCGGCCTGTCCTCCAGAGTCGTCGGCTCCATCCCACATCACAAAGCCGGGTCCGGCCGGGCGCACTTCGTTCACGAGCGTTCGAACGCGTTCACCCTTCACGTTGAAGACCTTCAGGGTCAAATGTTCCGAGCTCGGCAGATCGAACATGATCTTCGTAGTCGGGTTGAACGGGTTCGGGAAATTACGAGCCGTCAAAACCCCCACCGGCAGAGTAACTGAAGTCGGCAGGCCGACATCACCATCAGGATTGAGGAAGGCGAGTATGTCCTGCAACACTTCCGCCCGAGTGGGAATCGGCGCCGCTGCTTTCGTTGTCGAGGCACTCCCCGCTGCGGCCTGAGTCCAGATATTGCTGAGGTCGTACGGCAAGGAAATAACCCTTGAATTGAACGACTGCACGATGTTCAAGGTCGCGGCCGAAATTTCGTACACATCCACTTCGCCGGTGGGGTCGGCGAACTGGGCCAGGCGGACCGCAGTGCCTACCGGCAAAACCGCGTCGAAAGTATCCGGGCTCGGGCAGCCGCCGTAGACCATCCAGCCCTGGTCCTCGAACAGGACCGGATTGCCCTCGTCGGGAACGACTCCTGGAGACACCAGACCATTCGTATAATGCTGGACTGAAATACCGGAAAGGGACAACCCCATCCAGTCGCGGAGGAAATCCTGGCCGGCAGGGTTGTAGGAAAGGTCGCTTCCCAACTGGTTACCCGTCAGGAAAATATCTCGCTCGCCCAGCCTTAGCCAAGCATCCAACAGTTGCACGTCCAAGCTGGGATCCCAGTCGAATTCCCCGGTCGAGAGAGTGTAAGTAAACTGATCCCCGCTGGAGTAGAGGATTTCCGTGTAGCCGGCCAGCTGGGTAACCGTGGCCCGCCCTCCCAGACCGTTTCCCACGCCTGAAGATGCAGCCTGTGTCCGGTAAATGTCATAGGTCAAGCCGGGATCGTGACCGATATTCCGGAAAGCGAAAGCCCACTCATCGGAATCGGCGGTGGTGCCGGAATCATCCCAGAAAAGAATCTCCGGTTGGCCGAATTGACCTTCCCCTTCATCCCAAACGGTGGGCAGAGCCCTCATGGTGAATAGGGCGTTATAGGCCAGGATATCGGCGAAGTCGCTGAACCCGGTAGTGTCCGCGGGCAGGATGGCGATGCCGCCCAGATCGTCCTCGGCCCTGAAGTAATAGTGCAATTCGTCACCCGGGAACAGGAATCCCGTATCGGGCAGATCAAAGGCGAAGCCGTCGAGAGTAGGCGCGGCAATCGCCCAACCAGGCACCGAACCGGAGGAAGGCAAACCCGAGGAACGGTAGGGGTCGAAGACCGAATTGGCCTTCAACTTGTAGTACATTCGCGGCATCCCGTTCAGGGTGGAACCTGCCCGCTGGGCAACCACCCTTACTACAACCGAATCGCCGGGGTCGTTGAGTTGATCGATAGCCGGGGAAATGTTTCTGGCCATGTCGAAGCGAACGCTGTTGGCGCCCGGATTCTCCAGATCCAATCCACCGCTTGCCGGGAATCCGTCGTTGGCCAGCGACACCGAAGAGACCGACAAGCCGGGTCCCTCAAAATCATAGGCGCTAACGCGCACATTGTCATAATAGGGCGCCGGCGTGCCGTCGGCTCCATCCCAGCCCCAGATCCAACCCATTTCCTTGAGCTGAAACCGGACCTGCACGTAGGTGGCGTTGGGTTGCAGTAGGTCACCCACGCTGTGAACGAAACGGTAGTATTCCGGGCCGGCGAGGTGGTACAGGAAACTCCTGTTTTCCCAGGATTCCTGCTCTATATCAGCCGGGTCCACCGAGGCCGTGGACCGAACCGACCACTCGTAGAACATGCCCGCAGACTCCGAGCTAAAATCCTCGTGCCAGTAGAGATCGTAAGCGTAGTCCAGCCCTTCCATGCCGGCGGGAATCGGCATGATCGGCGAATCGACCGCGTTATCCAGGTGATAGGCTTCGCCCAAAAGCCCACCCGTGTTGTTTACTATGTAGCCGCCGGGCCCGTAGCACCAGGTAATGCACTTGGTGCCGCCGGTGCCGGGCACGACTTCACCATCGTCTATGAAACAAACCTGGGGGGAATTGTTTACCGCACAGGGATCCCGGTCGTCCAGGCCGAATTCCAGGTGAGCGAAATCGCCTACACCCAACGCTGCTTGAGGCATCCAGAGGCCCAAGGATCCACTCTGAAAATCGTTGAAGGTTTGGAAGCCGCCGTTGTCCAAGGAAACGCTCACGTCATCCAATTGGCAGGCTCCGGAACTGGGAAATTGGCAATCAGCGTCATCCCAGCCGCTGTCGGAAATGACCCGGAACTGAACCCTTACTTCGTTCCCGGCCGCTCCCATGAAGTCACCGGGTTGGAAGGTCACCGTTTCCTGAACATGAAGGTTTGAGTACGCCCCATCCCAGGATGCAATCTCAACGGCATCCTGGCCTTCGTAAAAACACTCCAAAAGGACATAATCATAACCGGGCTCTACATCGATGTTCAGAAAGGCGTCGATCATGGCCACGCACGACTGGCCCGGATCGATTACAAACCCCGTCCACAGCAAAGCATCGTTCCAATTTGTACCGTAACCACCCAAGGCGTCCGTAACGTCGCAGGCCGGGAATTCCAAGGATCCGCACCAGGCTGCCAAGTTGCCCTCGCCGTGTCCGTTCAAACCGATGGCGTTGTAGTCTGACACATGCCAGTGGTTTTCCTGGCCGACGGTTAGATCCTGGTGAGTCCAAAAATTCCAGGCCTCCGCGCCGCCAAGATTCTGAAATTGCCCGTTGAACGGGGCACCACTGCCCCAGGGCCCCATCAGGAGTACGGTGTCCCGGGCGGCTTTGGCCGCGCCCACGACCCCACCGTAGATTACATCCTGACCGGGGCTGGAGATTCGGATCCCTTCTTCGCCAGGAGCCGAAACCGAAAAGCCCAGGATCATGGCCAGAGTCAGGTAGGCGATCAATTTTTTCATGGGATTCCCCCTTGGATAATTCTGATTTTTTCGCCCGTATCGTTACAGCTGTGCAAGGGGTTTGACGGAGGGAGTCCGGGAATTACCTGAACAATTATCAACATGACCCTTAATCGTCGATGCAACTCACCCACTTGATGAAACTGGCCAACCAATGATCACATACCTCCAAGAGGAGGCCCTCTTTTTCCAATTTGGGAACAACTTTAGGGTTGCTATAGCAACAAAACAGAAATTAGGGGGACACTCCTCGGGGAGACGAAATCACTCAGGTTCGTTACCGGACCCACGACCCTTCTTCAAATTGGATCGCCGCCGCTTGTCCTGCAGTCGCCGTTCCCGGGATGCCGCCGTGGGACGCGTTTTTCGGCGGGGCTTGGGAGGAATCAGGGCCTCGCGCACCAAGGCCGCCAATCGCTGGACGACTTCCTCGCGATTGCGACGCTGGCTGCGGTTGGTGTCGCAGGCCAGGATGAGTTCGCCGGCCTCAGTCAGGCGGCTGGCAAAGAACTTCAGCAGGCGGTTCCGTTGGACTTCAGTCAAAGCCACCGATTCCCGCAGGTTCCAGCGTAACTGGATCCGGGAATCGGTGGTATTGACGTGTTGACCGCCGGGTCCGGAGGAGCGACTGGCCGAGAAGGACAGCTCTCCTGCAGGAACCGTCACCTTCGCATTGATGACGAGGTCGTCGCTCATGGTTCCCTCTGTAGTTTTAAGGCTCGACGGGCAACGGAACCTCTGCCCCGACCGCCTCTTCCTCGCCCAGCACATAATGCCGGAACCATTGCAGCTCCCGAGTCTGATAGTCGATCATGTGGCTCGGCTTGTTGATGCCGTGCCCCTCGCCCGGATACAGAACCAGCCGGCTGGGAACGCCGTTCATCTGCAGGTAGCTGAACATCTCGATGGACTGCCGGGGGTCGACGGGTTCGTCGTCCTGCCCGTGCATCACCAGCGTAGGAGTGACGATGCGATCGGCGCGCGCGGCGGGGCTGTGTTCCCACATCCGCTGTAAATCCTTGTCCCACGGCCGATCATAACTGTCGATGAACAGCTGTGAGTTGTTCTGCCCGATGGCCGAGGTGTAGTTCCAGATGCCGGCGATGGACACCGCGGCCTTGAAGCGGTCGGTACGCGAAACCACCACGTTGGTCATCAATCCACCGTAGCTGTAGCCAGTGAAGCCCAGCCGGTCCGCATCGATAGTTCCCTGTTCGACCAGCGCGTCGACCGCGGCCATGATGTCCTTGAAATCGTCGGTGCCGAAGTTGCGGTACACTCCGCGCAAAAATTCGGCCCCGTAGCCCGTGCCGCCCCTGGGGTTGACGATCAAAACCGCAAAACCGTTGCGAGACAGAACCTGCCAGGGATAGCGGGTGGTCCATGCGTTCCCGTATCGGGAAAAGGGTCCACCGTGCATCTCGATGATGGCCGGCAGTTTATCGTTTTCGCTTGCTCCAGGCGGCAGAAAGAGAAAGGCTTCCACGGAGCCACCTTCGAATCCGGGCAGACTTTTGAAGATGGCCGGCTGGAGCTTGAATTCGGCTACCGCGTCATTGACCGAGGCCAACTCACGACACTTACCCATCTTCTGACCCACCAACCCCGCATACAGCGAGCCCGGCTTGTCCAGGGCGGTTTCCACGTAGGCCGCGGTTCCACCGGCGACGCTAAGTGAAACGAGGCTGCCCTCCAAATCCGTCAGGGCAGTGAGAGTCTTCTTCTTCGTGTCCAGTTGGTACAGGTCCAGGTCCACGCCGTCGGCTGCCCGCAAGTACAGGTAACGTCCCTTTGCATCCCAAACCGGGGCTGCGCCGGGGGTGCTGCCGTAACCACCGAGAGTCATCTGGTTACCCGGAGTCATCACGTTAACTTCGCCCGAAGCAAGATCGCGAATCACCAGATCCTTCAGATTCAAATAGGTTCGATACTCCAGGTCCCGGTCGGTGTAATACGCGAGCTTTGATCCATCGGGCGAGAACGCGGCGAACGAGCTGTGGCGCTCCGTACCGGTAATGGTTTCCATCTCACCGGTGGCCACGTCGATCAAGCCAATTTGTTGCTCCTCGTCGATGAGGCTGGAAAAGCGGGCGTTGTAGGTCAGCGCAATGGTTTTGCCGTCGGGCGACCAGGCCACGTGGTACGGATGCAGGGGCGCGGAGGTAAGCTGGCGAGGTTCGAAGTCCGGGTCCTCGTCCGTGGCCGCGATCAGCCAGAGTTGCTGGTACTCCTCGGGTTTCTCCAGGCGGTCGAACACGGTCCAGTCGTGAAGATCGTCGGGTACTTCGTATACGTGGGCGGCAGTGGGATCGTCCGGGGTCTGTGGATCTTCAGACACTTCGGTCAGCTCAGTTTCATCCGGATCATCCGGATCATCCGGATCGGCCGGATCAGCCAGAACAGCCAGATATTTGCCGTCGGGAGACCACCAGTAGGCGCCAATACCCCCTTCAACCGCGGTCACGGGCCTGGGCTCGGATCCATCCAGTGGGTTGATCCACACCTGGTTTGCCTCATCGTGGGATCGCTGGAAACTCAGGCTGCCGTCCGGGCGCCAGGACAGCCCTCCGGTACCCGCATCGGTAAAACTCAACTGACGGGTCTTGCCTGACTTGACCTCGCCCAGATAAAGGCGCGTCTCCCGCTTGTCGTCGACCAAGCTGCGATGAGTCCGGCGCCATACCACCAGGGTTCCATCAGGCGAAACGGTAGGGGAAATCAGGGTGGGCACTTCCAGGAAGCGGGCCAGAGTGAAATCGGGGGGGGTGGCCGACTGACTGGTTGCAGCAAAAGCCAGCAGGACAGCGCAAAAAAGGAATATGCGGCGCACCATGAAGGGTCCTCCAAGGTAAAAGAGTAAGGCAATTATCTTATGGAAAATACATTGTAGCGGTTGGTCGTAAATAAGGAAAGACCGGAAGGTTCCACGCAGTCTCGCCCAGCCCGCGCCTCACCAGTTCCGGTCTTTCCAAAAATAATCGGCAACTCCCAAAGCTGATCCATTATACTTTGGAATATCTAACTGCAACAAATACACGTTGTTACGGGAAGTTGCCGAATTCGATACCTACCTATCCGATTCCCCCTGACCTATGTTAAAGACAAAACCAAGGGTTTTGGATGCACCTGATCCCCATTTTTTTAATTTTTTCCTAGAAAGTTTCGCTATGGGTTATAATGATGACTAGGTCTTCCCAACGCGCCGGGTTCATCTGCGGCCGTTTATTTTAAGTATTTTTCAGCCAAGTGAATACAAAGTGGCAAAAAATGGCTTTAACAATTGGATAGGGGAAGACGATTCCGCTGATGGATCGTCGCTCGTATGCTCCCGTGCTGAAGGCCTGGCCCATGCGAAAGACCTGGGCATTGAGAAGAAGCGGTTGCAGCTCGTCGGAATCGACGCCGAGAAATTCGACTATTTTTTCGACAAATACTACAACCGGATTTTCGATTACGCCTTCTGGAAGACCAGCAATCACGACGACGCGACTGATGTCGCGAACGAGGTTTTCATGCTGGCCTGGGACCGCCGCCGCCAGTTCCGCTGGCAGGGCTACAGTTTTGGGGCCTGGCTCTTCCAAATCGCGCGCAGCGTGGTCAGCCATCGGGACCGAAAGCAAGTGGTGCAACTGGAGACCGAATATCTCCCCGAACACCACGACCCGGTGGACGAGACTACTCCTGCCGAAGTACTGGAACGCAAGACCGACCGGGAGTTGGTGCGACAGTGCATGGAATGTTTGAGTGAAAACCAATACGAAGTCATAGTCCTGAACCGCTTCGTGGGCATGACGGTTCGGCAAATCGCCCTGGTCACCAAGATGCCCCAGGGTTCAGTGAGCAGCCACCTGCGTCGGGGCAAGCGGGCTCTGTTGCGGTGTCTGGAAGAGTACGGAGCAACGAACGTCTTGTCGGAAACGGCGCAACAAGCCATGCGGGAAGCCGCTGTTGAGGATTCGGGGTTGAAAGTGGCCGGCGGCATGGCTGGCAGCCAGGATGAAGATCAGAACAAAGACTGAACCATCGCCAAATGGTGGGAATATGACGCAGGATTTCGACAAGCTTATTTCCGACGCGGCTCCGCAGGTTCCTGACTGCGGGCCGAGTCGGCGCTTAACCCGGGTTATGTTGAAAATGCGGATGCGTCAAGAGGCCCGACGCAGGCAAGCACGGGATCGACGGGGAATGTCGCTGGCGGCTGGCCTGGTGTTTATGTTTGTAATTGGGGGGCAAATTACTGAGTTGGGTGGTGATGGGTTTGATACGATCAGCCGACTCACGGAGATTGACAATGGGGGTACATTCATTGAGACCACAGCCCCTTTTCGCAATACGCGCTTGACAGTCCCGGAAGGAACCTCTTCGGATAAAATTTATGAGTTACAGCAAGCAATTGCAGCTGACGATAGAAAACCGATAATGCTGGAAGGTATCAAAGTCCATGGCAAGACCTTGTGGACGATGGAATATTCAACCGTGATTCAAGGGGAAATTTGCCAGATTGTAAGTAGCCCAAAAGATCTAATTGGATTTAAGACAGAAGTTACGCCAAAAACCTTTGAATTTGTGTATAATCAAATCACCTCCTTCAAAGATCTTGTAAGACAAGGAAAGGTTCCTAGAAAAAAATTCCAGGCCATACGCTCCAACGGGTTGATTTTCGAGGTGTATTCCTGGACTCGATCATTTCCTGGATTCGGGGACGTAACTTACTACGCAGGTAAACCGGTTACCCCATAAACAAATTACCCGTTGATGTCAAAATGTGTGGGCATGAAAACCGCTAACTGGTCAACTTCCGGTGTTTCCTCTTTGCTGATTTCTGAAGATTTCCTGCAAACACAGCTGCATTCCTCCTCCGGAGATTCCTCGGCCGCAAAGATCACATTATTATTATCTTCTTCCAGTTTCTTGAACATAGGAATTCCTTCAAGTTGAATTGAAAATCAATAATACCTTTATCATACCAACTCGGTTTGGTCAAGCCACTCCCGGGTCTCAGCCGGCATAGCCAGTATCCGCACCATCATTTTCAGGGTTTCCCTCTTCTGAGCCCGGACACGCCGACAGACCGATTCAGGCACGGGTAATTCTCCGGTTTCCAAGTTGACATTTTCCGCCTGGGCGGCAAAGCACACATTGCACAAACGCAGCGCCCAACAGCTCCCACAACGATCCTTAACCGCGTTGTGAAAATCTTCGTCCAGTTTCCTTACACGCCGGACCCTGATTCCTGTTTTGATCGTACCGAGAGACACCACATTACCGGTCCGTTCACAAGGTTGTAAGCGGCCATCAACGGTCACATGCAGTTTTCGCCGACCGGGACGGCAGTTCCCCCCTGGGGTGTAGTTCTCACCAAGCGGAGCACGAGATCGGTGGTAGAAACGAATCAACTCGGGCTCGAACAGGGCCCGGATTACCGGACTTATTTCATGACGTTTGCTGGCGGCGAACGCTTTGAGATACATCTCTCTCGCAAGCTCAATCTGGGCAAGCACCGTAGGCAAACCAATTGCCTCCTCCTGCCCGGGCCTCCATTTTTGGCCCTTGAGATTTGCAAAGTTCACGGTCACTTTGGGTTGTTTCGTGATCCCCCGTTCCAGATAGGGTGGAAAAGCCGCAAACAAGTCGGCCACGGCGAACAAATCCACTGGTGGAGCCAAAGTCAACACAGAGGTAAGCCTGTTCGCTGCAGTCGGATCCCGATCCAGCAAGCGACCGATGTTGGCCATGATACGATCAAAGGTTGGCTGGCCGGAAGTATCGCGGCGGTAACGATCGTGCATTGCCGCCGGGCCGTCGATACTGATCTGCAGGTAGAATTTCTCCCGCAGTTCCAAATCCTTCAGGATAAAATCGATAACAGTGTCGTCCATAAGCACACCGTTGGTGTCGATGGCGAAGATCGTCTCGCCGCCCCGAGGATGATTGTGGGCAGCGGCAACCACCGCCTCCACCACTTCCATGTTCATCAAGGCCTCGCCGCCATAAAAGGAAATCACCGGGTCCCGCTCAAGGTCTCGACGGTCGAGAAAATACTCCACTGCCGCCACTGCGGTATCCACAGACATACGGCGCTGACCGTGATCACGTACCCAGCCCAGATTTGCGCCATGGAGGCAATAGGCACAGCGCAGGTTGCAGGCTTCGGTTACTGTCAGAATGAGGTGCTGAAGATCCTTATCCACCTCAGCATCCCGCCCGGTTGGCTGGGGAACCAATCGCGGGCGGTGGGATAAAAACAAATTCTCCATATCCTGCGCCCGCCGCAAAACTTCCAGCGCTGCAGCCGATCCGCCCCCTCCACCCTGTAAAGCCTCCGCCAGCTCCGGCTCCACGGCCAAAAGCTGCTGGCTGTTTAAATCGTAGGCGAAATTCTCTGTACCAACGGTGAAAATATGGCAGGCTGGAAATTTTCTCACAATACCCCCCGGGGGGATCAGACCCCAATTTACCATTGAAACCATTCATTCAAGGCAAAAAAAGGGGAAGAGGCGGCAGCGAGCACAACCTCTTCCCTGGGCGAGGAAGCTTATTGTAGCACAATTGTTTACTGATTTGCAATTATTATTATCATTCCGATCCCAAATGAAAATTGTGGCCAATATCACCAATTTTCCTTTCCTTCATCTATGAGCTGCCCCCAGACTCAACTCGATCCGGGCCGCCTGCACATCTATTGACTCAACACCCCCACTCCCTGGAATAAGATCGGCACAGTGTTTGCGGTGGCGGCCCGTAAGGATTGTTGCCAATTGCCGCGGGCCACCATCGAATTTGATGATGGCGCATGTGGCACCGACCACGAAAACGATGGATCAGACGGGGGTCGATCATGGCTGAAGAGAACAAGAAAACGCTGCACAATCATCTGCTGGCGATCAAAAACGATGAGCGGGTATTCGAGAATGCTTTCCAGAGTGTCAGTCGCATGATCCTGGACAGCGAAATCGAAAAAGTCGTTGTGAACGGCAAAACCACCTACGATTTCAAGATTTTCCGCCATGGCAAGAAGCACATCATCGGCATGTACGACGAAATCAACAGCTTCGTCTCGTACGTGAAGGATGCGGCCGAAGGCGGATCGTCCAAGGAAATGGCCTACGTGCTGGTGGGTGAGCCGGGCAACGGCAAAACCTTTTTCGTAGAATACGTCAGCCGATTGTACCGTGAGTTTTTGACGGATGATCGCAACCGCAAGTACAGCTTTCGTTTCGTTGGTCTGGATAAAATCGGGTCATACGGCAAGATAACATCCATCGAAAGCCAAACTTACGAGGACCCGGCCGTCCTGGGCATGAATCTCTTCGAATCGATGGATGAAAGCCGCGGCTATCTGGAACGCAAGGTCGGTTTAAGCGAAGAGCAGCTTGAGGACATGTACGAGAACTACCGTCCCCTGGGCGCGTGCAGCAGTTACATCTGGAACGACATTCGGGAAAAATGCGACGGCAAGATCGTCGACATGCTGAGCCACATCGAAATTTTGCCCGTCCCGTTGACCGAGAGCCTGGGAACCGTAACGGGCAAGTACCCGGCCAAGGACAAGATCACCTCCAGCGCCGTGGATCTGCTGGGCGAAGAATCAATCCAACGCCTGCTGCACATCACCGACACGAACAATCCCTTCCGCTTCGACCTGCGCCGTGGCGCGTTGGCCCGCGTGGCCGGTGGCGGCATCCACTTCTCCGATGAGATGTTCAAGAACAAGAAGGATCTCGTACAGGTCTACCTGGGCGTAATCCAGAACCGCACCATCGAGATCGACGGATTCAAGTGGCCCATCGATACCCTGATCATCGCCACCAGCAACAACAGCGAGTTCAACCGCTTCCTGGCCGAGAAGGAAGAGGCTCCGATCGTCGATCGTTGCCGCATCAGCTACATCTCGCACAACACGAACTATCGACTCCAGCGGGAGCTGACCCAGTACGCGATCGGCAGCGAGAGCAAGACCACGCTGACCCGCGAAAAACTGCACCAGGATCCGAACCTGAACTATGCATTGAGCGTGGCGGTGGTTCTCAGCCGATTGCCCCACAGCGAAAAGCTTACGCCCATCGAGACGATGAAGCTGGCCGCCGGCGAAGTGGCGGGCGAGAAGAGCATCAAAGCCCTGGCCGAGGTAATCGACACCCTGAGCCAGGACATCGACATCACCAACCGCTTCGGTCAGCGGGGGCTGGGCCAGCGCAACCTGGGCCGGGCGGTGCAACTACTGGTCGAGAGCTCCGAGACCAACGAAGGTTGCTGCCTCTTCGCCTATGACGTCTTCAAAACCATCGAACGGGTGATCCTGGATTACGTGACGGACAACAACAACCGCGCCAAGTACCTGGAAGACCTGAAAACCGCCAAGGGACTGTACCGCGAGAAGATCATGACCGAGATGTTCAACGCCTACATGGATGAGCCGCAGGCCATCCGCAAGGACGTGATGAACTACGTGAACATGATCATCGGCATTGATGCCGAGCACCTTGGTTCCGACAAGATGTGGAAGTACAAGGACCCGCAGACCGGTGAGTTGCGGGCCCTGAAAGTGGACGAGCGTTTCATCAAAAGCATCGAGGAACGCCTGCAGCTTAAGACCGAGGAGCAGCGGGAAACCTTCCGCACCTCGATCCGGAAAATCTACGGCCAGAAGATCGGCATCGATCCCAACTACGATTTCATGGACAACCTGGAGCTGGTCAAGGCCGTTACGGACGTGCGCCTCAAGAGCGACATCGCCGGTGCCGGCAGCCTGATCGGCGCCCTGGCCAACCGCACCAACGAAGAGAACCAGAAACTGTACGATCGCATGATCGACACCATGTTGAACAAGCTGGGGTATTGCCGAACCTGTGCGCAGAAGACCATCGAATACTTCTGCACGCAGGAAGACGAGAATTGACGGCACTCCGTATAGCCGAGGGACCAGGAAAGGGATATGTCGCGCCATAATCAAACCGATGGCTTCACCCTGATCGAGATCGTTATCGCCGCAGCTATCGTGGCGATAATGGCCGGTACCCTGATCCCCGTGGTCTTTAACCGGGTCAACTCGGCCCGCAGCGAGGACACGTCGCAGGAGCAAAAGAAAATCCAGACCGCCCTGCTGAACTTCTACCAGGACATGAACCGCTTCCCCACCGAAGACGAAGGATTATCAGTCCTGGTTACCAACCCTGGCGGACCGGATTGGGAAGGACCCTACTTCACCGACGACAAGCTGGATCCGTTGACCGCCGTCAACAATGATGCTTTCGGCAATCCCTATGTTTACGAGCTGGATCCGGTCACCGACCCCGGCGATGTGGCCGAAGTCGTGGTTGCCAGCGCCGGTTCCGATCGCACCCACAGCATGCCGGACGGATCTTCGACCTGGGTGCTGGCCGATGCGGCGACCAATGATGATCTTGTCTTTTTTGTTTCCAGCAGTATGTTGAACCGCGACAAGCGGTTGGACACTATTTCCGAGCTGGATGATTTGGCGTCAGCAGTCAGGAATTGTTACCGGGTAGGTGGCAGTTTCCCCGCTGATCTGGATGATCTGACAGGTGTATATATTGATTCCGGCTTCGAGAACAACGCGCTGGTAGACGATTGGGGCAGTTCCTATTCGGGTCGAGTCCATCCGTCCGATGCGACCGTGTACCAGATCTGGAGCCATGGCCTTGACCAGCAGGATGACACGGGGGAAGACGATGATCTGCTCGTGGAGATCGACAGTTCGTCGATTGTCGTGGCCGAGGAAGACGACCCCTTGGACGTCGAAGACTCCACCGACACTGCCATTAAGGAAGACGACGTTGCCTTCACCCTGGACCTGGTGAGCACATCCGATACCGACCTCGTCATAGAGTCATTCGAAATGGACTCGGACATCACCAGCAAAAAAATCTGTTTGTTCCAGTTCAATACCAACACGATCTGGGAGAGCGGACCGGGAGTAGCCGTTCCCACCGGCGTGCTCGCCCTCAACGCGGGAACCACATCGGAGCGCACAATCCCCGCCGGGTCCAGCTACACCTTGTTTGGGGAATTCAAGAACAAGGTTCAAACCGAGCAACAAATAACCCTGGTTCTTCACTTCACGGACGGTAGAAGTTCCACACTCGTGTTCACCATTTTCTGGTGAGCGTGAAACAGAGGTAGCGAAAAATGGACGCCAGATCCTCCGAACTGCAGGCCCTGTTGGCCGAACTGGATGCATCCGGATTGCCGGAGCACCTGGTCGCGCGCCTGCGACTGGAGTTGGAGGCCGATCTGGAGCATGGTCTACCCGGCTCTCCCCCGGATCCCAAGTACACCTCGGGCATCGACGTTCTGCACTCGGTAATCAACGACCCCTACGCCTTCGCCGACCTTACCTTCCTGCAGGCCCTGAGTGTGCCCCGGGAAAACTACTCCGCCCGCATCGGTTCCCTTGACGAACTGATGAATCGAGACGCCCAGCGCGAGGGAGACGGATTCCCCCGCAAAATCAGGATCGGTCGACTGGTCAAACCCAGTCGCGGCGGAAAAGACAAAGTCGTGGTTGTACCCACGACCGTGGAAGAGAAGTTCATCCACGACCCGAACTTCAAGGAAGAAGCCGAGGGCGGTGGCGGAGCCGGCGGCAGCGGTGACGGCGAAGAGGGCGAGGTCATCGGCGAGCAGCCCGTACGCCCGACCGAGGGGGAAGGCGAAGGCACCGGACCCGGTCAGGGCGATGGCGAAAATCACGAAATGGAATCCAACGCCTACGACCTGGGCAAGATCCTGACCGAACAATTCCATCTGCCCAACCTGAAAGACAAGGGCAAGAAGCGCTCACTGACGCGCTTCACCTACGATCTGACCGACCGCAACCGGGGCTTCGGACAACTGTTGGACAAGAAGGCCACCCTGCGGCAAATCGTAAAAACCAACATGGCCCTGGGCCGTATCACCGGAGCTGAAGACCTCGATCCCGCCAAATTCCTGATCGCCCCGCAGGACAAGATCTACCGCATCCTTTCGAGGGAGAGGGACTTCGAATCGCAGGCGATGATCTTCTTCCTGCGCGACTACTCGGGTTCGATGAGCGGCAAACCCACCGAAGTGGTCGTCAGCCAACACGTGATGATCTACAGCTGGCTGATGTACCAGTACGCCGAGCAGGTGGAGTCGCGCTTCATCCTGCACGACACCGAGGCCAAGGAAGTGCCCGACTTCTACACCTATTACAACAGCCGGGTCGCCGGTGGAACCAAAGTGGCCGCGGCCTTCAAAATGGTGAACGAGATCGTCGAAAAGGAGAACCTGGCCCAGGACTACAACATCTACGTCTTTCACGGCACCGACGGGGACGACTGGGACAGTGACGGCAAGGAGTGCCTGCCGGAAATCGAAAAAATGCTCGGTTACTCCAGCCGGGTGGGCGTGACCATCGCCGAAAACAGCTACGGCACCTCGGGCAATACCGAGGTGGAGAAATATCTGAAGGATTCCGGCCTGCTGGAGAACAAAAAGAACCTGATCAGGCTGGACGTGATGAGCGAGAGCGCGGCCGAGCCGCGAATCATCGAGGGCATCAAACATTTGATCGGCGAGTAACCCGCCGGTCCGGGAAACGGAAGCCATGGAGCTGATCGATCAGCATACGAAGTCCATCATGGAAGGCTGCAAGGAGCGGGCCCGCGATGCAGGTTTGCGCTTCGACGACGAGTCCCTCGAGTACGTCGTTACCAACAGGGACATGCTCGAGCTTTCACCCAAGGTAATGATCCCCACGATGTACGACTTCTGGGTTCACGATGTGGAAGTGCTCAAGGGCAAGGGCAGGTACGAACTGTATCCCAGCAATCCCTTCGAGACCGTGATCAACACGCGGCCGGCGATCAGTTTCTACAACGACAACAATCCCGATTGGCTGAACGTGATGATCTTCTATCACGTCCTGGGACATATCGATTTCTTCCAGAACAACCTGTACTTCCGCCACACCTGGGACGACGACTTCACGGGCCGGGCCCTGGCCGACAAGCGGGCCATCGCCCAGCTTCGCTCCGAAAAGGGCCGCTGGCTCGATTACGTGATCGAGTTCGCGCGCGCCATCGACAATCTCGTCGACTATCACGGCCTGTTGTCCCGGATGCACCGGCAAGAGGACAGCGGAACTTCCAGTCGACTTGATTTCTATTTCGACGTTTTCCTGCAGGATCAGAAAAAAGTCCGGATCAGCGAGTATGTTCAGGAGATCGAACGCTACAACAAGATGGTCGCCGAACACGGCGACCAGGCCGAGGCTCCATTCTTCAAGGAAGTGGTCGGCAAGCATCCGGAATTCGAGGCTCTTTTCGAGAAGCTCGGCAAAGCCAAGTCGGTCCGCGGCAATGATGTAATGCAGTTTCTACTGGACCATTCCGGTTTCCTGAACAGCGAGGAAAACCGCTGGATGAAATCCGTCCTGCAGATCGTCCGGCAAACTTCGCTCTACTTTCAGCCCCAGATCAGAACCAAGATCATGAACGAGGGCTGGGCCAGTTACTGGCACGAGACACTGTTCATGCGGGACGATCGAATCTGCGGCCACGAGGTGGATTTCGCCCGGGTCAATGCAGCGGTCACCGCCATGCCGCGGGTAGGCCTGAACCCCTACGCCCTGGGCATGCGCATGTTCTACTTCATCGAGGAAGCCGCAAACAAGGGGCGCTTCAGCAGGGAATTCCTGTCCTTGCTCGACACCGATCAAAGAAAGAAATTCGACCAGGGAACCGGATCCGGGCAGGAGTACATCTTCCGCGTGCGGGAGAACTTGAACGACTTCCTTTTCGTTCAAAATTTTCTGGAACAGGATTTTGTGGATCGCCATCGACTTTTTGTGGCGGGAAAACACCTGGACGAGCAACGCATGGTTTGGCAGTGGTACGTCAAGAGCCGGAGCGCCGACGACTACAGACAGATGGTCAAGGACCAGCTGTACCATCCTCCCCACATCACCATCGACCTGGACAAGACCGGCGACGACAAGTTGTACATGGTCCACAATTTCGAGGGCCAGCCCCTGGTTCAGGATTTTATCCACAACACCATGCTCGGCCTTGAATATCTGTGGGGCGACAAGGTGATGCTGGAGACAACCGAAGTGAAATCGATCAAAACCCCCGACAATCAACAGCCGTCGCTGCCGGGAATGGGCCCCCAAGCCCTGGATGATGCCGCAAAACCCGAGATCGAATGGCAGAGGGTCCGTTACACCATGAAGGACAAAAAGCTGAGCAAGGGAGTGATTTAGGCATGGATCAGATCCGGAAAGCCATGCTGGACCTGGAGGAATCCCAGCGGGGAACAGGAACCGAAGGTACGATTACCTTCGAGGAATTCCTGGTCCTGGTCCGCGAAAATCCCCTGCAGCACGTGCGCAACGTGCACCAGGTCTTCCACGACATGGTTCACACTTTTTTGGGCACTGGCGAGGATGAATACCCGGAGGATCCGGAATCCATCAACTTCATCTCCTACGACACGAATGCCTTGTTTGTGGAAGACGCCGACCAACCGTTTTTTGCCGACCGCCTATTCACCAACCGCCTGATGAACATGGTTGACGGCATGCGGGGCAGCGCCCAGCAGAACAAGATCTACATCTTCGACGGACCCCCGGGGTGCGGCAAGTCGATCTTCCTCAACAATCTGCTGCAGAAATTTCAGAAGTACGCCAATAGCCCGGCCGGCTGCCGTTACGAAACGGTTTGGCGTTTGGATCGCTCTCTGCTGGATCAGTCACCCGAACGCGACGGCCCGCCGGTCCTGGATAAGCTGGCCGCATTGCTGGAAAACCGGGAAGTCCCCGAGGCGTTGAAGAATTCCCCGGACGAACCGCTGCTCCGCTTCGGAAAAGGTTTTGTGGAGGTTCCCTGTCCAAGCCATGACAGTCCGTTCCTGATGATTCCCAAAAACCAGCGGCCCAAATTCCTGGACGATCTGTTCCATAACGACGAGTTCAAGTGGAACCTGTCCTACGGCAAGGAATACGACTGGGTATTCCGAACCAACCCCTGCACGATATGCACTACCCTGTACAAGGCACTCCTGCATCAACTGGGCGACCCGTCGGAAGTCTTCAAAATGATTCACGCCCGCCCTTACGTTTTCAACCGTCGGCTGGGCGAGGGAGTTACCGTTTTCAATCCGGGGGACCGGGTCACCCGCCAGCCCGTGCTGACGAACCCCCAGCTCCAGAAGCGCATCAGCTCCCTGCTGCAGGACAGCAACAAGGTGCGTTACATCTTCTCGCGCTACGCCCGAACGAACAACGGCATCTTCGCCCTGATGGACATCAAGGGACACAACAAGGACCGCCTGCACGAGTTGCATAACATCATCAGCGATGGCGTGCACAAGGTTGAGGAAATCGAGGAAAACATCAATTCATTGTTCCTGGGTGTCATGAACCCGGAGGACAACAAGACCATCCGCGGCATCCAGTCCCTCAGCGACCGCATCGAATTCATCAACATCAGCTACGTCCTGGATTCCAACACCGAGGTGGAAATTTACCGCAACATCTTCGGCCGCCACATCGGTGAACTCTTCCTGCCCCGGGTTCTTGAAAACTTCGCCCGAATTATCATCAGCAGCCGTTTAAGTGATAAATCCCCTGCCCTACTGAGTTGGATAGGTGATCCAGACAAGTATAAACTATACTGCGACAAGAAGTTACACCTATTGAAGATGTCCATTTACGCGGGACGAATCCCTACCTGGTTGGACCAGGAAGACGAGAAAAACTTCACCGCCAAACGGCGACGGAAAGTAATTGCCGAAGCGGAATCAGAAGGGCACGAGGGTTTCAGTGGACGGGATGCATTGGACATTTTCCACGATCTGTATTCCAGCTTTGCCCGGGACGACTCCATGATCACCATGGATACCCTTTGCGCCTTCTTCACAAAAACCCGACCCGAGCTCGGCAAGCAGATCCCCGAGGGCTTCCTTGATTCCCTACGCCGGATGTACAACTACCAGACCCTGCAGGAAGTGAAGGAATCCCTCTACTACTACAATGAGAGCCAGATCAGCCGGGACATCCAGAACTACCTCTTCGCCCTGAACTACGAGCCGGGCACGACCGCAATCTGCTCCTACACCGAGGACAAACTTGAAATTACCGAGGCTTTCCTATCAGGAATCGAAGATCACCTCCTTGGTCAGGACGTCCGCCAGGGGCGCCGCCGGGAATTCAGGGAGGAGACCCAACGGGAATACACCTCCCAAACCCTTACCCAGGAAATCATGGTCGAGGGAATCGACATCTCCGAAACCCAGCTCTTCACGGAATTGAACCAACGCTACGTTTACAGCCTCAAGGAAAAAGTCCTGGAACCGTTCCTGAAAAATGCCAATTTCAGCCGGGCCTTGAAGGAATTCGGAGGCGACGATTTCAAAACCTACGACAAGAAGATCCAGGATGATGTCTCCTTCCTGATCGCCAATCTCTGCGACCGCTTCGGCTACACTGAACAAGGTGCCCGTGAGATGTGCATCTACGTGGTAGACAACAACTTGACCGAGGAATTCGCTGATTAACCAGCCCCTCGGACCGCCCTGAAACAGACCTAGATCAAAATCAGGGCCGAATTACTTAACTTATTGTTTTTCGTTGATTTAGGAATGTTATTTGCTTATAATCTTTCGTGAAACAATTAACAACACACCTTTTGTCCCTGAATAGGCAGGAATCATGAAAAACATCATCCTAATCCTCGCCGTGGTCGCCCTGGCAGCCCCCAGCTTCGCGCAAATCTCCCCTGCTCCTCTTGGCCAGGAGGCTGAAATATTCTGGTCCCACGCACCCTATGAAATGGGCGAATGCTCCATCTGCCACCAGAACAGTGATCCGAACAACCCTGGTGAATTGATCTCCGGAGTGAATGAGCTCTGCTTTTCCTGTCACGATATCTTCCAGGAGATGTTGGGGGAATTCGAGAACGTCCACTCGCCGGTAGAGAACTCCTGCATCGATTGCCATAACCCTCACAACTCACTCTACGGCAAGCTGCTGAACCTTGATACGGCCAACCTTTGCGGAACCTGCCACGATGATATTATGGACGGGGTTCGGAATCACAAGGTCCAGCACGATGCCATCACCCAGGGCGATGCCTGCCTGACCTGCCACGATGCCCACGCCACGAACGTGCAGGCCATGCTGCGGGCCCTGCCCTACGACTTGTGCGTCGACTGCCACGGTAAGGACGGCATGACCGATGAGCAGGGACGTCCAATGACCAACCTGAAGAGCCTGATTGAGGGAGCCCACATGAGCCACGGCCCGGTAGAAAACAAGGACTGCTCATCCTGTCACTTCACGCATAGCGGTGACAACTTCAGGATGTTGACCGAATCCTACCCTGCCAAGTTCTATGCTCCCTACGAGGAAGAGAACTATGCGCTCTGCTTCAACTGCCACGAGAGCAATGTTTTCACTTCCGAGTTCACCAGTACCTTGACCGGCTTCCGGGACGGCGACAACAATCTGCATTATATTCACGTAAACAAGGCCCGCCGCGGACGCACCTGCCGCTCCTGCCACGAAGTACATGCCTCACCGCAGGAACATTTGGTCCGTGACGGAGTACCTTACGGTTCCAGTGGATGGGTCCTGAAGATCAACTTCGAGAAACTTGAAAATGGTGGATCCTGCGCGAAAACCTGTCACCCGACCAAGCCCTACGACCGGGAGATGAACGCCTCACAATGAAAGCCGGCTGGGCAAAGCTCCATTGTGTGAAATCAAATATGAGGGTGCATTGGCGCACCCTCAATGGAAAATGGCTATGTCTGGCCTTTACGTTGGCCCTGCTGGGCGTGGTCTCTGCTCCCGCTTCTGATCTTGCTTTCACCTTCATCGCCGAAGGCGATCTTCTGCCTGATATGGAACTGGACAGCGCCCGCGGGGGATCCGCCGGTTATCTTGGCGGGGAAGATTCCCAGGCCCGAGTCTTCGCGTTTGTGAAGGACGGCCGCGTCAGTTCCAACGAATTTCTGGAAACGATGGCCGGATTGCATGAGGAATTTTTGGGACGCCCAGTGAGCTGGTCATTGGTTGTCTCCAAACGTTGCTCTCCTGCCTGGATTGATACCGTGTGCAACCGCTGCCCGGATGTTTCGGTCCTGATAGACAAGGATGACAAACTGTACGGAACTCTGGGAGTCCCCCTGACTCCCGTGGTTGGGATCGGGGATGGGGATCGGATCCTGCGGGCCTATTTAACCTATCGCAAAATCAACTACCAGGCCCTGATTTCCGCCCACGTGAAATTCATTCTGGGCGACATCGACCAGGCCGAATTGGATCTGCTCCTGAACCCCCATGGTCGGATGCGGGACACGGTAGCCGGCAGCTCCGCCCGTAAGCTGAAGCTGGCCCGCCTATTGTTTGACAAGCAGAAGTTCGATCTGGCCATCAAGCAAGTGGAAAGCGCACTCAGCGAGCAACCGAACCTCCCGGAGGCCTACGAGCTGCTGGTCGAGATCCGCCTCGCCGGCGGAGACGAGGCTGGAGCCGCCGAGGCCCGGGAAAAAGCAGATGCATTGGCTGACTCGACAGCCGGTTCCGCCGAATCAAATGGAGACGGCAACTGACCCCGAGGACTCGCCCCCATCGTTGTCGGACCTTGATTTTCACCAACAAGAGGAGTCTGTATGCCCTCCCGGACGACCTGTTTGAGGATAACCACCCTGGCGGCTCTTTGCCTGCTGTCGACCGCTACGGCATGGTCGGGTGTTGAGGATTCCGTCCACGATTTCCGTACTGAATTATCCATTAACGAGGTCTGCGTCGTTTGCCACACCCCGCACAACGCGGTCGACCCCGCAGCGGCCGGCCTGGACTACGCACCCCTGTGGGGCCACGAGTCCACAGCCGGAGTGTACACCTTGTACTCCAGTGCCTCCCTCGACCATACTCCGGGGCAACCGGACGGCAGTACCAAGCTGTGCCTGAGCTGCCACGACGGTTCCATCGCCATCGATAACTACGGCGGCACAACCACCGGCACCGTTTTCGTGGATGATGCGACTTTCGACGGTTCACCGGGATCCGCCTCGGGCAGCGCCCTGGATTTCGGAACGAACCTGGACAACGACCACCCCGTCTCGTTCAGCTACGATGCGGTGGCCACTGCGGATCCGGAAATCCTGCCCTCGACCACGGCAACACCCATCGGGGGCACCATCGCCAGCCGATTGCTGGTCGACGGCAAGGTCCAGTGCTCATCCTGCCACGATGTGCACGATGTGGACGGCAACCCCAGTCTGTTGGTGGTCACCAACGATGGCAGCGCCCTTTGCCTGGTCTGCCACGACAAATGAGATCCACAGCGAACAAAGTTCTGCTGATCGTACTTCTGAGCCTATCACTGGGTCTTCTTTTGAGTGGCTGCACCACCGCGCCCGGGCCATCGCTGAAGGAGGCGGTTTTCTACCCCAGCCCGCCGACCTCTCCTCGTCTGCAGTACCTGACCCACTATTCCGGCGCCGAGCAGGTAACCATCCAACCGGGAACCGCTTCCCGCTTTCTGTTCGGTGACTCAGCCCCCACCGAAGCCCTGTCCAAGCCCTACGGGATGGCCCTGCACGGCGGCAAACTTTACGTTTGTGATACAAAGTTAAATTCACTAGTGATCTTCGACATCGCACAACACAGGTTTGGTTATACCGGACTTCAGGGCAGCGAACGCCTGCGCAAGCCCCTGAACCTCTGCGTGGACAACCAGGGCAACAAATTCGTGGCCGACGCCCTGCGCGGGGAAATCGTGGTATTCGATGAGAACGATGCCTGGACCACCGTTTTCGGCGGCAACCTGCTTCAGCGCCCGGTGGATGTGGCCTGGCTCGACGGCAAACTGTACGTTTGCGATGCGGACGCCTGCACCATAGTCGTTTTCGACGCGACCACCCATGAAAGGGTCACCGTCTTCGGTGGCAAGGGAGACGACCCGGGACAATTCGCGCGGCCCACCAATCTGGCTTTGGATCCCGAGGGGAACATCTACGTCAGCGACACCATCAACGGCCGTATCCAAAAGCTGGGTCCCGATGGGAATCACGTGGCCACCTTCGGCTCCCGCGGTGACCGTCCCGGGACCTTCGCCCGACCCAAGGGTGTGGCGGTGGATCCGGAAGGCCAACTCTATGTAGTCGATGCCGCCTTTGAAAACGTCCAGATCTTCGCTCCTGCCGGCAGGATGCTGATGGACTTCGGCGGACCCGGCGCAGACCCGGGCAATCTGGTCCTTCCCGCCCAGGTGATCATCGATACCGATCACTTGTCCCTTTTCCGCGAACTGATCGAACCCGGTTTCAAGGCCGAGCATCTGGTATTGGTATCCAGCCAGTACGGACCTCGCAAAATCAGCGTCTACGCGTACGGCCGCTCCGAGGGGAGCGGCCACTGATGGGATGGAAGGGCGCGGCAGCACTCATCCTGCTGGGAATCCTGGCGGCCGGCTGCAGTGGCCCAACCCGGGACAAGTGGCTGACTGTCTTCTTTGATGATCCTCCCGTCGAACAAATATCCAATCCCGTGGATTCCGACTTCCAGGCTACATTCACCGCACCCCGCGTAGCCGCCGCTGCAGCGGGAACAGCACACGCCCCCTTCGAAGCAGGCGCCTGTCAGGTGTGCCACGATCTTTCCGGCAGCACTTCCTTCCCCGGAGGCGGCGGCTGGCCGGGACGCGAACCTGACGCAGGAAGGGCCGACCAGTCCAAGCACCCGGAGACTGCGGGCTCTGCCCGACTCCGTCTGCCCGGAGACCGCCTCTGCGGCGGTTGCCACAACGATCTCGACGTTGAAACCCTGGCCCAAACCAACCTCGTTGTACACGCTCCACTAGCTACCGGGGACTGCTGCTTCTGCCACGATCCGCACCGCAGTCCGTATCCACATCTCTTGAAACAGGCTGACAGTTCGGTCCTTTGCGTGGCCTGTCACGATCAGGAAGCGGCCGCACGTCGCTGTCACCATCCGGGGGCCGGGATACAATCCTGTGTATCCTGCCACCAGCCCCACGCCTCGGCCCAACGTTTCCTTCTCCGCCGGGAGGAGCCATGAGGTTCCGAAACTTCATCTCGGCCAACTTGTTTCAATGGTTGACGGGCTTACTGCTGAGCATCGTGCTTGCGACGGGCGCCCTGGCCAACGGCCCCGTCTACCTGGACGAGAGCTCACCCCAAAGGAAAATCGTGGCCTTGGATAACCTGGGCGGTTGGAGTGAATTCTTCGTGCGTGGGTCCCGCACACGAACGGGGGATTTTTCCCTGGATGAGACCATCCTGGCCCCGGGGATCCACCTGGATACCGCCGGTGGTCTGTACGAGCGACAGCTGTTGACCTTTCGGGCCGGGGGAACCCTCAGCTACCAGCATCGCAGCCTGGACGGCACCGTGGAAAATTCCGACGATCTGTCTTTCCAGGATTTCGCGGGGAACCTGGATCTGCTCCCCGAAAAGCCTCTCAAACTGCACCTGTTCGGGAATCGCACGCACGGCTGGCATTCCTCGCCTTACAAAAGCAGTACGCGAACCCGCTCCACGGCTTGGGGAATCGGTGCGGATCTCGGCTTGGCTGAATTGCCCTCGACTCTGACCTGGTCACGAGAAGAATATCTGGAGGAATACTATTCCGGAGACCGGATCACGACCCGGGACCGTCTCCGCTTCGGGGTAAAACGAAGCAACGGGCCCATTCGCGGCTCCTTGACGATGCGCCACGAAGCCTTCCGCAAAAACCTCCAGCCCCAGAACTACAGCACGGACGGAGCCGACGGGCGCATCTCCTATCGACCCGGAAAAACCCTTGGCTTGGCCGGTTCCATGCACTGGCTCCACCGTTACGGTTCCCGGGAACATACCAACTTCAGCACCCGCGCTACCACCCGCTGGAATCCCCGTCCCGACTTCGGAGGCCAGGTCGAAGCCGAACATCGACGCCTGCGTCCCGGCGGAAAAGACGTGCCCGTTGTCGCCGCCAACTCGGGAGCCCTCTCGGTTCGGCATCTGTTGTACGGGAGCCTAGAAACCACCATGGGCATGAACCTGCAAGACGAAACCAGCCGTTTGGATGATCTCGAAGTCGGAACCTTGCGCAGAACCAGCGGCCATCTCCGCCTGGACTACAGGAGACGCCTGGCTGTTGGCGCTTTACAGCTTTCCACCAGTCGAACCTTGCTGCGTCAGGATCGGACCGGCACGGAAACCGAGCGCCCGGTGTCCAACGAGGGGCATGTCCTGCCCGATTTGGCCGAAGTACGTCTTGAAAATCCGGACGTGGTGCCCGGTTCGGTGGTAGTTACCGACGCAACCGGGTATGTCGTCTACACGGAGAACCTGGACTTCGCCCTGACCGAAGTGGGAGGCTTCACCCTCTTGAATCGGATCCCCACCGGGGCCATCGCCGAGGACGAGCGGATCCAGGTGGATTATCGGTACCTGCTTTCTCCCGACCTGGTTTTTGACGCGGCGACCTGGAGTTTGGCCGCCCGCTTCGACGGCAACCGGGTCTGGTCGGTTTGGACCCGGCACCAGGACACCGACGAAACTCCGGTTTCCGGATCCTCCGAAACCGGGTTGCAGGACCGAACCCGGAATGTGGCGGGCGGACTCCTGCGCCGGGGACGGGTCACCCTGAGACAGGAATACGAAACTCATCGCCTGGCAGAAACCCGGTTCAAAACAAATCGTCTGCAGTTGGATACCCGGTTCCGACCCGGCCGCCGCTGGCGGGCTTCCGTGGGGGCCAACCACACGTGGTCCCGAACGGTCGCCCCACGACGCACCCAACGATACCTGCAGCTGAACGCCCGGACCGCATACGCCGGCGCCGGCGGTTCGACAGCAAGTCTGGAATCCTGGTTTCGCTGGAACGAGCGGGAAGACGGAATCGCCGCCCCCGGCGACGGCCTGTACGGTGGCCGATTGCGCTACACACGTCGCTGGCGAGCCCTTACCCTTGAAGCGGAAGTCACCCTGCAAAGCACCGACCGCAACGAGATCGACGACGACCGGCTTGTCTTCCGCACCGGATTACGGAGGGTCTTCTGATGCTCCGGTGGAATACACACCGACACGCGGGGATAGGTTTCCTGCTGGTGGGTACCTGGTTGGCGGCAAATAGTTTCCCCTTTCCTGCACAAGCCCAGGACCTTGTCTTTCCTGCCCCACCGGCCGAGGCCCGACTGGCCTACCTCGGTGAGATTTCCGACCTGGAGGCGTTCAGCAAGCCCCGAAACCTCATCGGCAAACTGACGGATTGGATCGCCGGAGGCAGACAGAAGCCACAATTGATTCAGCCTCACGGAGTAGGCCTGGGCGATGACGCTCTGCTGGTAGCGGACCCGGAAACGGGCTTCGTTCACTACTTTTCCCTGGCTGATTCCACCTGGAAACGGATCCCGGCGAAGAACAGGCTGCACTCGCCAGTGGATGCCGCATCGGGACCGGACGGGGTGATCTTCATCTCGGATTCCGGGGCAGCCCAGGTAGTGGCCTGTGACAAGAACGGCGAAATCCTCTTTGCCTGCGACGGCCCTTTTGTCCGTCCCACCGGTCTGGCCTTCGACCAAGGCAGCGGACGCCTGCTTGTCGCCGATGCCGCCGCCCACCACCTGGTTTGGGTTGATCCGGACGGTAGCCGGTTGGGAACAATCGGGTGCCGGGGCACGGAGCCCGGGGAGTTCAACTTCCCCATCGACATTGCACTGACCTCCACGGGAAACATTCTGGTCCTGGATGCCCTTAACTTTCGAATCCAGGTTCTGGATGGAGACGGGAATTTCGTGCGGGAATTCGGAGTCCAGGGCGATTCACCCGGCCGTTTCTCCAGACCACGCGGCCTTTGTGCCGACGCGGCAGACAACATCCTGGTTACGGACGCCCTGCAGGACAATTTCCAGATCTTCGACGCCACCGGACGTTTGTTACTGGCTGTGGGCGGCACGGGCCGGGATCCTGGATCGTTCTGGATGCCCGCGGGAATCTGCGCCGGGACCGATGGTCGCATTTTCGTAGCCGACGCCTACAATCGCCGGGTCCAGGTCTTTGCCTACCTGGCATCGTCCGGGCAGGACGGGCCGGAAGAAGGATCAGAATAATGATGAGCCGAATCTCTCGTGTTTGTCTCTTGCTGACAGGGCTGGCGTGTTTGGCCTGGTTGATCCCAGCCGTCCAGGTCGGAAGCGCCCGGGCGGATGTCGTGAACACCCGCCACAACCTCTCGGTCAGTGGTCCGGGTACGGTGAAGGCCCTTGAGGAGACCCGAGTCTGCGTTTTTTGTCACACGCCACACTCGGCTTCGACCGAGGCCCAGCTCTGGAATCGCAACTCTTCGGCCGCCGGCTACACACCCTACACCTCCTCCACCCTGGACGCCCTTGCCGGCCAACCAACCGGATCCTCTCGATTGTGTCTGGGTTGCCACGATGGAACCATCGCCCTGGGATCGGTGATCAGCGAATCGACGGTAATCACCATGGCCGGCGGAGTAACGGTGATGCCGGACGGTGACACCAATCTGAACGTCGACCTGCACGACGACCATCCGTTTTCCTTCCTCTATGACGCCGCCTTGGCTGCCTCCGACGGCCAACTCATCGACCCGGCCGTCCTTCCGGCCGAAACCGTCCTGGACCCCTCCGGCGAAATCCAGTGCACCACTTGTCACGATCCGCACGACGACGCAAACGGCTTCTTCCTGGTGTTGCCGGGGGACGACGCCGGCCTCTGCGAAGCCTGCCACAGTCCCGACCAGTGGGCTTCGGCATCCCACAACACTCCACTGCTCCGTAAAATCCATTCCCCAGCCGCCACCGCGACGGCAACCGACTCCGCACACGACAAGGGCATACCATCGACCAACAGCTGTCTGAACTGTCACGACGCTCACGGCGGCGACGGCGGTGCTCGTCTGTTGGCCTTCGCCCGGGAAGAAGAAGGGTGCATTGTCTGCCACGGAGTCACCGGGCCCGCTTCGGACATCGAATCGGAACTGGGAAAGTTCTCCGCCCACCCGGTGGCGCTGACCGACGGCGTGCACGACCCCAGAGAGGCCCTACCGATAGCTTCGGCCCACGTAGAATGCGTTGACTGCCACAATCCCCATGCCACCCGCGCCGAGGCAACCAATGCCCCCGACGTACCCGGTGCACTTTCCGGAGTGCGGGGCCTGAACGGGGACAACGTGACGGTCGAGGAAGCGGCCTACACCTACGAGGTCTGCTACAAATGCCATGCCGGATCCGCTTGGAGACCGGGCCCGGCCACACCGCGCCAGGTGGTGCAATCCAACTCGATGTTGGAATTCGATCCTGGCAACCCCTCCTTCCACCCGGTGGAGGGACCGGGAAACAACCCCAACGTGCCCAGCCTGTTGCACCCCTACACCGAAACCAGCATCATCACCTGTACCGACTGCCACAACAGCAGCGGCGATTCCCCCGCGGGCCTCCACGGATCGGATTTCCCCCACCTGTTGGGCTGGAACTACGAAACCGCCCAGGGCACCATCGAAAGCTACGAAGCCTACGAACTTTGTTACCGCTGCCATGACCGGACAACGATATTATCCAACGCCAGCTGGCAATCCCACCGCAAGCATGTGGTCAACGAGGGCTTCTCCTGCAACTCCTGCCACGATCCACACGGTATCAGCGCCACCCAGGGCGACGAATCAAACCACTCCCGGCTGATCAATTTTGATCTGACCTACGTGGAACCCGAAGATGATACCGGTTTGCTGGAATTCGTGGACAACGGGGGATTCGGCACCTGTACCCTGAAGTGCCATGGGGATAATCATCGCGACAAGAACTGGTAGCCGCCGGGTCAGTCTTCAGGATCAGTCTTCCGGATAACCATCCGGGTTTTCGGACTGCCAACGCCAGGCATCAACACACATCTCGGACAGCCCCTTCTCTGCACGCCAGCCGAGCAAGGAAGCAGCCATGGCTGAATCGGCATAACAAGTAGCAATGTCTCCAGCTCGCCGATCGCCAATCCGGTAGGAAATTTCCCGGCCGGAGGCTTCCCTGCCTGCGGCAATCATCTCCAGGACCGAATACCCCTGGCCGGTGCCCAAATTCACGGCCGTGCAGCCCGGTAATCCAGGCAATTTTTCCAGGGCGACCAGATGTCCCAAGGCGAGATCAACAACGTGGATATAATCACGGACACCCGTTCCATCCGGCGTTTCGTAATCATCGCCGAAAACAACCACTTCCTCCCTCAAGCCTACGGCCACCTGCATGACGTAGGGCATCAGATTGTTGGGAATGCCATTGGGATCTTCCCCGATACGTCCACTGGAATGAGCCCCGATGGGGTTGAAATACCTCAGCAACAAACAGCGCCAGCGATCATCGGCAAGACACTGGTCGCGCAGGATCTCCTCGATGAAATACTTGGTCCGCCCATAGGGGTTTGTCGTCTGCAGAGGAAAATCCTCGGTGATCGGAACACTAGCCGGATCACCGTAAACAGTTGCCGATGAAGAAAAAACGATGTTCCGGCAATCGTGTTTGTCCATGGCCTTCATGAGTTCGAATGTACCGTGGAGATTATTCTCGTAGTAGCGCAGGGGTATTTCACAGGATTCGCCAACGGCTTTCAGGCCGGCGAAGTGGACCACGGCATCGAAAGTGTGTTCCTCGAACACCCTCTCCAAGGCAACCGCATCGCAAAGATCAACCTGACGGAACTCCAGGGATCGGCCGACCAACTCCTCGACCCGCCGCAGGCTCTCCTGGCTGGAATTGACCAAATTGTCCACAACGACCACATCGTGCCCGGCTTTGAGCAATTCCACGCAGGTATGGCTACCGATATAGCCTGCCCCACCGGTTACCAAAATATTCTTTGCCATAGCCTTCATTCTCCTGGATTGGGTTTTGGGCCCGTCCTGATATTTCCTCAACCACATGTTTGGAAGTTCGGCCGATAATATTATACCGAAAGAGTTGTTGCCTGCAAATCATGCCTTGATTTCCTATCATTCAATATATTAACTTAGTTAAGTTAATAATAAATGAGGTTAACAATGTCTGACGTTTCAGAGATCGACAAAGTTCTACGGGAAAACATCCGAATCATGGCGCAGGTCATCACGGAAGTTTGCCAGCGCAGCACGCGCAAGCAGGTCAGCCCCTCCACATTGTCCAGGAACCAGTTCTATATCCTGAACATCCTGGGCACCAGTGGGGAATTCCTGATCAGCGATCTGGCACGGAGCCTGGACATCAGTCCTGCGGCTGCGAGCAAGAACATTGACCGTTTGGAGCAAATGGAATTCGTTGAACGCCGAGCCCGACCCGAGGACCGGCGCAGCCTTGAAGTGTGCCTGTTGCCCAAGGGCAAAGCCATCGTGGATGAGTTCAAACTCGTAACAATCGAAAAACAAGCCCCGCTCCTGGCCCAGTTCTCCGCCGAGGAGAAAGTGGTTCTGCTGGACCTACTGCGGAGAATCGTGAAGTACACCGTGAACGAGGAACACAACACCGAATTGATCTGTCTGCAATGCGGTGGAGCCTGTGGTGAAGAATGTGTCGTCAAAGACGGTATGGGGCCATGCGCCTTGCCGCCAAAACAATGACCCTGCTCCAAATCCGGCGTGAATTCAGCCGGACCAGGAGCGGAACAGGGAGTTGATCATGGTCAGTCGTCGGGATTTCATGAAAATATCGGGAAGTGTGGCCGGAACTGCCGCCGCGTCCCTGGCCGGAGTACAAACGGCCTGCGCGTCGGGGCATCACCTCGAACCGGACCGGATCGGGGTTTTGACCGACTACACCGAGTGTATCGGCTGCCGACGTTGTGAATGGGCCTGCGCCCAGGAAAACGGACTGCCCTTCGGAGACCTGGAATCCTGCGATGATCAGAGCGTCTTCCAGGAAATGCGACGTCCTGACGAGAGGCAGTATACGGTTGTGAATCGTTACCCGGCTCCCGAGGGTTCGGACAAGCCCCTGGATGTGAAGGTCAATTGCATGCACTGCGAGCATCCGACTTGCGTCTCGGCCTGCATTGTTGGAGCCCTCAAGAAGGACCCCATGGGGCCGGTGACCTACGATGCCTCGGCCTGCATCGGCTGCCGCTACTGCATGGTGGCTTGTCCCTTCCAGATCCCTGCCTACGAGTACCATGATCCTCTGACGCCCAAGGTTCTGAAGTGCACTCTCTGCACCGAACGCACGCTCGAGGAAAACAAAATGCCGGCCTGCGTTGAGATGTGTCCCAAGGAGGCCCTGACCTTCGGTCGCCGGGAGGATTTGCTGGACTTGGCTCGCGACCGCATCCGCCGCAATCCCGACCGCTACCTACCCCACATCTTCGGAGAATACGACGGTGGCGGCACTTCTTGGCTCATGATCGCCGACCGTGACTTTACCGAGGTGGATTTGCCTGAATTGTCTGACCGCAGCGCAGCGGAAATAACCGAGGGCATTCAACACGGTATTTTCAGGGGTTTTACAGGTCCCCTGATGGTCTTTGGACTCGTAAGCATCCTGGGCAAATCCATGGGTGACCAGGAAGGTCGACTTGACCAGGAAGGTCAGCGTAAGGAGGGCGACAATGAATAACCCAATCAACGGCAGCAGCGCAGGCGCCCTGCCCCTGAATGCCCCC
The DNA here is from genome assembly GCA_019038745.1 of Gemmatimonadales bacterium. GTDB lineage: Bacteria > Krumholzibacteriota > Krumholzibacteriia > LZORAL124-64-63 > LZORAL124-64-63 > JANTGJ01. The sequence goes on from JAHOYV010000046.1 coordinate 47,132, forward strand.
GAGGCAACCGGCCATGGCGACCATGAGGTCTGCCTCCCCCTGGCCGAGCAGGGCCGGGTCCCCTTCATCACGCCGGGAGTCATGGTACTCATGGGCTTTGCGGCTATCGGGCTCCTCGTTTTGGCCGCCCGGTTCATCTTCGGCATCGGTGCGGTGACCAACCTGGACAACCAGTACCCCTGGGGACTGTGGATCGGCATCGACGTGGCTACCGGAGTGGCCCTGGCCGCCGGTGGATTCACAACCGCCTTCATCGCCCACGTCCTGCACCAGAATCGTTACCACGAAATCGTCCGGCCCGCCTTGTTGACGGCGATGCTCGGCTACACTTTCGTGGCCCTGGGTGTGGTCGTGGATCTGGGCCGCTACTACAACATTTGGCACGTGCTGGTGCCGAAGTACTGGCAGGGTAATTCAGCCCTCTTCGAAGTGGGTATGTGCGTCTGCATCTACTTGACGGTGCTGTACATCGAGTTCCTGCCCATCGTGTGCGAGCGATTCATCGGCCGGATCAACCTGCCGGGCCCCCTTGGAGCATTGAACGGCCCACTGGATAAGATCCTACGCCTGGCTGATGCAGCCTTGAACAAAACCATCACGTTCTTCATCATCATGGGCGTCGTCCTGTCCTGTGCTCACCAGTCATCGCTGGGTACCCTGATGGTCATCGCCCCGACCAAGCTACACGCGCTTTGGTACACGCCGATCCTGCCGCTTCAGTTCCTGCTTTCAGCCTTCGCAGTGGGCCTGGCAATGGCCATTTTCGAGTCGCTGATCGCCTCAAGGTCGTTCAAACGGCCCTTCGAGATGAGCGTTCTGTCGCCGCTGGGACGGATGATTCCCTTCCTGCTGACGATCTATTTCGCAGCCAAGCTCATTGACCTGGTCAACCGCGGCGTCTTGCCGCTGGCCCTGGAGCCGACCCTCCAGGCAGCGACTTTCTGGATCGAGATCATCGGCGGAGTGCTCCTGCCCATTTTCATCTTCCTGATCCACGGCTTGCGCCGCCGGCCCGGTTGGCTATTCGCTGCCGCGGCCATGGTGGTCCTGGGCGTGGCCCTGAACAGGGTCAATGTATTCATCATCGGATATAAACCGTTGTTCGGTGACGGACCCTACGTTCCGGCCATTCCCGAGGTCCTCCTGACCATCGGCTTCATCTCCATCCTGACCCTGGTCTACCGGGCCTGGGTATTCATCTTCCCGATTCTCCCGGTAGAAGGAGGTCACGACAATGCGTAGCTTTTCTGCAACAAGACTCATTCTCCTGATGGTGATGTTGATAATCTTCCTGGTTCCATTGGCCGCATTCGGAGCCGCATCCGGGACAGCGTCCGACCAAGTGGTAGATAAGGATCACCCCCAGGACAAGATGCATCAGGAAGAAACCGGTCGGAAATTGCAGTCCTGCCTGGACTGCCACAAGTGCAAACGCCCCACTCGAAAAGACCCCTGTCTGGTGGCTTGCCCACGCTACGAGAGTCACTTCTTCAGCCAGCAGCAGGTAGAGGAAAGCCCGGAAATCATCATCATCGATCAGCTTTCCGAATTGTACGGGTCCGTTGTCTTCGCCCACCGCTTACACGCGGAAATGGCCGAGATGGCGGGCGGTTGCGAAACCTGCCACCACTATTCCGAGCAATCCGGGGTCATCCCACCTTGCCGTGAATGTCACGATGAAGAGCGTAACGTAGTGGACCTGTCCAAGCCCGCCCTGAAGGGGGCCTACCACCGGCAGTGCATGAATTGCCACTTGGACTGGAGCCATGAAAACGCCTGCGGCTTCTGCCATGAGCAAGCCACCGACGAGTTGAGTGCAGTCACACCCGACACCACCGATATCGTGGGCATCCCGCATCCGATCATTGCGGCCACGCCTACCTACACCTACAACACGCCCCACGAGGACGGCCCCATCGTCACCTTCCACCACAATGACCACGTGGATATGTTTGGTCAGAAGTGTGTGGACTGCCACCGGGGAGACAGTTGCAGTCGCTGCCACGATGCCGATCGAGAAGAGGCGAAGCCGCTGAATCACATCACGAGCTGCTGCTCCTGCCACGGCAAGCGGGATTGTACGTTCTGCCACAAGGATGAGGCGATGCCCAACTTCGAGCATGGGTTGTCCACCGGGTGGTCGCTGGAGCCGTATCACACGGGCAAGGACTGCACCTTGTGCCACGGCAAGCCGGATTCCTTCCGTAAGCCGGAGACCACATGCACTTCCTGCCATATCCACTGGGAGGATGGAGCATTCAACCACGCCGTTACCGGTTTGACGCTGGACGACGACCATATCGACAGCGATTGCGTGGATTGTCACGTTAAGTTGGAGTTTACGATCACTCCCACTTGTGACAACTGCCACGACGAACCCATGCTGCCGGAAAAAATCCCCGGTCGATTGAAACTGCATTGATTTAAACGAATGGGCGGGGTCATACGACCCCGCCCATTCACATCATAAATTGTAGTACTTAAAAACCCACTACATACTGAATGACGGCCAAGTCCTCTAGATTGTCCCCGAACTGGTACTCGCAACGAATCTCGGCCCCCTCGCGCAGAACCCAACCACCACCCAGGCACAGGCGATTCGTTTCAGGGTAGACAGCAGCGGGCGAATAGTTGCCATAGCGGGCAAAGACACTGTACTGCTCGAAACGATACAAACCCTGTGCGTAGTATCCCTCGTTAGTCTCCGGGTGGTCGGTGTTCTGGCCGAGTTTATGCGAAATGAATTCTCCCTTGGCGGAGAAAGCCCCCAATTCGAGCTGTCCATCCACACCCAACAATGACTGAAATTCATCGCCGGCTTCATTGGCAACCGAGGCGTATGAAACGCCTACCTCTACCCTCTCGGTGGGCAGAAATCCCAAGCGACTCCCGAAGGCCAGGTCGGCCGTTTCGGTCTCGGAATCGAGTCCGTTGGTCACATAGAAAACGGCATTGAACGGACCATTCTCCAGATAGCTCATCATGCCCAAATCATTCCAACCGTCGTGAGTCCCGGCCACCGCGATTGGCCCGGTTACAAGCTGGCGGTCGATTGAGGGATAGACCAGCCAGTCAATACCAAACGGAACATCGAACTGGCCAATGATTATGCCGGCGTGCTCAATCGAGGCTTCATTGAAATGGGTCTCAGCGTCGCCGAAGAGACGGAAATCAATGGTCATGGCGCCGAGTACGAAAGACTCGCCCGCGGGATCATAGCCCATGGCCACACCCAGATCGATGCAATCGTCAATACTCGCCGCGATATCCACCTCTACTTGTCCCCAAAAAAATCCGGTATCTCCCTCTTCGGAATCATCAACGACAACCTGCTGAAAATCAGCAAATCCACAGACGACCAACTCCGGTGCATCCTGCGCGACGGCCGAAGCGGTACAAAAACACACAACAAATACAAAGGTCAGAATATCGGTACAGCCTTTGCGATTTCCCATGATTGGATCTCCTTGGGCGGATATTTCAACACGTACACATCATGTTGTTTTTCGCCAAAAAGTCACAGGACTTGAGATCATGTTGTTGTTATTGGAGTTTTTTGAGAGGGGTGGTCCATATTCTGCCTGAAAGGCCGCCCAAAACACTATTCGCGTAATTTCCCTTCCTCCACCACCGCAAGCCGACGAGATGAAACAGCAGGAACTGTACTCTTGCTACAATACTACCTCTTTACCTAGCAACTGGTTAGGGCGCCTCATGGGAAATTTAAATATTTTAGCCTTATTTTAAACCATTTATTGTGATATCATGCTATTAATCGAATCTACAACTACCGGGATATTTCTTCAATCCCGGACAAAAAACAGCAAAAGGAAAACCTCCGTGAACAACAATTACAAAATCAAGGGTCTCCTTTTGGGGTTTACCCTGATTCTGTGCGGGGCTACGGCCAGCGCAGCAATTGAAGACCAGGCTGTAATCGACGGCGGGATCAATCTGGAGGCAATGGTAGCCAAACATGTCGTCGTTTCGGTTACGAACATCGAAGTTAATCCCGACGGCACCGTAATCAACGGCCAGGTCAAGCGGCACCGTTTCGGGCCTCGTGGCCCGCTTGATGGAACAGTGGCGTTGGATGTTGTTTCTGCGGACGGTGAAGTTCTACAGCGCGTTTCCGGCAATATTTCCCCGAAGTTCGTCCCCAAGGGAATCCGGACTTCGACCTTCAGCATCACAATTCCCAAGAACTATCCGTTGGACGCCGCGTTCAAGCTTAGTTTTGTCGAGTAAAACGCTACGTTCCAGAATAAAAAATTGGCGGCCTCCTCATGGTGACCGCCAATTTTTCTAGAACTGAACCAGGGTCCTACTCGACACCCGGCCCAAAGCTGGCATGACGCTCCCACTTGCGGTCGTCGTCGTGACAGTTGTCACAGGTCGTATGCTGTCCATACCCCTCGGAGTGGCAGTCCGAGCAATCTGAATCCAGATGCACCTCGTCCAGCACAACACCCGTCACATTGTGGTTGAAGTGTTTCTCGTCGAAACCATCGAAGTGACAGGTCTCGCAACGAGGATCATTGGCCTGGTACTTGCCCGGGTCATGGTGGCAGTCATTGCACTGCAGCACCTTGTGATAGGCCTCCAGTGGCCAACCGATATCCGCGTGATCAAACAGATCATTGGAATTCCGACCGTGGCACTCCTTGCACCCTTTTTCCTCGTCATGGCACTGATAACAAGTGTCATGCAAGTCGATGTCCTCGATCAGCCCCAGGGGATGAGAATCTGAGCCATGTACGTGGCAGCTGGCACAGGTCTCATTCTGGTGGCAGACACTGCAATCACGGTTGTACTGTTCAACGTGGTTATGGTGATGGAAAGGAACGACGCCTCCCTCTTCATAACTGGTTTCAAACAGGATCAGATCCTTAACTATCAGCGGGGCCTGGTGAATCAGATCGGGCAGAGCATCGATCTCGGCCTTTGACATGCCACCTTCCTTTTTACGGTGACACCACTCGCAATGAGTTTCGGTGTCCCACTCGGAGTGGCAGTTGAGACATTGGCGATGGTAAGCAGCCTTCAAACTGGGTTGAATCTTGCTTTTTACGCCTTCGGGGGCATGACATTCCTTGCAGGCGGGATGCCCTGCCGTAGCCGGTGCGAAGTGGTGGCAGTTCACGCAACCGCCCCCCATCTCGGACATCTGGGCATGCTTCTCGTGGCTGAAGTACACCGGGTCGTAGACCTTCTCCAGTTCATCCAGAACCATAACTTTTTCCTGGGGCAAGCCCGATTCACCCTTCTTCACCTTGCTTCTGATGCAGAAATTCTTGCTCAGACAAAGATCGGAATGGGTGGGAAACTCGCAGGTATGACAAAGCGAGCAGGCCAGATTTTCTCCTGCCTCCGGGACATAATCCTCGAAGGCCAAGAGAGGGGAGGCCGCAAAAATCAAGACCCCTCCCATAATCAGGGCCAAGGCCCTCCCGGCAGAGCGCCGGCCAAATCCGTGAATACTTCCAGTCCGCATGGTTAATCCTTTCCGGCGGTTTTCTTACCGTTCTTCTTGGGAGCCCCGATAGCTTTCGAGAACACCACAAACGAAATGAAGTAGAGCAGGACTACTATGTATTCCAGGCCCTTCGTTGCGAAAATATCCAGGTACGTGTATTCAGCCATGATGGCACCTTTCCCGGGCACGGCCCCTTCGAACAGGGACCGGCCGATCTTCCGATCTAGTTGTCGTCCATGTCTGCGGCCCAGGCCGGCGGATCACTCAGTACAGGCATCCGCATGACGACCCAACGCACAGCCCACAGTTCCAGCAAAACAACGGTCACGGTCACCCAAATCTCTGCCCAGTGGGGAATGTAAGGAGTCGGATCAAACCAGTTGAAGGCGATTACGGAAATATTCAACCGGTTCAAAAGAATTCCGATCAGGGTCAATCCCGCAGCCACCTTGATCAACTGGACGTTACCCTCCCGAACAGCCTTGAAGTACAAGACCAAGGGGACGAGAACGAATCCTACCACCTCAAGCAGGAACCATAAGCCCCACTTGGTACCCAGCAGACTGAACTGCTGACCGTGAATAACCACCAGAACCTTCAGGAACAGATAAACGAACATCGCCCCGGCGCAGATCCGGCCCAAGCCGATTACAATGTCGTCCTGATTGGCATGTTGTTCGTGACCCAGACGAGCCGCGAAAACCTTATGACTGATCGATCCCTCGAAGATCACCATGGAGAGGCCCGAGAAAATACTGGAGACGAAGAACAGGACCGGAATAAACTCCGTGTACCACAGCGGATGAATCTTGCTCTCGGCCATCAGGAAAAGAGCACCCAAACCCGACTGGTGCAGGGTCGACAGGGTAATACCGAAGATCACTGAAGCGATGGTCAGACCGCCTACAATCTTCCGCAGCCTCTTCATCCCCAACCACTCGGCAATTGCAGGCGAGAACTCAATGAACTCGGCAGCCATGTAGAGCAGGAAGTGCCAGGCCACCAGGAAAAGCACCGAACTGACCCCGAAGTTGTTGCCGATGATCGGGTTGATGATTTTCCAGGGACGACCAAGATCCAGCATCAAGGCTCCGGCATAGAACATGTAGGCCAGGAACCCGTTGAGAACCACGGCCCGAACGATGGCGTGATAACGATGCCGTCCCATGATGTAGACGATGAAAGTCAGCGTGTAGGCTCCGCCTGCAAACGCTACCCCGCACACCACGTCAAAACCGATCCAGATACCCCACGGCGTCTGCTGATCAAGATTCGTGATGGCCCCGATCCCATTGACGAAGCGCAGGACGATCAGCCCCATGCCCACCAGGATTACGGGAATGGATATCATGTTGAAGGGAGTAAGAATTTTCCCCTTCGGCTTCATCTCGCTTAGGAGGAAGCGAACGAAATCCCCGATGCTCCCGATATTGGGCTTCGCGGTTTCCTGAATTTTGTTCATGATTCCTCCCCGGGACCACGGCCCGTTTCAACCGACGCCACATCATTATGAGTCTTGTCGGTATGCTCATCGTCCTCGTTGGTCTTGATGTACCGCATCCCGTTCAAAAAGGCCGGCCAGAGCAGAAACACGACTGGAACCGAGTAAAGAAAATTCTGCGTCAAGGCGGGAACCGATTCACGTCCCAGGTCGGTGCGGAAACCGAGCTGATCGAAAGGGACCCCAGAGAGGTACATCCAACCCGTTCCTCCGACTTCTTCCTGCCCGTAGATATGATCGATGTACTGGCCGGGATATTCGAAGGTCCGGTTTTGGGCGACCCGCTCCATATCCCGACGGAAACCGAATTCCAAAGCATCCACCGGACAAGCATCGACACAAGCGGGCTTTTCTCCCTCGATCACCCGGTCGTAGCAGAGGATACACTTCTGGATTTTTGGATTCGCGCTGTAGTATTCAAAACGTGGGACGACAAAGGGGCAGGACACCATACAGAAACGGCACCCCATGCACTTGCCCTCACGCCAGATAACCGGTCCCTCTTCGGTCTTGTACATGGCCTGGGTCAAACACGCAGTGGAACAGGCGGCCTGATTACAGTGCATACACTGTTTCTTGACGAAGACCTCTCCGGCGTCGGTATCGTACTTGTTGACGACCGTCCATTGGTCGGTCGTCATGTCCCGCTCCTCTTTGAACACATCGCGGGTAGTTTTCGGAATCGGCAAATCGTTCTGCGTGGCGCAGGCCACTTCGCAGTTCCGACAACCGATACACCGGGTCGTGTCCACCAACACCGACATGAACTCAGTCTCTGCCGGCTTACCTGACGCCTCCGCCAAAGATGGCAATGCAGCCGAAGTGACTCCGGCCACACACAGGTTCTTTATGAAATTCCGTCTGTCCATCCTCAAACCTTTCCGATCAAGGGGAATCGACTGAAACCACCCTAGTCATCGGTGATGATCTCCAGGGGATTGATCTCCAGAGCGAGCTCTCCCCTCCTCTTCATACCGTCAATCAGAACCGTGCGGATCAATTGGCAAGCTTCGACAATTCTCTTGTCGGCGGGCTTGTAAAACACCTTAGTTCCCTCCTGGCGGGAAGTCACTAAGTGTTTGTTCTTCATCACACTCAAGTGCCTGCTTACCGTGGAAAGCGGAACTTCGAGGCACTCCGAAAGCTCGGTAACGCTCATTTCACGCCGGTCCAAACACGCCATAATGGCCAGTCGTTTGGAACTGGCCAAGGCGCGACAATATGACGCGTGAATTTCAAATATTTCATAGTTCTGAACTTTCATGTTTTCGAAAGTAGGTAACTTCCAAGGAGCTGTCAAAAAATAATCCCTGCCACCTATTTGGCGTAAATCAGAGTAAATTTGTGGAATTTCAGGTGGAAAAACCGCCATGTAATTGGGATTGGTAGCGGCACCGGATCAGTGAGTTAACGCATGTTAACTTTTTCAACATTACTTATTTCAACAGGTTACACCAATATTAAAACTCCATTACTTCGACCTTGCCTAAATTCAGGCCAACCAAATCCTGCTTCATTTCCTCCCAATCCCCAACAATAATCCAGACCACTTTATTGACATCAAGTCCACTCTTGGCCAATTTCTCCATTTTTGCGGAATCGCTGGAAGAAATCAGGTCTCGGGCGGTCTGCCAGTCATCCAACGGCATCCCGCAGGCCAATATCCGATCCAGGCTGGTCGCTATCCTTTCCAGAGTTTCGAACTGCCGGGGAAAGCCATCAATCATGGCGGTCCGGGTATTCTCCAATTCCTCTCCCCCCAGAAGCCGGGTGGATCCAATTTCCTCCATCTCCCGCCATAATTCAGCCAGTGATTCGGCCGTGTGTTCCAGCTGAACGGAAGCTTCAACCAGAAAAATTCCCGCCTCCCGGAAACTCACCAACCGGGATTTGGCACCATAGGAATAGCCCTTTTCCGAGCGGAGATTACGATTGATCCTGCTGGAAAAATTCCCGCCAAAAGCCTGATTCAAAAGCTGAAAAGCCCTCCGATCAGGATGGGCGCGGTGCAACCCCGTGAAACCACCGACGATCAGACTTTGGGGAGAACCCGGGCGATCCAAGACCACGATCCTGCAGTCTGCTGTCGGCAAAATTTCCGGAAGGGGGAGTACGATCGAGGCACTACCGCGCCAGGATCCGAAAGTCTTTTGAAGGGCGGATCTGGCCTCTTCCAGGGTGATATCTCCAACGAAAACCACGGCCGCGTTGTCCGGTCGATACCAGAGGTCGTGGAATTCCAGCAAATCCTCGACCCCCAATCTGGCCAAGGCATCCTCGGTGCCGCTTCCAGTGAAAGGCTGGGCATACGGATGTCCGGACCCGAAAATACGGGTCTGCAATTCCTTGACGGCACGGTCGCGGGGCCGGACGGCTTCCATTTTCAGTCGCCCCTGGTAATCCTGCCGGATCCGCTGAAATTCCTCCCGGCGAAAATCAGCCTTCATGACGAGGTCTCCCACCAGGTCGATCCCCTTCGCCAGATTCCCCTTCGGTATGTTCAGACGGAGCAGCGACGCATCGAAATTGCTGCTGCTCTTCAAGCGGGCCCCCATTCGATCCAGTTCTGTCGTAATTTGCCCGGCACTCCGCTTTAGCATTCCCTCGGTTAGCATCTCGGCAGTCATCGAACAGGTGCCGGGCTTATCCGGGGTGTCCGCCGACCAACCGCTCAAAATATTAAAATGTACCTCCACCAAGGGCAGATTATGCCGCTCCACTACGAAGAGTCTTAAACCGTTTTCCAGGGTTGCTGTCTGGATCTGTGGGGGGAAGAACGGGTCCTGCCCCGATGAGGTCGGTTGAACAGAACGATCGGGAGCGGAATCGCCGGCAACCAGTGACCCCCTGGGCACGATGTGCAGAACCGCTCTTTGATCAAAGCCCAGATAATCCCGGGCCACTTCATGCGCGGATTTGGCCGTGACTTCTCGAAAACGCCGAAAATCCGAGGCCAGAAATCCAGGATCCCCCAGAAACACGTTGTAATGGTTCAGGAGACTGGCCCGCCCCCCGAATCCACCGATCCGCTCCAGTCGGCGCAGTAAATCAGCCTCCAGCATGTTGGCGGCGATCTTCACTTCATCATCCGAAACACCGTCATCCATAAGACGACGAAGTTCGCCATCCAGAATTCCTTCAACCTCGGCCAAATTCCGGCCGGGCGCCACGGTGACCTCGATCTCAAAGGTGCTGCCCAATTCACGGGACCGTTGCCGCACGCGCACATCCTGGGCGAATCCCTCGTCGTTGATCAAAACCTGCCGCAACCGCGAGGACTTCCGCCCACCGAGGATATTGGCCAATACGTCGAACTCGGCGTCCAGCGGACGAAACCGGGCGGGAGTGTGCCAGGACATTATCAGACGCGGCAGCTCCACCGCATCCTCAGCCATGGCCCGGCGTTCGGACGAAAGGACCGGCACCCAGGAAGTCAATTTCTCCCGGGGTGGCCCCGGCGGCAAACCTCCGAAGTATTCCTCTATCCAACCCCGAGCCTGCTCAAGGTCGAAATTTCCCGCTACACAGAGCGAAGCATTGTTGGGCACGTAGAATTTTTCGAAAAAATCCGCTACATCCTTCCGCGTAGCGAGGATCAATTCGGAAGGCACGCCGCCAACGACCCAGGAATAGGGGTGCTCGGGAGGAAACAAAAGTTTCAATAGAAGTTCATCCTGGCGGGCGTAGGGCTTGTTCGCCTTCTGAAGCAGTTCGTTCTGCACGACCGCGAGTTGGTTGTCCAGTTTCTCCTGGGTCATGGCCTCCAGCAGGAACCCCATGCGGTCGGCTTCCAGCCAAAGCGCCAATTCGAGTTGGTCCGGTGGAAGCAATTCCCAATAAACGGTTCGGTCCTTGTCCGTCATTCCGTTGGCGTGAGCCCCGATGCCCTGCAACGTCAGGAGGGTATCCTTGTCGTGATGCGCGGACCCCTTGAACATCATGTGTTCGAAAAGATGGGCAAGACCCCGCAGGCCCGGCCGCTCGTTCCTGGACCCGACATGGTACCAGATGTTGACCGCCACGTTGGGCAGGGATTCATCCCGATGCAGGATGACCTGCAACCCGTTGGTCAGTTCGTATTTCTCGAACGACAATTCAGGAAGATCCGTCTTTTCGTCAGCCCCGAAGGATCCGGAAAATGCCAATAGGCTGACGACCAGCATCATTGGAACAACTCGGACAATACTATTCACGGTTTTCCTCCAAGAGGCGCAGAGTCGACAAGGCGTACATGGCCCGGTCGATGGTTATCCGACAGTCTCCTAGGCAATAAGGCATTTCGATCCCGCAGTCAATGACGCTGGATAATTACACCCTGTTTCTGGTATGATACCCGATATTGGGCTTTTGCTACCCTGAATTTCATCGGAGGTTTCCCGGTGATACGTTACGCTTTGTTAAGAACGGTCTTGGACCCATTGCTGGCCGTCGCCGGCCCCGAGGGCTTGGTCCGTCTGGATTTCCTGCCCCGAGCCTGGGAATACCACACCCTCGCCCATGCCATCGCCCGTGACTCCTTCCCACCCCCCGCGGCCGGTCCCCTGGAAATCAATGAACACCCGGACGCCTTTGCCGGCTTGTTGGATCAACTGGCCGAGTACTTCACCGGCCGCCGAGACCAATTCGACATCCCCCTGGATCTGCGGGGCACTCCTTTCCAAATGCGTGTCTGGAAACAGCTGCGGAAAATTCCCTACGGAAAGCTTCGCACCTACGGTCAGATCGCCAAAACCCTGCGCAAACCCCAGGCAACGCGGGCGGTGGGCCAAGCAGCCGGACGCAACCCCCTGCCCATTCTTATCCCCTGTCACCGGGTAGTCGGCAAGGGAGGATCATTGGTCGGTTTCGCGGGAGGAATCACCACCAAGGCCCGGCTCCTGAGATTGGAAGGCCACATGCTCGGCGACAAGGCCAAGATCGAGGAGCCGCGACTGTTCTAATGAAGTTCCTGGACTGGACAATCGTCTTGGCCATGTACGCCGGCATCGTTCTCACGGTGGTGCTGACCAAACGATACATGCGCGGGGTAACCGACTACCTGGCTGCCGGGCGATCCGCAGGACGTTATCTGCTGACCATCTCGGCCGGGATCGCCGGGCTGGGCGCGATCACCGTAGTGGCCAACCTGGAAATGGGATACGAAGCCGGCTTCGCCCTGGGCTGGTGGGGCTTGACCATGGCCCTGTTCCAGGTCTTCGTTACCGTCAGCGGCTGGGTCAATTACCGCTTCCGCCGAACCCGCTCACTGACCCTTGCCGAATTCTTCGAGCGCCGCTACAGCCGACGATTCAGGATCTTCGCCGGTTCCGTCGCCTTCGTGGCCGGCCTGATCAACTTCGGCATCTTTCCCTCGGTGGGCGCCCGTTTTTTCATTCACTTTCTCGGCCTGCCCGAAACCTGGGCCCTGGGCCCCCTCGTATTGCCAGTCTTCCCCACCCTGATGGCGGGTCTGTTGATTACCGCCGTCTACTTCGTCTTCGCCGGCGGCCAGGTGGCGGTCATGATCACCGACTTCATCCAGGGGGCCTTTGCCAATATCGTCTTCCTGGTCCTGGCGGTGTACCTCCTGCTGTACGTGGGTTGGGGCGATGTGGGAGAAGTGCTTTCCCAAACTCCGGCCGGGCACTCGAAAATCAATCCGTTCGACACCGGGTTCGTCGAGGATTTCAATTTCAAATATTTTTTAATCGGCGTCCTAGGATTGTTTTACGGTGCCATGTCCTGGCAGGGCACACAAGCCTACAACAGCTCCGCGAAAACAGCCCACGAGGGCAAGATGGGCGGCGTCCTGGGCCTGTGGCGCGGCCGCTCCCAGGATGTGTTCATGACCCTGGTTCCCATCCTTGTCTTCACAGTGATGCATCATTCCAACTGGGCCGGTTTCGCTTCGGGCATCAGTGATCAATTGGCCGGAATCGACAACGAGGCTGTGCGCAACCAGATGCGCGCCCCTCTGGTTTTGGCCGCCCTGTTGCCGGTGGGTCTGTTGGGAGCCTTCGCCGCCCTGATGCTCGGCGCCTTCATCAGCACACACAATACCTACCTGCATTCATGGAGCAGCATCTTCATCCAGGATGTGGTGATCCCCTTCCGCAAGACACCCCTCTCTCCCGGGGCCCACCTGATGTTACTGCGCGGCGGAGTGATCGGCGTGGCAATATTCATATTCATCTTCAGCCTGTTCTACAAACAGACCCAAGCGATCATGCTGTTCTTCGCCCTTACCGCGGCCATTTTTGCCGGTTGGTCGGGGGCCGTCATCATCGGCGGTTTGTACACACGCTGGGGTACGACGGCAGGTGCCTGGGCAGCAACCCTCTCCGGAGTCACCTTGGCCGTCACGGGATTCATCCTGGAACAGGCCCAACGCTCGTGGGATGAATCGGCCGTCGCCTTCTGGGGAATCCTTGATTTTCTGGGCACTGCCCGTGCCGAGAACGGGGCAATCTGGGTCGATGCGAATCTCCCCAACGGCCAGGAATTGTGGGGCTGGGCCATGTGGATGTGCGCCGTGATCTACGTGGCCGTTTCCTGGGGGGAGCAGGCCTTGCGTCGCCGGATGTTCGACCTGGACCGGCTACTGCACCGCGGCGAGTATGAAATCGTCGGCGAAACCGAGGGGAACACCAAAATCGTCAACCGCGGCTGGAGGGCCCTCGGCATAACCAGCGAATTCGGTCGTCGAGATCGCTTCCTGTATCTGCTGACCTGGGGCTGGAATATCACCTGGGTGCTCATCTTCATCGCCGGCACGGTTTTCTTCCTTACCCGGCATATCGAAGGCGGCGACTGGTCCCGCTGGGATTTTCTCTGGCTCGATTTCTGGCACACCAAGATCTGGATCGAACTGGCCGTGGCCGTGGTTGTGATCGTATGGTTCACTTGGGGTGGAGTCCGCGATGTGAAACGATTATTACGGGACCTGTCCTCGCGACCCGTCGATGAGAGTGACGATGGGTTTGTGGATGCACGTGCCGAGGAAGATTCTGCAGATTCGTAAAGAGGGTTGCGGGGATTTTGGCTGTAATTTCTTCCCCCCAGGGAAGCATTCCTGCACAAAATTCAGATCGGGCCAACCCTGAAACCCAGAACACCCTCTATATATTTGGTACAGATGTCGTGGTATTTTTTGTTGGTTGTTTTTGTTTCCAAAAATAGAAAAAATCCTATCATCCTTAGAATAACAGAACAAGGCAAAAGGCTCTAAATCACTTTATGCCTGGAGAAACATGTTAGAATCCAATCTCTCCCAAAACGATTCCTCCTTTGACCCCAGTCGGCTGATCAGGCGCCGAATGCGTTTGATTTTCTCTCTCGTGATTACAGTTGGACTGGTCATTGGGCTGGCCATGACCTTCGTCATGAGGATGAGCAACAACCTGGCCAAGGTTCACTCCAGACACTTGGCCGCCGTTCACGGAATCCAGCTCGACGTGACCCTGGCCCACCTTTGGTTCGAGGAGATCCTGAACGGGGATGAAAATGTGGACATCGAAGAGGTTTGGCGATACTTCGAACAGACTCGGGGCCATGTTCTCGCCATGCTCAATGGAGCGGAAATGCCCTATGGAACCGTCACCCCCGTGGAGGACCCGCTGTTTCGAAAACAACTCGGGGATGTCCTGAATCAATTGATTAACTACGAGGAAACAGCCTTAAAGCGATTCGAAGCCGGAACCTCGGCATCGTCCGGTTCTGAACTCGACCAGGCTTTCGACCTTTTTTTCGAGAACTTTCTGACCCAGACCCACCTTTTGAATGATGAACTGAATTCCCAAATCAAACGGGAAATACGGAATTTCAGAATTGTGCAGTTAGCCATGCTGGTCTTTTTCATCGCTTTGGCCGTCGGACTCCTGACCGCCGCCTTTCGATATGAAAAAGGCAGAGTAGAGGCCACCCGGCTTCTCGCAGCCAGCGAAAAACGATACCGCTCCTTCTTCGAAGCCGCCATCGAGGGCATTATCATTGCCGACCTGAAGGACTTCACCTTCAAATACGCCAATCCCGCCATTTGTGAAATGCTGGGCTACACTTCCGAGGAATTGATGCGGACTCGGGTCATGGACATTCACCCGAAATCCGAATGGGAGGAAATCGCAGACCTTTTCCAGAAGAACGCCCAGAATAAAAAAACTGCCGCCATGGATCTCCCCTGCCTACGCAAGGACGGCTCTGTTTTTCATGCCGAAATCAGGTCCGGTCTGGTGGAGATCGAAGGCCGGGCACATAGCATCGGTTTCTTCACCGACCTGACCGAACGCCGGCAGGTCCAGGAGGAAAAGGAAAAGCTGGAAACCCAGCTGCGGCAGGCCCAGAAGATGCAAGCGGTGGGGAATCTGGCCGGTGGCATCGCCCACGATTTCAACAACCTGTTGCAGGCTATTCTCGGCTATTCGGAGCTCATGCTGGAAAATGAAAACCTGCCTGCGGAGTGCAATCAGGATCTGCAAAAAATCCAACAAGCCGCCGAAAGAGCCGCTGACCTGACGAGGCAATTGCTGACTTTCAGCCGCCGCCAGCTCATTTCGCCCAAGGACATCAATCTAAATCAGGTTATCACTGAAGCCCTGCAAATGCTGGAGCGACTGATCGGCGCGGGAATCGAATTGCAGAGGATTGCCGGCCACAACCTGGGAACCGTCTGTGTCGACCGCAGCCAGTTGGAACAAATCTTCATGAACCTTTGTCTGAACGCCCGTGACGCCATGAACGGCAAGGGGACCCTGACCATCGAGACCGAAAACGTGGTTTTGGATTCGGCATACTGCCAGGATCACCCCTGGGCCCAACCCGGTCGGTTCGTATTACTCAGTATAACGGACACCGGTATGGGCATGGACAAGGAAACCCTCAAGCAGATTTTCGAACCGTTCTTCACGACCAAGGAAATTGGCAAGGGAACCGGGCTGGGATTGGCCACCGTCTACGGCATCGTCAAACAGAATTCCGGAATGGTCCACGTGTACAGCGAGGCAGGACACGGGACCACCTTCAAGATATACTTTCCCCTGGTCGAGCGGCCCGCCCTGGAAGTGGGCAATAAGATCAACGCCCCGGTCCGTGGCGGGGACGAAACCATCCTCCTGGCCGAAGACGATCCCGGTGTTTTGGGTCTTGCCACCCGGATCCTGCAGGATGCCGGTTACCGGGTCTTGTCGGCCCAAGATGGGGAAAAGGCCTTGGAAATATTCCGCGCCAACCCCGATGCCATGGATCTGGCCCTGCTGGATGTGGTGATGCCTAAACTCGGCGGGCGTGAGGTCCAGAAGGAAATCCAAAGGACCAAGCCCGACTTCAAGGTGGTCTTTGCCAGCGGTTACAGCGAGAATGCCATCCACACCGATTTTATTCTGGATAAAGGCAATATCCTGGTCCAGAAACCCTACCGCAGAAATGATCTGCTGAACAAGATCAGACAGATGCTGGATTCCTGATTGTAGCCGGCGCCCGATTCATTTCCTGCGCTTCTCAGCGAATTTCTGGCGGAACTTCTTCAATTTCGGATCAATGACCGTCCGGCAGTACCCTTGCGCCCGATTGCGTTGGTAATAATCCTGATGATACTCCTCGGCCTTGTAGAACTTTAAAAACGGCGCAACCTCGGTCACCACCGGGCTGGAATAAACATGCTCCTTCTCCAAGGCCGTGATGACTTCCCGCGCTTCCTGCTCCTGGGCAGAGGAATGGGTAAAGATAGCCGACCGGTACTGGCTCCCCACATCCGCACCCTGTCGGTTCAATGTGGTCGGATCATGGATCGTGAAGAAGGCAGCCAGCAATTCACGGTAAGTGGTGATTGTTGGATCGAAGGTAACCTGGATTACCTCGGCGTGCCCGGTTGAACCGGAACAGACCTCTTGATAAGTAGGATCTGGGTTATCCCCGCCGGCGTACCCCGAAGCCACTGAATGGACCCCTTCCATCTCCATGAAAATCGCCTCCAGGCACCAGAAACAACCGCCGCCCAGGGTGGCGGTCTCCCTGTTGACTGATTCAGTGGACTGCTTGGTTTCGGGCATCGCGAAAACACCTCCGACGATTATCGATACCCCGAGTAGGGTAATCGCCATGATGAATATCCTGTTGTTCATGGTTTTTTTCCGCCCTATGGTGCTGGCTGATTGTGTAAAGCATATTGCGTTCCGGTTGCGAACCCAACCACTTTTCGATTACTATCGATAGAGGGGGTAGGTAGTCATGCGACCTTTTATACTGCCATTCAAGCAGACCATCCCGGGTCACCAAGTTCTGGCGGGGCTAATCATGCTCGGAGTCATTCTCTTTCCATTCGACTCTTGCGGCGGGGATTACTCCGGCCCCCATCAACGTATGATGCTGGCCATCCATCGTGATGTGGCCCGTAACAGTCAGGTGCTCGGCCGAGACAATCTGTCGGACGAGGTGGCCCGAGCAATGGCCCGAGTCGAACGTCATCTCTTTGTCCCTCTCGAGTTGCGGAGCAATGCTTACGCCAACAGTCCCTTGCCCATCGGGCACGGTCAGACGATCAGCCAACCCACCATCGTGGCCATGATGACCGATCTACTGGCCCTCAGTCCTGCCGACACGGTGCTGGAGATCGGAACGGGTTCCGGCTACCAGGCTGCCGTGTTGGCCGAGATTGTACCCGGGGGAATCGTCCACACCATCGAGATCGTCCCGGAGCTGGCGCGGTCTGCACGTAACCGCCTGGCCACCCTGGGTTACGACAACATAGAGGTACATGAGGGTGACGGCTACCTGGGGCTGCCCGATCAAGCCCCCTTCACCGGTATCATGGTCACCGCCGCGGCATCGGAAATTCCCGAGCCGCTTATCCAGCAATTGGCCCCCGGCGGCCGTCTGGTCATGCCGGTCGGCCCTCACGGAGAAACACAGTATCTGACTCTCCTGAGCAAGAACAATGAAGGTCAGGTCACTGAAAAAGTGGTCCTCGCCGTACGTTTCGTACCGCTTGTGCGACGCTGATCCAACCCATGTCCCCTTCACCGGAGCCGGGTGGATCGCCCAAAAAAATCGCCGTAAAAATGCTTCCGGGTTGAGGAAATCCCTCCCGTTTGTTACTTATTGGCCGACCCTCAAGCGGCCGGCGATCTCGCCGGTTGCACTCCCCTCCTCAACCCGGGAAGGGCCCAATGCAGCACGATGCCATCGCCGTCATCGATTTCGGCGGCCAGTACGCCCATCTGATCGCCACCAAAGTTCGCCGTGCCAACGTGTTGGCCGAGATCCGCCAGCCGGAGGACCCCATCGAGGCCTTCGCCGATTACCGTGGGATCATTCTCAGCGGCAGCCCCTCCCTGGCCTCTTTCGGCGAGGATTCCGGTTACAACAAGGCAATCTACGACCTGGATGTGCCCATCCTGGGCTTTTGCTTTGGTCACCAGGAGATCGCAAAACACTACGGCGGACAAGTTGTCCATGGCAAGCAGGAGTGGGGACACGCAAACCTTCACATCGCCCGCGAACACGAACTCTTTGCCGGCTTGGAAAAAGTTGAGCAGGTCTGGATGAGCCACTTTGATTCGGTGACTGGAATCGGGCCTGATTTCGAGGAACTGGGTTACAGTGTGCTGGGTGGGAACGACAGTCAAACCGAAGGCGCCGCCCCCCACCGCTACGCCGCCATCGGATCAGACAAATTGCGCCGCTACGGATTCCAGTTTCACCCCGAGGTCGACGACACCCTGCACGGCGATGAAATGATCGCCAACTTCGTGTTGAGGATCTGCGGCTGCGAACCAACCTGGACCATGGACAGCTACGTGCAGGAGCAAGTGGAGAAAATCCGCACCCAGGTCGGTGACGGCTCGGTCTTTCTGCTGGCCAGCGGCGGCGTGGATTCCACGGTGGCCGCCAAGCTTTTCGGCGAGGCCCTGGGCCCCGATCGCATGCACTTACTGCACGTGGACAACGGCCTGATGCGCAAGGATGAATCGGCTGCGGTCATAGAGATGTTCAACGAACTGGGCCTCGGCGAAAACTTCCACTTCATCAACGCCACCGATTCCTTCCTGACCGCCATGGAGGGAAAGATCGACCCGGAGGACAAGCGCCGCGCCATCGGCGACACCTTCATCAGTGTCTTCGAGAGCGAGGCCCGACGACTGGGCATTGAGGACCACTTGCTGGGCCAGGGCACCATCTATCCCGACACTATCGAGAGCGGGGCAACGAAACGCGCCGACACGATCAAGACCCACCACAACCGCGTGCCGATCATCGAGGAGATGATCGCCGCCGGGAAGGTGATCGAACCACTGGCCGACTTGTACAAGGTCGAGGTCCGTGAACTGGGAGAATTGCTGGGTATCCCCCACGATATGATCTGGCGGCATCCCTTCCCCGGGCCCGGCTTGGGCATCCGGCTTCTGTGCTCCGATGGCCGGATAGAGGGCAAGGAACAACTCGCGGACATCAATACCGCTGTTGCTGCCGCCGCGGCGGAGTATGGGTTGAAAGCCACTGCCCTTCCCATCAAATCGGTGGGCGTGAAGGCGGATCTGCGGAGCTACGAACACCCGGTGCTGCTCCAGGGAGGATTCGACGCCGAAGCCGGCGGCGAACCCGATTGGGACAAACTTCAAGAGGCTGCCGGCACCATCTTCAAAACCGTTGGCGGAATCAACCGCGCGCTGTGGAACCTGGGCGACCGCCTGCCGCAGAACTTCATTCTCCAGTCGGCCGCCATGACTAGCGAACGGCTGGGCCTGTTGCGCGAATGCGACCACCTGATGATGGAGGGTCTGCGGCGACATGATTTGTATGGCCGTATTTGGCAATGTCCGACCGTATTGGTGCCCCTGGAAATCGACGGCGTCGGCAGGGAGCTTTGCATCCTGCGTCCCATCCACAGCGAACGGGCCATGACCGCCACGGCGGCCCGTTTGCCCGCCGGGTTACTGCATGAGTTGAGTGCGTCGATCACTGCCCTGCCCGGCATCAGCGGCCTGGCCTACGATCTAACCAGCAAACCGCCCGGAACCATCGAATGGGAGTGATCCGTAAATGAAGAATCCTTGGCATAACCACACCCTGGCCCGAGAACTGGACCTGGGCATCGCCGCCGTCGCCGAGGCCGGATTATTGTGCCGCGCCGTCCAGGACCGAATCGATCCCGGGGCCCTGCAGAAAAAGGACCGCAGCCCCGTCACCGTAGCCGACTTCGGCAGTCAGGCCCTGATCTGCCGTACTCTGGGCGAGGTGTTTCCCGACGACCCGGTGATCGGGGAAGAGGACTCGGCCGCCTTGCGCGAGGCCGGCAACGAGACCCTGGCCGGATGGGTGGTAAAACACGTGACCCAGCACTTGCCCGGACACATGGCCCCCGACCTGGACCAGGTCTGCGCCTGGATCGACCGCGGCAACGCCAAGGACTACTCCCCTCGTTTCTGGACCCTCGACCCGATCGACGGTACCAAAGGGTTCCTGCGCAAGCAGCAGTACGCCATCTCCCTGGCCTTGATCATTGAGGGGGAAATCGAAGCCGCCATTGTGGGCTGCCCCAACCTGGGCGAAAGCCTGACCGGGGACCGAGGCACGGGCACACTCTACGCAGCCATTCGGGGCCAGGGCGCCTGGCAGCTGCCCCTTTCCGGTGAAGGAGAACCGGTTCGCGTGCACGTAAGCAAACAGGTTGATCCGACCCTGATCCGCTTCTGTGAATCGGTGGAAGCCGCCCACTCATCCCACGGGGATGCCGCCCGCATAGCCGAACATCTGGCCATCGCCGCCGAGCCCGCCCGGCTGGACAGCCAGGCCAAGTATGCCGTCGTGGCCCGCGGCGAGGCCGAGGCCTATCTGCGCCTACCGCGTGACGCGGAGTACAAGGAGAAAATCTGGGATCACGCCGGCGGTTTGTTGATCGTCACCGAAGCCGGCGGCAAGGTGACCGACATCAAGGGACGCGAACTCGAATTCAACCACGGCCATCTGCTGGGAAAAAGCATGGGCGTCATCGTGACCAACGGTCTGGTCCACGATGCGGTGATTGAGGCGATCCGGGAATTGGGAATCGGGGAGTTCTAACCCCCTTCCGGCTAAAGACCGGATCAATGAGACCACTCCGGCCATGAGCACACCGTGACCTCGAGCCCTACGCCCAACCGGGAAACGTGGGGTGCGACCGTCGTCTGCCTGCCTTCATGGAGTCGCAGTACTCCCTTGGCCACCGACCACCCGTAGAATGACGAAAAAAACACATCGCTGGGCCAGTGCATATTCGAGCGCACCCGCTGAATCCCCACGCTGGCAGCCACCGAATAGGCCAAGACGGTGAAAGCAGGGTGGTCCACGTGATGGCTGAGAATCACCGGTAGTTGGAAGATGTTGTTGGAGTGTCCGGAAGGAAAAGAAGTCGCGTTATCGACCCCGAATTCCCGGGGACCCAGATCTCCATAAGGACGCTGCCTGCCCACGATGTGCTGGATCAGGTTCTTGCCCATGCCCCCGATGTAGTGGCTCTCCAGAATCTGGGCGCATACCAGCGAAAATTTTTCCTGCCGCGTTGCATAGCCCAGCACCACCCCGCCCATGTACCAGATATTCGTGTTGCCCATGTGTCCGAGGGGTTCGAAGAAATCTCCCGTCTCCCACAGGGGTTTCCACAGATCGGATTCCTCGTTGCGTTGAACGGCGTCCAGAATTTCCTGATCGTAAGCGTAAATCAATCCCGTTACGGCCAGCACTCCTGACAGCACCGCCGCATCCCTGCCGGACATGTGCAGAGGGAAGGTGTAAATGTGGAACGCATCGCCGGCGAAGGTGCGGGTCATGTGTATCAGGTCATTGGGAACTGAATCGGCAGCTTGGGATACGGCGGGAAGCATGGCCGGAATACTGGCCAGGCTCAGCAACAGTACCCCCAGGGTTTCAAGTCGGAATATTCTTTGTCTTCTGCGCCCGAACACCAAATTCCTACTTCCGCCAATTCCCCAGGAAGCCCTCTCGCTGTAGAGGTTTGCCCAATATTCTAACTCTTGGAACGACCTGTTTCAACGGGGTATTCTCGTTTTTGGAGAGGCCAAACGACAACAATTCCCGAGTTGGCAACCCGCCGAACAACTGGCATTATCCAACCCAATGGTGAACTTCGGCTTGAGAACTGGCAGAAAGAAGGCTCATGATTATCGTCATCGGAGGCGGCCCGGCCGGCTTCTTCGCAGCCACCGCCGCACGCGAGGCCAATCCCGACAAACCGGTGGTCATCCTGGAAAAACAGGATCGTGTCCTGCGCAAGGTGGCCATCAGCGGAGGCGGCCGTTGCAACCTCACTCATTACTGTGAAAATGCCCGCGAGCTGGCAACCCACTATCCCCGCGGGGGTCGTGAGCTGATCGGGCCGTTCACGCACTGGGGCGTAGCCGACACCATCGACTGGTTTGCCGGACGCGGTGTCCGCCTGAAAACAGAACCGGACGGACGGATGTTTCCGGAGTCCAATTCCTCCGCCACCATCGTTGATTGCCTGGGAAGCACCGCCCGCGTTGCTGGAATCGATGTGTTGACCCGGCACCCGGTAGCCGGAATCGTCCGCCGTAAGAGCGGTGGATTTCTGGTCGAGCTGGCCGACGGAACATCGCTGGAGTGCGACCAGGTTCTAATCGCAACCGGGGGCCGCACCGAAAGCCCCGTGGAAAACCGCTCCGTGGATGGGTACACCCTTGCCCGCTCCCTGGGCCACGACCTGATCCAACCGGTGCCGTCCCTGTTCACCTTCAAGGTGGAGGATTCCCGCTGGACGGAAATGGCCGGTCTGGCTGTTGAAAATGCAAAGATCCGTGCTGTCGGCCCGGATTTGCCCGCCAAGGGGTTTTCCGCCGAGGGACCCCTGTTGCTTACGCATTGGGGATTGAGTGGCCCGGCTGTGCTGAAGCTGTCGGCAATCGGCGCGCGACGCTTCCATGAAATCGGCTACCGGTTCGAACTTGGCATCGACTGGCTGCCCGACCGTAAGCAGCCAGCCATTGAAGCCGACCTGCAGGATTGGGCCCATCGGAACGGCAAGAAATCCATGATCTCCGGCGGGCCGGAAAATCTGCCCCGACGCCTGTGGCAAGCCCTTCTTCAGGTTGCGGGAATTCCCGAAAATTCCAAATGGGCCGAGTTGAGCCGGAAGCACCGCAACCTACTCGGGGGGCTGCTCAAAAACACCACGATGCCCATTACGGGAAAAGCCACGAACAAGGAAGAGTTCGTAACCTGCGGGGGCGTACCCCTTAGCGAAGTTGATCTGCGAACCATGGCCAGCCGGGTCTGCCCGGGACTATTCCTGGCCGGCGAAGTATTGGACATCGACGGGCTCACCGGAGGGTTCAACTTCCAGGCCGCCTGGACTACAGGTAGGCTGGCTGGCATCGCAATGGCCGGTCTGGGGATTCCAGCCGACGATGAAGGAGACCCATCTTGAAGATCGCGCTCATCCAACAACACGCCACCGCCAACAGGCAGGAAAACCTCAACCGAGGTTTGGCAGCCGCCCGAGCCGCCGCTGAACAGGGTGCCCAAATTCTGTGTTTCGCCGAGTTGGCGTTCGACCTGTTCTACCCCCAAAATCCGGCCACTGCCAAGGACCTGGCCCAGGCCGAGCCGGTACCCGGACCCACAACCGAGGCTTTCTGCGCCCTGGCCGCCGAATTGGGCGTTGTGGTGGTGCTGAACGTATTCGAACAGGCCGACGATGGCGGCCTACCCTACGATTCCTCCCCCGTGATCGATGCGGACGGTTCCTTGTTGGGCGTTTGCCGGATGGTCCACATCACTGAATATCCGTTCTTCCACGAGCAGGGTTATTACCGTCCTGGTGACCGAGGAGTACCCGTTTTCCAAACCCGCCACGGTCGAATCGGCGTAGCGATTTGCTACGACCGCCATTATCCGGAATACATGCGAGCCCTGGCCCTGAACGGCGCGGAGTTGGTTGTGGTCCCCCAGGCCGGCTCGGTGGGAGAATGGCCCCCGGGACTCTACGAAGCCGAGATGCAGGTGGCTGCCTTCCAAAATGGCTACTTTACTGCCTTGTGCAACCGGGTGGGATCCGAAGAGCACCTTGATTTCGCCGGTGAATCCTTCGTGTGCGATCCAGCCGGCCGCGTACTCAAGAGGGCCGGAGCGGATGTAGATGAAATACTATGCTGCGACATCGACCTCGATCAGGTTGAAAAGTCACATGCGCGGCAACTCTTTCTGCGCGACCGGCGGCCAAAGCTGTATGCCAACTGGCTTGGCCAGGAGATATGACAAGTTTTTTCAGTGCTCAAAATTGGCAAAACGTCCGTATTTTCTGCTAGAATGGTCATAATTCTTTTGGGATCAATGTAAGATTTCCTTCTCTTGGGAAACAGTACAGGAGGAAGCCAGATTTTTTGTCTAACCAGAATGCCCCGCAAAAGGAGAATACGATGCGCCCCCTGAAGTTTCTGTTACTGCCCCTCCTTCTGTCCCTGTTCTACTTGCCGGCCTTGGCCGATCCCTGCGAGCTATCCGACAATGGCACCGGGACAATTAACCTTCCGCCCGATTGTCCCAATGGCTACATCGGCATCCTGACCATAATCGACGGCTTGCCACCAGGCTCCACTCTCACCGGCGAAGCTGTTCTGACCGACTTTTTCGGCCAGAGCACCATTCCGGGCGGATCGCTCGGCGGTGAAGGCCACGCTTTCGGCGCCACACTGCACTGGAGCATGGTGGGGACCGGCATGATGGCCGGATACGAACGCCAAATTGCCATCCCGGTCAACTGCGAGATGCACACCGCCCCGCGCATTCCGGGTGATCCTGTCCAGACCTTCGCCAATGACATGTTCTTCATGCATGGTCAACTTTTCGGCGATCCTGATTTCTGCGCCCTGGACATCACCGCCGGCACTGCCAACGGTCTACCCTGTCCCGGCTCGACGACCCTGACCGAATTGCCCGACGGCGACTTCGCCGTCGACAGCTTCTTCGACATCACCT
Organism: Gemmatimonadales bacterium; assembly: GCA_019038745.1. GTDB lineage: Bacteria > Krumholzibacteriota > Krumholzibacteriia > LZORAL124-64-63 > LZORAL124-64-63 > JANTGJ01. The sequence goes on from JAHOYV010000046.1 coordinate 72,070, forward strand.
ACCAAATCGACTTCGAGGGCTGCCCCGGGTCCCTCTTCGAGGGTCTTATGGGCAGCACCTTGGGCACCGAGCGCTACCAGGCGGGCCAGGAATATTTCCCGCCCCTGGACCATAATTGCCAACTGCCGGACAACCGCACCGGCACCATCGATCTGCCCCCGGAATGCCCGGACGGGTACGTGGGCGAACTTACTATAGTCGATGGACTGCCGCCCGGTACGACTATCACCGGCGAAGCAGTCCTAAAGGATATCTTCGTCACCTCCCGCGGAATTGGCGGCAGCCTCGGCGGCGAGTTCCAGACCTTCGACGCCATGGTCTACTGGCAAGCCACCGGCACCGGTGATTTGACCGGATTCCAGCGCCAAATCCTCATCGGCGTCACCTGCGAAGTCCACACGGGCCCTCGCAATCCGGGCGATCCGGTTCAGACATTCGCCAACGAGATGATCGCAATGCAGGGTAGTCTATATGGCGACCCCGACTTCTGCGACCTGATCCTCTCCGCCGGTTCAAATTTCGGAATGCCCAGTCCCGGCTCGACGACGTTGACCAAGCTGCCCAGTGACGATTTCGCCGTCGACAGCTTCTTCGACATCTTTTTCCAGATCGACTTCGAGGGTTGCCCCGGCTCAATCATCGAGGGCCTTTCCGGTAGCACTCTCGGTACGAATGTTTTTCAGGCAGGTGAGAGCTATTCTATCACCGCGGTTGGCGATCTGATGGGCGCGCAACTCAGCGTACTCCACCAGAATGCACCGAATCCCTTCAACCCTATGACTGTGATCCGCTACGAACTGCCGCCGAGCGGTGGACGCGTGGTCCTGGACGTTTTCGACATTCGCGGAAAGCACGTCTGTAATCTGGTCGATGCAATTCAGATCGGTGGCCAGAAATCGGTGACCTGGTACGGCGAGGATGCCAAGGGCCGGCGCACGGCCTCAGGAGTGTATCTTTACACACTGAAAACAGGCGGCGAAACGCTGATCCGCAAGATGGCCATTTTGAAATAAAGTTGCCCCGCAAGCGGCCTTGCTGCCGAGGGGTGGAGAGGAACTGGTCGGGCCCAAACAGGTCCGGCCGACCTATTTCTCAAATCATGGGGGCCAAGTGCTGAAATCAACCAGCTTGTTCCTTCGTTCGTTGGGTATTACCCGGCCAACCGTTATTGTGGACGAGCAACGTGCCCGAAACAACATCGCCAGGATGGCCGCCAAGGCCCGCAACGCGAAAGTCGATTTCCGGCCCCACTTCAAGACCCATCAAAGCGCGGAAATCGGACGATGGTTCGCAGACGAGAGTGTCACCAGGATTACCGTTTCCTCCCTGGCGATGGCCGAGTACTTCGCTTCGGCCGGATGGGACGATATCACCCTGGCCTTCCTGCTCAATCCCCTGGAGATGCCCCGGCTGCTGGAGTTGGCCCATGAATTACAGGACCGCGGCGGATCTCTCGGCGTGACCATTGACTCCGTTGAAGCAGCCAGCGTTTTGGCAAAAAGCGGAGAATCACCTTTAAAGGTGTGGATCAAGATAGACACCGGTTACGGCCGAACCGGCGTTGCCTGGAACCAGACCAGCCAACTCGTCACCATCTCCAGGAAATTGGGCCCGCAACAATCACCAACGGGGCTTTTGACCCATTCCGGAACCACTTACGGAGCCGAAAGCGTGGTGCAGATTGCCGCCATCCATGAAAAATCGGTGCAACGAATGAATGCGGCCCGGGATGCCATGACCAGCAACAATGCTGTCGGCAATCTGCTCCTGTCTATCGGTGACACCCCTTCCTGCAACGTCGTGGACCGCTTCGAAAATGTTGACGAAATCAGGCCCGGCAATTTTGTTTTCCATGACTTGATGCAATTGCAGATCGGCTCATGTTCACCGGGTGATCTGGCAGTTGCCGTAGCCTGTCCCGTAGTGGGGATTTATCCCGGCGTGGGTTCCGGAGTCCATCCGGACCGAACCAAAATCGTAATCCACGGGGGAGCAGTACACTTCTCCAAGGAGAGCCTGAAAGCTCCCGACGGCAACCGATTCTTCGGCCGGTTGGGGACCATTTCCCCAAGCAACCCACCGACCATGAAACGAATTCTGGACCAGACTCCCGTTGTTGCCCTTTCGCAGGAGCACGGTGAAATCGAGATCGAAAGTGGAGAATTCAGCCGGCTTGCAGGTAATCTGGAGATTGGCGATCTTGTTCTTATCTGGCCGATTCATTCCTGTTTGACTTGCGATTTGAACTCTGAATTCACTACCCTTTCCGGTAAACTGAGCCGGCGATAGGGACCCCATTTCTGGGGAAAGGATAACGATTGTTGGCCTCGATTTGGATAAAGAGAACGAACCCATTGTTGAACAGAAGAGTTACTCAAGCTGACCTGCAAAGTTTCGAATACTTGTACTTTCAATAATATTCTTGAAAGCTCGGAGTTTTTCGGTCAAATTATTGATACTAATTCGATGGGGTTGGGCATTGGCCGCCAGGCCATCCAAATTTCCACCGATTAGCTTCCGGCCATTCGGCTGGAGAATCAAATCTTCCGATTGTCGGGGGATTGGGCTCGGAGTTCTGCCGAGCTGTTTCTGAGCACGAGGGGGTTCCCGGATTTGGCCGGTACTTTGAGTGCTTGTGTTTGCCGGAAAACCGGCACCAGGAGATGAGGGACATTGAAGAAGCTTTACGTGGGTAACCTGCCCTTCAGCGCGACCGAAGACGAAATCAGTGAACTGTTCGGCCAGCACGGAACCGTCCACTCGGTAGCCCTGATCAACGATCGTGAGACCGGACGTCCCCGCGGATTTGGATTCGTGGAGATGGATGACGAAGCTGTTGCCGGTGCCATCCAGGCCCTCGACGGGAATGAGATGGGTGGCCGTCAACTGCGCGTCAACGAAGCTCACGACCGTCCGCAGCGTGGTGGCGGCGGCGGCGGCGGCGGTGGTGGTGGCGGCGGCGGCGGCGGCGGTCGCTGGTAGTTCGCTAAACCCACAAATGGGGGTGATGGCCCTGTTTCCAAGCGGAAGCAGGGTCGTCTTTTTGGTCTCTGGACCGTTCGTCCTTGTAATTTATTCCCCACTCCGTTTCATTTCCCGACATGGCACTTCTAGAACTTAAAGACCTGACCCTGGCCTTGGGCGGACCGCCCCTGTTGAAAGACGCGACCTTGCGTGTGGAAAAGGGCGAACGAATCTGCTTGCTGGGACGCAACGGAGAGGGGAAGACTACCCTGCTCCGCCTGCTGTCAGGTGAGTTGGAACCCGATTCCGGGGCCATCCATCGGCAAGCCGGCTTGCGCATCGGCGTCCTGCCCCAGGAAGTGCCCCCGCATCTTGCCGGAACAATTCGCGAAATAGTAAGTGAAGGACTGGCCGGAGAAGAATCCTGGGAAGCAGATCATGCCGTAGACAACACCCTGAGCCGGGCCGGATTGGACCCCGAAGCCGATTTTGCCACCCTCTCGATGGGCAACAAGCGACGCACGCTCCTGGCCCGGGCCCTGGTCGCCGAACCGGATCTCCTTCTCCTGGACGAGCCGACCAACCACCTGGACATCGATGCCATCAAGTGGTTGGAGGGACAACTGCTGCGGTTTGCCGGCACACTGTTCTTCGTCACCCATGATCGAGCATTTTTGCGCACCCTGGCCCGCCGCATCCTGGAACTTGATCGGGGCCGGCTGAGGGACTGGACCTGCGACTACGACACCTTCCTGCACCGTCGCGACCAGTTTTTGGAAGATGAACGCGCCCAGCAAAGGGAATTCGACAAGAAGCTGGCCCGGGAAGAAATTTGGATCCGAAAGGGCGTCCGCGAGCGCCGCACGCGCAACGAGGGCCGGGTTCGCGCCCTGAAGCAAATGCGCCAGGATCGCCAGGATCGACGATCCATGACGGGCGAGGCACGAATCCGTTTCCAGGATGCCGAGCGCAGCGGCCGTCTGGTAATCAGAGCCAAGGGAGCGGGCTTCTCCTGGGGCGACTTGCCCATTGTGCGGGATTTCCACACCATGATTCTACGCGGGGACAAAGTGGGAATCCTCGGGCCCAACGGGGCAGGCAAGACCACCCTCCTGCGCCTGCTTCTGGACGATTTGGAATGCAGCAGCGGGACGATTACACGGGGCACCAACCTGAATATTGCCTACTTCGACCAACAACGCGCCCAGCTGGATGAATCGTCAACCGTGCAGGAGAACATCAGCGATTCCGGGGATCAAGTCCTCTTCAATGGACGATCCCTCCACGTGATCACCTATCTGCAGAACTTTCTCTTCGCGCCTGACCAGGCCCGATCCCCCATATCCCACCTTTCAGGCGGGGAGCGAAATCGTCTTTTATTGGCCAAGCTTTTCACCCAGCCGGCCAATCTGTTCGTCCTGGATGAACCAACCAACGACCTGGACCTGGAAACGCTTGAGTTGCTTGAGGAACTACTGGTCGAATTCGACGGCACTCTTTTGCTGGTCAGCCATGACCGCGAATTCCTGGACAACGTGGCGACCAGTACTTTGGTCCTCGAGGGTGAAGGCCGAATCGCCGAAACAGTGGGCGGGTACTCGGACTGGGCCCGGGTTTCGTCGGCAGGACCCTCCGGTGAAAGGGCCGGTCTAAAAAAGGACAGGAAGAAATCAATCCAGCCCGACCCGGCGGCAAGTACAGAGCCGAACAAGCCCCAGCGCCTGACCTACAAGGAACGGCAGGAACTGTTGACCCTGCCCCAACTAATCGAAACGAGTGAAACCGAACAGGCCATGATCCAAACCCAGTTGAGCGACCCAAAACTGTACCAGGAGGCCTCCGAAAAGGTGGGCGGCCTGAATGCCCGGCTCCAGGCGCTGGAGACTGAGCTGGCAAATCTGTACTCACGCTGGGAAGATCTGGAGAGTCGTGGCTGAGAGGTGGGGAAGTTCGACCAAAGGTTGATCAAGTCTGAGGAGAACACATGGATCCAAAAAATATTCAATGGTTGGAGACACCCGATCCAGGCTGCACCCCGGCCGAGTTGCCGTTCCTGGCTCTGGAAGACACTTTCGTTTCGGGCGACCGCTCGGACCACCGCCTGAGCATTCGCTACTACCGGAGAAATGAAGACGGCGCCCTGATCGGGAAGGTCTTCTTCGGACCCGGCACCCAGGGCCCCCCGGATCACGCCCACGGCGGAAGCATGGCAGCCTTACTGGACGAAGCCATGGGCGGTGCTGCCTGGCTAGCCGGCCACCCCGTTGTGGCCGCCCAGTTGAACATCAAATTCAGCACTATGCTTCCCCTGGAGACTCCTTGCCTGGTAGAGGCCGAAGTAGTTGGCGTTGAGGGCCGCAAAATCCGCACCCGCGGCGTGCTACGCGATATGTCCGGCCAAAATACATTTTGCGAAGGCGAAGCGTTGTTCATCACCCTGGACAAGGGCAAAATCGGACAACTTTCAGCCAAAGCCCAGATCATCGTGGACAGGATGAGACAAAAAAACTCCGACCCCAAACCCTGAGTCGATCTCTATTTTCATTTTTTCAATTCACCCTCGTCCCTAGCCCCAATCACATTCAGACTGGCCCGGGTACTCCAGTACCAGACGGCCTCTGCAAATTGAACCGCGGAATATTCACAGAATGTCCCACCCGTTTTTTCCAGCATGTTGCGCGCCATGCTCAAGGGATCCATGGGTTCTTCGGCTTCGGGACCGGCGATCAGGCAGACAACCTCCCAATCGAAATCACCGCTGCGCGTTCCCCCGTTCTGCAACAGGGTCGCAGACGAATACAAAACTACCGAGGCGTGCAAGGCCTCTTCACGTGGGCCCTCAGCCAAAACCCTGATGTACCCTTCCTCGTGAGACTGGCGGCGCTCGAATGAGGCGGACAACCGGGTCGATTCGTTCACCCGCACGGTATTGGACATAAATCCGGTCGGATCCACCGATACGATCACCACTTGGTTGAGATCACTTCGGCCCGCCCCGGGGCCTCGCTGCGGCCAACCCGCACGCACCCGTTCCAGCAGTTCGATTTCACTTCCCTCGAACCACGTATGCTTCCCACCGGGAATATGCCTCCCCAAGGCAAACTCACTCCAACCAATGGTTGGATCCATAGGTGGGATGCCGCCGCTCTCTTCTGCATCATTTTTCAAGACGTTTCCTTTCGCGTGTACTATTTTTCGGGGACATCGCCCACTGCCCAACAGGAACCAAGGAGCCATTATGGATTACGAAGCCAACGACAAGCAACTGATTCGCGATTGTGATATCGGCGAAGGTACCAAAATTTGGAACTTCGTGAACATGTACTGCTGCAAACTGGGCAAGGATTGCATGGTGGGCCACTTCGTGGAGATCCAGGAAGGCGTTACCATCGGCGATCGCACCCGGGTCCAGAGCCATACTTTCATTTGCGACATGGTCAACATCGGCAGCGACGTTTTCGTAGGCCATGGAGTGATGTTCATCAACGACACCATGCCGCCCCAGCCCGAGAAGGAAAAATGGAAACCCACCTTCATTGAGGACCGGGCCAGCATCGGATCGAACGCCACGATACTTCCCGTTACCGTGGGCCACGACGCCGTCGTCGGCGCCGGCGCGGTTGTGACCAGGGACGTGCCTCCGGGAGCCATCGTCGCCGGGTCTCCGGCCAAGCTCCTGCGGTTCAAAAAAGGTTTTGGGCCGGACGCAAAATAATGATCCTGTCCAACTACCTCCCCCGTATCGGCCTTTTGACTGGGTTCATCCTGGCCGGTACAATTCAAGCCGCTTTTCTTCAGCCCGTGCCCATGGTGCGGGCTGAGGTGTTGACTGGGCAATCGCTTGAAAAGCCCGTGCTTGCCGACTCCACCGTAGTCGAGTTGCCCGAATTGACGGTCAGCGGGGAGGCCGCCGCTCCTCCGGTCCCCGGGCGCTCGGTGATTAATACGGCCAGCGTAACCGTCCGAGATCCCGGCTCTCTTGCCGATCTCGGTAACCTGTTGCCTTCATCCCGCGTGGCTGTCAACTCGCGGGGGGAGAGCACGCTCATGATCCGGGGCGCTCCAGAGCGTCACGTCCAGACTTTCCTGGACGGGATCCCCCTAAACTTGCCTTGGGATGAACGTACGGATCTGGGGACAATCCCCATCATCGGCGGGGCCGGACTGGAAGGCCGCCGTGGACTGCCCACACTGTTGGCTGGACCCGGTGTGTTGGCCGGTAGCGTGCGCATCCTGCCCCCCCGTCTGGCCGGAGCCCAACAGCAGACACGACTGAACACAACCTTGGGTGACGGCGGAATGAAGCGAGTCGGGCTGATGCACCAACGTACGGCAGGGCAGTGGACCCTCCTGGGCGCTGGTTCATGGCAGGATCGGGAGGCCTGGATCCTGCCGACCGATGGATCGGATGGCTCTGTGCCGAAACCGGCCAGGACCGAGCGTTTCAACAGCGACCTGAGCCAGACATCCCTGCTGCTGCGGGCAAGCCGCCCGGTAGCGGAAACAGGCCGGGTGAATTTCCTGGCCACGGCCTGGAGTGCCGAAAAAGGTGTCCCGCCGGAATTGCACCTCGGAAATGATGCCCGATTCTGGCGCTATCCGGTCCGACGGCGAGCCCTGTTGGGCGCCTCACTGACCCTTCCCCTGGGGCAGGATCATAATTGGGATTTATCCGGCATGGCGGCCCTGGATTTTTTCGAACAGGAGATTGATCCCCGCGGACCCGATGACTGGAATGCCCCCCTGGCGGTGGGCGACGAATATGAGAAGGACCTGGATCGGTCCGGTCATCTCCAGGGAGGATTGACCCGCTGGCTGGGCGAAACCGCACGCCTTTCTCTGCAGGGAAACGCCCGATACAGCCACCACCGGGAAAGCCTGATCGTGGGCGGACCCCGGGAATCCTACGCTCAATGGTTGACCGGCTTGGTCATCGAAGGGGAATTTCGCCCCCGATCGAGCTGGAGACTTCGCACCGGAGCAGGCTGGGACCACAGCGGAACGCCCGAATCGGGAAACAAATCCAAAGCCGCCACTTTTCACGAACCGGCCCTGAGCCTACGCCTCAGCCGGGAAATTTCCAGCCGGAGCGAAATCTACACCTCTTTCAGTCGCCGCAGTCGTTTTCCTTCCATGCGCGAACTCTACTCAGGAGCCCTCGATAAATTCGTTCCCAACCCGAACCTGATTCCCGAACGACAGGATTTGTTGGAAACGGGTTTGACCGCTCGCGGCACCGGCTGGAACCTCGCTGCGGCGTGCTTCCTACAGAATCTGACCGATGGCATCGAAAAAACGAAATTGCCCGAGGAGGATCCACTCCACCCGCTCAACCAGTTCATGCGCGTAAACCGGACCAGCATCAGGGTGCCGGGCGTGGAATTCAGTGGCCGCCTACACTCGAACAACAACCTCGAAATCGCCCTTCAGCACACGATTCTCTCGGCCCGTGTGCAGGAAAACGGCTCCTACTCGCGACCGGCCGAGGATCGTCCCGATTACCTCTCCCTGGCAGAAGCCGGCTGGAATCCCTTCGCCGGTCCCGGAGCTCATCTGGAGGCTGTAGTAACCGGACCACGCTGGAGTTCCGACGCAACCGACCCGATCGACGGTCTACGACGCCTGCCGGCCGGTTTGATCTGGAACCTTCGCCTAAGCTACCCCTGGAATCTATCTCACTTCCTTGTGGGCCAGGAAACGAAAATTGAACTCCATGTACGATTGAACAACATCTTCGATCAGCAGGTAAACTATCAAACAGGCCTACCCGGGCCGGGCCGGATGGTTTCCTTTGGTGCGAGCGCTGGTTTCTGAGCCGCGTGGGAGATCCTTTTTGGGTTGCGCCACCCCGGTCACTCATATTTTGTTGAATATCCAAAGGAAAATCATATAAAGAGTTCTTCCCCCGGGGGAACATCGGCGGGGGAAATGGTGCCGGCCTCGAAGGACATTGAAAAATGGGACCAGGCCCACGTTCAAAAACAACTTGGAACAATAACTTTTCAAAAACCATGAATAACTCCACCTGTACCTTGGACAAAGATCCTACGCGGGCTATCTTCAGACCTGATGGTCATCGCCTGTTTCTGTTTTCGCGATGATTCTGAAACGACTCCGACAGGACGGATCGACACGCGATTTCCCTGGCGGGCCGCAATCTATGAGTAAGGAGGTTGTCATGAAAACCGAGAAGCTGGTTCAGATCGAGGATCATTACGGAGCGAACAATTACCACCCATTGGACATCGTCATCAAGAAGGCCGAGGGGGTTTGGGTCGAAGATGTCGAAGGCAACCGCTTCATGGATTTCCTGGCCGCGTACAGCGCCGTAAACCAGGGCCATTGTCATCCCCGGCTGTTGAAAGCACTTCGTAGCCAGGCAGGTAAGGTAACCCTGACCAGCCGCGCCTTTCGCAACGACCAACTCCCGCTTTTCTGTCAGGAAGTATGCGAGCTCACGGACTTTGAAAAAGTCCTGCCCATGAATTCGGGGGCCGAGGCCGTTGAGACCGCCATCAAGGCCGCCCGCAAGTGGGGCGAGAAGGTCAAGGGAATCGCCAAGAACAAGGCCGAAATCATTGTCTGCGCCGATAATTTCCACGGCCGCACCACGACCATCGTCGGCTTCTCGACCGAGGATCAGTACAAGGACGGCTTCGGCCCCTTCACTCCCGGCTTCAAGGTCATTCCCTTCGGCGACTACAAGGCGCTGGAAAAGACCATCAACAAGAACACGGCCGCCTTCATGGTCGAGCCCGTGCAGGGCGAAGCCGGCATCAATATTCCGCCCAAGGGTTTCCTGAAGAAGGCAGCGGCACTGTGCAAGAAAAACAACGTACTGCTGATCGCCGATGAGATCCAATCCGGCTTGGGACGAACCGGCAAGATGTTCGCTTTCGAGCATGAGGACATCAAACCCGACGCGGTGATCATCGGTAAGGCCCTCAGTGGCGGGTTCTATCCCGTTTCGGCCTTCCTGAGCAATGCAGAGGTAATGGCTGTTTTCAACCCCGGCGACCATGGCTCGACTTTCGGGGGCAACCCGCTGGGCATGGCCGTCGCTCGCGAGGCATTGAAAGTCCTTGTCGAGGAAAAACTGGTTCAGAACAGCGCCAAGCTCGGCCCCTGGTTCATGGAGCAGTTGGGAAACATGAAGTTCAAGAGCATCAAGAAAGTGCGGGGCCGTGGCCTGTTCATAGGCTTGGTGCTGAACCGTCCCGCTCGGCCCTACTGTGAGGCCCTGATGGCTGAAGGAATGTTGTGTAAGGAAACGCACGAGAACGTCATCCGTTTTGCCCCGCCGCTGGTCGTAACCAAACGGGAACTGAACATGGCTCTGCGCCGGGTGGAGAAAGTGTTCAAAAAGCTGGATGGTTGATCGGGGGTTTCCCGAATATTATTTTGCGAAGCGGGCCCGGGGCAAACGCCTCGGGCCTTTTAGGTTTTGGCAACTCAATAGAATCCTGAAGGGCCGAAGCAAATTATGCGGGGGGACATTATTTCCTGCGCCGGTTGCGACGACCGGTAGTTCCACTCCGGGTGGGAGCGGCGGCTTTGGCACGAGGCGAAATTCGGCGCTTACCCTCCCTCGAACCCTTGCGGATTCGTTCCTGGTTGATGAGCCCTTTCTCGACCAGAATGTCCTTCTGGGCCTGCTTCCTGCCGGGATCGCGCTCGACGAAAATCTCCTCGCCCGTGAACGGATCCTTGCCCGTCAGATACATAACCGCCGACCATGACGAAGGCAGGGGCGTAAAGATCTGAACCTGCTCGGGGTTCAACTTCAGCCGCTCGGAAACGAAATCCTTGGCTTGGCGCATGTCGTTTTCCCGGCAACCAGGATGGGCGGCGATCATGTAGTAGGTAAGGAACTGTTTACGGCCCGCAACCCGACTTGCCTCCAGAAACCGGCGACGGAACTCCACCAGGCTGCCGACCCCCGGCTTACCCATCCTCTTCAACACATGATCCACGCTGTGCTCGGGAGCCAGCTTCAATTGCCCCGAGACGTGGTGCCCAGCCAGTTGTTTCAGGTAACGACCTCCGTTCTTCCGATCCGCCAAAACCATGTCGTGGCGAATGCCCGAGGCTACGAAGACTTTCTTGACTCCTTTCACCTTCCTCATTTTTTCCAGAAGGCGGATCTGCCGGGAATGGTCCGGCTTCAGGGTGGGGCAAACGGTTGGATCAACACAGCGCTTATCCAGACAGGGCCCCTTGGCCAATTTCTTGGCGCATTCGAAACCGTACATATTGGCCGTGGGTCCACCCACGTCCATGATATTTCCCTTGAAGTCAGCAAGGGCTGCAATCTCCCCGGTCTCCTTGATCAGGGATTCCTCGCTACGCCAACGCACCGTTTGTCCCTGATGCACGGCGATGGAGCAGAAATTGCACTCACCGTAGCAACCGCGCAAAGCGGGCAGGGAAAAGCGGATCGTATCCAGAGCCCGCACCTCGCTGTTTTTCCCGTGGAAGGGATGCAAGGATCGCTCGAACGGCAACTCGTGTACATGGTCCAACTCGGCTTGCGTCAGAAAATCAGCAGGGCGATTCTGCACCAGCCAGCGATCGCCGTGCTGCTGACAGAGGGGTCGCGCCGAGATGGGTTCATTGTTGTTGTAGAAGGTTCGGAACATCTCGGTAAAAGCCGTGTGGTCGGAGGCGCAATCCTCGTGTGAAGGAAGTTGCAAACATTCAAGCGGTGGTTGTTTGGCTATGTGACATAGGCCGGAGATCGTAGTCGGGTCACCGCCGGCGGCAAGGGTTCGGGTCAACTCCAGGGTGGCGTTCTCCCCCATCCCGTAGACCAGGATATCGGCCTTGGCATCGAAGAGAACCGAACGCCGCACCTTGTTGGACCAGAAGTCGTAGTGCGAAATACGGCGCAGGCTGGCCTCGACCCCGCCCAGAACTATGGGAGCCGTTTGAGAAAAGTAACGCCGGACCAGGTTGGTATAGACGATCACTGCCCTGTCGGGCCGTTGGTCGTTGACTCCGCCGGGGGTGTAGTCGTCTTTGCGCCGACGCTTTTTAAGAGCCGTGTAATTGGCCACCATCGAATCTACGCCCCCGCCGCTAACACCCCAGAACAGGCGGGGTTCGCCCAGGCGGCCGATGTCCTTGTCGGAGGAAATATCAGGCTGACCGATTACCCCTACCCGGAAGCCGGCATCAACCAGCAGATGCCCGATAATGGACACTCCGATGTAAGGGCTGTCGATATAGGCGTCACCGTTGACCAGGATTACATCCAGTTCATCCCAGCCCAGGATCTGCATTTCCTTGCGGGTTGTTGGTAGGAACATTTCAGCTTTCCAGGGTTGTCAGAACGGATCGGGCCGCAGCTTCGCCACCGACCCAACCGGTGGAAAAGGCAGCCATCAGGTTGAACCCGCCTGTATCGGCATCCACATCCAGCAATTCCCCCATGATATACAGCCCGGGCACAAGACGCGACTCCATACTGTGGGGATCCACCTCCTTCGTGTCCACGCCGCCGGCAGTAACAATGGCCTCTGGAAAACCGCCGAATCCCGTGATGGGAAATCTCCAATCCTTCAACCAATCCCTTAAAACACGCCGCTCGGGACCGGTGATCTGATGACAGGGCTTGCCCAAAGGTAAGCTGCAGATCCTCTCCGCCGTCGGCAGGAGCTCCCGGGGCAAAAGGCCTGCCAGCAGATCGCCCCAGGTAGCATTGTCCCGGCTGTCAAGATCCCGGATCAGGCGGGCATCCAGCTTCTTCACATCCAGGGCCGGTTTCAGATCCACGGCTAATTCCAGGTCGGGTTGCGGTGACTTCTTTCCGTCCAGGGCCGCCACAACCACTCGGCTGATCTCCAGAACCACCGGGCCGCCCAGGCCAGTTTTTGTGAAATGAAGTTCTCCAAAATGACGGCTGTGAGTTTTTCCATTTATGCGTAGGGTTGTCCCCACGTTGCGCAGTTTCAGATCGGAAACACCGCTCGGTGGCGCACCCTCGGCCTTAAGCGGCACCAGGGACGGCCTGGTCCGGATAATTTTGTGGCCCAGGTTTTCGGCTTCGAAGTGACCGTCTCCGGTAGAACCTGTTGTGGGATAGGATTTCCCCCCGGTGGCCAAAAGAATCGCCGTGGCTGCCAGCTTGGTCGCACCGCAGTCACCCCCGCTGCCCGCCTTGCCGTGTTCACTGAAAAGATCGTAATGCAGACCTCTGACCCTGCCGTGGCTGCAGTCCAACCCGCGGACATGGGCGCCGGTGATCACGCGAACACCCAACCCTCGTGCCCAGGCCTCGAGAATCTCAGCCACCGCGACGGCGCTGCCGTCCGCCGGAAAGATCCGGCCGCCGCGTTCGACTACCGTGGGCAGATCCAGGTTGTTCAGCAATTCCAGAAGGTCTTCGGTGAAGAAGCGGCTGAAGGTCTGGTGGAGGAAGCGGCCGCTTCGATTGAAATGTTTGATGAATTCATTGGCAGGCAGAGTATTGGATAGGTTGCAGCGTCCCTTGCCGCTGATCCGGATCTTGCGGCCGACCTGGCGCATCCGCTCCAGCAGGACAACTTCGACTTCCCGTTCGCGACCCGCCTCGCGAACCAACTCGGCGGCCCGGCCGGCAGCCAAAAGCCCCGCGGCTCCGGCTCCGACAATGATGATGCGAGGGGAATCCACGGGGAGGACCTCTATCCAAGTTAAGGGCCGGATTGAGTGCCGAGACGAGTTTTAGCACAGGTGCGAGCCCATTCTGCCAATTCGAGGGTTTGGAGTCAACTCGGCTTCCAATACTCAGCTTCCAATATTACCAAAGTGAAATCAAAAGACTATATTCATATCATTGCAACACTAACGGTCTAATGACAATACTCCCCCTCCAAGGAGCCACAATGAAGCTGCGATCCTTCCTTGGCCTGCTCATTCTTCCCAGCCTGCTGTTCCTTGCCTCCTGCGCCACAACATTCACTGTGGAGAAAACAATGTCCCACGAAGCGCTGTCCCCCGATCCCGGACCCCAAGCAGAACCTGCGCCCGTGAAAGCGGATCCGGTCCTTGAGGCCCTTCTGGACTCAGCCCTGGCCGATGGCTACACCTACGACAAGTTGGGCGAGCTGTGCGATGTGATCGGGCATCGACTGGTGGGATCACCGGGCATGAAGCGGGCCATCGAGTGGTCGGTACGTTCGATGGAGGAAGCCGGATTCGACAGTGTCTGGACCGAGCCCGTCACCGTACCCTACTGGACCCGCGGCAATGAATGGGCCCGCTGCACCGCGCCGACCGAGTTCGACCTGGATATCTCCGGCATGGGATTGAGCGATGGAACCGGTTCGGAAAATCCCAATGGGATCGAGGCCGAGATCCTGGCCGTGCGCGACTTCGACGAGTTGGAGGCGCGGGCCGATGAGGCCGTCGGGAAAATCGTTTTGTTCAACCCACCCTGGGAGGGCTATGGGAAAACCGTTCAGTATCGAGTGCACGGCGCCAGCAGGGCGGCCAAACACGGAGCCGTGGCCGCGCTGATCCGCTCGGTAACCGGGGTCAGCCTGGGCGCTCCACATACCGGGATGATGCACTACGCCGAAGATGTCCCCCGGATCCCGATCGCGGCCCTGACCGTTGAGGACGCCGGTCGTCTGTTCCGCCTGGCTCGCCGCGGCCTGAAACCACGGGTCAGACTCTACATGGAGGCCGAAAACCATGACGATACAATCAGTTACAATGTAATCGGTGATATCCGCGGCCGGGAAAAGCCCGAGGAGATTGTCCTGTTGGGAGGCCATCTAGATTCCTGGGACGTGGGCACCTGCGCCCACGACGATGGAGCCGGCGTGGCCCTGGCCATGGGTGCGGCACGACATATTCTGCAACAAGGCCTGCGCCCGCGCCGTACAGTGCGGGTTGTTCATTTCACATGCGAAGAAATGGGTGGGGTCGGTGGACAGGCTTATCTGGAAGCCCACCGCGCCGAGTTGGACGATCACATCCTGGCCCTTGAAAGCGATTCGGGTGCTTTTGCCCCTCGCGGCTTCAGCGTTCAGGCCGACAGTATCGTGATCCGCACCATAGCCAACCTGGCTGCACCCCTGGCCCGAGTCGCCCCTGATGACTGGATTGTCTCCAAAGGCGGCTCCGGAGTCGACGTCGGCCCGATAGTGCGCGAGGGAGTTCCGGGCGTCGGCCACCGGGTCGAGCATTCCCGTTACTTTGATGTCCACCACAGCCTGGCCGACACCTTCGAGAAGATCGACCCTGATCTCCTGGCCAGAAACGTCGCCGTCATCGCCGGCCTGGTCTACACCGTTGCCGAGAACCCTGCTTCCCTGGGAAGCGATCCCTCTGTTGGAGGTCCTTGATGCTGACCCTACCCTTCCGTCATTTTACATCCCTTGCCGTGCTGCTCCTTCTCCTGGTGTCGATTGCCTGCCTGGCCGACGATTTGGCCCAGGGTGAGCCCGATAACCAGGATATGCGCCTTTTGCGCTTCCCCGATATCCACGGGGACAACGTGATCTTCACCTACGCGGGTGATTTGTGGACCGTCTCGGCCCAGGGCGGCACCGCCCATAGGCTGACAGCATCGATCGGCTACCAAAGTCAACCCAAGTTCAGCCCGGACGGGCAAGCCATCGCCTTCTCCGGCAACTACGACGGCAATGATGATGTATACGTCATCGACGCCCAGGGCGGGGAACCCGTTCGCCTGACCTGGCATCCGGGCTGGGATCGCGTGATCGACTGGCAACCCGACGGGAAGAGCGTGCGTTTTCAATCCCCCCGCCGGAGCATGACCGGTCGTGATCTCCAGCTTTACAGCGTAGCCGTCGGTGGCGGCCTGCCGGAAAAAATCATCCTGCCCACGGCCGGCCTTTCCAGCTACTCGCCCGACGGGAACCGGATCGCCTACAACCGCATCACCCGAGAGGATCGCACCTGGAAGCGGTACAAAGGGGGTATGGCCCAGGATATCTGGATCTACGACTTCAACAAAAACGACACGCAGAAGATGACCGACTGGATCGGCAGCGACAATTTCCCCATGTGGCACGGCGAAACCCTCTACTACAACAGCGATCAGACGGGCCGCCTGCAGATATGGGCCCTGGACCTGGCGTCGTCGGAAAACCCACAGCCCCGACAAGTCACTTTCCATGACGAATACGACGTCAAGCGCCCCAGCATGGGACCGGACGCCATTGTGTATGAGAACGGCGGTTGGCTGTACGTGTTGAATCTGGCCACCGAGCAGACACGCAGGCTGAAGATCGCCCTGCACAGCGACAACATCCACACGCGGCCCTTGATCAAGAAGGTGGGCCAGATGGTCCGCTCGGCCGCCATTTCGCCGGATGCAAAGCGTGTGATCGTCTCGGCGCGGGGCGATGTTTTCACCGTCCCCGCTGAAAAAGGCAACATCCGCAATCTGACGACCACTACGGGCATCCTTGAGCGGGACCCGGTCTGGTCACCGGACGGAAAGCAGGTAGCCTACCTAAGCGACCGCACCGGCGAGTACGAAATCTGGCTCCGGTCATCCGACGGCAAGGGCGAGGAAAAACAGCTAACCAAGGGTACCGAATCCTGGAAATTCTCCCTTTCCTGGTCACCTGACAGCAAACACCTGTTGATGAACGACGCCCGCATGAACCTGTGGATCGTGGACGCCCAGAGCGGCAAAATGAAACGCATCGCCCGGAGTGTCAGCGGTGAAATCCATGGCTTCGACTGGAGTCCGCACAGTGGCTGGGTGGCCTACTCTATGGGCGAGGAAAACGGGTTCCATTCAATTTTCCTGTACAACGTGGCCGACGATAAGTCACATCGCGTGACCAGCGATTTCACAAGCGACACCGCGCCCTGCTTCGACGACGAAGGCAATTACCTTTTCTTCGCCTCAGGCCGCCACTTCAACCCCACCATCGGCGGCTTCGACCTGAAGCCCGTTTGGGCCAACATGGACGGACTTTACGTCCTTACCCTGCGCGAGGATGTGGAAAACCCGTTCCCCCCGGAAAGTGACGAAGTGGGAACCGCCGAAGACGATGAAAAAGACGAGGAAGAGAACGGCGACGAGGGCGACAATGACAACGAAGAGGAAAAAGAGGACGAAAAACCCATCGAGATCGACCTGAAAGGCCTGGCCGACCGCATGGTCGAGCTGAACGTCGGTCCGGGCAACTACTCAAGCCTGGCCTTTAGCGGAGGCAAGCTTTTCTACATGAGCCGCCCCTTCACTCCCGGTGGCGGCCGCGGCAACAACCAGGCCGTCAGTTCCATCAAACTTTTCGACATGGAAGAGCGCGAGGAAAAGACTGTTCTTGAAAAAGCCAACGGTTTCGACCTCGCGGCCGATGGAAAAAAGCTGCTGTACGCGGACGGTAACTCCTTCGGCATCATCGATGCGGAGGAGGACCAGAAACCGGCGGAGGATCTCCTGCGGATCGGCGAAATCCAGATCCGGGTCGACCCGCGCAGGGAATGGGCCCAGATGTTCCGTGACGGTTGGCAGCAGGAACGCGATTTCTTCTACGATCCGGGAATGCACGGTGTGGACTGGAAACACATGTACCAGCGATACGCACAGTTGATTCCCTACGTGGCCCACAGTCTGGATTTCAGCTATGTAATAGGAGAATTGCTCGGTGAATTGAACTGTTCCCACAGCTACGTACGAACCGGAGATGTGCCCCGGCCAGAGAATATCGGCACCGGCCTGCTCGGCTGTGATTTTTCCCTGGACGCCAAAACCGGGCGCTATCGCTTCGATCGTATCTTTAGTGATCGCGACTGGAATTCCGGCACCGAGACACCCCTGCACGTCCCGGGAAACGAGGTAGCCGAAGGCGACTACCTCCTGTCTGTCGATGGGGTCGAACTTCAGGCCGGCATGAATCCTTTCAGCCTTTTTGAGAACAAGGTCGGCAAGCAGGTTGTGTTGAAGATCGCAGCCAAGGCCGGCGGCAAGGACAGCCGGGAAATCACCGTTGAACCGGTGGCCCATGAGTTCAATTTGCGCTACGAAGCCTGGGTCCAGGACAACCGTCGCAAGGTGGATGAATGGTCCAACGGAAAAATCGGCTACCTGCACATGCCCAACACGGCGGTCGGCGGGCAACAGGGCTTCGCCAAGGGGTACTACCCCAACCTGCGCAAGGAAGGCTTGATCATCGATGAACGCTACAACGGCGGCGGTTTCATCCCCACCTTCTTCTTCAATATCCTGAACCAGAAACTGGTCAACCTGTGGAAACCCCGTCACGGTCAGGATTGGCGCGCGCCGGGATCCACCTTCGCCGGTCACCTGGCCATGGTCAGCAACGGCTATGCTGGCAGCGGCGGCGATGCCCTTCCCTACTACTTCAAGTACTACGAATTGGGTCCGGTGATAGGGATGCGCACCTGGGGAGGTCTGGTCGGCTACACCCGCAACATCCGCCTGATGGATGGCGGCAACCTCACCTTCCCCGAATTCGGCCTGTTCGATATGAACGGCGAGTGGGATGTGGAAAACTACGGAGTGGATCCCACTATCGAGGTGGACAACCTGCCACACGAGGTCATCCTGGGGAAGGATCCACAGTTGAAGAAAACCGTGGAGTATCTCCTGCAGAAGATCGCCGACGAGCCCGTGGAGGTTCCGACGATCCAAAAATTCCCCACAGATCGAAACTAGTTTTCCGCCCTCGGGCAATGGAACTGGTCTCGACCCAAAAGCGCCGCTCCCCGGGGGGCGGCGCTTTTGGCCAACATCAACTTGGGGCTGACGTTGCCGGGCGTTAGAAGTGGCAAGCTACCGCCACACCGGTCGCCATGGGAATCAGGCGCCAGGTCGTGAACGGAGCAATTTTATTATCCACCTCATTCACCCCATTGACCCTGCTATTGCTCCTGCCGTCGGGATTCCCAACAGCCCAACCAATCGCCCAACCGACCGTCGCTCCAAATACCACATCGGAAGCGTAATGTTCGCGATCCGCCATCCTGCCCATCCCGGTCCAGACGCCTGCGGCCACCGCGGCTATCCCGGCGTACGACCCACAATGCCGCCACACTACCGCAGCAGTAGCGAAAGCCCCCGAAGTGTGGCCCGAAGGAAAAGAATAATCCTCCCCGCTGGGCCGGGTGCGATTGGCGGCAATCTTGATCGCCCCTGTTGTCCCGTAATTCCATACCAGTGCATGGAAAGCATCATGGCCCATGGAAGCGAATCGATTCTGCCCGTTCCGAGAACCCAACCCTCGAGAGGCCAGACCCCAGGTGACCAACGCCAAAGGAGCCTGAACCCTTGGGTCCCCCCAAATATTGCCGGCGTCGGAAAGAGTGCGGGTCCAGCCGCCATCAAGGGCTCGTTCGATGCCATCGGGATCCTCGAATTCATGGATGAT
This sequence comes from Gemmatimonadales bacterium, assembly GCA_019038745.1. GTDB lineage: Bacteria > Krumholzibacteriota > Krumholzibacteriia > LZORAL124-64-63 > LZORAL124-64-63 > JANTGJ01. Next base: position 91,395 of record JAHOYV010000046.1, read on the forward strand.
CAGCGCCAAGCCTCCTCCACCAGCCAACCACACGAAACTTTCCCTGTTGACCAGACTATTCAGATCTTCATACCAGGCGGACCGCCACCCATCCCCCGCCGCCCCGGCAGGGCTTGCCACAAGAGTCACCGTACACCAGGAAACAAGAATGAGAATAAACAGCATTCCCTCAAAACGTTGATTGATTCGGTAAACAAAGGCTTTCATAAAATTTCTTTCGCAGGTTGAGGCGGTTTCACCGGTTGAAGCTTCCATCGGTGAGAGGGTCCCGGTATTCTCCGTCCATACTGAAAGGAAATCGTATGCCCCGCAACGTTGAAATCAAAGCCCGCCTCGTTGATCCTGACCGGACCTTGAAACTGGCACAAATGTTGGCCAACACACCGCCTGAACTTATCCTGCAGACGGACATTTTTTTTACCTGTCCTGAAGGCCGCCTTAAGCTCAGGGATTTCCAGAACGGCTCCGGTGAACTGATCGCCTACTCCCGGCCCAACGCGGCGGGCCCAAAGATCTCCAGTTACAATATCTCTCCCACCGCCGACCCAGCGGGCCTGCTGACTCTGCTGACCGCCGCCCTGGGCAAGGCTGGCACTGTTCGTAAAACCCGAAAGTTGCTCCTGGCCGGTCGCACTCGAATTCACCTGGACGAGGTTGAGGACCTGGGGCACTTCCTTGAATTGGAAGTCGTCCTGGCTGAAGGGGAAAGTGTTGCCGACGGTGAGGCAGAGGCCCGCCGCCTGATGGCCGAACTTGAAATCGACAAGGCCGACCTGATCGAGAAAGCCTACATCGACCTTTTGAGTGAATCTACCCCATGATCGGCTGGTCAGGGAAAAACAACTGGAAAGCTCCGACAGCACGGCAAGCGGAACAAGGCTGGGTTACATGTATCGCCGCAACACCTTCTTGATTGTCAGGCCCTGCACCACGATGGAAAACAGGACCACGAGGTAGGTGCAGGTCAGGATCAGATTCTTCTCGGGGATGGGCGGCATGGACAGTGCCAGTGCCACCGAGATTCCGCCGCGTAGACCCGCCCAGGTCAGTATGCGTACCACGCCCCGGGGAAACTGCGTCCGCAGCCCGATCACCGAAATCGGCAACCAAACACTGATGAAACGGGACAGCAACACGATTACGATTACGATTAGCCCCGCCAGCAGACCCTTGCCGCTGAAAGCCACCATCAATACTTCTACCCCGATCAGCATGAAGAGCATTGCGTTCAGAATCTCGTCGATCAACTCCCAGAATTTTTCCAGGTAGTCGACCACCTCCGCGCTCATGGCGAAGGCGCGTCCGCGGTTGCCGATCAGCAGGCCGGCCACCACAACAGCGATGGGGCCTGAAACGTGAATAGCCCAGGCCAGGCTGTAGCTGCCCATGACCAGGGCCAGAGTGAGCATGACCTCGACCTTGTAGTCGTCGATGCTGAGCATCAGACGATAGGCAGCGTAACCAAAAACCAAACCCAGCGCTCCCCCGCCGCCTGCTTCGCGCACAAAGAGCACAGCAAGATCCCAGGCTCCGATTTCACCTCCGTGGCCACCGGCCACTGCGACCTCGTGCCCTCCTGCTCCCACACCCGTCTTGGCGACCAACATGGCCACCAGACCAGTGAAGACCACTACCGCCACTCCGTCGTTGAAGAGTGATTCTCCGGCGATGTTCGCCTCCAATTCCTTGGGAGCGTTCAAGGTTTTCAACGTACCCATCACGGCGATGGGGTCAGTCGGCGATATCAGGGATCCGAAGACAAGGCACACCAAAAATGAAACATCCAAACCCAGCAATCCGAAGACAAGCCAGCTCAGATAGGCGACCAGAAAAGTGGAAATGAGCAGTCCGATGGTGGCCAGCGAAGCGATCGTACCCTTGCGCTTGATAAAGTATTCCAGATCCACATGCAGGGCCCCGGCGAAAAGCAGGAAACCCAACATGCCGTGCATCAGGGCCTCGTTGAAGTCGATCTCCGCCACCCAGGCTTGCAGAGAATTCACGATTTCAAGACCGGGGAAAAGCCAGTGCAACCCCATTATACCGAGGGAACTGACCAGGCTGATCATCAATAACCCAACCGATGGCTCCAACTTCAACCAACGGTGGTTGAGATACCCGAGCACTGCAGCAAGAGTCATCAGAACTGCAATAATATCGAAAAGAGTCACTGGGGATCTCCTGATCCCCGATCGGCTAGAGCCAACCGGGGATCCGGCAGCGGAATAGTTTTAGAAAGAAAACAGGTCGTAGCCGACCATGAACGAAACCGTCCGGTTTTTCGAATCACCCAGGACACTTGTCCCTGTGTTCTCTTTGTTCAGCTCGGTCAAGCCCATTAGGTACCGCACATCAATATGAAACTTCAGGATGTTCACCCCGCCACCGATGGCCAGGCTCCATTCAGTGGACGCCATGTCGTCCTTGGTATCCACCCATTCCATGCTTGTTGATTCGTCAAGCTCCTCCGACTTGAGCAGGATGGCCATTGATGGCCCAGCATAGAGATAAGGGGACAAAGCCGGCAGGGGCAGCTCGAGCTTCAGCAAAAAGGGAATTTCGAAATAGGTGAGCTTGCTCTCCCAATTCTCCGTCCCGCCCAGGACCGTACCTTGGTTGCCCTTGACGGAATAGAGTCCCTCGATCTGCGCGTTCAAAGGACCCAGGGAGGCCTTGAAGAAAGCCCCGCCGATTAAGCCCATCTTGACGTCATTGGATAATTCATCACCGGAAGCGAGGGCCTCCAACTCGGACATCTTGGCGAGGTTCACCCCGGCCTTGAGACCGAATCCAGCCGAGGGACCGATCGGCAGGGCCGCAGCCTGGCCAACCAAACCGACTGCCATCATCAGGGTCATAACAATCAGAATTGTACTCTTTCGCATGAAACATAACCTCCGTGCTACTAACCCGCATTGCCATGCCCGTAATGGGATGACAGGGACAATCCGAGTTATTATTGTTCCATTCAGGGTCCAAATCAGGGCCCAATAAGGGTCAAATCAACGCGTTTCAGAACGATTTTCGGTCTACTGTTTGATCCCCTTCCTTTGTAGAGTGTGCGCCCTTTGCAGCAATTTCATAACTTCCTGATTGCCTGGAGCCAGGCGTATTGCCTCGGCCAAATCTGTCTCCGCCTTGGCAAACTCCCCGGCCCGCAGATACAGCAGGCCCCGGTTGTACCAAGCGGTGGCGGAAGTCTGATCCAACTGGATGGATCTGTCCAACGCATTTTTAGCCCCTTCCTGGTCCTCACTCAGAACCAGGGACAGACCCAGATCAGCCCAGGCTTGCGCATTCCCCGGGTCCAAGGCCACCGCCCTGCGCAGATATGGTCTGGCTGCGTGATAGCGCTCCTTATGCAATAGGATTCTTCCCAGGCCAGCTTCCACCAGTGGATCCTCCAACCCTTTTTCCTTTAATTGGCTAGAGCATTTTCTGAGGTCCTCCAGGCTCTGTTCGAACTGACCCGTCTCCAGGAATACCAGCCCTCGAATCCGCAGGGACCAAGCCTGATCCATTCCCTTGCGTAATAGGATTCCAGCCCCGTTGACAGCCTGGCCGGCCCAGAATTCCCGCTCCGACTTACCCTCACCGACCAGGAACCGAGCCCAGGCGTAACCCGTGTAGGCAGATAGGGAACCCGTCACGTAGTAGCGATCGAAGGCCAGCCAGAATTCGATTTCCCGGCGGTGTGGATCGCGACCCAACCGGGGAAATAATATCCTTTCAATGGGAGCAGTATCCGGGAAAGGCAGAGAGTGAAAGGACTCTCGATAATATTGCCGGGCGTTGGAAAACTTCTCTTCCTGTTCCGCTACCTCCCCCATTTCCCGCCAACATTCGGCGGCACGATCACCGTCCGGGCGCAGCCCTATCAGATGATTCAGGGATTCACGGTGAAATCCCCTGGCTCGATCCAGGGTGGCCTTGATCCAGGGAGCATCCGAGTCGAATACATCGTTTCTCTCGATGTCCTCGGCCATCTTCATGGCTAGTGAATGATTGGCCGCGCCCCCGGCAAGCAAACCGCGTAATAACATGACCTGAGCATCTCCCGAACCACGCCGAGCCAGGGGATTGACCCAGGAAAGTCCTTCATGCCACTCGGCGCGGTCGTAATGCAGCCAGCCCCGCAACAGGGCAGTTTCCCGGGCCAGTGCCCAATGAGGCGATTCCCGATTCTCCGGCAATGTTTCCAATCCCTCGCCCAGATATCTCACGGCGGCAGCCGCGTTGTCCAACCAAGCCACAGTATGAACGTAACCGCCCACCCATCGTCCGAGCCTGGCCTGGGCCAGCCAGGTTTCCGGATCGTCCGGGGCCAAGCCCCCCGCATTGTTCAAAGCGTGGATTATTATGTCAAGATGACGGGACTTCCGGGCACGCAACCGCCAGGCTGTAGCCAATTCACGGCGCCGAGCCTGTTCGGTGTCTGGAAGATCCAGGAAAGCCTCCAAACCCAGGGAATCACCGGCGGCGTTGTAGCTCCAACTACTCGGTCCCTTGAAAACAGATCTGCCGCTGGATCCACACCCCCCCAGAAAAACCAGAATCACCAGCATTAGAAAAAGAAGAATCGCTCCCGGTTTCATCCAGCTCACCCCTTCCACGACTGGATCCTGCTCAATTCATGAGACGGTCAAACCAGTTGCCTTTGGGATAATCCTCCAAAACGACGAGAGGAACACTTCCCAGTTCCAGTCCATCCAGGATAACGACCGCCCGTCCAACCTCCTGGTGTGCAACCAAGGGAGCCTGGATACTATCCGGCAAACGGTTATGTACGACCAGATCGCCCTCCCGGTTGCGGGGAACGCTGACGGTCAGGGATTCGCCGAATCCCACTATAGCCTGCTTTTTCTTGCCACCCTTCAGTAGCACCGGATCAGGCAGAGCGACTCCCGCCTCCGGAATGATCGCCACCTGCCGGTACGCGTTGAAACCGTAGGTCAGCAGGCGGGTAGTCTCGGTGGCGCGGGATCGGTCGCTGGGACAGCCCATTACCACCGAGATCAGGCGCTTTCCCTTCTGCACTGCCGATGCGGTCACACAGAACCCGGCCGACCCGGTGTACCCGGTCTTGATACCGTCCAGACCTCGGTAGGTACCTACCAGTTTGTTGGGATTGTATAGGGTGAACTTTCCGTCCCTGAAGGGAGCCGTCTTTATGGAAGCCCACTCCAAAGCCTGGGGATGTTTGATCAGCTCCCGTCCGAGAATTGCCATGTCCCGCGCGGTGGAGAGATCGGGCTTTTGCCCCCGACCTGCCGGCAAGCCGTGAACCGAGTGGAATTCCGTATCCAGCAGACCGAGGTCCATTCCCTTCATGTTCATCAAATCTACAAAGGCGATAGTGCTGCCTGCCACATGCTCGGCCAGAGCAGTTGCCGCGTCGTTGGCCGAGTGAATGGCCAAGGCATGGAGCAATTCCTCGACTGTGAACTCCTCGCCGTGTTTCAGATAAACCTGGGACCCTCCCATCCGGCTGGCATTGGCCGAAACCTTGACGATTTCATCCATCTTCAAATCGCCGTCTACGAGGTGGTCGAGCACGATCAGCTCGGTCATCATCTTGAGCATCGAAGCCGGTTGACGACGTTGGCGATCGTTGTTGGCCACCAAAACCAAGCCCGTTTCCGCGTCGATGACGATGGCGGATTTGAAATCCCCGTTCAGGGAGGCTGGAGCGGCACTTGAGGAAGAGCTATTAACATCACCCGCTGCCGTGCTCTGAGCCATGCCGGGAACGGGCCACAGGCAAAGTAGAAGAACAGTGAGTCGGAGAGATTTCCAAAGAGCGGAGAAAGTGCGCAGATCCATCTTTCGCATCATCAATTCCTTATGATTTTTGGGGCTTCCAGGTTACCGCGCAACGACCCTCCCTGGCCGTGACGGCTTTCCTAGATGAATATCAGGGTACGGGGGAAAAGGCAAGGATTCGGTGGGGCATGATTGGTTGGGCAATCGGTCGAAGGAATGAATCTCTGCAGCCAGCAGGTTTACCCGGGCAAATTCAGCGAATCGCCGGTTGTTTTTTTGGAAAGTACTTCCCCTTCATGCTTATGAATCTTTTTTCAACAAATTCATAACTCAGGGCACTGATAATTATCGTAACGGCCAACGATACCGAAACCAGGATAAATCCGGAACTGCCCGACAACAATTTGAATACAAGCCAAATCACCGGAAAATGGAATACATAAAGACCGTAGCTGATCTTCCCCAGATATTCGAGGATAGCGTTGTCCAACAAGGCTGGAACAAACTTTCCATCTCTGACCTGTATCAAAATGAAGGCAAACATGAGATTCAAAATGGAATAACCCCAAATGAACTTGTAGGAATCCTTCATGAACGGGGCATATCCCAGACAAAAGGGACTGTTTCGGTCCACAGCGTTGAAACTATCCGAAATAAAACCGAGAGATATGGCTGCCAAAATTACCAGCCAGGTCGACCAACTTTTTTTACTTTTTTGAAACAGGGCAAAAAATCCGCCGATAGCAAAGGCATCGATGTGTGAAAAAGGCAAGACATACACCACAACGTCCAGACGTTGGTGGAATATCGGAAGCATGTCCGCCTTGAAGATTGCAAAAATCAGGAAGCGCACGACAGGACCGGCAATTATCAGCACAAGCAATAATTTTTTGAGGTGCCTTTTGGGAGTAAAAAACAGAAGAAACGGCCAAATCAAATAGAACTGTTCCTCAACCGCCAAAGACCAGAAGTGGGTTGTCAGGCAGGTATATTCGTACAACGAGCTGGCATGAAAAAAATTGAATGTGTAGGTCAAGGTCCAGGGCAATTGGTCCAGAAACCGTTCCATTTCGGTGATTCCCCGGTACCCTTCCCGATCCAAAACCAGAAGGGAAAGACCGGCCACGACCAGTAGATAAAAATAATAGAGGGGAAATATTCTCAGGGCTCGGCGTCCGTAAAAGTTCACGAAATAATCGCGGAAATTCAAATTGGCTTTCATTTCAATGAGGATGGGTGTCAACAGGAACCCGGACAACACGAAAAAAGCCTGCACCCCCAGAAAACCGACATTTTGTGGGCCAATGCCGAACACTGAAAGGTGGAAAAGGAAAACCGCAAGAAATGCGAATGCCCTGAATGAAGTAAGGCCTGTTTTCACTTCAACTCACAAACCCATGATAGGGTCGTCCGAGATTACATTTCCAATACCCGCGGGAAGAATGTAGTCCCCTTCCATCCGGTTGAACAGTTTTCCGTTCAGGTTCAATACTACACCCGTTCCCTGCAACAGGCTCAGTTCCAATGGAAAAACTACGGATCCACTCCCAGCGCAGCCTCCATGTCACCTGTCGAGACACACGCACTGGCGGGCCCATGGCAGGGGCCTTGCATCTTCATTGTTTCTCGAAATCCTCATGCTCATTGTACTCTCCTGTTTCAAAGCATTTCGGAGTAATGACTCTTCTTACTCTACGAAAAATAGCCACCTATTCGAAAAGCCTTCCTGACTAATTCTTGGGAATTGGGAAATCAGACTCACACCATAACACTTAACACTGAAACACATGGCTCCCTAGACAAACCTCCCGGCCATAGTGTATGATCAATAATCTGATAGTGGCCCAATGATCAGGCACCGTTGCTCCTCGCAGCCGGGCATCCACGCGAGCGGAGGAGTACAATCATGCCCTGCGAAAAACTCCTGGAATTTCTGGATGAGAACGAGGTCACATACGACCTGAACGAGCACGCGAAAGCCTTTGCTGCCCGTGAAACGGCAATCAAGGCCGGCGTACCCATTCGTCTGTTCGCCAAGACGGTGCTGGTGCGTCTGGACGGCCTCATGGCCATGGCGGTGGTCCCGTCCGATCACAAAATCAATTTCAATCTGTTGCGTCAGGCGGCCGAGGCCTCAACGATCAGCCTGGCTCTGGAAAACGAATTCGAAGAACGGTTCCCCGACTGCGACCTCGGCGCCATGCCGCCCTTCGGCAATCTCTATGACATGAAGGTGTATCTGGATTCACACTTGGCGGTGGTCGACATCATCACCTTCAACGCCGGCACTCACACCGAAACCATTACCATGGCCTTTGCCGATTTCGAGCGGCTTGCTATGCCACAACTGGCGCAGTTTGCATTCCAGCCTTTGATGGAGCATCAGGCGGAAATGTAGCTGCTTTGGGTCTTTGGGATAGGGGAAGTAAACTGAGGGCGAATGCCTGACCATTTGAAAGGTTATGCTGGTGCGGTGACACGATATCGGGCTGTTGGGCAGCGAGTCGGTACTTGAAACGGGGCCGCTCCAACAGCCGACCCCGCTTCTTCCTGCTTTCCGGATTCTTATTTGTACATACTCTTCAAAGAACCCCAACTGTTCCGATCGGTGACCACCGGCGGCGGACACTCTTGGCTATTCAAACAGGCGATACCATAATCCGGCGCTTCGGAACCAGTGCAGGGGCGCATCGGCAGAAGCAAACTGGGATCGTGTCCCGCGACGTATATCATCTCTCCGGGAACGCTTGCCGGCACAAACGGCTTGACCCCGAAACACCAAGATGAATAGTCGAATACGAGCAGGTCCACCGAGACCAGAACAATGCAGGGGCTCCAGGGTATAGGAGCACCGAGACCTACTTGGAAGCTGGGAGGTGTGGCCACGTTGATCCCGTAGCTCGGAATGTTGTACGAAACGACAAATATTGAAGGTGGTGGCATGAAAAACGATCCATCGGCGTTGACAAGCTGGAATTCGAAGCCACAAAGGCCCGAATAAGTCGAACAGTTCATCAGCACCACGTAGAAAGTCACCGGCCCTCCGAAATAGGACATGCAGTTGAGGCAATTCCCGCAATCGTCGGTCCAGAGAATGCAGATCTCGTCCGGATCACTGGAGCACTGGGCCTGGGCGAGACCGGCTGTCCCCAATAGGCCTAAAACCAGCAGAAATAGCCATTTCTTCATGATAGATTCCCCCCTGTTTGGATGGCGCCAAGGGAGGCGGGATGCCAATGCTGTTCTCAGGCAGGTGTTCGATATATTGCGTCCCCCAACGCAACTGAGTGTACCTTAGCAAAACTTCTGAGTTATGACAACAAATTTGTGTCGATGAACACGGATCAGTCGGCATTTCGTTCGGATGGATTGAATGGTAGGAACACCAGCAAACCCTCACAGAGGACAGTAATTTCATCCACTGAAATTACCCATTCCAAAAAAAATCCAAAAACTACGGACCAATGAATGCGGTGCCACCCCAGCTCTTCAGGAACAATAATTTGTTGATGTTCAGGGTTTCCAAGGAGACACCAGCTTTAATCATCACATTGTCTCCGGGTAGAGCAGCCAGAACACCCTCTTGCAGAGTATTAAAAGGGTTGGAGAAGGAACCCGTCTCCAGCCCCGAATATTCAAAGTCGACCCAAACAGTCTGCGGAAAAGTAACCCCAGCCAATAATGCGCGGTGGGCCGAAGCAACCGGCGTGGTCCATGAACTGCCATCATCGATTGCATCACCACAAACCCGTAGCGGATTCTCAACCGTCAGGACGTGGTCTATCTTTTTTTGAAAATAGTTATCTTCTGAATCATACCCGTCTATAGTCCACTCAAGATCTACATCAGTCTGATGCCAAACCAAATTATTGGGGACAAAAGGATCATCTGGATCGCAGGGAACACCAGGGTTAACCGTAGCATCAACGTAGTTGAAATCGCCGCAGATGATGCCGGTTGTAACCTCTTGGTGAAGCTGGGTTACGTGTTCTTCTTTCCATTCATTTCGGGTGTGCACGCTGGTAAACAGCACCCCTCCGTACTCAACCTGAACGTAGCCCCACCAGTAGGGAGGCGGGTTGAAAGGAAATTCAACCTCAGATACATCACACAAGCGTTCTGAGCTGAAGTTTGTGGCTGTGCCATAAACACAAACTGCAATCAGGTCGTCAGGGTTATCGAACCACTCATGGTAGCAATTCCACTCTGGCAGGGCCGCTTCGATGTACCGGATGCATAGGGGAGTAACCTCTTGCAAGGTGATTACGTTGGCTTCGATCGCCACGGCGTTGGCGACTATAAAGGCGGCAACCTCTTGATCCATACCCAGATTCCAATTGCTGTCACCAAGACTGGCATTCCAGTCAAAAATGCGAAAATCATACTCCTCGTCACACCAGTTGGCCGATATAATCGCCGGCTGAAACCAAATGCAAAGGGCACCCAAAACCAGTAAGATAATGAGCGTACATCTGCTGAAGAATGTTCGTATGTTTATTTTTGAAAGACGCATTTTTACCGCACTTAAAAGCACTTTCTACTGCAAGTTGACCAGAACCAGGACCAATCCCTTGCCGGAGGCCAATGGGGTCATCGCTTTACCGATGATCGTACCGTGGGAACGACCGTGGTCTACAGCCTTCATCGCGTGTCCCGGGATGGCGGAGGTCGTCAACAGGTCTCCGGGTTCGATCGGACTCTGTGTCGCATCGGCCCAGCAGTAGACTCGTCCGGTAAGAGCTACGGGATTGGTGCCGTCGGCGACCGAGTTCTTCTGTCCCATCAATAGACCCGGCTTTACGCCTCCGGCTCCACTGATCACTCCGGCTACCTTCTTGTCGTAGGGCCATTCGCTGATTACGAGGTGGCCGGGTCGCTTGGTATCCATGCAGACGAGCATGCCGGCCTCCGGAGAATGTCCGGTCGTCGAAGGGTGAATCTCGAAATGTTCAGACAGGTCGGATCCGCCGGTGATCTCAAGCACGGGGGTAATTACACGGCCATTGGAGATGACCACGTCTCCAGAGAACTCCGCAGCGTTACCGGTCGTGCTGATGCCGATAATCCCGGGGCCGGTGGAACTCTGCCCCTTCACGCCCGGTAGATTGCTGGCCAGGCCGTAGACTCCGGCGTCGTATCGTCCCAGGTAACCATGGGTTGTACTTCCGGAAACATGAATTCCTTCAACGCCGGTGCCGTTGTAGGCATAGCCCCTTACAGCAATGGCGTTTGCCTCGTCCGATTGTCCATAGACGCCGAATCCCGCCTGACTATATCCGTGAACACCGGAGGTGGCGCTACCGAGTGTCCCGTAGTTACCAGAGAACGCGTTTTCCGCGTAGGCTCCGAAATCCGAACTGCCGAAATAACCGTGGTTTTCGTTGTAGCCGTTTTGTCCGAATACACCGTAGCCCGAAAGACCGAGTTGACCGAAGGCTCCGGATGTGGAATGTGTACCTTGAACCGGAACGTTCGGTGAGAGGCCCAATACGCCGATCATGTCGTCGCTTTCACCCTTCACGCTGGCTTCGGTGGCGCCCAGACTCCCCCGGTTGGCTCCCATATAACCATAAATCGCGGTACCGTTGTGTGTCCCCGCACTGATCGCCTTTCCTTCATCAGTCTCGACACAAAACTTGCCACGAAGGATCTCCACTCCCACACCCAAACTACCGGCAACGGCCGAGTACATATTGGTGCCGGACACGATCCAATCATTGTCCGCGTCGCCACCCCCGGCGTTGAGAGCCGAATCAGCCACTGCGGCTCTCATTGCCCAGGGCACCGAGGTCATGCGCATTCTGGGCTCCATCTCGCTCTCACTATCCACGGTTATGCCTAGCCACCGTTCCTGCCCGGCAAAGAGGTGTGGCGGGATGACAACCGTGCTGCCCAAAATTACGTTAAACAGGCCCAAATCCACACTGACCGCCAAGTGAGTTTCCGTCCACATGGCCGTGGCCTCTGGTACATTGGAAGGGTAGATATTGAAGATCAAATCATGGTTGCCGTTGATGTAGTTGCCTACACTGTCCTTAAGCATACCCTGGTAGTTTACAAGCCCCGGTGTTGCAGCGTGGACCCCAATACTGAAACCCGAAGCCAGAAACAGGGTCATCGTAATGAACAATATGCGTATCATTTCTTCCCCCTCTATTTGAGCAACAACATCTTGTTTGTCTCGCTGAAATCCCCGACTTGCAAACGATAGAAATAGGTTCCGGAAGAGACCGTCAAGCCTGCCTGATCCGTTCCATCCCAATACACTTGGTAATTACCAGGTGGCCGTATGTTCTGGGTCAAAACCCTGATTTGCCGGCCACGCAGATCAAAAATTTTCAGATCCACCGTACTTTCCTTTGCCACGGCAAACCTTATCACAGTCATGGGATTGAACGGATTGGGATAGTTCTGCATCAGCTTATTGACCAGGCTGAGTGGTTCCGGCACGTCGGATGGGTCCAGCAAACGCAACCAACCGTACCAAAAACCGGCAGACAGGGTCCGGTCCGTGTCCTGGCATATTCCTATGGGAGTAGATTGGCCTAGTGTACCGTTACCCTGAAAATTTCTTGAGCTTGCCGGGGCGCCGGCTGCGGACAGGACACTGGATTCAAGGGTGGTTCCATCCCCGGGAGCTTTCTGTATTGCGCGGTCCGGATCAGTAGGTTCGGAAGCGAAAGCAACCGATCCCGGAGAATTTGTCAGGGAGAATATTATCAGAAACAGGGTCAGCAGGAAAAAATCCGGCCATAATCCGCAGTGTCGCATCATCTCGGCAACCTCCCCAGGGTAACCAGACTTAAAAACTCATCACTGGCCTATTACCACCGTACCGAATGGAGCATCGATGAGAGTGCGCGTCGTAATTGTCCCCGTCCAATTCGAGGCCCCCGGTTTGATGCGAAGTTTGGTGTCATCGGTTATTGCACCCAAAGCGATACTCATGAGGTGGAACGGGTCGTCATGACCGCCAAACCCGGAGCCCCGCCTGTTGAAATCGATCCAGAAGCCGTCAATACATTTGAGTGATTCCCAATCGATACCTGGTGTGGTGTCGATAAGAGTATAGGTTTCGGAGGCCACTTCTCCTGCAGCATCCATGTCGGCAACCCTTTGGTTGAAAAGAACAACAACGTTAAAGCCGTCTTCACGCTGGCGTATCATGGTGCTGGTGCCGGGGAGTGCGCCGTTTTTTGAGCCGGTTTCAGCGCTGGATATGACCGCACCACGCGGCACACTATAATGATCGAGAAACGTGAGCAATGGAGCTGCGCTTCCGACAAGATTTCCTTCGCCGGTTTTGACTTCCATGACCATGCTCCCATAGGGACAATAGCAGACTAGATTCAGGATATATAAACTTGTGCAGAGACCAGAAGATAAATATAGAGGCTCCCGAGGACTCTGATCAGGTCTTAAAGCTTCACCGAAGATGATTTCGGTTGAAGGTACCCACATCTCAGGAATGTATACGCGTTGATTAATCGCGTCGGTGTGTTGTTGGCCGGTCTCCTGCTCAATGATCAACGACAGTAGCATGTATCCGTAATTGGAATAATTATCGCAGTAGCAGAGTGAGTCCGTTCCCACGATGGCTCCCGTGCACTTGTCTTCAAAGTTAAAATCACATCTGGGTGGCAGATTTCCCGGATCAAATTGAAGCGAATCGCTCATCATGTAGCGGACGATTTCTTCACGGCTCGGGGGGGATTCAGGATAGCTGCCGACGGCGTAGCCAATCTCAAGCATTTTCGAATGGTCAAAGGGACAAAATTTCAATCCTCTATCCCACCCACCCTCATGGTTCATTAGATCTCCGACCCTGATGTCGGCCAAACGGGCATCACCGTAATCTCCATCGTAGGGGTAATACTCACTGGATGGGAAACGGGCATCGAGAAGGCGTCGTTCGCCCGCCGGTGACTCTTGTTCCATGTCAAAAACAAAATCAGTGAAGGCTAGAATACCATCGGCCACCAGATAGCGAATGACCGCGGCGGTATGTGGCTTTTCGACGCTCGCCAGGCGCATGATGGTATTTTCCGGCAGCGGATCGGTTTGGTTGAACGCATACCCGAATCCACGCTGGTAAACAATACAACCGTCCTTCGAAATGCCCAGGATTCCGGCTTGGAGGCCGTGAGTTCCCATGAAGCTCTGCATCGCAGCATCGAAAACTGCAAGTTCCTGCACTTCAACGCCGGTCACGGGCAGGATTGCATTTGCTGTCTTTGTTTGGAAACACACGGTCGCGCAGAGAATAAGCACAAGGAATACTGGCTTCATCAGTCTCAGTAAGGCTCTAGCAGTAAAGTGGTATGAAAATGTTGCAGGTTCCTTTCTCATGATTCCCCCCGAATTCATTTTTGAGAAAAGTTTTTTTACCCCCGCGAGTTCAATTTAATTCATCCCTCTAGTCCACCATTGTGGCTACGTTCAGAACAGCATAGCACAAATGGACCTTGATTCCAATCAATCGATGAACACGGATCGGTTGGCGTTTCGTACGGGTGGTATAAATGGTACGGACAGGCTGGTGTTATGCTACAATTTGTCGGATGGAATAAAGGGTAGGGAAAAAAGTAAGTCCTATTGGCCCGACTGCGCACAATCAAACGAAAAGAGAAAATGATGTTGGTTCCGAAAAAGCTAAATTTTGTGTGTATGGTGCATGTCGTCATCGTGATCTCAATGCTGTTTGCGACCATGGTTTGGGCTGCGGATTTAGACGGCGACGGAATCGAGGACGCATGGGACAACTGCCCCATACATTGGAACGCTGATCAAATGGACATGGACGCCGATGGCGTCGGAGACCTGTGCGACAATTGTCCGGGGACCCCCAATTCGGATCAAATGGACACTGACGGCGATGAAGTCGGCGACGCCTGCGATTTCGGGGATTTCGTTCCCTGTGACGCCGACCTGAACGGAGACGGGTATGTGAATCTCATTGATATAGGCATGTTCGCCGGCGATTATTTCTCCGGGACCGTTCCGGCCCGATCGGACTTTGATGGTGATGGTTATATGACCGTCCTTGATGTGAAACTATTGGCTTCCGCTTTTGGTACTGCGGGCTGTTAGGGCACTGAACCCCGATCCTGGGTCAATCGCACGAATATTCAGGCAGCCGAGAGGTGTTGTCTGGTTGTTGGACAAACTCACTTCGCCGCGGGAAAAGAGGGCCTACTCGTTTGGCGATGAAACCCACCGCCACCATTTTTCAATCCTAAACTTCACTGGGCGGGGTTGTGCCTTCCAGAAGATGCTCTGCAAGCGAGCTGTTGCATACTGGTATTTGCTACGGATGGATTAAGTTTTTTAATTATAAAAAGTCACTTTTGAACCGCCCCGGGTTCTCCGGAGACCTCGTTACTTGAGTCCGACCACCTCAGCC
>JAHOYV010000052.1 GCA_019038745.1 Gemmatimonadales bacterium
ATGGTCGGGGCGAAAGGATTTGAACCTTCGACCCCCTGCTCCCAAAGCAGGTGCGCTACCGGGCTGCGCCACGCCCCGACCTATATTCTCTGCGGCCCAAATGAGTAAGCCGCCGACAGCAATATGTCAAACTCCATACGCACTTCGCGCGGCCTTGACCAACCGCCTGAACGCCCGGCCCCGATGGCTGATGGCATTCTTGTGCGCCGGTTCAAGCTCCGCAAGAGTAAGTGACTCATGGCCTGGCGTGAGGGTCGGCACGAAAATCGGATCGTAACCGAAGCCCCCGGTCCCCACCGGTTGACGATTAATCTCACCCAACATTCGTCCCTCGGCTGAGATCTCCAGCCAGAACTCCTGATTCACAGCCCTCCCGGGTGCTTCGGGGTCCAGACCCGACGGAGAAACATTAGTCGGCGGGGGTCCAACGACACCAGGCCCGGGAACGCTCCAGATCCTCGTGTCCGGCAGCAACAGACCTTCCCCATCCCCTGGGAGGGCCACCAGGCCTGCGGCCAGCTTCGCCATTCGCACTCGATCCTGGCCTGCATCCACTTGGTCGGTCAACATCCGACTACGGTAACCGGTCCAGACCTCTTCCCTGTCCAGCAAGCGATTCCAGAAAGCAGTCTCACGCTCCGGATCCCGCACCGTAATGGAACGCGCCCAGGGATTTCGGAGCCAGCGCCCGACAGCGGGCCGCGACACCTCATATTCACGCCCCGGCTCCTCCTGCAAAGGCTGCGGATCGACCCACACGCACGCCGTGCCGAAGCGGGCCTGGCGCATCCCATCCGGGACACCCTCCATCAGTTCCAACACCAGTCGGGCATTGCTGTCGTAGGTCGCATCCGGGCCGGAAAAGCGAGCGGCAAAAACGTCCGGAAAACCATTCAGGACTCGAACCTGCAGCGAAGTGTCGTCGGCAACGGAGATCTCGCCAGTGTAGGCGGCGGTAATGACAGCCTTGCGACTGGCGTTGCCCAGGATGGTCGTGCCGTCCTCGATTACATCCGGCAGCCCGGGGAAATCCGCGGTTGAGAGGATACTGAAAGGAAGCCCCTCGCACAGTTGTTTCAGTTCCCGAATCTTGTCCCGGTTTCTGCTTGCCAGGACAATTTTGCGACTCATGTCTGAAGCACCTGCCTCTGCAATTCGTTGATCTTGGCAATGGCAGCCCCACCCAGGTCCAACATCTCATCCAACTGTTCCCGCTTGAAGGGACGTTGTTCGGCCGTGCCCTGGATTTCGATCAAGCCTCCACCTTCGGCCATGACCAGATTCATATCCGTCTCGGCACCGGAATCTTCCTTGTAATCCAGGTCCATCAGGACCTCTCCCTGCACAATGCCCAGGCTGATGGCCCCCACCAAAGTGTGCATGGGATGCTTCTTCAGACGCAGGCGCGAGAGGGCATCATAGAGCGCAACTGCGGCGCCGTTGATCGAGGCGCAGCGTGTGCCGCCATCGGCGCGGATAACGTCGCAATCCAGGGTGATGGTCAAATCGCCCAGGGCATACATGTCGGTCACCGCCCGCAGGGAGCGTCCGATCAATCGTTGGATTTCCATGGTGCGCCCACCCTGACCGTTGCCGGCGGCCTCCCGGCGCATCCGATCACCCGTCGACCTAGGCAACATTCCGTACTCGGCGGTTACCCAGCCCTGCCCCGAACCCTTCAACCAACGAGGCGTCCCGTTGACGATGGTGGCCGTGCAGATAACGTGCGTTTCGCCCATCTCGATCAGGCAGGAACCTTCTGCGTGGGGCAGATAGTCCCGGGTGATCCTCGTCGGTCGCAACTGGTGGAATCCTCTTTCTCCTGCTCTTTCAATCACGATGACCCTTCCTTTTCTATCTTGCCGGCCTGTTCCATTTCGTCCAGCCCGACGATTTTTGGTTCCGCAATGGATTTGCCCAGGAAACGGGCGCCGATCTCGGCGAACTTCCAGGGGATGTCGCTCAGGTGAAAGGACAACTCGCCCTTCGAATTTTCATCGGGACGGAGCAACCCCATCCCGTCAAGCAGTTCCTCGGTCGCAACGGCCAAGGTATCGGCCGAATCGACCAACTCGACCCCCGGACCCATGTAGGCGCTGATATCTTCCTTCAACAGTGGATAATGCGTGCAGCCCAGAATCAACGTGTCCACACCGGCCTTCTTCAGCGGCTCCAGATACTCCTCCAGGGCCAACCGAGTAATGGGATGGCCCATCATTCCCTCCTCGACCAGGGGCACGAAGAGGGGACATTCCTGCACCAGGATACGTTCGTGCGCCAGACCCGGCAAACCCACCGCCTCCTCGGCTCCGGCCCGCAGTCCTTCCTGGTAGCGGCCCGAGCGGATCGTCCCTGAAGTACCGATCACGCCCACCGGTCCGCCGCGGGTCCGGCGCAGGGCAGCGAGTACTCCCGGGGTAATCACACCGATCACCGGTACGGGCATCGTCTCCTGCAGGTGTTCCAGGGCAAAGGCGCTGGCGGTGTTGCAGGCAACGATGACCAGTTTGACCCCCAACTTGACCAACAAACCCGCATCCTGGCGGGCGAAGTTGCGGACCGTCAAAGCACCCTTGGTCCCGTAGGGCACGCGCGCGGTGTCCCCGAAGTAGACCAGGTCCTCGGCCGGGAGACGTTCATGAACCGCCCGCAAGACCGTCAGCCCGCCCAGCCCGGAATCGAAAACGCCGATTGGTTGCCGTGGATCCGGATATTCCATCTACGGGAACCTCCGCAGATCCAGGGCTCGATGCAACTTCATGTGTCCGGCGAGAGTTTCGACCTGGGCCCCTTCTACGAGGATGCTGCAGGACGTGGCATCGGGGAAGTTCAGGCTTACCGAGCGCAGAATGGAAGTCATCGTGGCTGCTTCTGCCGCGCTGCCGCCCGGGTGGCCGACCACTAATTCCTGACTGAAGTCCAGGACCACGGCCCCCGTCTCCGGTTCGTAGAAGGCGGCCAGAGCCCGTGTTCCCTCGGGCAGGGCGCTCACCGCGCCGCTGATTTTGGGCCCTTCGCAAAGAAGGGTCATGATTTCCAGCAGATCTTCATCGGGACGATCGCGACTCGGGATTTGCCGCTGTTCGGTTACATAACCTGCGGCGTCCCATTCGGGGAATACGAGTACGACGGCCCGGTCGCCGGCTGGTTCACTCACACCCGGGATGGGATTCAGCATGGAATCCAGATCCGGTTGGTCCGGATCTCCGCCCATGAATTGCCAGACGAAATACGCCACGCACGCCACCGAAGCAATAATAATGATCCAGAAAATCCCCCGTACACGCGACTGTCGACGGGGCGGGCGGGGTCGACGAGTGGTCGGAGCTCGGCGCTGCGTCATTCGTCCCTCCCCCCATCCTCTTCGAAACCGCCGTCGAGGGCTTCGCCCTGCAGGGGATCCTCGGCCGCCATGGGTTGGGCCATCATTTGCTGGTAATCCAGAACAGCGTCACCGATCGCCCGAGCCAGACGGCGTTGATAGGTTCGGTCCCCCAGCTTTCTTTCCTCATCGGAATGGCTGAGGAAGCCCAACTCGATCAATACGGCCGGCATGTAGGCCCCGACCAGTACCCGGAAACCGGCCTGACGCACACCGCGGTCCGTCAGATCCAAATCCTCGCATACGCCGGCCTGGATGACCTCGGCCAATTGACTGCTGCTGGAAATGAAGCGGTTCTGAACCAACTCCCAAACGATGAACTCCACATCGTCGACCTTTTCCACCCCCTGGTTTTCGGCAGCCTCCACGCTCTTGGCCCAGTCCGAATCAGCCGGGGAGAGGAAGTAGGTTTCAAACCCTCGGGCCCCATCGTTGAACCAACTGTTGCAGTGCAGGGAAATAAAGAGATCGCCCTTGGCTCCGTTGGCTACCTCGGCCCTGTCGGTCAGCTCAAGGTGTGAATCATTCTTGCGGGTCAGAACCACCTTCAAGTCGCTCTCACGTTCCAGGTATTTGCGCAGTTCCTTGGCCACACCCAGATTGACGTTCTTCTCCAGAATTCCACGCCGACTGACCGCACCCACATCGTGTCCGCCGTGTCCTGGGTCCACAACCACCGTGCGTACCCGAATGTCGTGGGTCACGTCCACCAAGCCCTGGTCGATGTTCACCCGCGCGTGCCCCCGCGGTATCGGATCCGGCAGTGCGGAGACCTGTTCCTCTTCCAGGACAAGAACGATTTCCCTGCCCTCGTCGGCGGTATAGGTCCGGTAACGGCCCACAAGATCATCAACGACCAGGGAGACCACGGCAAAGTCGCGATGCTGCCGACTGCGGATTCCGCGGACCAAGCCTCGGCGGCCGGCCAAACCGACAGCCGAAGTGTTGATCTCGGCGTTGTATATCTTGAGGTCGATTACCCCGGACGAAGGGCTGTCGGAACGAAAACCAAGCGTCTCTGAGCAGTAGATGTGTACTGCGGTTGAGCGTCCAAGCACTTCCACCTTCAGGCGTGATACATTGTACTCGGCACTGCCTATGGCCAGGCGGAAGGATTCGGGATCCCAGGCCATCCGCTCCCTCAAATGGGGCCCGACGACCTGTTCAAAGAAAACCATCGGCAGCCACAGGTCACCCTCATGATCCAGTACCGGAACCGGCAGCAGAATATCGCCGTCATCCGTCCGGACCAACCGGTTGCCCCCGATCAGGGTGAATGAACGGGCCCCTACCTTCAATTCCAACCGACGCTGCGAACCCTGCCAGTAGCGCCCGGCTTTGAGGACGGAAGCAATATTGGCCGAAGACAGATAGAACTCCCTCGAATCGACCAGCAGATGACGACCACTGGACAACCGGGTCTCACCGGTAGCCTGGTACTGGATGGTCAGGGGTTTGTCCTGGGCATAGGCATCGATACGGGTATAGGCCAAGGGATCGAGATATACGTCTTGATTGTCCGCACCTGCCGGCGCCTGAGCCAAAGCGAGAACCGGAACCAACAGCAGGGTAAGCACCGACACCATCAAGACAACCCGGCTATGGATCAACAATATCCTCAAGCTTGCCACCTCGTTCCCAGCCGGTGAAATCAATCCCGGCGCCCCAGTTCCTTGGCGATGCGACGCTGGACATCCTGCTTGGCCTTGCTGTCGCGCTTATCGTGCAGTTTCTTGCCCCGTCCCAGACCAATCTCCATTTTCACCATGCCTCGCTTGAAATAGATCTTCATCGGAACCAGCGTCAAGCCGCGTTCCTCTATGCGGGGAATGAGCTTGCGGATTTCCCTGCGATTAAACAGCAGCTTGCGCCGCCGAAAAGCCTCGTGGTTCTCTCGGTTGCCCATCTCGTAGGGCCCAATGTGCATCTTGCATAGCCAGATCTCACCCTTGCGGACCTCTCCGTAGGAATCACCCAGACTGCAGCGCCCGTTTCGAAGGGCCTTGACCTCTGTACCCAACAACACCAAGCCCGCTTCCCACGTGTCGACGATCTCGTACTCGTGGCGAGCCTTGCGGTTCTTGGCGATGATCTTGATGTCGCTTTTTTCCTTCTTTGCGGCCATACCCGCTCCATGCCTCCCGGGATAAGGATCAGACGGAGAATATACCCTCCCAGGGCCTCCCTGCAAATGTCCCATTTCCCCAATGTCGGTTTGAGAAATTCCCTCCAAATGCTTCTCGCCGGGTTGACAGGCTCTTTCCCAGCGGCTAGATTGATCGCCGTCCCGAGGCTGGTTTCCAGTTGGTGTGACAAATTTTGGTGCCCAGGTGGTGGAATTGGTAGACGCGCTACGTTCAGGTCGTAGTGGGGGTAACCTCGTGGGAGTTCGAGTCTCCCCCTGGGCACCATTTTTCCAAATCATTTTCGATTACAGAGGCTCGCCGTCCCCGGGGAGCTTTTTTGTCTTTTGTCTGGCTGTTTCCTCAATATTTTCCAGGTGTTTTCCTGAAACCCGGCATGGTTTCTGCAGTTCCCTCCCGTGTTTTCAGGTCCCCGTACCCGGCTGCGCTTCAGTTATGCGGTTAGGGGCCGAATACAATCGGGAATCAACAAGTTGAGCTTCCGGAGTGGGGATTCCCTCCCTGATCCGTAGCGAGAGGCTACCATGCGCTGGATCGATATCAACCTGTCCGAAACGAATATCTGCCAAGAGGCCGAAGCCCTGATGGCCGATGCGGAACGTCTTGCCGAGAAAATCATCGGCATCCAGGCCCGCGACGGACTGGACAACCGTTCAGTGGTAGACCAGATGCAGGAAGCCGGACGCAATCTTTTCAAAGCCGTCCTCAGGGTGGATCAGGAAGCTTTTCACGTCGATGAAGATCGCCCTGGATCGATCACCCCCGAAGTTTGCCTGAAGGAACCGGACGAGTTGACGGGGTACCACATTACCACCGATGACCGCTACATTCACCTACCGTGGAACTGGCTTCACAACGGCCTTGAGTTCCTGACTGTAAAAAACCCCGTCTGTGTTTCCACTGAGCCCTCCAGGCCCCCTGAGGGAGAAGCGGAGCGGCCATGGATGCAGCGCATGGTGAGGGCCGACTTTTTGGTTGGGGAAGGGGGCTCGACATCGTTGAAGTCTGTCCTGTCGCAGATGAAGGAACAGCAGCCCCGAGGACCGGAAGTGCTTTTCGTCCCGGGCCACACCGAAGAAGCAATCCGGCGCCTGATCTACCGCGAAGCCGAGGCCATCGAACTGGCGTTGGATTCCCCGATCCTGACTGAGCCTCTGGCCCGCCTGGAAATTCCCGGTGAGGCGCTCACTCCCAGCCAACTGCCCGAACTGGGCTTAACCTACCAGGCCATACATTTCGCCGGCCCCACCAGCCAACCCGCTCGTCCGACCGACGTTGAAGGTGAATTCTGGATCAACCGGCTGGTGGAAGAAGCCACTACCGCTGCCGATGGTGAGATGGAAAAAACCGTAGGTTTGGAAGGTGAAGTGCTGGGGGTCGATCCCATCACTTCGTTATTGGATGATGTGGGACAAAAGGCCCATCACGCCGGACGCGAGGAGCCGGCCCCAACCTCCGACTCGGGCCATAACTGGCTGTTGCCGGACGGCCCGGTCGGCCCCGAGGGAATTAGTCGAACCGGAGGCCTCCCCCCGCTGGTATTTTCCAACAGCTACTGCGCCCTGCCCGATTTGGGGCCACGGTTCACCAACGCCGGAGCCTCAACATTCATCGGCCCCCAGGTACCACTGTTCAGCCGTCCCGCACGTATTTTCGCCGGTTATTGCTACAAGGCGATGGGCGAAGGCTGGTGTGCTGGAGCTGCCGTATGGAAAGCCAGCCAGGCTTGCCGCCGCGAACTTGGCGAAGATCATCCCGCCTGGCTGAGCTATGGATTGCATGGATACGGCTCACTGGCTCTGCAATATCTGTAATCCGGTATTTCAATGGATGACCCGGTCTTTCTTCCACACCTCCATTAAGTTACTGATTCATGCAACCCTTCAGCTCTCCAGAACGTCTATTATTGCGGTTGGATTGGTGATAGTATTGTCCCGGATCCAGGCTATATTGAACTTGAATCCGTGCCTAACTGGCGCGGAACTCTTTGTGGGGATAGATTGTATACCAATCCGTCCCACGACATAATCTGGTTGTTCCTCCGCTTTGCATAGTGCCGTTCGCGTAGGGGACGATCATGAATTTCGGAGCACCATGCCGTCTCAACGGCTAAACCCCAATCCTCTGTCGGGAGTCTTGAGGCTGCTCCTATCCCGGGAAACACACCTGGTGTTGGGTGTCTTGACCGTGATTGCCGCTCTTTTCTGTGGATTCGACGCCCTGAAAACACGACCCAGCGACGGCACCGTATGGCTTCTGGGCCGCCCCGAGTTGGAAGTCCTGGACGTGGTCCCCCGGTCCCATGGCGATCCGACACCCCTGCGCCGCGGCGACAAGATCGTGGGCATCGGCAACCACATCGTTTCTTCTCCCCAGATGGCCGCCCGTCAACTCAGCCGACAACGGCCCGGATCCCGCGTACCCTATCTTGTAAAACGGGATGGACAGCAGATCAAGCTCATCGTCCCCCTGACCTCGACCCGGGTCCGGATCTCCGAATACGCCCTGAACGTCGCCTTGGCCATGGTTTACCTCCTGATCGGTTTCGGCGTGTACCTGCGTAGCGGTCACGACCGCGCCGTCGGGCTGTTCTTCGTGTTATGTCTCTTGTTTACCCTGTTTTTCGTTACCAACCTGAACCAGGTCAGCTACTACCTCGGGGCCATCATCACCCAGAACATCGGGGCCTTCGCCCGCTTCATGCTGCCCGCCGTGTTCCTGAATTTCTTCCTGGTCTTCCCTCGCAAGAAGATCACTTTGACGAGTCATCCCTTCCTGGCTCCCTTGCTGTTCGTGCTGCCCATGATGTTCTACTTCCGCTTCTCCCTGGACCAGTTCCTGGGCTCCGAGGGGGCGAAGATACACGCCACCAGCTGGCTGATTCTGGGAATGTATTACGTGCTGGGTCTGGCCGCCCTGATGCACGGCTACCTCAGCTATCGAAATCCCTTGATGCGGGAGCGGGTACGAATCCTTACCTTCGGCACGATGGCCGGCGTGATTCCCTACCTCATCTTCAAAATCGGGATGGAAGAACTCTCGCTGAATGCGGAATTGGCTCGGCTAGGAGTCATCCCGCTGGTGGCCATTCCCATCTCATTCGGCTACTGTGTGGCCCGCTACCAGGTAATGCACATCGATCTGATGCTGAAAAAACGGGTAACCTATGCCCTGCTCGTTTCTTTGATCTGGATCGGATACCTGGGCGGTGCTTGGTGGCTGGGAGGCAAGATTCTCGCCTTCTTACCCGGCTCAAGCTCCTTGGAGGCGGCCGGAGTAGCCTTGGCTGTTGCCGCCGCCCTGTGGCCCTTCCGCACCCAGGTTCAGCGGGCCCTGGATAACCGCTTCTATCACTCCCGTGACAACATGACCACCCTGATACAGGAATTTACCCGGGAGATCCCACGCTTCATCCAACGGGACGACCTCTTGCAAATGGTGGGGGATCGACTCTGCGGTGTACTGCAGTTGCCCGGCATGGGGGCCTACCTGGCCACCACCGAAGACAATGAAATGATCTTCCAGTTGCGGGGCAGGATTGGAGAATCCAACCTCACCCCCGACCCGTCCCCACAATCCGAGACCGAAAGCGGGGAAGATCGTCTTCTCTTGGGGAACAATCCCTCGGCCCAAGTGGCCTATCCCGAAAAGCTGCAAATCGAGTCCCTGGCGCAAACTCTTGAGCTCCAGGAAGAACCTCTTTGGATCGAAGCCGGTGAATCTCTCGAGGACGAAAGCAAGGAAGCCATAACCAGGGAGCAGAGTGAGCTGCGGGCCCGGCACCGTGAACAATTGTATCTGATCAAGAACGGCATCCAGCTCTTGATTCCCCTGATCGCCCAAGAGCGTCTTTTGGGCCTGATCGCCCTGCCCAGCCGTCCCGGCGAAGATGGCTATCAGGTGCATGAACTGCAGTTGCTGACCATTGTGGCGGGACAAGTCGCTCTTCAGCTGGAAAACAGCCGCCTGTATGAGGAGGAAGTAGCCAAGGGGAAACTGGAAGAAGAAATGGCCATGGCCCGGCGGATCCAGTCCCGGCTCCTGCCCGGAACCCTCCCTTCCATCGACGGTGTAGAGATCCAGGCGGTGAACATTTCCAGCAAACAGGTTTCCGGGGATTATTACGATCTCATCGAACGCGAGGACGGCAAGCTGGGCATAATCATCGCCGATGTCAGCGGCAAGGGCATGCCCGCCTCCCTGCTGGCTTCCAATCTCCAGGCGGCGATGAGGGCCCAGTGCGACACGTGCACATCTCCGGCCGAGGTCCTCGAGCGAATCAACCGTCAGATGCACGCCAGCACTGATCCCCAACACTTCGCCACCTTGTTCCTGGCCATCTTCGACCCGGCCGAGCGCCGTTTCCTGTACAGCTCCGGCGGGCACAACGCCCCGGTCGTCCTTAGAGCCGACGGATCCATCCAGTTGTTGGAAGCGGGGGGACTTCCCCTGGGCGCCTTCGATTTCGGCACTTACGAGGAAGATGAGATCTCCCTGGAAGAGGGTGACCTGGTCTTCCTTTACACCGATGGCTTGACCGAGACCAAAGATCCGGACGATGAAGACGATTTCGGGGAAGAACGACTCAATGATCTTTTGCGCGACCAGCAGAGAAATAACGTAAGCACCCTTTTCGACCAGGTACACCTGCGTCTGAAGGAATTCAGCGGACGCGAGGATGCAGACGACGACATCACCATGATCGGCCTGAAAATCAGCGCCACCGAGAAAGTGGCGTTGGCTGAAGGCAATCGGTAGTGGACACATTAACGGAGGATGAATCGTGAAGTGGATTTTTTGGGTACTGGCCATCGCACTGGTCCTGATCGGAATGGACTACATGCTGGGCGACAACCACAAGAAGCAACCCTTTTCCGAAAATTCCCAAGCCATCACCTTGTACGAGGACGGGCTCCAGGACCTTTTCGCTTTCCGGTTGTCGGCCTCGGTAACCAAATTCGAAAAGGCATTGGAGGTGGATCCTTCCTTCGCAGAAGCCAGTATCGCCCTGACAGGCGCCTACGGCCTTTTGGGAAAGCAGGATGAATTCACGGCCGCCCTGGCACAGGCGGATAGCCTGACGGAGCTGATTTCCGACCCGCGGCGGCGCATGGTGGCCCAGTTGCGAATCAACAAGCATCCCGACACGACCTCCCATTCCCAACGGGACTCCTTGTTTAAGCGGCTCAGTTCAGAAGCGCCTGAAAATATCTTCGTCCTGAAAGCCCAAGTCGATAAAGCCCAAGAGGGGAACGACATGGACAAAGCGGAGAAAGTATTGCGGCAAATTCTTGAGGTCGACCCAAACTACGCGGACAGCTACAATATGCTGGGGTACCTTGAGCTGAGAAGAGGCAACTACGATCAGGCCATAGAGCATATGCAAAAGTACGCTTTCCTCTCCCCGGGTTCGGCCAATCCGTACGATTCCCTTGGCGATATTCTTCGGGTCACCGGACGTTATGATGAGGCTGAGCAGCAATACAAACACGCCTTGAAGATCCAACCGGACTTCTTTCACTCGGTAATCAAATTGGGCCGCATCTATTTGCTCCGCGGCCAATTGAAAGTGGGCATGGGGATCATAAATAAGGTGCGTGCCGAGGTGACCGGCACCAGATTCGTTATGGAAATCGACCAGAGGATCATCAACACCTATTGGGATGCGGGTCTGGACGAGGAATTGAGGCCGGCGATTGAGCGGTACATCCACCAACATCCCAAATCATACGCGTGCCCCTATTACCGGGCCGTTTCCCTGGCCCACCAGGGTAGGCTGGATCAGAGCCACGCGCTGATGGATTCAATGCTGGCCGAAAGACGCACAAGTGAAGAATACAGGGACAGCCCGAGGATGCGGCTTTATACCGAAAAAACCTCCCTTACATTCGAGGCGCTCGTCTCCGACCTTACCGACACCCCGGCCGGGCGAGTAAAAGCCTGGCAAAAAGTGGTTGCTCTCGTCTCGGAAAAGACCCCCTTCCACGATCAGTGGAAGGAACGCCACCTCTTGGCTGCCGCCTTGTTGGACGCCGGCCAGCCCGGGACTTCCCTGGATATCCTGGAGCCCATGCTCCTGGTCAATCGTAACCTGATCAATCCCCTGATTCTGGCTGTAGAATGTAACCTGGCCCTGGAACGCCCGGACATCGCCCGAAAATTTCTCGATCAACTGAAGTGGAGCCTTTCCCGGGCCGACAAGGACCTGCCAACAAAAAAGAGGGCCTCCGAATTGGAGACCCTGGTGGTCGCCGGCGAAAAAGTAATCGCCTTTGACTCGTAGAAGTCAGACTTCCGGGAAGAAGTATGGCTTCAAGCATTGTACGATCTTGTCGTAGGTCTCCGGGTAAAGCCCCCAGACAGCGGCTGCCACTGAACTCAGCAAGCTGTTCCCGTCCTGGGGCGTGTAGCTGAATCCCGTGATATCCTTACCGTTGTCTGAAACGTGCAGAGTGTCGATCGGAATAACCGCCTGGTTCAGAATCCTCCCGCAGAAACCGTGATCCCTACCGAATGAAAAAACGCTGTTTGCGGTGTGTTTGAATGAAACCGCGACCCTATCCTCCTTCTTGATCCGATCCAGGAGTTCCTCCTTTGTGACCGGCTTCTTCACCCGCAGGTGGAACTGGATAAGGTGCATCAGTTGAGTATTGACACGCACGGCAGAGCTGAAAAGGTTCAGGTCGTAACCCAGGGTCTTGTAGAGATAATAGGCATCGTGGGCGTGGTGAGTGCCGAAGCGGTCATCTTTGTGGGGCCCCACTTGTGGGCTAGGTATGAAGTTGGTATCCTGGCTGATGTCGTTGGATCGGCGGATACAGACAAAGCGTCCTTCGACTAGATTGTCCGGCCCCTCATCTCCCAGCCCGAAGAGCTTGATCAGCGCTGCCAGGTTGTGCGTATTGCAACTGACCACCTGCAGGTACTGATCCTCGCCCACCTCCAAAACATCGTCATTGATTCCCCGGGCGTATTGCTTACCGAAATTGAACTCGCTGCCCTGGGCTATGAAGAGATTGATCTTGTCTTCATACTTCTCATACCACTTTTCCTTCATGACGTTACCCGAAGGAGTGCAGTCGATGACCACCTGGGCGGTACTCAAGGCCTCCTCGGTCGGACAGTCGACTTTCAGGTCGATCTTATCGAACCCATCCATCCGCTCCTTGTCCGCCACCAGTCGCGCTCCGCGCTTCAAGAGATTATGGACCTTGGAACGATCGTTGAGCAGAGGAGTGCTTTTGTGGAAAAGCACATTATCGATACCCAACTGGGCCTTGAAGGCGCACAACAGGCCGATCAGGGGCTCGCCTATCGTACCAGTCCCGACTACTAGGATATTATTGGAACCCTGCATGAAATACTCCTTACCTCTTCTGTCAGTGAATCCGTCCGGAGCCCAGAATAACACAACATCTTTCAACGGACAGAGTAGCCCGGTAATGGGAGTTCAAACAAGGAATTTTCTAACCTTGGATTTCCTGATAATTCAGGCGGTCATGGAGCAAGGAGAGTTGGGGACCGAATGGCTCAGGAGGAAATCGTCTCCCGGTCGTTCTCACGGGATCGCTGCCTAGCCACTTCCGGATGCTCGGGGAAAAGAGTCACGACCTTGCGCCACCAACTCTCTGCGTTGTCCCGAAAATCCATTTCGCGCATCAGGTCGCATCCCCGCAACCAGGCCCGATGATTGTGTTCGCTCTCGGTTATGGTCCGTAAATACAATTTCAGGGCCCGCTTATTGTCCCCGGCGAAGCGGGAGCATTCGGCCATACCCAACCAGGCAAAGGAGTAGGAGGGGTCCTGGCCGAGGGCTTGTTCGAAGAATCCTACCGCATCACTGACATGACCCTCGAGCAGGGCCAGCTCCCCCTCATACCGCAGGGGATACAAATCAGTCATGCGCCTCAATTCCGGATCATCAGACTCGGCTTTCGCCAGGGAGCGAAGTCGGTTCAACTTCCTCCGGGCCAGGGTGATTATCTCGGCCGTCGTCTGGTCAGCCAACTCCCCGACCTTGAATTGGAGATATTGGGTGTCGGCAGCTATTGACTGCAAAAGGATCCTCGGGTCATCAGGGTAGATATCCGCCAACTTGCGGATTACGACGCGGGCTTCCTCCACGCGATCCACCGCCAGCAAGCTCGAACTGATCTTGGCACCAAGGTCCGGCGCCCAAATCAAATCCCGGAGCCCCTGGGGCCCCAAGCCTTCCACTCTGGTCCAGGACTGGTGTAAATGCCCAAGCACGCTCTTTAACCCGACTACCGGTAACACCTCTGCTCCCAGAAGCGAGATACTTTCGCAGGCCAACCGGTACGGGAAGTAGGGTTCCTGCGGATGAGCAAGGAGAGCTTTTCGCAAAATCCGGAGATTGCGTTCCCGGCCCTGGATTAATCGTTCGAGACGTTGGCCATCATGAATTACCGTAAGATCCGAATCCAGAACCGCCAGACCCTGGTCGGCAACCCAGCGCTCCAGAGCCGGTTCGATCTGTTCGTGGATTGGATAAATATATCGGAGATCCGGATCGCTTCGGAATAACCGCACCGAAAGGGAAAGCCGCGCAGGCCCATCTTCACGGCCGGAAGACACCCGCAACCGGAACCCGCCCGCTTGTTGATCATTCAGCAGACGCTGAAACTCTACCGGCCGGATCGGTTCCAGGAACTCATCCGCGTCCAGGACGAGGATCCAATCCCCGGTGGCCTCTTCCAGAGCCGCGTTGCGGGCCAGGGAAAAATCATCCTCCCACGGGACGTCCAGTACCCGTGCACCATAACCCTCGGCGATGATGCGAGTGTTGTCAGTTGATCCCGTATCCACCAGAATCATCTCGTCCACCAAAGCCAGAACGGATTTGATGGCCATGCCGATTGTGGCTTCCTCATTTTTGGCAATGATGCAGAGTGTGGTCGTCTTGCGTCTCATTAATCTGGGGTCTGTCCTTGATGAAAGTTGCTTACCGTGGTCACCTTTGGGATATCGTCCAAAAGTGGGACCTATTAACCAGGAGTTGGTAATTATTTAGGTCAGCGTTCCGTCAATCCTGAATCCGGAGTTTTGGGGTTGACAGGGGCCTGGGCCAAATTTAGCGTTCATAGTTGTAAATGTTGAACAACAGGGGCGTTGGTGACCAGCCATCCCCCCACGATCCCACCCAATACGGCAGGATGGTTGATCCAAATTGAATTCCCGAAACCATTCCACCGGAAATTTGGAACCGACCAGCGAAGTAGCCGATTTTGGCGACCGTTTGCCCGTGTACGGCCTCCTGGATAATATTCGGAGTGTTTGGAACGTGGGCTCGATGTTCCGCACTGCCGATGCCGTTGGCCTGGGCGGATTGTTCCTGAGCGGCATGACCGCCACGCCCCCACGCCCTGACATCGAAAAAACCGCCCTGGGTGCCACTCTTAGTGTACCCTGGGATTACTGGTCTGATTCGATCGCCGCCGCCCAGCGCATTAAGGAAGTCGGCCTGCCCCTGGTGGCGTTGGAGCAGACCGAAGGGGCTTCTGATTGGGATCGCTTCGATTTTCCTTTCCCCCATTGCTTCGTGGTCGGACATGAAGTCCGGGGTGTGCGACCGGAAATTCTGGACTTGGCGGACCATGTGGTAGAAATTCCCATGGTGGGGATCAAACATTCCTTGAACGTGGCGGTGAGTTTCGGAGTCCTTGTTTACGCGATTCGAAGAAAGTGGCAGGAAATAGGCGGATGAATTTCTCCTCTCCCTGGAAATCCCGATACTTTGTGAAATCGGTGGCTGTAATCCGCTGCTTTCTGCGACCGTTAGGGAACCTGGAGCAGAAGTACATAGACCACCTTACAGACACCCAGAATCGGCGGGTGCACAGGCATCTGGCCGGAACGCGACCCTCAGCCGTTCTGCTCATAATGCCCCGTTGCGTCAAGCTTTCCTGTTGCCGGGCTGACGTGCAGAATTCACTGTCCCAATGCCAAGATTGCCGGCTTTGCCCGCTGGGCGATGTCGCCCGGCTTTGTGCCAGGTTCGACATCCAGGCCCTGGTCGCTTTCCGTAGCCAAATCGCCTTTGAGCTGGCCAGAAAACTCCAGCCCGACCTGATCATAGCCACTGCCTGCCATGACCGATTGGTCAAGGCCCTCTACAGCGTTCCTACCTACCCGGCCCTGCTGGCTCCCCTTCCCCGCATGCAGAAGAAATGCGTAAACGCCAAAGTGGATCTGGGCTGGCTGGAAGGTCAGTTGGTAGGTCTTCCCCGTCGGGATTTCACTTCAAAATTTCCAGCCCCACCCGTGGACGCGCCCATCAGCCCGATCACTCCGGCCGCCAGGGCCGCCGAGGGATCATGACCCAGCGGAGAAACACACTCTACGACGCCATCGCCCTTACCAGGCCCAATCAATGGCCCATCCTCTCGGGCCAATTCTTCGTCGGAGTCCTTTTGATGGCCCCGGCTGCCCAGGGGG
Source organism: Gemmatimonadales bacterium (assembly GCA_019038745.1). Lineage (GTDB taxonomy): Bacteria > Krumholzibacteriota > Krumholzibacteriia > LZORAL124-64-63 > LZORAL124-64-63 > JANTGJ01. Next base: position 15,982 of record JAHOYV010000052.1, read on the forward strand.
GTGGCTGCTGGCTGAATACCGCCTCAATGGGCGTTCTTTCCGTTGCCTGGATATGCTGGGTGGTCATGCTCAATGGAGGCACCTTGGCCTTCAACAGTGCTCATGACCAGGATGAAGGTCCCGTCGCCTACCTTCCAGATCCTCCGCCTCCCCCGAGCTGGCTTGGCTCCGCTGCGCTGGTCTGGATGCTGACAGGAGCCTGTCTGGGCTGGTGGCTGGTAGGTCCGGCATTCGGTGCCCTGGTGGCCGTTTGTGTGGCCTTGTCGGTTTTGTATTCCCATCGGATTACTCGCTGGAAATCCCGGCCGGGTTTGGACCTGTTGGTCAATATGCTCGGCTACGGGATCGGCACCACGACCGCGGGGATCTTGGCCGGCCGGGCAGCCTACCTTATCGGCCCGGATAATGGGGGTAGCGGGGACTCGCTGGTGGCCTTGAGCGCTTGCGGCAGCGACCGCATTGTGTTGCCTCCGATCCCCGCCGGGGACAATATTTCTCTTGCTGTTCTGCAAGCCGTGGCTTCCGGGGGAGCCGGTTGGTTCATTCTGGGCTTCGGTTTTTTGTTCGGCTCTCTTTATCCCTTGACCCAACTATACCAAATGGAAGATGACCAGAAACGAGGAGACCGGACCCTGGTCAGCTTCCTGGGCACGAACCGCGCCCTCCGGCTGGCCATAGCCTTGGGATTGGCCGCCGCCTTGGCTTTCGGGGCAGGCCTGGTTGTCCGCGGCATCGGCCTCTGGAGCTTGGCTCCCCTCGTTGCAGCGGTTCTTTGGCTGGGACATCTGGTGATCTGGTCGCTTAGCTCAGTGACGTATACGGCGACTGATCACGAGCAGGGCATGTACCGGGCCCTAGCCTTGTGGGGGGTCATGGATATCACGTTGCTGGTGGCTTGGGTGTTCTAACTGTTACAGATGGATCCGCCGCTTACGGGAAATTTCCCCGGAGAAAGAGGCGCCAAGCGTGGCGAATTCCCTTAGGACCTGTTCGATGAGCAGAACCTTCTCCTTCAAGGGCAGGAACGCCGACTTGAATCCGTTCATCACCAGGCCCAGGACCTCATCCTCACTCAGACTGTAATTCTCAACTGCCAGCCGGAACTCGTTGGTAACCGTTGTCCCGGAGACCAACCGGTTGTCGGTGTTCAGGGTGACCCGCAAACCTTCCTGCATGAAACGCCGGATCGGATGGCTCTGGTAATCGGGAATGGCCTTGGTCTGCAGATTACTGGCCAGGCATATCTCCACCGGGATGCGGTGGTCGTTGACCCAGTTCATCAAATCGGGATCCGCGATCAGGTGGGTGCCGTGGCCGATGCGGTGGGCCCGGCAATAATGCAGGGCCTGGTGGATGGAAGGAGCCCCGAAAGCTTCGCCCGCGTGAATGGTGATGTTGACGTTGTTGTTCAAAACGTGGTAGAAAGCCTCAATGTGATCCTTGGCCGGGAAGTCCTTCTCCGCGCCGGCGAGGTCGAAGGCCACCACTCCCCTTCCCTTCCAGCGCACGGCCAGGTCAGCCAACTCGAGGCTGGATTCCACTGAGATGTGACGTATCCCGCAGATAATCTGCCCGGTGATTATCCCGAACTGACGGCGAGCCCGGTCCAGACCTTCCTGCACCGCGCCGACTATTTCATCGTAGGTAAGACCTTCCTGGGTGTGCAGCAGAGGCGAGTAGCGGACTTCCATGTAGCGCACGTTTTCCTGGTGGGCATCGGCGGCCAACTCGTAGGCGATCCTGGAGAGTTCGTCTTTCTCCTGCATCAACTTCAAGGTGATGTCGAATACCAGCAGGTAGTCTACGAGGCTCTGGCAATCGTCAGGGACCTGGCAGACCTTGCGCACATCCTCATCCGTCTTGAAGTCGTAACCCAGGTCGTGCCGGGCGGCCAACTCGCGTACGGTGGAAAGGCGTAGAGAACCGTCCAGATGCACGTGCAGGTCTGTCTTGGGCAGGGCGTGCAGGAAATCAAGGCTGGGCCTGTTGCTGGACGAGTGCGCCAAGATTTCCCTCCCTGGAACCGGCGGTGGTTGTGGATAAAAAATTATCGATGCGGGCGAAGTTGGAGATCCAGCATCCAGAAGGCGACTCAATTCCCCTGGGACCTTCAAACCGGCTTCGATATCTCCGCGACAATTTAGCCAAAACGTCACGAAAACCCGCATCGAAAAGTTGTCGACGTTTTCACGCGAGGCGGAAACCGCCGACAGATAATTATACCTAAATGGAAAGGGTGATTGCAAGGCCCTTGTTAAATATTTCCATTTTTAACCAAAAGCTCACATTGGATATGGATATTGGACAAGGGGTTGGCCAAACTGTATATTCTCATACCAGCCCCAGGCCGTTTTCGGGAGTTTTTCATGAGGAGAATGTCAATGTCGCGGGGAATCAATCCCAAGGTTTGGTCTGTTTCCTTGATTTTTGTCCTGATTTGCGCCATTTGCGCACCTTTGACCCTTTTTGCCCAGGACGAGGTTTCCTCTCCTGCTGCCCGGAAATACCGGGCCGGATCCGGCCCTGCCGGAACATGGGTGGGAGAGATCAAGAGCCCTGATGGTGAAAAATTCGAAATCCGCCTTCAGCTCGACAAGGTGGGCGAAGAATGGAAAGGCCTGCTGGAGGACCCTTTCCTGGGCCCCCTGCCGGCCAACCGCCTCTTGGTTACCGCGAGCCGGATCAGTTTTACCTTCCGGCCTGAGGAAGCTGCCTTCCCTTCGCATTTCTCCGGGATTTACCTCGCGGGCGATGATCGTGTTACGGGCACGATTTCCCAGCGCGGCAGCAGCGTCATGATCAAATTCAATCGTGATCCGGATTCCATCCTCATGGACCTGACCGATTCAAGCGGGGAGCCGATTATTCCCACCCGGGTCCGACACCCTTACCGTTTTGCTGTGACCGGTCGTTTCGGATTCTGGCCGGCGCTCCATGTCCTCAAGGAAGAAACCTACAACATCAACAACCTGACCACGAAGGGCGCCAGCCTGGACGGAACATTGAAATTTTTCGTTTTGGACGAGTTCAATATTTTTGTTCGTGGTTTCCGCGGCGGGCTGAACTTCACCGATGATGAGAAAATTAACGTCTTCCAGGACATTGGCCTCTCCCCTGACTCCTCTGTCAAGCTGGACGGCTTTGAGGTCGGTGTGATGGGCTACTTCGGGAACCTCCTGCTCAGGGACTCCAAGTTCAATCCCTACCTGACCGGCTCGGGCGGCAAAACGAGCTGGGAGCTTAACGAAGGTGGACGGGGTTCTGATGTCGTCAACATCCTGTTTGAGGATGTCATAGGCACTGACTGGGCCTTTGCCGCCGGATTTGGTACGGAATACGAAGTCCGCAATTCCCTCTGTCTGGAAGTAGAATTCCTGTGGCGTTATTTCATGACCCAGGATGAGGAGATTTGGGAAGACTATACCAACTATTGGACCAACACCCACGCCTGGTCGTTCTCATTTGGTCTTACCTGGGGAATCTGGTAAACCGGATCACATTCCAGTAAAATCAACTACGGCCGGCCCTTTCGGGCCGGCCGTTGATCTACCGATTCCCAACCTAGGTTCCGGCGGAATAATCATCCATGTAGGCTATCTGGTCCGGGGTAAGGAAATCCAGCCCGGCGTCCAGGGTTTCCAGCTTGATGGTAGCAATCGTTTGATCCTGCTCATCTGTGATGTCATGGACATCAACTTCCATCTCCCTGCCTTTTTCGGCAAGGGCGACCATGGACAGGAACTGGTTGGCGAAGCTCATATCCATGACCTCGCTGGGGTGACCCTCGGCCGCGGCCAGATTTACAAGTCTTCCCTGGGCCAAAATATAGATCCGGCGCCCGTCCTTCATCAGGTACTCTTCACAATTCGGGCGTATGGTCCGCTTGCTCTCGGCCAAGGCCTCCAGATCATCAATTTTAATCTCGCAATCATAGTGGCCGGTGTTGCAGACGATGGCGCCGTCCCTCATGACCTCGAAGTGACGACCGACGATGACGTCCTTCATACCTGTAGCCGTGATGAAGATATCCCCGACCGCAGCGGCTTCATCCATCTGCATTACCCGATGGCCATTCAGGGTCGCCTTCAGGGCAGCGGTGGCCTTGATCTCGGTGGCGATCACGTTGGCGCCCATCCCGTCGGCCCGCAGGGCACAGCCGTATCCGCAATGACCGTAACCGGCCACCACGAAATTCTTGCCGGCCAGCAGCACGCTGGTTGCCCTCATGATGCCGTCGAGACTGCTCTGCCCGGTACCGAAGACGTTGTCGAAATCCCACTTGGTTTCCGCATCGTTCACGGCGATCACCGGGTACTTCAGGGCCCCGTCCTTGGCCATGGCGCGCAGACGATGAACACCGGTTGTGGTCTCCTCGGTGCCGCCCAAAATCCCTTCGATCAGGCCCGGGTGACGATTATGCACGGAGAAGATCAGGTCGGCACCGTCGTCCAGGGTCATCGTTGGCTTGATTTCCAGGGTCTTGTCGATGCACCAGTAGAAATCTTCGGTGTTCATTCCGTGCCATGCGTAGATGGAAATACCGGCTTGAGCCAAGGCGGCCGCCACTTCATCACTGGTCGACAGGGGGTTGCAACCGGACCAGCTGATTTCCGCGCCGGCGGCCTTCAGGGTTTCGATCAGAACCGCAGTTTCCTTGGTCACATGCAAACAACCGGTGATCCGGAAACCCTTCAGGCTCTGTTTCTCCGCATGTTCCTTGCGAAGGGCCGCCATCACCGGCATACGGGATTCGGACCAATCGATCTTCATCCGGCCGGCGGCGGCCAACTCGATATCGCGCACCTTGTAGTTCTCAGCGAGACTGAAATTCTCTGACATCGTCTCTCTCCTTGGTTCAGGTTTTGTCTTCCACTTTATCGACTATTTTTTCGAAAAACTCCAGGTGAATCCAATTGTTTCCCGTTCAGTTCATCCTGATCCCGGTCGCCAAAAAAACTTCCGGCCAAACCAGTCCTTTGCCGCCGGGGCCTGCGTTTCGGGTGATTCCCTCCCCGCCGGGTTGCCGACCTCGGACAAGATACCGGACCAACCGCAATCCGGCCTCCTTGAAAAACCCCTCTATTTCCTCCCTCGAAAAGCCCAGCTGTTGATGGGCCAGTTCCTCTCGCATCCAACCCATCTTGTGGCTGCAGAAGGCGGTGACCATAACCCTTCCCCCACTCTTGACCACCCGCGCCATCTCCTGCATTGCTGCCTCGGGCTTGGGCACGTGGTGCAGGGCCATTGAGCAGTTGCAGGCGTCGAAAGTCTTATCGGCAAATGGCAGTTGATCCACATCACCGGCGCAGAAATCTACTGCCGCCAGTGAGCCGTTCGAGCTACTGACCGGATTATCGATCCGCCCTTGGGCTCGGCAACGGGCCTGTGCCCTGACGAGCATTGCCTGGGAGTTGTCCAGAGCCACTACCACTCGGGTCGCCCCAGCGAAAACCGGTAACATGGCTCCAGTCCCGGTGCCTATATCCAGCACTTTCAGGGTTGGATCAACCAACGAACCGAGAGCACCGATCAGCAGGTCCGGATGCTCGAATTCGCTGCGAATATCGTCCCACCGATGGGCGATCCCTGCGAAAAAATCTTGGGATTTCAACTGTCGATCAGCCAGAACAAGGGAAAGCACTTGATCGTCGCCCTCTGCCTCTTCCACATCATCGGCTACCGTCAGGACCTGCCGAAACAGGGACTCTCCGGCGGGAAAATCTTCCGGAAGTACGGCTCGATACCAACTCCAAGTCCCTTCGCGCCGTTGCCGTAGCCATCCCTGATCCCGCAAAATGGCCAAATGCTTGGAAACTCTGGGCTGGCTCAACCCTGTGATCCGGACCATCTCCTGGACGTTTAATTCTTCACCGAATAAAAGTCGCAGTAACCGTAACCGGGACGGATCACTGATGGACTGGAACAAGGTGGCAGGATCTTTGATTCTGGCCAATTTATCGGCTGCTTCCAGAATAGGATTAATCTGAGAATCAAACCGGGTCACATACCCGGTTTCCTGTATTAATAACATATCGGATAGCGAGGGCAAGCTCTAAATAACTTTATCGTTATTAAATAATATTCAACTATTTTGGGAGCCAAACTAAATTGCTTGTGCCTTCGAAATTGTGTCACGGAACTGGTTATTCCGGCTTTACAGCATACCAGACCAGGTCCGTCAGGGGCAGAATGGGCAGATCCGGGGCTATGAGGGCCAATCCATCGGCAATCTGGCCCAGGCACCCGGGATTGGAAGTGACCACAAGATCGGCCCCGGTAGTCGCCAGATTTTCCGCTTTTCGTCGACCCAGTTGTTCCGAGATCTCAGGATACCGCAAACCCCAGACTCCTCCGCTACCACAACACACCTCAACTTCGGCAGCCTCGACCAGGGTCAGACCGGGAATCCTGGACAACAGTTCCCGAGGTTGTTGGGAAATCCCCTGGCCATGGCGGGCGTGACAGGGATCATGGACCGCCACCTTCAAGGGTACTGCCCTCAAAACCGGCAGGTTCAAGCCGGAAAGGAGGTGCACGGCGTCGATCACCTGAGAACCCAGATCCCCCAGACCTTCCTTGAGTTCCAGACCGCAGCCTGCCGCTTCGACGACTATCCTGGACCCGGTTCCGGTATTTTTGTTGAAGACTTCCCGGTTGCGGTGATGCTGGGCTGCCGCCCGAGTCGGACGCCCGGTATGAGCAGCCAAGGCACCACAGCAATCCTGCCCTTGAGGAACTTCGACCCGGCATCCGGCGGATCTCAGCAATTCACATAGTCGACGGGATGGGCCGGACAACAGACCATTGTTGGCGCAGCCCTGGAAGAAGGCTACGTCAGACGGAGAATCGTCAGAAACGGGGGCGTCCTCCGGATAGGTTTGAGGCGGAACGACTGAACTGGACTTTACAAGGTCGTCGAGCAGAGCGCGCAACTGATCGTCGGTTTCCGGGGCCGTCGGCATGGAGCCCACCAGCCTGACCAAGCTACGCATCCCGACAGGGAGATGATCCAGCCGACTCCGCCAACGACGGCCTAGGATCCCGGCAAAAAATGAGCGAGTTCCCCCGGCAACCCGACCCAGGAAGCGTAAAACTGAAGGGGAATCCAAACGACGCAGAACAAAACCCGGCACCGCAGGTTGGGGTATTTCCGGACTACCGTTGACGACCAAATCACCGGCCAGGCCCTGGCCGTATTCCAACAAGGAAAACGGCACCCCGCTGGGGCAAGCCGTTTCGCACGCACGACAGCCTATGCAGTGATCGAAGGCGGCCAGAAAGGCCACGGGAATATTTGTGTCGGGATCCTCGATATTCAGAACTTCTTCCAACAACAACAAACGGCCGCGAGGGGAATGCACTTCGTTCCCGGTGGCCAGCCAAGTCGCACAAGTGGGGAGACAGAGACCGCACTGGACACAACTGCGCAGGAGTTCGGCCAGATGGGATTTGGCTGTCTGGCGCTGGTCAGCCATGGTTTTCGTCTTTCAGCCAAAGCGGATTGTCCAGGCGTCCATCAGGATCGAACACTTTCTTCATTCCCCGCAGTAAATCCAGGGGAACTCCAGCATCGGGATCAGGCAACTGCGTGGGCTTCCCGCCGCTACAGCAGTGGTCGCAGCACCACCCTTCATTTTCGGTTGCCGAACCAGGGATCCACACCAGTGCAGGAGATGCCTGCCAGATCATCCGGGAGGGTGGCTTCTGGGGGAGAAAACTCGTTTTCTGAAGATCGCCGGGGCCCCTATCCGCTTCAATCTTCCCCTGAATCCGTTTCGCGGACACTGACCAGTCCGGCCAGGCCAAGGCCCAATCCGGCAAATGCACCAAGGCATGAGACCACGACCTGAAATCGAACCGTTTTTGCTCCAACAGCTCCAGACCTGCCAAAGACGCTACCTCAACCAACCTCTTATCCAAATCACCCAGATCCCAGGACCGGTCCCGACCGGGGGCCAGCACGGTAACGGTGCCTTGCGGGCCGGAGGCGGAGCAATCTTCCTGGGAACCATCGATCACAAAAACCGGTCCGCCGAGAGTGGGATCCCTGTGCGCCAAACGATCAATCAGCGAATGGATCCCTTCCCAAAAGTTTCCATCCCCGGACAAGTCGGCGAAGCGCCACACCCCCAGCTTTTCCGGTGCAGGACGCAGCTGGAAGGTTGCCGCCCGCGGCTGGGCCAGAACGCGGCCGGACCCGCAAAGCATCTGGGCAAGATTATAGCCCGCCACATTCTTGAATACCGGCGCCCCGGTATGCAGCAACCGACCGGCGCCGGTCTCGGCCCATAATTCGAGGAGAAAATGGCGAGCGGATCCGCCCGCGACCAGGGCCGGACTGAAGAGGATGTTCTCCACCACCGAGCTGATCGATCGATCGGAACCCAGGCCGGGACCCATAGGATCATCAGCCTGCGTCGTGGCGGCCGCTAATCCCACAGGCAGCCACAGCCCCCGCTCCAAGGCCTGTGCCTGTAGCTCGGACAGGGAAACATCCGCCTCGGCGGTCACCGTCATGCTGTCCCAGTTGAAAGTACAACCACGCGGGACGGACGGTGGCACAGCCAAGGCGGAACCGGGCGGGGGCAGCGCCTTGCCTGGATTCAGACGGTCCTCAGGATCAAAAACCCGTTTTATATCCCACATCAACTCCAGACTGACCGGATCGAGCTGCCAGGGGACCGCATGCAGCTTCTCGATCCCCACTCCGTGTTCACCGGTAACGCTGCCGTCCATGGCCAGGGCGGTTCGTATGATCTCATCGGCTGCCTCGTGGGCGGCGCGGCGCAATTCCGAATCCCTGTCATCGTAGTGCACGCCTGGATGCAGGTTGCCGTCGCCGGCGTGGAATGCCGTCGCGATTTCTACGCCATGCTTGGCCTTAATCACCTGAATTTCCCGCACCAGGTCGGGGAGTTTTCCAAGGGGAACGACCACATCCATGGTCACGTAGCTAGGAGCCAATCGTCCGACGGCGCCGAAGGCCTTTTTTCGGCATTTCCACAGTTCCATGCGTGTGGCCGCATCCTCGGCTCGGCGAATCTCCCGGGCACCGTTTCCCATCAGCAGGTTCCCGGCCTGATCCGCATCCTCGGCCACCTCCTCCGGCTGCCCGGCGAACTCCAGAATCATGGCCGCGGCCACGTCGGTCGGGAAGCCGAAACCAAAGGCAGCCTCAACCGCCTCGAGCATCGGCTGATCGACCATCTCGACGGCCACCGGCATCAAGCCCGCTCTCAGCAGCGAAACCACCGAACCTGTCGCATCATTCAGATCTGGAAAAAAGGCAGCCATGGTCGCCACCGACTGAGGATCGGTTACAAGTTTCAGATCCGCTGCGGTGACAACTCCCAGGGTGCCCTCGCTCCCGCACAGCAACGAAGTCAAATCGATGCCCCGTTCACAAGCCAGACCCCGGCCGGTAGTCAAAGCCCTTCCCTGGACATCGCACCACTCCAGACGCAGCAGATGATGCAGGGTAACCCCGTGGCGCAAACAGTGGGGACCGCCGGCGTTCTCGGCAATGTTGCCGCCGATCGAGGAGATGCTCTGGCTGCTGGGATCCGGGGCGAAGTGCAGGGCAAAGGAAGAAGCGTGGGCGCTGACCTGGTCGTTCAGCACACCGGCTTCAGCCCTAACACGGAGACCCTGGTCGTCGACCGGACCGAGGGCCTTCAGTTGTGAAGTAGCCAAAACCACTTCACCCTCGTTCGGCACAGCTCCGCCGCTCAGGCCCGTACCGGTGCCCCGGGTAACTACAGCCAGTTCATTCACTTTACAAAATCGGACAACTTTGCGGAGGGTACTGGCATCGGCGGGCAAGGCAATGCCCAGAGGCCGACCCAGGGTCATGTGGGATGAGTCGCGGGAATACACAAGCCGAGCGGCCGGGTCGGTTAGAAGTGCATCGGGGCCCAGGATCCGGGATAGTCCGGCCAACGCTGGTCCTTTTTGGGTCCCCATGGTTCAGGAGTCTCCCAATGTGCGGTTTTCCGCCTGAAGCTGCTCTTGCCGCCGCCCGGACAAATTCCTGAGCAAACGCCCAATTCCGCCGAAGAAGTCTTCCGTCAGAGTCGTAGTAGTCGGCAATAATACAGTAGTAAGGAAGGTGCTGACGAAGAGCCCTCCCATGATCACCAATGCCATCGAGTAATAATAAACCCCACCCAGGGACGGCTTCTGCACCGCAATCGGCACCAACCCCAGCAAAGTGGTCAGGGCCGTCATCAGAATAGGTCGCAAACGTTCGCGGCCACCGCGCAGCATCGCCTCCGTCCGCTCCATCCCGGCACGGCGGTACTGGTTGATGTGCTCCAGCATGACAATCCCGTTGTTCACCACGATACCGATCAGCAACAACAGGCCGATCGCCGCCGGTTGATCGAAATCGGTCCCCGTGGCATACAAGATCCACATCGCACCGCTCATGGCAAACGGCAGCGAAATCATCAGGGCGATGGCTTGCCGAACCGATTCAAAAAGCCCGGCCATAACCGCGAATATCAACATCAGGGCCAGCAACAAATTGGTCAGGAATTCGCGAGACTGCTCTCTCTGATGACTTTCCCACCGTCCGAATGTCCACCGGTAGCCATAGGGAAATTCCATCTCCTGCATGGCGGCCTCGACCTGGGGCATATACTGCTCGCGCGTACCGCTGCTGTACTTGGCGGTCACCCAGATGCTGGTCAAACGGTTGTCCCGTTGAATCGATTCCCGCCCCGGACGCAGGGTCAGATCCGCCACCGAGGCCAAAGGCACTTTCTGTCCATCGGCGGTCTGCAGGGGCAGATTCCTCAGCTGGTCCAGGCTCTCGCTCTCCTTCTCGTCCAGGGTCAGGCGCATCTCTCTTTCACCATCGGCGGTGCGGAAGCGCTGCAACCGACGGCCCCTGAAGGTCAGGCCCACCACCTGTGAAACCTGGTTCGGAGTCACGTCGTAGCGGGAAACCAAATCCCGATCCGGCTCGATGTGCAACTCCTGTTGGGACTCCGCGTGCCGAGTTCCCACGTCAATCAGACCGGGAATGGATTCAAGGCACAGGGTGGCCTGTTCAGCCAGCTCCATCAAGACCTCGGTGTCGTCGCCCACGATCTGGAAGCCGACCCGGCCCTTGCCCCTATGCCGCCGCCAGCCCTGTCGGTTCTCCTCGATACTCAGCTTCACTCCGGCGATCTCGGGCAACATTTCCCGCAGGCGATTCCGTACCAGTTCGATATTTTCCGAGTTCGTCTCACCTTCGTGCAGATAGATACGAGTCATCATCCAGCGATCATTCCAGAAACTGTAGATGGAACGGGCCAGCAGTTCCTCTCGGTGCGGCTCAATGTGCTGCTCCACCCGTGTAACCAGCTCTTCCTTGCCGGCCAGACTCAACTCCTCACTGGCTTCGTAGCTGAGCTGCACGAAGAGTTCGGGATTGCTCGAATCGAAATTCTTGTCCACGTTTTGAAAGGGATACACCGCCGAGGCGACGATGAGCAAACCCACGATCGGGGCCACCCAACGGCGTCGCAGACTGAGCTTAAGCACCCTGTAGTACTTCTCCTCCAGCCAAAGCATCGCCTTGCCTTTGGACCTTGGCTTACTGCTGATATACTTCGAAGTGGCCAACGGAATCAACGTCTGGCTGATGAAGAGGGAGGCCAGCAGCGTCAAACAAACCGTGATGCCCAGTTCCTTGAGATAAAGGTTCATCTCGCTGGGCTTGTTGAAAATCAAAGGGATAAAAACGATCACGCTGGTGAAGGTGGCCGCCACCACCGCAGTGGTTACTTCCCTGGCCCCCTTGAGCGCGGCGGTTCTGCGATCGGCGCCCAGCTCACGATGGCGGAAAATGTTTTCCATCACCACCACCGCGTTGTCGACCAACATGCCGATGCCCACGATCAGGCCCAGCAGGGTCAATGTGTTCAGGCTACGGCCCTGCGCCCAAACGATCCCGCAGGTCACGATCAGCGAGAACGGGATGCACGACACAGCCACGATCGTGGTCGAGACACGGCGCAGGAATAAAAAAAGCACGGCCGCGGCCAGGATCGAACCGAAGAGGCCCGTGAAGGTCAGATCCTTCAGGGTTTTACGGATTTCCTTGCCCTGGCTGAACCAGATCAGAAAATTTACGCCCTCCAACTCCGGATCACTGTTCATTTTCTCAACAGCAGCCTCGAGTCCGTCACACACCGCAACGGTGTTGGCCCGCGACTCCTGGGTGACGGATACGCCGACAGCGAAGTTTCCATCCAGGTGCCGGCCATATTCCAGGGGAGGCTCCTGGAATACAACGTCGGCCACGTCCCTCAGTCGGAGTCCATCGGCACGAAGGGGAAGGTTCTGGATTTGCTCCTCCGAAGCCAGGGTCCCCACCGTTCGCACCGTAAAGCGGGAGTCCCCGGCGACTATCCTGCCCAGGGACTGGTCGAAGTTGGCTCCGCGCAGAACATTGAACACATCACGCACATCCATGCCGTGAACTTCAAGATCGGCCACCCGCAAATTGATCCGGACCTCGCGCGGATTCACACCGTCCAGGCGAACCTGCGCCACTCCAGCCACCCGTTCCAACGGTCGGATGATCTTGCGTTCCAGCAGGTCGTAGCTCTCGCTCAGGTCACGTGGTGAGCTGAGACGGGCTTCCATCACCGGCGTGTCGGCGTCCTGCGAGCCCCAACTTGTAGTAACCTGGATGTCGCCCATGTCGTCGGGCAGATCTCCCCGAATCCGGTCGATGCGCTCCCAGACCTCGACCCGGGCCAGGTGCATATCCGTATCCCAGCTGAACTCCAGGCGTACGCGCCCGCCGTCACTCCCGCAACGGGACCACATGCTGCGCAGCCCCTTGACCGAACCGATGGCGTCCTCCACCGGTCTGACGACCATGCGCTCGACCTGCTCGGGTGAGGCGTTCTGGTAGGGGAGTTGCACAAAGAGTTCGGGCTGGACCATGTCGGGCATAAAGGCCAAGGGCAACCGGGTCAATGCGACCAGGCCCAACACCACGATACTGACCAGGACCATCATGATGGTCACGGGCCGCTTGATCGCAATTTCGGGAAGTGTCATCACACTGGGACCTCAATCTTTTCGCCTAATGCTGCTCTACCGACTACTCCAACAATTCATCGAATTGTTCGTCGAATTCCTCATCAATTTGCGGATCAATGCGCGACGGCACAGCAATGTATGCCGCCGGAATGACCACCAACGTCAGCAGGGTGCTGAGCGCCAAACCGCTGGCCACGGTTATCGCCAGCGGCGCGCGGAGTTCGGCACCCTCACCCCAACTCAAGGCCATCGGCATAAGGCCCAGGATGGTGGTCAGGGTGGTCATCAGGATGGGACGCAGTCTCAAATGCCCTGCCCTGAGCACGGCATCACGCTTGGCGGCTCCGGCTCGCCGGAGACGGTTGATCGTATCGATCAAAACGATGGCATTGTTCACCACGATGCCCACCAGCATTACCGTGCCGATCAGGACAATTACAGTAATCGTGGTTCCAGTAGCTAACAACCCGGCCACGACACCTACCAGGGCCAAAGGAATCGTGAACAGCACCAGGAAGGGGTGCAGAAAGCTCTCGAAAGTGGCCGCCATCACGAGGTAGACCAGGAAGATCGCCAGGGCCATGGCAAAGCGCAGACTGTTGAAACTGGCCTGCATCTCTGCATTCTGGCCGCCCAGCTCGGTGCTCAATCCGGCCGGAGGAGGCGCTGCCGCCAGCACGGCCTCCACTTCGACGATCACCGAACCCAGGCTGCGGTCTTCGAGGTTGGCCGAAACCACGGCCGCCCGCTGCTGCTGGAGCCGATGAATTTCCGCTGGTCCACGGGCCTCGCTGATGTCGGCCACGGTCAGCAGACGGATCGGGAGTCCCTCCGGACCGGGGATGATCAGGTTGCGTACGTCATCAGCCGAGCGGCGATCCTGCTCACGGTTGCGGATGCGGATATCGATCTGCCGATCCTGTTCCTTGAACCGGGTCGGCACAACTCCCAGCACCCGGTTCTTCAGTGTTTCCGAAAGTACTCCCATGTCCAGTCCCATGGCTGCCAACCGCTGACGGTCAAAAGCCACTTGGAGCTCGGGGTTTCCAGCCTCCAGGCTTGAGCGAACATCCACCAGGCCGGGAACCGACTCCAAATTCTTGACCAGTTCCAGTGAATAGGAGCGAAGCTCATCCAGGTCCTCGCCGAAAATGATCACTTCTACGGGCGTTTTCAGACTGAAGTAACTGGGCCGCCCAAACTTGACCTCGACGTCGGGCAGGCCGGAGAAACTACGGCGAAGCCGGTCGGCAATTGCCAGTTCGGTCTCCACATCCGACCGGTCACCCAGTACCAGGTTCAGTTGTCCCAGATTTTCCGCCTTGGTGTTCACGGAAATGCCGCCGGAGCCAAGACGGCTGCCGATGGTCGCGTAGCTGCGCTCGACGGCCGTTTCGTCAGCGGCGGCCGCTTCCATGATTTGCATCGTCCGGTCGGTGGCCGCCAGAGAGGCTCCCTCGGGCAGGTTCAATTCGAAGAAAAACTCACCCTCACTGAGCTGGGGAATCAGCTCCGTGCCCAATAGTCCCAACGCTGCCAACGAGGCAAAGAACAAGCCGAAGCCAAGCGCCAGGGTCATCCATTTCAAACGCAGGGCACCGTGCAACAGACTATCATACAGGCGAGAGAACCAACCCAGGGTCAACACCGGACTTCCGGTGTCTTTACCCTCCTGATCATCCTGCTCGACCACAACGTCACTGGCACCGGCCTTCCGCAAGGCGTTCGGCCCGGGCAGCCGGGATCCCGAAGCGCTCAACATGGGAATGATGGTAACGGCCACCACCAGTGACGCCAACAGACTGAAGGTGACGGTCAAGGCCTGGTCCCGGAAGAGCTGACCAGCAATCCCCTCGACAAAAACGATGGGCAAAAACACGGCCACGGATGTAAGGGTCGAGGCAATCACCGCCGGCCCCACTTCGGCAGTACCCCTCACGGCTGAAACAAAGAGTGACTGTCCCAGCTTTCGTTTGCGATAGATCGATTCCAGCACCACGATCGAATTGTCAACCAACATACCAATCCCCAGGGTCAACCCGCCCAGGGACATGATGTTCAACGAGATATCCAGCTTGTACATCGCGATGAAAGTCGCCACCACCGAGATGGGAATACTGGTGGCGATGATCAGGGTACTCCTCAGGTCCCGCAGGAAGAGCAGAAGCAACCCGATGGCCAGCACTCCACCGATCAGAGCCGCGTTGCGGACCTCGTTCACCGACTGCTGGATGAAATGTGACTGGTCGAAGAGAACCGTCAGCTCCGCCCCGGCGGGCAACTTCCCATCCTGCCACTCGGCAAGATTCTCGCGCAGGCGACGGGCTACCGTCACTGTGTTCGCATCGCCCTCCTTGTAGAGTGAAATCTCAACCGACTCATGCCCTCCCACCCGGGTGATCTCTTCGCGCTCCTTATGACCCCAGAAAACCTCCGCGACATCCCGTAGACGTACCGCGGCGGAACCGTTGCGGGCAATGATCAGGTCCGCGATTTCCTCGACGTCGTCGAATTCGTTTATGGTGCGGATCAGGTACTGGCTATCCTGTCCACGCAGGGCTCCGCCCGGCAGGTTTACATTGCTGACACCCACCACTTGGCGAATCTGATCCAGGGAGATTCCCAAGACGGCCAAACGCTCCTGGTCCACCTCGATCTGGATTTCCTCCTCCAGCCCTCCCTTGATCCTGGCGGCGGCCACGCCCTTGACGGTCTCGAAGTCCTGCTTGATCTGCTTGTCGGCCAGGCGTCGCAGCACCATCAGGTCCTCCGAACCACTCAAGGCCAGCCGCAGAATCGGATCCAGACTGGGGTCGTACCTCAGCACTACCGGATCAAGAGCCTCTTCGGGCAGGAGCAACCGATCCAGTTTCTCGCGGACCTCCATGGACAGCAGGTCCATGTCGCTGCCCCACTCGAATTCCAAGGTGACCTCTGAAACCCCAGGCCGGGAAACAGAATGAACCGTCTGCAGGCCGCGCAGAACTCCGACCACTTCCTCAACCGGACGCGTGACCAGGTTTTCCACTTCCTGGGGCGCCGTGTCGGGGAACTCGGTTTGGACCGTCAGGGAGGGGTAGGTGATATCCGGAAAGAGTTCGAGCGCCAAGCGCTGATAGCCGACCAGGCCGAAAGTCACTACAGCCAAGGCAGCCATTACAACGCTGACGCGTCTGCGTACCGCCAGTTCAATGAAGGACAGCATCAGGATTCAGCTCCGGACGGTTTGGGCGATCCTGACGAGTTGGTTTCCAGAACCTTCAAGGAAGCACCGTGCTTCAACGAGCGCTGGCCTTTGACCACTACCTGCTCCCCGGCCTCAAGGCCGGACAAGATCTGCGTATGCTCATCATCGGAAAAGCCCACTTCCACTACCCGGCGCTCTGCCGAAACTTTATTCGGTGTTTCCTTGGCCTTCTTTTCCTTTTGGCCTTGTTGGCCTTCCTTGCCGACAAGCGCCACAAAAACCACGGACTCTCCCTTGTCAGTCAGAACGGCGGAGCGCGGCACCAGAACCGCCTCGGGGCGAAGTTCCGTGACGATATGGACTTCGGCGAAATCACCCGGCCTGGTACCGGCTGGATATTCGACCACTTCAACCGTGATCTTGATCGTGCCGCTGGATGCGTCTATGACCGGACTAATCAACTTGATGGTGCCTTGCAACCGACTACCGTCGCTGTCCAGGATCAGATCCACATTCTGGTTGAGCTGGAGCTGGTGGAGCTCCCGGCTGGGTACGTGCACGCGTGCCAACAACGGGTGAAAATCGGCCAGCATGAAAAGAGGGTCGCCCACTGACACGTTCTGGCCCGCCTCGACCAAACGCTGGGTGACCAGACCGGAAAACGGAGCCCTCACCGTGGCGTATGAAAGCTGGAGCCTAGCCAGCCCCTCATCAGCTTCGGCTGACGCCAGATCACTCTTGGCAGCCTGGAACTCCTCTTCGGTCGTCAACATTTCGCCGAGCATAGCCTCCAGTCGTTCGAAACGGGACCGCAGATTGGCCGTCCTGGCCTCGGCCTGCCGCACCCTAAGTCGGTATTCATCGTTGGCGATGGTCAGAAGTCGGGCCTCGGCTTCGATTTCATCTCCCTCTTCGGCCGCAAGTTCCCGAATCAGTCCTGAAACACGGGCCAACACCTGGGCCTCACGTTCCGATTCAAGGGTCGCAGTGGAATTGTAGTAGCTGGCTATGGGTCCGATCCAGGCCTGGTCCACGGCAACCGGAACAGCCAGTTCCTCTGATCCGGCCCCTTGGCCGCCGGGTCCATGGGGCCCTTGCCCATGGCCCTTCTGGGGGCTTTTCTGTACCTGTCCGGATTGTTGCTCCCCATCGGCTGAGGATGATCCCCCACCACATCCCGCGCAGAAAATCAGCAACCCCAACAACACGACAGCTGGTAAAACATGGGAAAACCGGCGAGAGAAGAGACCTGAAGTGAACGGGTACATGGCCATATTTAGAAACCCTTTCGGGAAAAACGTGGAAAGACCAGGGTCCTGGAAATATCGCAATTCCCCCCTCATACGCAAAGGAATCCGTTTAAGTCAACGCTCAGAGCAATGAATACCAGTGAAAAAAACGCTGGTTCCGGATATTTGGAACATTGCCTGCTTATTGCCTGCTTATTGACGGCAAGTTTCGCTCCCCCTATTATGGAGCAAAATCATCGTAGCTGTCCATGAATCCCTAGCATGCGGGGCTGATTTCCGCCCCGGGAGGAACCATGAAGATTGCCGTTTGTGTCAAACAAGTACCCGATTCGGAAACCCGGATCAACCTGGCCGCTCCTGCCGCGGTGTTGGACCAGTCCGGCTTCACCCGGATCCTGAATCCCTACGACGCCTACGGGGTCGAGGAAGCCGTTAAAATCAAAGAGGCCGGCGGTGAAGTTGAAGTGACCGCCATCACCATTGGCCCCGAAACAGTCAAGGAAACGATCAAGAAGGATTGTCTGGCCGTAGGTTGCGACAAAGCCGTCATGATCACGGACCCGGTCCTTGACGGCGCAGACGAAGCGACAATCGCCACCGTACTGGTCGCCGCCCTGAAGCGCGACGAGTTCGACCTGATCCTTTTCGGTAACAAGGCCATCGACGACGACAGTGGCCAGGTGGGCATCCTGGTGGCGGAGAAGCTGGGCTTGCCCCATATCTCGGCCATTACACATCTTGAAATTGGCGAGGGATCGTTGACCGCCCACCGCGAGATCGAAGGCGGCAAGGAAGTCGTCAAGGCCTCCCTGCCCGCTGTGCTGACCTGCCAGAAGGGTCTTAACGAACCCCGCCTACCGAGCTTGCCCAACATCATGAAGGCCGGCATGAAGCCGATGGAAACGGTGACCTGTGCGGACCTGGGCCTTGAGGTTCCGGCCAATCTGGTCGAAATCAAACTCTACTCCCCTCCGCCTGCCAGGGCGGAATGCAAGCTGGTTGAAGCCGAGGAGCCTGCCCAGGCCGCCAAGGAGCTGGCCCGTTTGCTGAACGAAGAAGCCAAAGTGATCTAACCGGTCCTAATGACCAGTCTTAATTGACCAGGGGAGCAAGATATAATGCCGAACCTAGCAGTATTCATAGAACAAAGGGATGGCGTCCTGAAGAAGGTAGCCTGGCAGATGATCAGCGAGGCCCGCCGGATCGCCGACGCGAACGGAGGCGAGGTCTGGGGAGTTTTCCTGGGACAGGATGCTTCAACGGCCACCGCCGAAGCGGGAAAATACGGAGCCGACAAGGTATTTGCCGCCTCGGGTGACGCTCTGAGCACCTACAACAGCGAGGCCTGGAGCACCGCCCTGGCCGGCTTCTGCAAGATCAACAACCCCGACATCCTGATGATCGGCTCAACCGCCATGGGCAAGGATCTGGGGCCGAAAGTGGCCGCCAAACTGGAATGCGCGTGTGTCAGCGATGCTGTGGGATTGAAGTTCGATGGTGGGTTCGAAATCCGCCGGCCAATCTTTGCCGGTAAGTGTTTCACCGATGTCGTACCCAAGACCGCGATCAGCGTAGTCGGCATCCGGCCCAACGCCTTCGTCCTGGAAGAGAAGGGTGGCGCGGCCACGGCTGCTGAGACCTTCGATCCGGGGCTGGACGGTATAGACCTCAAGGCGGTTGTCGAAAAATTCGAAACCTCAGGCGGCGGCAAGGTGGAGTTGACGGATGCCGAGATCATCGTTTCGGGTGGCCGGGGCATCAAGGGTCCGGAGAACTACCAGTTGATTGAAAAACTGGCCGAAACCCTGGGCGCAGCAGCCGGGGCCAGCCGCGCCGTCGTGGACGCCGGTTGGGTGGACTACTCCCACCAGGTTGGACAGACCGGCAAGACCGTGGGCCCCAACCTGTACATAGCCTGCGGCATCTCCGGCGCGATCCAGCACCTGGCAGGCATGAGCAGCAGCAAGTGCATCGTTGCCATCAACAAGGACGCCAATGCCCCCATCTTCAAGGTGGCTGATTATGGAATCGTGGCTGATTTGTTTGATGTGCTGCCCGCGTTGACGGACGAAGTGGGAAAAATTCGCAGTTAGGTTTAAATCTGATTCGGGGCCCGGATCACGCCGGGCCCCGCGATCGCTCCACGTAGTATCCTCTTTAATTCCCTATCTTTTTCCAGACTGAAAGCATGTTCAGCCCTGCCTTTTCCGCTATCGCGGCGTGTTTGCGGGCCTCGTTGTTGCGACCCAGGTTGCTCAACGCAATACCCAGGTAGGCGTGGGCAATGGCATTCTCTTCGTCCAACTCCAAAGCCTTGCGACACGATGTTTCGGCCGCATCGAACTGACTGAATTGACAGAACAACCTTCCTTGGCGCGCGTAGGCAACGGAATTATCAGGATCCAGGACCAGAATCTGCCCGTAGGTCGTGAAAGCCGCCCTCCGCTTCTCCTGGTTTTCCAGGACCTGACCCAGTGAGAGCCAAAGATCAACGTTATCCCCATCCATCGAGAGGAACTTCAGACAGGACTCCTCGGCTTCAGCCAACAGGCCGGCCTCCAACAATCCGCCCACCAGTTTCACCTTGGGTTCCGCCTCCTGCGGAGCCAGGGCAATCGCATCGCGGAAACTGTCCAGGCCCGACTTGGGCCATCCCATCAGAAAATAGATTTCCCCCAGGCGCAGGTGGACCGCCACACTCTTGCCGTCGATGGTTAACGCCTCATGGATCACCGACTCGGCCCTGGCCATAAACCCCCGCGCCTCGTAAGCCCGGCTCAAAACAACCAGTAGATCCACTGAAGGCAAGGCCTTTTGGCGCCCGTTCTCCAGAACCTCTACCGATTTTTCATACCGATTATTTTCCAGCAGGAATTCACCCAGTTCGATGTACCCGGCAGGATTTTCCGGATTGGCGGAGATCAGGGCCTGACCCTCGACAGACGAATTCACCTCGGCCGGGGCTGCGGTGTAAGCCATGGCCAGCAGGGTCAGACTCAATATTACCGCTCTTGGAACTGGGTAGGTGGCAAATCGCAACATGGAGAGCCCCCGGCATCGGAATGTAGAATCGTGCAGGCACCTGAGGGGCACCTGGCTCATATTCTAAAGTCCTATCAAATTTGGTGCCACAGGCAGGACAGGAGCCACAATATGTGGTCAGTTGGAATCCGCCAATTTCTCCTCCACTTTCCGGAGCCCATCATCTGCCTCATCAACCAATTCCTGCAGGATATCACGAAGTGGCTGGACCTTGTTCATTATTCCCACCGATTGGCCTGCCATCAGGGAGCCATGTTCCACATCGCCTTCCACCGCTGCATCGCGCAGGGATCCGACCCAGTATTCCTCCACCTTGAACTGGGCATCGGACCGGGTTAATTCCCCGGAGCCCAGCTTCTCCAGCAGTTCCAATTGCAGGTGGCCGAAATGTTCCATGGCGTGGTTGTTCAGGGCCCGGACGGAAACTACGGGCAACTTGGCACTGTACTGGGGAGTGGAAATCGCCTCGCGAGCCCGAGCCCGCAGAAAAACCTCCTTGAACCGATCATGGGCTCCACACTCCTCGGCCAAGACAAAGCGGGTTCCCATTTGAGCACCCGCCGCTCCCATCAAGCCGAGATGGGCAATCATCCGACCGGTGGCTATGCCTCCGGCCACAAAGATGGGAATCTCGGGAAAATTGAAGAGGATTTCCTGCAACAGGACGATCGTGGAAACATGCCCGATGTGCCCCCCTGCCTCGCTGCCTTCGAGGATCAGGGCATCGGCACCGTTACTGATCATCCGCTTGGCGATACTGCTGGTCGAGGCAAAACACAGCACCTTGGCGCCGCTCTCCTTGGCCTTCCGCACTTCAGTGCCGCGTGGCAGGGAACCCGCAAAGACAATGTGACTCACTTCCTTCCGGCAGAGGATATCCAGGTGTTCCAAATAATTCGGGGCGATGGTGATCACGTTGCCGGCAAATGGACGGGCAGTCAGTTCGAAAGTCTTGTCCACCTCATCGGCAAAGAGTTCCGGCGGCATATTCCCAGCTGCCAAAACACCAAATGCTCCCATGTTGCTCATCAGTGAAACCAGTTTCGGATCACTGATCCAGGTCATGGCTCCACACATAATGGGAAGCTCCGAGCCGAGAAAATCCTTCCCCCGGCTCCAGATCCGGTCCAATCGTTTAGTGGATCTGACTAGCTGCTGGACGCCCATTGATTTCCTCCAGAATTTCATACCAAGCGGGTCGGGCAAGTCAGTCGGACAAGTCAGTCGGCCAGGTTCTCCAAAAGGATCTCCGCCAGATCCCGGGCCTGCAACTGTTCCTGGCGATCGGTCTCCTTAATTGCGTCTCCCAACATGGTCAGACAGAACGGGCAGGCCGTACATACTTCTGCGGCTCCGGTCCCGGCGACTTCGTTGATTCGCTCGTGGTTGATGCGGGTGCCCAGATCCTCTTCCATGAACATCCTACCTCCGCCGGCACCGCAGCAGAAGCCCTCCCGCCGTGAACGGTCCAACTCCACCTGCTGGATGCCCTCAATGGACCCCAGCACCTTCCTGGGTGCCTCGTAGATATCGTTGTGGCGTCCCAGATAACAGGAATCGTGAAAAGTGACCTTGGCCTGGGCGGCGGCCTTCAGTTTCAGGCGGCCGTCCGCCACCAACTCGGCCAATAGTTCTGTGTGGTGGACAACTTCCACTCCTTCAAGACCGAAATCAGGATACTCGTTGAGGATCATGTTGAAGCCGTGGGGACAGGCGGTGATGATTTTCTTGACGGAATATTTCTGGAAAGCAGCGATGTTCTGCTGTGCCTGCATCTGGAACAGGTATTCGTTGCCCACCCGGCGGGTTGGGTCACCACAGCAACCCTCCTCCGTGCCCAGCACAGCGTAATCCACTCCCGCCTTGTTCAGCAGACGGCAAAAAGCCCGGGTCACATCACTGTTGCGATCATCGAAACTGCCGGCGCAGCCCACGAACAAGAGGTACTCGGACGAACCCTTGTCCCGCAGACGAGGCACCTCCAGATCTCCGATCCAGTCCTCCCGAGCGGCAGCGCTGACGTTCCACGGGTTACTGTTGTTTTCCAGGCCCTTCAGCGCGTTCTGCAATACGGACGGGACCTTCGCCTCCATCATCGTCAGGTAGCGGCGTTGGTCGATAATATTCGGGATATGGTCTATCACGACCGGACAATGACTGACGCACCAACCGCAGGTCGTGCAAGCCCAGATCGCTTCCACATCGTTCACTTCGCCGATCAAGGCGGGACGCTCGCAGTCGGCGATTGCGGCCGCTGCCAGCTCGTCACGACCTTCGGCCTTCCACTTTCCGACCTGTATCAAGTGTGAAGCCAGTCGGTACGCCTCGTCTCGTTCGTTGGTAATAATTTCCCGCGGAGCCAGGGGCTTGCCCGTGACGTTGGCCGGACACTGGTCATTGCAGCGCCCACACTCCGTGCAGGTGTACATGTCCAGAAAGCGGTGCCAGGAAAAATCTTCCAGCTTGCCGACTCCGAAGACCTCCTTGCCCTCGAAATCCATCTTTTCGAGAGCCGCACTGGGAGTCATGCGACGCAAGTAAACCGCAGGCAGGCCAGTCAGGACGTGAAAGTGTTTGCCAAAAGGCAGAAAATTCAGGAAGGCCAGCACCAGCACGCAATGGGACCAGAACATGGCCTGTACCCAGACACCGGCCGCAGACTCCGTACTGCCGGCGAAAAGCGGCGACAGGGCTGTCGAAGCCCAAGCCCAACCCCGCTCCCGATGATGGGGATCAAGGCGCAGTCCGGCCGCATCGCCCACCAGATCGGTGACCATGAGGATAGCGATCCAAAGCAGGATCAGCACGGCCTCCAGGCTCAAGTGCAACCGTGCGGGGCGAATGACCAGACGCCGCCATATCCCGTAGAGAATGGCCACGATTACCAAAACAGCGAAAGTATCCTTCAACAACGCATAGAACAGTCCCAGTGGGCCATCCATAAAAGGCAGGTTGTAGCCGGTGTCGAAGCCACGCCCAAGTAAGGTAACCGTGCGCAAAGAGACGACGAGGAAACCAGCGAATATGCCCACGTGCATCCAGCCGGCTCCCTTCTCGTACAGGAGACGTTTCTGTCCAAATCCGACACCCAACAGGCTCCTCAGACGATCGGCCACGCGATCGTGCCGGAAGGAAAATTCTCCCGCACGCAGCAGCCAGTACCGGTCTGCCATGGTGCCTATGAACAGGGAGAGTGAAAAAAACAGGAGGAGGGACATGAAAACCGGATTCACGGTGATACCTTCCACGGGTCTGGCCGGGGAGCGGAAAGCCGCCTCCAGGCTACAATGAATAACTATTCAGTCACAATAATGGTCCGGGCACATCCCGTGAAGGGAAATTTTCCGCCTCAGACGGGAATCCCCTGCCCGGTCCAGGGTTTACTTTTTTCGGCCCTGCTAATAAATTCTACACTCTGAACTTCGCTTACACTGGGATTACAATACCTGAAGCGATTCCGAAAGGATTTGTAGATGAATGAAGGAATAAATGACGGACCCGCTTTCGCGAATCCAGCTGACGAACAAATGAGGGCAATTCTGGCCGGAATGAAACGAGTTGCCGTTGTAGGCATTTCCCCCAAAGAAGACCGGGCCAGTCATGGGATAGCCAAATTCCTGCTCGGGAAGGGCATCGAAGTCGTGGGCGTCAACCCCATGCACAGCGAGCCCATAATGGGGATCGAGATCTACTCCACCCTGGCCGACGTGCCCGGCAAGGTGGACATAGTCGATATCTTCCGCCGAAGCGACACCGTACCACCGATCGTCAACGAGGCCATCGCTCGGCAAGATGCGTGTGTCTGGCTACAGGAAGGCGTCGTCAATGAAGAAGCCGCTGCCGCAGCCCGGGCCGCAGGCTTGGATGTAATTATGGACCGTTGTCTTTACAAAGACTGGCTTCGGCTGTTGAACGGATAATGACTTGAATTCAAACTCGGCAAATCCCGTCCTTAGCGGTCCCTGCAACCTGGTCACCGGTGCCCTGGGTTTCGTGGGACTACACCTCGTCCGCAGCTTGGCGCTGGCGGGACTTCCCGTAGTCGGCGTCGGCCGTCACGGACCGGATCAACCCTTGCCCGCCAGAGCGGGGGAATTCCAACTGGCCGGACCCTCTACCGACCTGCCGGACGCCGTCCGCTACACGGGCCCGTCCGGCGACTTCATCTACTTGCCCATGGCCCTGGAAAATCCGCGTCCCGTGGCAGACCTTGTAAATCGTTTGAGACCGTCTATGGTCTTTCATCTGGCCGCCCAGAGCTCCGCGGCCGTTTCCTTCCGGGATCCCGCCGACACATTCACCTCCAACGTCTCCGGCACCCTGAATCTTCTGGAGGCCGTACGGCGCGTGCCCGAAACCGAGCGCCCGGTAATGCTCTCCGTCGGATCGGCCGAGGAATACGGCCCCCAACCAAATGTGGGGAAGCCCATTCGGGAGGACGCACCCCTGTATCCCATCTCTCCCTACGGTGTGAGCAAGGCCGCCCAAACAATGCTGTGCCGGCAATATGCCGCCACCTGGGACCTGCCCATCATCCTGGTACGATCTTTCAGCCATACCGGCCCCGGTCAGGACTCCCGTTTCGCCTTCCCCTCCTTCGCCAGACAGATCGCCGCCGCCGAGGTCGGAAAAGGTCCCTCCGAGATCTCCGTCGGCGACCTGTCCGCGGCACGCGATTTTCTGGACGTTCGGGACGTGGTGGACGCCTACCGTCTGTTGCTGAAGGAAGGTCATCCCGGGGAAATCTACAATGTCTGCTCGGGATCTTCATTGACGATAAGACAAGGGTTGGAGATGCTGCTGGACGAAGCTACTGTTGAGATCAACCTGAAGACTGATCCCGACCTTTGCAGGCCGTCGGATATTCCGTTCCTGGTCGGGGACAATACCAAAATTAAACGGGATTCCGCCTGGGAGCCCCAGTACGAATTGAAACAAACCCTGTCTGGTGTCCTGTCGACATCACGGAAGGAATTTTCATGATTCGAATATGCATGGTTGGCACAGGATATGTCGGGCTGGTTTCAGGGGCTTGTCTGGCCGATTTCGGGCACCAGGTCACTTGTGTAGACATCAACCCGGACCGCATCCAGGACCTGCACAAGGGAATCATGCCCATCTACGAACCCGGGCTGGACCTCCTGGTGGCAAAAAACACATCCGAGGGGCGACTACACTTCACCACCAGTCTGGCCGAGGGGATGAAGGAAGCGGACGTGGTCTTCATCGCAGTGCAGACCCCGATGTCAAACAGCGGAGAAGCAGACCTGCAGTACGTAATGCAGGTAGGTGCCGAGATCGGCAGTTTGATGGACCGCTACCTGGTGATCGTCACCAAGAGCACGGTCCCTGTGGGCACTGCCCGCAAGCTGGCCAAGGTCCTGACCGAAAGCCAGGACCAACCCATCCCGTTCGACCTGGCCAGCAATCCCGAATTTCTGCGCGAAGGATCCAGCATTGAGGATTTCATGCGTCCGGACCGCGTCGTCATCGGTGTTGAAACCGAACGATCCGAAGAATTGATGCGCGAAATCTACCGGCCCCTTTTCCTGCTCGACACCCCAATCCTCAAGACCGGGATCGAAACCGCCGAGCTGATCAAGTACGCCTCAAACAGCTTCCTGGCTGTGAAGATTTCCTTCATCAACGAAATCGCCAAGCTGGCCGAAGCCGTCGGCGCCGATGTATTCGACGTGGCCAAGGCCATGGGATTGGACAAGCGGATCGGGTCGAAATTCCTCCACCCTGGCCTCGGATTCGGCGGCAGTTGCCTGCCCAAGGACACCAACGCCATCGTACACATTGCAAACCAGGCGGGCTCGGAAATGACTGTCGTCCAGGCAGCAATAGAAGTGAACGCGAGCCTTCCGGGACGCGCCCTGGCCAAAGCCGAACGATTGGCGGGAAACCTCACCGGCAAGACCGTCGCCCTGTTGGGTCTGGCCTTCAAGCCCAACACCGATGACATTCGATCGGCCCCCAGCCTGGAAATCGTCAACCAGTTGAAAAGCCTGGGATGCACGATACAGGCTCACGACCCCGTCGCCATGGACAACTACAAGCAGGTCCACCCGGATATCACCTACTGCGAGTCTGCGTCCGAAACCTGTGCCGGCGCCGACATCTGCATCCTGATCACCGAATGGAACCAGTACCGTCAACTGGATTTCCAGCAACTGGCCGAGATCATGGCTGGAAAAGTTTTCCTGGATTGCCGAAACGTGTACGATCGACCCTACTTGGAAAAGTTTGGATTCCGTTACGATTGTTTCGGTCGCGCTGACCACTGCTCTATTGATTGAAAAGAATCTGACGCCTTCGGCGGGATCCTGTTCGATCCACCGCACGGAGCTTGAAAGGAACCCATGAACACTCAGGGAAAGCTCCGGGTCAGTCGTTATGACCTGGGCACGCCCATGATGCCCTGCAAAGACGAGATCCTGGCAAAATTCGAAAAGTTTCTGGTCTCCGGCCAATACATTCTGGGTCACGAAGTCCAGCAACTTGAAAAAGAACTGGCTGCCGAATGTGGCGTGGCCGAGGCTGTGGGCGTCGCCTCCGGCTCCTCCGCGCTGTTCCTGGCCTTGGCCATGGCCGGCGTCCGGCCTGGGGACGAGGTCATCACCACGCCCTACACCTTCGAAGCCACCATTGAAGCCCTGATCCTATTGGATGCGACCCCCGTCCTGGTGGACATCCAGCCCACCGACTTGAACATCGACCTGAAAAAGATTGAAGCGGCCATCACCGACAAGACCCGGGCCATTCTTCCTGTGCATATTTTCGGAGCTCCCTGTGACATGCACGGCATCGAGGCCCTGGCCGCCGAGCACGGTTTGGAAGTAGTCGTAGATATGGCCCAAGCATTTGGAACCATGTACGATGGCAAACCATGCGCCTCCTTCGGCCGGATGAACACTCTCAGTTTCTATCCGACCAAAAATCTGCCTGGGATCGGCGACGGAGGTATGGTATTCTGCCGTGACGCGGAAGATGCCGATCGCATCCGGAAGATCCGCGGGCATCAGGCTGTGCGGATGAACGGACATCTGTACTGCGGCTGGAACAGCCGCTTGGACGAAGTGCAGGCCATGGTCATTCGGATCCGTCATTCCCGCTTCGCGGCCGAACAAAAGGACCGTGACGAAGTGGGTAGGATCTACGACAGTTTCATCCCCCGAGCCAATCGTCTCGTCATGCCCAACGGCTGTCGGGGTATGCGTGTCACACACCACCAGTACTGGGTTCGCGCCGAAGATCGAAAGGGACTGCAGAGCCTTTTGAGTACACAGGGAATAGATACCGGTGTTTACTATGACCCTCCAATGAATCGACACGATTTGGCTGAGTATTGCCGAATTTTCGGTCCCCTGGATGAAGCGGAACGGGCCGGCAGGGAAATCCTGGTCCTGCCCATCCACGCGGCCCTCCCTTTCGATGATGCCAGACGAATTGGGGAAATGGTGGGGAAATTTTTGGCCAGATCGGCGACCTCCGCCAATTCATGAGGTGACCTTGTTGTGAAATCTACTGCTCTGGTTTTCGGCACTTTCAACAATCCCCTGGCCACCGCCCAGACCAGGGCCGTGCTGGACTGCATACACGAGCTTACACCCCGATTGACTTGCGAAACCATAATGCAGGATAATTCGTCATCCAAACCTGAAGCTAGTACTGAACCCTTCCTGGCCTGGGATCGTTCCGACATGGAAGTCCTGGCGGAGATGATCCGCAGTGGCGAATGTAGAGCTGTCGTGGCCCAGGCCTACGATCTTCCCGTGCCCTTGCCCGAAGGAACCGATATACACTGCGTTCCTGCCCGGCAAAATCCTTTCGATGCGCTTCTGAACCGTCAGGGACTGATCACCGACGAATTGGATGCGGGCAGTAAAATCGGGGTATTGTGCCTTCGGGCCAAAAACCACTTGCAATGCCACTGGCCGGACATCGAATTCCAGATTCTGCAAGGCGGTGTGGAACAGGCAATGGAGACTCACCTGCGCAAGAGCGAGATCGACGGCCTGATCATGCCCGCGGCAATCACCGAATACCTGGGCATTCAGGCCATCGTGTCGGAAATTTTCTCCTCCGACTTCATCCTGCCCGCCCCGGGGCAGGGAGCCCTGGTCGTTTTGGGACGAAGTCAGGACCAGGAGTTGACGGAAATACTCTCCCCTTTGCATTCCAATCCTTCGGCTAGTGAGTTAGCTGCCGAGTTGGCTTTCCGCCGTCACATGGTCACGGATATGGACCTTCCCATCGGGGTACTGGCCCGTATCCGCGGCCCGGAGCTGTCAATCACCGGGGCCACGGGTTGTGGATCGAACCGCATCTCGGTACACGGCAAAATCAGCGAGGCCGACGAAGTGGGTAGTGGTCTGGCCCAGCAGCTGTTGTGCAGTCCGACAACATTCGTCGATCTGCTGGAAGCTGAATTTCCACAGGGCCTACCACCGGAAAAGGATGATGATTTCGAAGAGACTGATGCCCGCGATGAGGGAAAATATGTGGAAGAATTATTGAAGGAAGAGGACAAGAGCTTCGACCTGGAAGATCCGGAAGATACCGCGGAGACCTAACCGGACAGATCGGCTGCGATGCGGGCCGCGGCGAACGGATCCTCCATCTGGGCCGTTCCGACCTGCACAGCCTCTGCTCCGAGGGCGAAGAATTTCAACGCATCCTGCGCACCCCCGATCCCACCGACCCCGACCACCGGCACCCCGGCTTTCTGAACGATTTCGTCCACCTTCGCCAGGGCTATGGGCAGCACTCCCGGGCCCGAATAGCCCCCGTACCGCCTAGGCAGCACCGGACGGCCACTGGTCAAATCAACTTCCAGTCCCACCACTGTGTTAATCACGCTGACCGCATCCGCCCCCGACTCCGCAGCCGCCTTGGCCAGCGAAGCGATATCCGCAACGTTAGGAGTCAGCTTGGCAAGTAAAGCCCTATCCGGCAGGGCTTTGCGGGCAGCAGCCACACAGCGGGCAACTGTTTCGGGATCGCGACCGAAGTCATGCCCACCTTCGGCAACGTTGGGACAACTGAGGTTGATCTCCACTCCGTGCCAGTGCTCGTAATCGGCACCCGCCATTTGAAGTGCTGCTACCATCACGCCGAATTCATCAGGCCTGGTGGCTGCCAGACTAACCACGGTCGGCACACCGCGCCTTTCCAACTCGGGCAGTACCGAAGCCAAAAATTCGTCGAACCCCACGTTTTCCAACCCGATACTGTTCAATGCTCCGGTAGGCAACTCGCAAAGTCGGGGCATGGGATTCCCGGTCCTGGCCATTGGCGTAACCGTCTTGCTTACCACTGCGCCAAGCCCCTCGTAGGGCGAGGTGAAACCTCGGCTGGATATTTCGTGGCCAGTCAAGCCATAGGCAAAGCAGCCTGAAGCAGTCCAGATGCGGCCGGGAAATTCCCGTGGGCCCAGCACAAAAGGTTCACATGGATCGATCTTCCACCAATCTGGCAAGTTCAAGGCAAGGTCCTCCCTACTCGAAATTCCGGTTCAATATCCAGACCTCTCCGAACGTCAACGGATCTGCTTCCAGAGGATCTCCTCAGCCCGAAAAATCGGGCCTTCCTGGCAACAAGTGGCATTACGCCCCTCCGCCTCCGGTTGGCCATCCGACCTGATGGGAATTACACAACCCTTACAAGCCCCGTAGCCGCACCCCATGTGCTCTTCCATGGAGACAAAGCAATCCCAGCCTCGCCCTTCCGCAAATCTCCCCGCAGCCTCCAGCAGGGGAATCGGTCCACAGGCCAGGACCATACTTGGTGGGAGATCCATACCCGTCAACTCACGTTCGGCAAGCTCAGTCACCAGTCCCTGCCAGGCGACCCGGCCGACAGGAGTTTCACCTTGTGCATCCACGCTGGCGTCCCAGGAAACAGGCAGCAGGTCCCAAGGCAGATCTCCGGGATCCCTGGCACCGAAAAAGGCCCGATCATCCGTCCGGGAAAAGCGATGCCACCAAGCCAAAACAGGAGGCAAGCCAACTCCTCCGGCCAACAAAACAGCGGGCTGACCGGGGACTGGAGCCGGAAACGGCGTCCCCAACGGCCCCAACATGGTCAGAGGGTGACCTGGCTTCAGGCCAGCAAGGTCGCCGGTCCCACCCCCCACGACCCGGTAAAGGAACTCCACCCGGTTGCCTGAGCAGGCGAGAATTGAAAAAGGTCTGCCGAAAGTGCGTTTCCGGGGACCCATTAAATTCAGCATCGCGAACTGGCCAGGCAAAAAATCCATTTCCTGGTCAACTTCGATCTCCAGTCGGATCAACCCACTGGATACAGGTTCGTTGATGGTGATGAAGGCCTGGCAACGGCGTGTTTTGGGAATGGTTTCGAATCGGTTCATGGGCCGAACTCCAAGTCAGGCTGATTGTCGAGACTGGGTTTAGGCTCCCATACGTCAAACTCTCCGGAGCGCCTCCTTTTTTTCTTTTCCTCTTTCTTTTCCTCTTCCTTTTCCTTCTCAATCTCTTTGTCGCCGACTTCACCTTCCTTGGCCGTTACCTTCCCCTGCGGGTCCTTGACCTCGACGGTATTTGGCAATGAAGTCGGGCCCTGGGTCGAATCTTCGATCCCCTCGGAATCAGGCTGCAATCCAGGTTTCATCTTTGAATCCGGGTTGGCCTCAGTGTCCGTTTCCTCAGAATCCTTTTCAAGTGCAAGCCTGGCGGCAAGTAAAGCCGCTTCCGGAGGCGGGTACAGAATATTCGGCCGGCGGGATAAATACACTTGGCGTCGCCGCACTTGGATCACATTAGGGTCCGAGGATCCCCCACCCCGAGCAGTAAAATCCTTGAGCCGGTCCAGTTCGGCAAGTTCCTCATCGCTATAACTCGCCAACCGGGTACTCTGCTCCTCGGCGCGTCGATCCAGCAGAAAGGCCAATAAATTACCCTCACCGGAGGTGCGCAACTCGAAGGCCTGCGGAGAATCCGGAAAACGATCCTGGAGAATATTGCCGAAGTAGGCAACAGAATCGGGATTCGCCAAATGATCGCGGTAAACTTTTACCACCCCGTACAACGCACGGGCGGCCACACTGCTGTCTGCCGCCGTATCAGCGAAAGCCTCCCCATACAGCCCAACCGCCTCTCCAGGACGATCGAAACCAAAGAGCATGGCGTTGGCCTGCAGCAGTTTTAAACGTGGAATTTTTTCAGCCTTGGCATCGGATAGGGAATTTTCAGCAGCGAGATATTGGTTCAGACTTTCGCTGAGCCGACTCGTCTCGAATTCATCCTCCAGAAGAGTTCGGCCCATCAAGGCATCCTTGAAACTTATCTGGGCCTCCTCCAATTCGTTGCGCTCAAGTTGCAGAGGACCGAGCATCGCCGCGGCTCTTGCAGTAACCTCCGGGGTTTTCCAGTCCTCGGGCAAGTTATCCAACAAGGAAAGGGCCTCGGAAACCAACCCCTGCGCGATCAGCATTTCCGCCTCGGCCAAAAGGATTTCGCCCTCCGCCTGGTAAAGCCCTCCGTTTTCACTCAGTTGATCCAGCAATTGCTTGGCCAAGTCGAAACTACCCGCCCTGACCAGGGATTTGGCCCTCAGAAGTCCAGCCTGGAAACCTATGCTCGAGCTGGTGGTCTTTTCGACAACCTCTTGAAGAATATCGGCGCCTCCCTGGTAATCCTCCAACTCCCAGTAGCATTCCCCAAGTTTCAAACCCACTCTGTCCCATTCCTCGGAATCGGGAAATTGACCCAGATATTCGCGATATTTTTCCGCGGCCTCATCCCAGTTCTCCAACGTGAAGGCATTGTCCCCACTGACCAACAGAGTCCGCGACTGGAAATCACTACCCGGAAACTGTTTGGCCAGTTTGCCCAAAAAATCCTGGCTGTTGGCCGCCGAGCCCAACAACAGGTAGTTCATAGACTGTAGATAAAGGGCTTCTTCCATGAAAGGCGTGATGGGGAAATTTGTAAACAGGAGATCGAACTTGCGAATCGACATCCGGTAGGACTGGAGCCGATAGTAGGCCTTGGCCTGCAGAAAAAGAGCGTCATCGGTAAGATCATGGCCGGGATATTCGTCGATCAGCTTCTGGGCTTTCCTGATCGCACCTTCGTAATCGGCTTTCTGCCCACCGGAGGGAACCGGTGGATCCTGATGCAGACGAATGGCTTCCTCGCGGACATCCTCCGCCCCGTCGAAGAGACGCTTGGCATTAAAGAATGTGTTGTACTTGGCGCATCCCGACGTCGAGAACACCACCACTGCCGCCAGCAACGCGAACCATAGAAAAACCGCCGGATATCCGGGAAACATTCTTACGGTCATTACGAATCCGATCTGGATCCAAACCAGGGAGTACCCCGGAGTGACGAATTGGATCTTCGGTCGCCCGCCCTAGCCCGAGCGCCACAAGACCAGCAGGTCCTGCCGATCCTTTATAATACTGCAAAAACCATTCCGTGGCGGATCATGGATATTTCACGTTTTCAGTCGAGTCACGCCAGGTTAGGCGTCCGCCCAGGAAAGTCGAGACCACCTTTCCGGTCAGTTTCTCCCCAATAAAGGACGAATTACTGCTCATGGATTGGAATTTGTCAGCCTCGACAATCCATTCCCGTTCCGGATCAAGCAGAACGAAATCAGCAGGCTCGCCTTCTTCCAACAAGCCCGAAGGCAGTCCCATCAGCCGGGCAGGTTTCTCGGTCATGCACTCGACCAACCGGCCCAGATCCATTACCCCACTCTTGACGAGATAGGTAATCCCTACACCCAACGCTGTTTCCAGACCGGTGACCCCGAAAGGCGCCTGGTCGAACTGGTACTCTTTTTCCGTCCCGGTGTGGGGAGCATGATCTGTGGCGATGCAGTCCAGCGTACCGTCTGCCAACCCCTCGGCGATGGCTTCCACATCCTCCGACTCGCGCAGAGGCGGGTTCATCTTGAATAGCGGCGAAAAATCCCGGCAACGGGAATGATCCAGGCTGAAGTGGTGCGGAGTGGCCTCTGCGGTGACCCGAACCCCGTCGTTTTTTGCGCGTCGAATGATCTCGACCGCGCCCCGGGTCGAGACATGGCAGATGTGAAGATGCCCGCCCGTGGCCCGGGCCAGTTCCAGGTCACGGAAGACGGCCGAATCCTCGCTGACGCGGGACATACCCGCCAACCCCAGGCGGCTTGACCAGTAGCCGCCATGCATTACACCCTTGCCTATGATGGATAGATCCTCAGCGTGGCTGAGAATCGGTACACCCAACATTTTGGCGTACTTCAATGCGTTGGCCATCAGCCCACCGTTGACCACGGGGGAACCGTCGTCGGTGAAAGCCACGGCACCCGCCTCTATCATGTCGGCAAACTCCGAAAGGGCATCGCCCTTCCGCCCGGGGCTGATAGCTCCGGCAGGGAAAACCCGACATAGCCCCGCCTCCTTGCCCCTTTGTACCAAGTAGCGAACCATGGCCCCGTTGTCGATGGCCGGCAACGTGTTGGGCATGGTGACGACAGATGTGAAACCTCCCGCGGCGGCGGCCGCGCTTCCGGTAGCCACAACCTCCTTCTCTTCCTGGCCGGGCTCACGGAAATGCACATGGAGATCCACGAAGCCCGGAGCGCAAACTAGTCCGGCGGCGTCAAGTACCGGCAAGCCCTCAATAGCGGGAGTCCCCACGCCAAGGGCTTCGATCCGTCCTTTGCGAACGTGAATAAATCCGCTGCGCTTACCCAGTTTACCCTGATGACAGAGCTTAACATTTGCCACCAGGTATTCTGCGGGAATGCGCTGCCAGCTCCACTCCATTTCCTGACCTCTTTCTTCCATCCCGGTTTATGGGGTGGAATTTCATAATGCTGCCCTGTTTGCAACTAGTTGGAGCCGCTGCCCAGAGCTCCAGGATCCCCGCCCGACAGCAGGTAGATCAGGGCCATCCGGACGGCCACCCCATTGGCCACCTGATCCAGAATCACCTGATTGGGGCCATCAGCCACCTCGCTGGAGATCTCCACGTCACGGTTCATCGGCCCTGGGTGCATGATGAAGGCACCCGGTTTCAGGGAGCGCACGACATCCGGAGAGATACCGAACATCCGATGATATTCCCGATTGCTGGGAAATGCCCGG
The DNA here is from genome assembly GCA_019038745.1 of Gemmatimonadales bacterium. Lineage (GTDB taxonomy): Bacteria > Krumholzibacteriota > Krumholzibacteriia > LZORAL124-64-63 > LZORAL124-64-63 > JANTGJ01. The sequence continues at coordinate 50,609 of JAHOYV010000052.1, forward strand.
CTGGAGTGCCGTTCAAGCTGGATACGCAGAACGTTCAGCACATCAGCGTCCCGGACAGCCTTCGCCAGATCGAATTCGATCCGGCAACCCAACTTGTCCAATCCACCGGGAACCATGGTCGGCGGACCGCAAAGCGTCACCTCGGCACCCAATTTGGTCAGCCCCCAGATGTTGGAGCGGGCCACCCGACTGTGGGTGATGTCGCCGATAATCGTAACCTTCTTGCCCCGCATATCCCCCAACCGCTGGTGCATCGTCATGATGTCCAGCAACCCCTGCGTAGGATGTTCATGGGGACCGTCACCAGCATTGATCACCGAACATTCCAGCACGTCGGCCAAGTACCTGGCAGCACCTGCGGAACTGTGCCGGACGATCAACATGTCGATCTTCATGGCCGCCAGGTTCTCGGCGGTGTCGCGAAGCGTCTCCCCTTTTTTGAAACTGCTTTCGGAGGAAACAAAATTGATGATGTCCGCCGAAAGACGCTTTTCCGCCAATTCAAAGGAAATTCGCGTGCGTGTGCTTGGCTCATGGAAAAAATTTACTACCGTACGGCCCCGCATGATCGGCACACTGCGTACGGGACGATCGAAAACGGCTCGAAACCGGTTTGCAATGTCCAGGACTCCGAGAATCTCTTCGGCGGACATATCCTCAAGGCCGAGCACATCCTTGCACTGGAGGATCATTTTTCGGTGACCTCCCCGATGACCACTTCCTGCTTATCGTCGAACTCCTGCACCTTCACCTTGATGATTTCCCTCTGGGAGGTGGGCACGTTCTTGCCCACGAAATCCGGTCTTACCGGCAACTCGCGATGGCCGCGATCGACCAGGACTGCGAGCCTGATGGCCTGGGGCCGGCCCCAGTCCATGATGACGTCCAGCGCGGCCCGCACCGTACGACCGGTGTAAAGCACATCATCCATCAGGATGACGATCTTGTCGGTCACGTCGAAAGGCATCTCCGTACTGGCGACCTGGGGTACCGGGCCCAATTTTGACAAGTCGTCACGGTAGAATGTGATATCCAAAGATCCTTCCGGCACCTCGGATCCCTCCACCTGCTGGATCGCCTCGCCCAGCATTCTGGCCAGGGGAACACCCCGGCGCTGCACCCCCAGCAAAACCAGGTTTTCCACGCCGTGATTGGCTTCCACGATTTCATGAGCCATGCGCTTAATGGCACGGTTCATGTCGGTGGCATTCATGATGACGGCTTTTTCCACGAAATTCATGACTCTCCCTCGGACGGAATCGGGTATTTTGAGCTCCGGTTCGGGCAAAAAAAAGCATGGCCGCAAGGGTCCATGCTGATTATTTCCCGGGAGCGCCTCCTTCTGTAATTCAACTGGGAGGAAATTAACAATCGACAACCGAGCCAGCAAGGATAATCTCCCGCGAAGAAATTTCCGAGCAGGCTCACAGATCCTCAACTCAGCCAAATACTGCTTAATCCTCTTTTAGACCGCCCGGCGTCAATTCCACCAGGCGGCAACCGGCCATGGCCAGGAACTCACGGTCATGGGATGCAATCAACAGAGCAGTATCAGCGGGCATCCGGGCCATCAGATCCAGCACCTGCCTCTTGCCGGCCCGATCCAAGGCGGCCGTGGGCTCATCCAAAAGGACCAAGGGGCGATGCGAAAGAATTACAAGGCCCAGGGCCAGCCGACGCTTCTGGCCGGTACTCAAATCATGGGGATTTCGATCCAGTAAATCATCCGGCAACCCCAGGTCGGCCAAGAAACACTCCTTGTCCAATGGAGACAACACAGGATCCAGGGAAATCTCCTGGGCCACCGTTGATCGTGTGAAGAGGTACTCCGGGAACTGCGGAGCCAGGAGGGCCTGACCGTGATCCAGATTCCGCCTTCCCTGGTCGTAGAGCCCCCTTCCCGACAAAACCACCTGGCCGGCGTCGGGAGGCCGAACCCCGGCACAGAGACCAAGCAAAGTGCTCTTTCCGCAGCCGTTCGGCCCGGTGATTCCCAGACGCTCACCGGGACGTAGTACCAGGTCCACCCCAGCGAAACCGTTTCCGGGCCCACTGAACCGGCAATCAATCCCCCGCAGTTCCAGGACGGGATCCGGTCCACCGTCGAACCCGGCAGAGGGGGCCGGCGGCGACAAGGACTGCGCCGGCAACGCTCCGTCACCCCTCTCCCCCAGCAGATCCGTAACCAGTGGATGATCCAGGTTATCGGCCACGGGCCCGGCCAAGACGGCTTTACCTTCCCGCAGGAGGAGCAGTTCGTCGGCCCGGGCCAGCTCCCTCCGGTCGCAAGTCGCCGTCACAAGGGTTCGCCCCCGAACCCGCCGCCATGAATCGAGGCGGTCCAGAATCCACCCCGCCTGGGCATCATCCTGCAGAGCCGTGGGTTCATCACACAACAACATGCGCGCAGATCCCGACACGGCAACCGCCAGTGCCAAACGCTGTTTTTGGCCCGCCGAAAGAACGCCCGGCTTGAGCGATCCCAGGCCCGCCAGGCCAAAGTCGGCCAACTGGGCCTCCACATCCAACCCTGAGCGCCCGAGGGAGATTTCCCCGTTCACCGTCGAGGCAATAATCTGGTCGTCCGGATCCTGGAAAACTATCGCCGCATCATCTGCCAGTGGTGACTCATCCGAGGCCAGGTATTTCAGAAGGGATGATTTCCCCGAGCCGTTGGTCCCCAGGACCACGAGCCAGGAACCGGCATGCAATTCCAAGTCGATTCCCGACAGGATAAACCGCTCTCCCATGGGCACCCTTCGCACAAGGGACCAGTCCCTCAGGCTGAGCAGGATCTCACTCTCCGTCGGCATCATTCAGCTTCTGCAGGTGTCGCCGGGCGGCCGTCGCCCAACTGGATGTATCGTCAAGATCCAGATAACGCTGCCAAGCCGCGCGGGCCTGGGCCACATGTCCAGCCTCCTGAAGACTCCTGGCCAGGCTGAAGGCGGCCCGCTGGTGATTTTCCTTCACGGCCAGGGCAAGACGAAACTGGTCGACTGCCTCATCGAAGCGGGTCATCAGGAACAGGGCATGGCCGCGAGCGAAAAGAAAATCGGTATCTTCGGGACGCTGGGCAGTCAACTCCTCCAGCAGGGGCAAGGCTTCGGAATTCCGGCCCCGCTTGACCAGCACCAGGGCCAAATTGTAGCGCGCGGACACGAGCTCCGGCGCCGTATCAATCGCGAACCGGAACTGTCTCTCCGCCTCACCGAGTTGCTCGCGGGCCAGCAGGTCCACGCCCCGGTTGTAGGGCTCAAGAGCAGCGGCCCGCCGACGGGCAGAATCCCATTCCTGCCCGGCAAAATGCAGACGCAGAAACGAACCGGGCAGAATCCGGTCCGGGTCCATCAATCCGTTGGTCAGAGCGATATCCGAAGCACGAGCTGGATCTCCGTAGTAGTTATCTGCGATCAATCTCAGCGTCTCTCCCTCGGCAACGCGATGTTCAATGATCAGCGGCCCACTCTCCCTCACCGAAGGCACCGGATAGTCCAACACCTTCTTGGCGCAACCGGCAGCCGCAAAGCCAACCAGTACCCAGAGCAAACCCCACCGCCCGAAGCGGAATATTCGTTGAATCCTGGTCACTCAATCCACCTCCGCTTGGGAACCTGGTTGTTCCATGGAATTCCGGTCCTCAATCACTTCCCGCGGGTCACCCTGGGCGCCGGCTTCCTCTAGGATCGCAATCATTTCCTCGCTCTTTTCCGTAGCGAATAGCCGCCGCCGCAACCCTGCCGCGCCGCGATAACCCCGGAAGCACCGGGTCAGGTGTTTGCGCACGCTGAAACAGCCCCTGGGCTCTCCCCGCCAGGCCACTTCGCGTTGTACGTATTCGGCCGCCACTTCGCAAATCTCCGCAAATCCAACCAGACGTCCGGGACGTCCCTCATCCACCGCCCGCATCGAATCGAATATCCAGGGATTGCCGATGGCGCCACGGCCTATCATCACCGCGTGGCAGCGGGTATGGGCTACCATGGCGCGATAGCTATCCCCATCGACAACGTCCCCGTTACCGATGACCGGGATATCCAGTATTTCGACCAAATCGGCGATGTGATCCCAGTTGGCCTGGCCCCGGTACTTCTGGGCCCGGGTCCGGCCGTGCATCGTCACCCAGGGCACTCCCAGTTCCTGAAGAAGCAGCCCCACTTCCCGGTAGTTCACGGATTCCTCGTCCCATCCGGCGCGGATCTTGGCCGTCACCGGCTTGTCGCTCTCGACCATCACCGCCCGTACAATCTTCTCCAGCATCGGCAGGTCCGCCAGGAGTGCGCTTCCACCGCACCTCTTGACCACCTTCTTGGCGGGGCAACCGAAATTGAGGTCCAGGACATCGTGTCGTTTGCCGCGCAGCATTCTGGCGGCGGCTCCCATGTGAACCGGGTCCGATCCGAAGATCTGGATCCCCACCAGACCCTCCTCGTCATCGGTATCGACCAGGCGCCAGGTGGCTTCGCCACCGTACATCAAACCGGCCGCGGAAGCGAACTCGCAGAACCCCATCTGCACTCCGAAGCGGCGGCAAAGATCACGGAACGGACGGTCGGTAACTCCGGACATCGGCGACAGCAGACGGCGCAAGTCCTTCAGCCACGGCACTCGGGGATCGATACGAACTGGTTTGGGATCAAGCGGCAAGTGCAGCCTCCGGCTGGCAGTGGTAGACGAAAAGCGCTGGATCCTGAATAATACAATGTCCGCTTGATGAATGCCATCAGCTCAAGGCGCGGTCATGGTGCTTCCTTACCTGTTGAACCGTTTTGTGAAAGTGACCGGCGGCCTGAAATTGGTCGTCCAGAGAGGAAACAAGCCATGTTGGAAGTCAAAGCGGCCACCATCCAAACAAGTCCCGTCTTCGGCGCAATCCAGGAAAACCTGCACACCGCCCTGGACCTCATCCCCAAGAATTGCGATTTGGTCGTCCTGCCCGAGCTTTTTGCCACCGGATACCAGTTCATCTCCCGCCAAGAGGCCCTTGCCGTGGCCGAGGATGTCACCTGCCGAAAAGGTGACAACCCCATCTGCGACCGTCTGGACTCCTTGGCAGCCGAGCGAAACATGACAATTGTGGCTGGGCTGGCGGAACGGTCGGGAGACTCACTTTTCAACAGCTCCGTCCTCTTCCACCCGGACGGTTCCCACGGGGTCTACCGCAAGGTCCACCTATTCCTGGATGAGAAATTAATCTTTGATCCTGGCGATCTGGGTTTTCCCGTATTCAAGGCCTGCGGCACTACCCTGGGCATGATGGTGTGCTTCGACTGGATCTTCCCCGAAGCCGCCCGAAGCCTCGCCCTGTCCGGAGCAGAGATCCTGTGCCATCCCTCCAACCTCCTGTTGCCCTGGTGTCCGGCGGCAATGATCACGCGCAGCCAGGAGAACCGGGTATTCTCGCTTACCAGCAATCGTATCGGCCGCGAGGACAGAACCGGAGCTCCGGCGGAGTTCATCGGCATGAGCCAGATCGTATCGCCCCAGGGAGAGTTGTTGTCGCGGCTGGGCAGTGATGGGGAAGGCGCGGCCGAAGCCACTCTGAGAATCGTCGAGCAAGACAAGATGCTGACGCCCAGCAACGATTTATGGGATGACCGACGACCGGATCAGTACCGTCTCTGACCTAAAGGGCAGGACCTAATAGGTAGGACCTAAATCCATATCCTTGGGCACCACCACTACGCCGCTCGGAGAAACCTTGAAAAGGTTGCGGTCCTTTTCCTCATCGAACCCGATTTTCATTCCCTCGGGGATGGTGACATTCTTGTCGATTATACAGCGCTGAAGCTCGGCATACCGCCCGATGTTCACGTTGTCCATGATGATGCTGTCTGTAACCCGGCTGTAGGAATTGACCCTCACTCTCCGGCCGAGAATGGACCGTTCCACATGTCCCCCGGAGATGATGCTGCCTCCGCCGACGATACTGTCTTCAAGAATACCGGGCAACGTTCCGTCCTTTGTAAATCCGTGCACGGATTTACAGGGAGGCACGGGTGGCTGCCAGGCCCGGAAAAGCCAGTTCTCGTCGTACATGTCGAATTTTGGCCGACGACTGACCAGATCCATGGTTGCGTCGTAATAACTGTCCAGGGTCCCGATATCCCTCCAGTATGAAGGCTCGTTCGTATCCTGATCCCGGAAAGGGTAGGCGTAGACTTGGCCTTCCTTGACCAGGGACGGAATAATGTTACGGCCGAAATCGTGATTGGAATTCGCCTCGCGCGCATCCTGGCTCAATTCCCGCACCAGGCTATCGGTATTGAAGAGATACACGCCCATATTGACCAGACAGTGCTCCGGATCCCCTGGAATGGTGCGCGGATCAGCCGGCTTTTCCTCGAATCCGATCACCTTCCACTGGTCGTTCACTTCCAGGATCCCGAATTCATGGGCACCGGCCTTGGGCACCACGGCGGCGCAGAGGGACAACTGGCCTCCCTGGTCATGATGAAAACGGATCAGGTTGGTGTAATCCATCTTGTAGATGTGATCGCCCGAAAGAAGGAGTACGTGTTCGGGCCGCCGATTCTCCAGGAGATAGATATTCTGGTAAACAGCGTCCGCAGTCCCCTCGTACCACTTCTGTCCCACCCGTTGCTGAGGAGGAATCCGGTAGAGAAATTCGCCGCCTTCATAGCTGAATATGTTCCAACCCCGCTGAAGGTGCTTGTCCAGGGAGTAGGATTTGTATTGGGTCAGAACATAGATCTGACGCAGGCCGCTGTTGATGCAGTTGGAAAGCGTGAAATCAATAATCCGGTAGGCGCTCCCGAAGGGAACCGAAGGTTTGGAGCGATCCCTGGTAAGCGGATATAAGCGTTCGCCCTGGCCTCCGGCCAGGATCATGGTCATCGTATTGCGGACCTGCTGCAAGGTGTTCAACAGTCACTCTCCCGGTTCAGGACGAGGAAGGAACCGCGCCCTGAAACCGGAAATCAGCTGCTGGTCGCCATCCGGTCCTTCAGAAGACCTTCGACGGTTGTCACCAGCTCAGTGACGTCCGATGACTTGGTCACGTACGCATCCGCCGCCCAGGTCAGGTAATTATCCCGGTAGCTGGAAAATGCAGTGTTCAAAACCACGGGGATGTTGTTATCACGCTCAATGATGTGTTGCAAGGCTTCAATTCCGTCCATTCCCGCCATCCTGATATCCAGAATAACAAGATCCGGCTTCATGGTCTCGACAAATTCAAGTCCCTGGTCGGCATTGCTGGCGGTCATCGTTTCAAAGCCGGCGCGTCGCAATTCGGTTTCGTAAAGCAATCTCAGATGCGGTTCGTCGTCGACGATCAGTATTTTACTCACTTGTCGCCTCCTTGTGGGTTCGCCTCAGTACGGTTCGTTGCACGTCTCCGAAGCAATCCTTGGCCCAGAATATCCATATTTTCGAGGGCCCGCAACCTTTCTCCCTATTCTCCGTCCTCCCGCTTTGGTAACGGTAGAATAAAAAAGAAATTCGCTCCGCCGGAGTCCCTGTTCCTGGCTCCCGGCACACCCCCATGGGCCTTGATTATTTGAGCACTAATGGTAAGTCCCAGACCACTGCCCGTGGCTTTCGTGGAGAAAAACGGTGAAAAAAGTTTGTCAGCCACATCCTCAGCAAATCCCGGGCCGTTGTCCAGAACCTCGACCTTGACACCTCCCTCCAGTTGGCTTGTGCGCACCTCAATCCCGCCCCCCGGAAGGAGCATTTGCATGGCGTTGACCAGAAAGTTCTGCAGAACCTGCTGAATCTCACCCGGATTACAGCTTACTTCAACAGATCCAGCTTGCAAGCAATAGTTTAAGCTCAATCCTTTTTGATCCAGTTCCCCCTGGAATCGTCCCATCGTCCCGGCTACCAGCTCATCCAATACCAGCATCTTCCGAGTCTGTTTGCGGGGCCGAATGAAGTCCAGCAGATCGTGGATGATCCCTTCCATTCGGCTCACCTCTTCGGTGATTATGCGGGCGTATTCGCGATTCGGATCCTCGGTGTTCAAACTGCGCATCAGGGTGCGTGCAAATCCGCCGATGGCCACCAGTGGGTTTCGCAGTTCATGGGCCACGATGGCCGAAGTCTCGCCCATCACACTCAACCGCTCCATTCGCATCAGGCTTTCCTGATCTTCCTTTTGTTTCTGGTGGGCCTTGCCCAGGTCCTGAAGCCGCTGCTCCAGCTCGTGGTACAAGCGACTGTTCTCAATGGCAGCTGCGCTCTGATTGGCAAAGATCAGCAGGAATTCCAGATCAAGATCCGTAATAGGCGTCCGGCTGATGGCATTGTCGGCCACGATCACCCCGAGCGGACCCTGCCGCGTGACCAGAGGCGCCACGGCGAACTCGGAACATCCCAGCCAGAAACGAAGGGTTTCGGCCCCGGGCCAGGTCATTTCAGCAGTGAGCCGTTTGGTCCCGCGTTCGTGCATAACCTGGACCAGCAGATTATTCTCGTCACTCAGCGGAACAGTCATGTGACGTACGATCTCGTTGACCGCTACATCGGTCTGCTTGATGGAGCGATCATAGCAAGTCATCATCTGCAGCAGATCGCCGGGCTGTTCGGCCAGATCCATCCAGATCCGAGAAGCCTCGTCGGCGTTGCTCGGACCAATGGCGATCTCCCCCTGCAGGATTTCCTGCTTGTGATCGATCAGGAGCAGGAAGGCCCGGTTGAAGCGCAACCCCTGACCGGCCGTCATGCAGATCAGTACAGCCTGTAGGATCTGGTCCAAAGTCAGATCTGCCCCATGCAGGGCATCGCTGACCTGGTTCAGCAATGAGAGCTTGGCCAGACGGGCCGCCCTCAATTCGTCTTCGTGTTCCCGCAGGCGAGTATCGGTCATCATGACCATCCAGTGGGACTGATCCTCCTGGTCCTCCTGGTCCTCCCCTCCCAACGAAATAGACCGCGTGGAAAATGAGAAGCACTGGGCCTCGACGGGAATCAGTTCACCCTGGGAATTCCGGATTTCCAGGTTGTGGACCACTCCGGATTCGCAACTGTCCGGTTTCCATAAATCATTCCGGCCCGGCGCCGAGACCATGAAGGCCTCAAGTTGCCGCCCTACCATTTCCGCCCGAGCCATACCGAACAGAACACCAGCCCCATCACTGGCCAGAAGGATCCTCCCACCCGGGCCCACAACCAAAATGGCGGAAGGATTCTCTTCCACTCCTTGGGACACGATTTCGGACCTGCGCAGCAAATATTCCTGTTGGTCCAAGACCCCTCGCTTTCTCCGAATAACGGCTCTGGTTCAGGGGTTTAGTCTCCTTCCAGAACCCGCCGGTACATCTCTTCATAACCGGTAGCGGCCATCTCCCAGCTGAAATCGGCGGCCATTCCCTTGTCCTGCAGCTTCCGCCAGGCTTCCCGGTCCGCCCAAAGATTCTCAACCCTGCGCATTACGCCCATCAGATCGGACGGCCTGGGATCATCGAATACGAAACCGTTGCCGCCTGGTTCCACGACGTCCAACACCGTATCAGCCAAACCTCCGGTCTTCCTGACCACCGGCACCGTGCCGTACTTCAAGGCATACATTTGGGAAAGCCCGCAGGGCTCAAAGAGGCTGGGCATCAGGAAAACATCGCTGCCGGCGTAGATCAAGTGGGCAAGTTTCTCGGAAAATTCCCCGGTGAAGGAGATCTGGTTGGGGTGCTTTTTCGCCATTTTCGCCAAAGCCTTATGCAGTTTCGGTTCCCCGGTCCCCAGAAAAGCGAAAGCGAACCCGTCTGCGGCCAAACGTTCCAGCAAGGACAAAAGGAGATTCAGTCCCTTCTGATGAGCAAGGCGGCCCACGAAACCGCACAAAGGCTTGTCCTTCGCCGCGGAAAGCCCAAGCATCTTCAACAATTTCCGGCGGCACACCAATTTGCCGTCCAGGTTGCCCGGCCCAAACCTGGCCGGCAGGATGTCGTCCCTCGCCGGATCCCAGGTTTCGTAATCGCCTCCATTGAGAATCCCTAGGTAATCGTCTCCCCGGCTGGCCAGAACACCCTCCAAACCCACCCCGAACTTCTTGTCGACCAGGGTTTCCTCCGCGTAGGTCGGACTCACTGTGTTGACCATGTCGGCGGACAGGATTCCGGCCTTCATGAGATTCAACTGGCCGTGGAATTCCAGTAATCCGGGAAAAGCAGCCATTGAACGCGGCATTCCCAGGGTCTCGATGGACTTAAGCGGATGAATTTCCTGATGAGCCAGGTTGTGAATGGTCAGAATGGAGGCCGCGGGTCCCGGCAGGTCCCGGCCGGTATACCAATGGCGACGAAACAGGATGGCAGGAGCAGCTTCCGCGTCGTGGCAGTGCAGAATGTCGACCGGCCAGCCCAGCAGGGAGGGTAACATAAGGGCAGCCTGGGCGTGCAGGACGGACCTATCCAAGGCATCGGAAAATGCAGAGCCCTTCCCGTCAAGATAGATGCCCTGCCGGCCAAAGAGCTCCTCGCACTCCACCAGATATATCTTCACCGCCGATGAGGAGGACCCGCGCACGTGGAAACGAAAATCGTGCACTTGTTGGCCGACCCGAGTTTGTAAAACAGGCAGTTTTTTCAGGGGGCGGATCTTATCTTGAGTACGGGAAAGATCCCCGTACAAAGGCAACACGACCCGCACATCGTGGCCCCGGGCAGCCAGGGCCCGGGACAACGAGGCCGTGACATCGGCCAACCCGCCGACCTTGGCAAAGGGCGACATCTCACCACTGACCATCATGATCCGCAAATCAACCCTCCTGTTCCCGCAGCCTGCCGGCCGCTTCTTCGGGAAGCACTGAATTGATGGCAAAGCCGGACCCCGCCTCGAACCCGGCCAGGCGGGACAAACGCGGACACACTTCGACGTGCCAATGGAAACCGTCCACTGCCTCAGTCCCCTCTGCAAAATACGCCTTCGGCAACTCGTTTTCCAGGGGAGCTCCCTGGATGATGAGATTCAAGGGCGGGTCACCATGCAGTACATCCAGTCGGCCCAGCACTTTGCCCAAAAGACGGGCCAGTTCGTGCAACTCCATCGAAGTCGCCTCCATGATGCTTCCCTGGTGGCGGCGGGGAACAAGCATCATCTCCCAGGGGAAACGGCTGGCCCAGGGGGCGAAAGCGGTCCAGTTCTCGTTTTCGTCGATTATCCGAATCCCCTTTTTTCTTTCTGCCGCGAGCAGATCGCACAGCAGACACCGACCTTCCTGTCGCCGATACACTTCCATTCGGTCAAGCTTCTCCTGAACCGCCAACGGCACCATGGGCATGGCCAGGATCTGCAAATGCGGATGAGACAGCGTCGCGCCCGCCTCGGCCCCGTGGTTGACGAACTGTAAAATACAGCGGTGCTTCGGATCCTTGGCCAACGTGGCGAAGCGTTCCTGCAATACCTGCAGCAATTCGGTCAGGTCCTCCAGGGAGAGGGTGCCCAAACCCGCGTTATGATCCGGGGAATAGGCAATGATTTCGTGGGCTCCGACTCCTGGCTCCTGGACAAACAACTCGCTGGAAGGGACTTCCTCATCCGGATCGTGCAATGAAGGGCCGGAACCCTCCGGGGTCAGAGCGGGATACAGATTGGGAAAGACCCGCAAGCGCCAACCGGCGGTGTTCGGGGATGAATTTTTCTGACGGCCGACAGCGAGAATTTCCCTGGTGGTCCGAGCCTCTTGACCTAGGCAGAAGGGGCAGTCCGCCGGATCACCCCCCTTTTCCCGACGAAGGGGATACTCGTTGGGACGACCACGGCGACCGGCGGCCATGATCACCCAGCGACCGGTAAGGGGATCCTGCCTGAGATGGGACATACGGTGTCGGTGTCTCTTCCATTGGAATCGGTTATTTTGCCGTCCGAGCGGAATCACCATACGCAGCAGCCTGCAAAATGACAATGTCCGGGGTAGAATTTTTTACTCGAATATTTTTTTCAACAGAGTGGAACCTTATTCGATCGACTGCGTAAAACTTCTTGTGACCGGATAAAAAAACAACCGCTTTCCCCCTTAGCGGCTCCTCCATCCGGTACAGGCGAGCACAAGACCGAGCATAGCGAGCGATGAAAACGGGCCCCAAGGCGAAGGGCCCGTTTTCATTGCCTGATTCAGTCGTTGCCCGGGAAAAATCGCCCCCGGTTATTCTGCATGGCCGGGCCAAACAGGCAAGTTGCCCAACTTACGCAATTGATCCGCATACTGACCCAAGGTCAGGAATTCACCCTCGGACAGCACTGCTTCCAGCTTGCGGGGCATCGTGGCCTGTCCCCCCTGGCTGCGCAGACTGGTCGTCTTGCCCACAGCGGATTGGGGTCGGAAATCATCCAATTCCCAGGGATGAGCGTAGACGATGCAGGGAATACCCTGCCGGCGGGCCCCCGAGCGCAGGACACTGAAAGCCGGCTGCGGCAGCCAGCGCAGATAACCGCCGCCGGAAAAAGGAATGTTCAAACCCAGGAACCGCCAGGTGGGCATGGGAATCCCGATCAGGGAATCACGTTGGTCATCCAGCTTGAACGCGTGCCGAGGAGAATCCGGTTGGCCGTAACGGGGGTGATGCACGGGGAAAATCGAGCAGTCGTACTGGAATCCCAGATCCTGAAGAATCTCCAGGTACCGGTGCACCGGTGGAGTGATGCTGAAACTGGGAGCACGGTAGCCGAGCACTTCAGTCGTGCCCGCTGCCGCCAGGGTATCGAGAGCCTGCTCAGTATCGGCCTTGAATTCGTCAGGAGTCATCTCGTAGACGACCGGATGGGAATAACTGTGGCAGCCGATCTCATGACCTCGGCGAACCGTTTCCCGGATCAGATCCGGATGGCGCCGGGCAGTCCAGCCCAAAACGAAGAAGGTGGCCTTGACCTGATATCGGTCGAGCAGGTCAAAACAGATCTGCATCCCCTTTTCCACTCTTGATTCCCGGGTATCCCAATCCTCCGGCCGCACAGCCTCAAGATAGTTGTGACCGTGGAACCACTCCTCCACATCGATAGTGATAATGTCTGGGGAAGCATTCATGTTCATAATCTCATTTCGGAATCTCATGCCGGATAGGGAGCACCATCCCCACCACGGCAAACTGCAGGTACTTCATGTCCTGCCAACGGCCGAGGGTCAACAGGTTGACGATTTTGAATTTTATTGAACCCGTGGGATTGATCCCGGTCATGCTTTCGATTTCGAACCCGCACTCGGCGAACATACTCTCGATACTGGAGCGGGTGAAAAATCTCAGATGGGTTCGGTCCAGGATTCCCTCGTCGGTGTATTCCCAGCGACCGTGGAGCACGAGGTCCAGAACGTTGAAAAAATATCTGACGTTGGGAATGGAAGCCACGATCCTTCCGCCGGGCCGTACCAAGGGAATAATCGCCCTGAGCATTGTGTCCGGATGGGCAACGTGCTCCAGCACATCATTACACACGATACAATCGAAATGACCCTTCGGCAGATCCGGTAGGATTTTGGCAGCATCTCCCACATGGACATGATCCAGGATTTTCGCCGCGCGCCGGGCCGCATCGGGATCCATTTCCACACCCCACAGCTCCAGATCGGGATTCCGCTCCTGGCGAAGAGAAGCCGCAAAAGTTCCGGACCCGCAACCAATGTCCAGAACCGTGCCGGCGGCAGCAGGCACATGGGCTATCATTTCCCGGCGGGGGTGTCCGTAATATTCGGATTCCTTCACAAATTCCTCCCCAGCGCGGGGCTGATCAGACCTGGTCCGGGATAACAGGAAAGGCCCGCGGGTTTACTTCCCGCATCAACCGTTCCAGATCCTTCACTTCCCCCACTATGATCAGTCGGTCTTGTTCGGTCAACGCCATATCCGGCTGGGGCATTTCGTTTACCATCCCGCCCAGGCCGGTGCGACGCTTGACTGCCAACACCGAAATATTGAATTGTTGCCGCAGAGAAAGATCCCTCAGACTCGACCCCACCCACTGCACCGGCGGAGTGAACAGCTGCACTTTATAGCGTTCCGGAAGCTCAACACAATCATGCATCCGGGCCTCGCCCGTAATCAGGTTTATCCCCATGTCCTGGTGATGAAGTACTTCCCGGTTGTAGACCTCGAAGATGTCCCGCCGGGTTATCAGACCGACCAGGGCGTTATTGTCCGGACTGTACAACACCGGAAGGTCCGGGCTGTCGTGGTGACCCAGTTGGAGCAGACAATCCTCCAGGTTGTCCAGCCGGTGGATCACCTGTTCAACCGGTGACAGAACATCCGCCGCGATCAAAACCCGGCCCAGATCTTCCTCGTGGAGAAAATCCTTCACATCATGAATGGATATCTTCCCGGCCAGGCAACCCTTGTCATCCACGACGTAGTAGTGCTCTTCCTCGTTGCTCAGAAACAGCTTAAGGATCTTGTCGAACCCGTAATCCAGCGGGATGGAAACAGGATTGACCTCCATCACATCCTGCACGTGGAAGTTACGCAGCACGGCGCTCTCGCGGCCGAATTCAAGCTTTTTACCTGCACGCGTAAATTTCAGGGTAAAGATCGAATCACTCATGAGGGAGCGGTAAACCAGGGCCGCCCCGATGCTGGCGATCATCAAGGGCAGGATCACCCGGTACTCGCCGGTCATTTCGAAGAGAATGAGAATAGCCGTCAAGGGCCCACCCGTGGTCGCCCCGACCATGGCTGCCATGCCGACCATGGCAAAGGCACCCACCACTCCGTGGCTGCCGGGAATCGCCTGGGCCACCAGGGCACCGAAGGCGCCTCCCAACATCCCACCGAGGAACAGGGCAGGGGCGAAGATCCCTCCGGAAAAGCCTGACCCCAGAGTCAGGTTTACGGCCAGCAGTTTTACCACCACCAGCAGGGCCATCAACTGCCAAACCATATTGCCGTTCAGGGCATCGACCATAGAGGAATAACCCACCCCGTAAACCTGGGGAAAGCGAATGAACAATACACCAAGCAGGAGACCGCCCAGGGCAGGCTTCAACCAGGCCGGTACACCAAGCCTTTCGAACGCATCTTCGGTGGCGTAAAGGGTGCGCACGTAACCGACAGCCACCACACCCACGAACAAGCCGAGCAACAGGTACAAGGGCAATTCATGGTAGCCGTGCATGGTGAAGCCGGGGACAGGGAAGGCCGGTGTATCACCCAAAAACTCATGACTCACCGCTGTTGCCACCACGCTGGCCACGATTATCGGACTGAAAGTCACCACGGCGAAATCCCGCATCAGGATCTCGAGAGCGAAAAAAGCCCCGGCAATAGGCGCATTGAAGGTAGCCGCGATACCGGCTGCCGCCCCGCAGCCGATCAGGGTTCGCAATCGTTGCGGCGAGAAGCGAAGCCATTGACCAATTGTGCTGCCCATTGCCGCCCCGATTTGAACGATCGGACCTTCCCTTCCTACCGAGCCGCCGAAGGCAATCGTGATCGCGCTGGCAACGATCTTTACCGCCGCGACTATTGGCCGAATCACCCCTTTCCGGAAAACGATGGCCCCCAGCACTTCGGGGACACCGTGACCCTTGGCCTCGCGAGCCCCGAAATGAACCAGCGGACCAACGACCAGGCCGGCCACGACAGGCAGGGCAACCTTCTTCCACCAGGGTAGAGCGGCCAAAAGAGCAACAGTGTCTTCGCCATGACCGATGGCAAAACCCTGGAAAAAATCCACCAGAAAACGGAAGATAATCGCGCCGAAGCCGCCTACGAGGCCCACGAAAGCAGCCACAACCACCATAATAGTGGTCTCATCGGGCGAGAACCGCTCAATGACCCTGAACAGGGTGCGACGAACGCGGCTGTAGCCTTGGTTTCGGGCCCGGGATGACATGCGAAAACTCCATACGATATTTGGATGGCTCCGGACGATATCCGCAAAGGAGAACGGTCCCCACCGACCGGTTGACAACAAAACTGGCTCAATCCCCATTCAGCGTCAAGATCCTCCCGGCAAATGAATCCAACTCCCGGCTCAACCTGGAATAGACGAAACGACTCGGGACCGATACAGTTCATCTGTCTCCAATTTTTTGAGGCCAGCTGGAAAAACGGCCGCTCCCTTGACGAAAACGGAAATCATGACTGACTTCACCGACTTCCCCGATACCCTTACCCCCAGTCCCTTGGCTGACGGTTTGCACACCGCCAAGTTGCCGAACGGTCTGCGCGTCATCATCAAGGAAGACCACCGTGCTCCGGTAGCCATATGCAACGCTTGGGTGAAGGTTGGCAGTAACCGAGAGCCGGAAAAGCTTCGCGGCTGGTCACACGGCATTGAGCACATGCTGTTCAAGGGCACGCAGCGCCGCCGGGAAGGAGACTTCGCCAGTGAGGTAGCGGATGCCGGGGGCACGACCAATGCCGGTACAGGGTACGAGACCACCAACTACCACATAACCGTACCGGTGGAGAAACTGCCCGTGGCGGTGGACATTCTGGCGGATGTGCTGTTCAACAGCACCATCGAGTCGACATCGCTGGACGCCGAACGAAAGGTCCTGGTCCACGAAAATCACATGTACGACGACATCCCATTCGGATTCGGAGTTACCTGGCGGTGGGGCATGGAACTGGCCTTCGACAAGAGCCCTTACCGCAACCCCATCGGGGGCAAAGACGAGAATCTGCTGGAGCGCGACCGCAAAGACATCCTGGCCTTCTTCGGGTCGGCATACAGACCGGACAACATGACCGTTGTCATTGTGGGAGATGTAAATCCCAAGGTGGCATTCGCCGAGGTCGTCGAGAAATTCGGAGCAGCCTCGGCGAATGGATCCGGTGCCGATCCCTCGGTTGCAATCGTGGATCATCCTCCGACCGAGCCCCCTCATCGCGGCTGCAGAATTCGCGTGGAACACGGCGACATCCAGCGTGCCTACGCCAAGCTCATCTTCCCCGGGCCGGGCGACGTCGATGCGGACCGACCGACTCTGAGCGTTGCCCGTCGAGTTCTTTCGGACGGCCGAAGTTGCCGTCTGTACCGCCGGGTACAGGAAGAACAGAAACTGGTCGACGAATTCACGGTTATGACCGAAACCGGCCCCCGCGAGGGTGTGTTCATGGTGGACCTGGAGACCGATCCGCAACGACTTGCCAAGGCGATAGCCGCCGTCGCTGAAGTCCTGGCCGACCTGGCAGAAGAAGGGTGCACGGAGAAGGAACTGGACCGGGCCAGGATACGGGTCGCCCGCTCCTTTCTCTTCGGCGAGGAAACCGTGCAGGGGCAGGCCTCTACCATCGGTTATTACGACGCAATGGGCGATCTGCCCGGCGCCTTCCGTTTCCCGGAGCGAGTTGAACAGGTCACTGCTGAAGCGGTAGCTGCCTTCTGCGGCCGGACGTTCGATCTGGATAAATTGAGTTGCGTTATCTACCTGCCCGAAGGAACCGATGCCGAAGCCGTGGGCATTCCATCAACCCCGGAAAGTTTGGCCAAGCTGCTGGGTAATAAGCTGACTTCCGGACCGGGCCGGAAGAAAGCAACCGCCCCGCAGGCCTACCCTACAAGAAAAACAGAGAAAGCACCCACATCCGGCGACGCGATCATGGGCTCGGCCTCTTCAACGCCAGCGTTCGAAACCATTCCCCTTTCCAACGGAGTTAAGGTCCTTTACCGCATGGATTATACCGTCCCCGTTGTAACCCTGGCTATGACTGCGCGCGGCGGGGCCATTAGTGAAACGGCCAAAGATTCGGGACTCGCCTGCCTGATGCAGATGGTACAGATCAAGGGTGCGGACAGCCTGAATGCGGAAGCCGTTCACGAAATCCTGGAAGGCGAAGGCTCATCTCTGGTGCCGCGCACGGACCGGGACTTCACCGGCCTGTTCTTCAGCGGTCTATCCGATCGCCTGGAGCGGGCCCTGGACGTGGCCGGAAGAGTCATCACTTCCCCTTCTTTTCCGGAAATGGAAATTGAGCAGGAGCGCAGGTTGGCCCTGGAACAATTGGCCTCCCTGCAGGACAGTCCTTTCCAGGCCGCCACCCTCAAGTTACGGGAACTGGTTTACGGTGATCACGTTTACGGCCGGCCCATGATCGGAACCACTGAAAGCCTGCCTAGTTTTGACCGGAAAGCCCTGATCACACGTTACGAAAAGGCCTGGGTACCGGGCAACCTTCATATCGTGGTCTCGGGCAGCTTTGACCGGGACAAACTGCTGGGCAAACTGGAGGAGATCCTTGCGGACCTGCCTACCGGTCACGACCCGGCCGAAATATCCCCTTCGTTGCCCCCTATCACATCTCCTGAGGGTATCCGCTCCGAAAGAATAACAAGGGAGCAGAACCAGAGCGTGGTCCTGGTAGCCTGGCCTGGGCCGGCTACACCCAATGAAGACCGCGTACCCTTGATGCTTCTGAAGGAAATCCTCAACGGCCAGAGCGGACGACTCTTCGACTCGTTGCGAAACAAGCAATCCCTCTGCTACAACACCGGCACCATGAGTACGGCGGGCTTCGGCCAGGGTATGTTCCTGGGTTATGTCCTGACTGCCCCCGAGTCGGAACAGCAGGCGCTGGGAGCCCTTATCGAGGTTTTGCAGGGGCTGGCCGCTGGTCCGGCCGAATTGGCTGAATTCGAGCGGGCCCGAGCCAAACTGCTGGGAAACCTGTTGATCTCAAGCCAGGCCAACTCGGCCCGGGTCAGCAGAACCGACCGGGATTTCATCCACGGACGTGGCACCAACAATCTGGATAAGCTGTTGCGGCACATTGAGACCTGCCAACCTGAAGAAGTACAGACCGTAGCGGAAAAGATTTTCGGCAGGGAAGGGCGTTTCCAGGTAATTTTGGGGCCATAATCCGAATTGGCTGCCAGCCCTGTGGAGATACCGGGGAGGGATGCTAAACGCGCGCCCTCCCCGGGGATCGGTCAACCTACTCAGACGGACATCGTGTAGCGATTCGGAGCATCGGACATATCGATTAGAATTGTCCGCTCACTAAAATTGGCGCGATGAACTGCGCCTTCGGGAACCTCGTATTTCTCCCCAGCCTGGTAGAGATTGGTTTCACCGTTGATTTCCATGGTCATCTCGCCAACGATCACCATCCCCCGCTGGTCGCAGTGGGAATGGTCGGGAAAGCTGACTCCTTCCTCGAAAACAAAGAACACAACCTGTTTTTCGTCGTCGCGCAGGCAAAAGCCCGTTACTCCATCAACAGGAATTTCCACTTTGGGAAGAGTCAGTATTTCGGGGGGAAGAAGATCGGAAAGGGAATTGGAACTGGATTCTACCATACGTCGGGCCCTCCTTGATTTTGAGCTCGCGCATCCGATGTTCCGGACAACCACTTGCCCGGACCCGGACCTTCACATACTAACAAAACGTCGGGATTTGACAAGATCTCTCATAACTCTAATTTACCAGCGAGGAAATATTACCCCACCTGCTTAAGGTAGTAATAGGGTAAAAAAGCAGGTTCATTTCGTTCCAAAACGCCTTGTTTCCCAACTTAAAAAACGCAACTTGCACTCTACCTCTGGGAAATCCTTCCCCAAAGGCAGCAATCCATCCAGCCTCAACCTGCCAACGAGAATTCGGCCAGAACCGGGAAGTGGTCCGAAGGCAGGGCATTGGGTCGATGCTCCATCCCCGTAAAGTCCACCCGATCAATAGACCGCACGGTCAAACGAGGCCGGAAAAACACATAATCAATGCGACGCGGGCCCAGCAGAAGCTGTCCCATTCGATCTCTAAATCCCAGCCCACGAAAAGTAGCGCCCTCCGGGTCGGAATTCCCGCGGACTTCGGCCCAGGCATCGAATAGGGGTTCCAGACCAACCCGTGCCTCCTCCATGGCCCGGATCTCGGGAGATCCCGCCACTGCGTTGAAATCACCAGTAAGAAAGACCGGCAGATCTCCGCCCAATTCCTCCACCCGGCGGCTGACATGTTCTCGCAGCATCAACGCACTACGCATCCGATGCAAGGGGTTAACCGCCTCAAGGTGAGTAGTCCCGAACACGAATTTTTGACCCGATCCAATCAATTCGAAATTATTCCAGGTCACCAATCTGGGCCGCGATCCAAGGTGGAACTGGGAGGCCGGCACCTCCGGTGTGCCTGAAAGCCAAAGACTCTCTCCTGAATTTTCGTTATCAAGGGGCCGGATTCGATCGCGGCGGTAAAAAGTGGCGCAGTACCAGTTTTTTTCATCGCCGAACATCGAGTTTCCCAGGTTCCCTTCTCCAAGAAAGTCGTATTCCGGCAGTAATTCGGCCAAGTCCAACAACTGGCTGTAGTTGGCCTCTTGAGTACCCACCACGTCAGGCTGGAAATTCTCGAAGATCTTGGCAATATTCCGCTTACGGAGCCGCCACGGATGGCTGCGCCGTTTCTTGGTGGAGGTCAGAAGGTTGAATTGCATCACTCTCAAATTGGTGTCAGCCACTATGTTCTACTCCATCAAGTTTCCGGGCCAGTCGATCGTCCCCGGTGCATTTCTGCCCAGATCCCATGGAGATTCCAAATCCCTCAAGGGGTCAAGCTTCGTTTATTATTCTGCATGATTCGGCAAAGTTCCGAATTGCTTCCCCGACTTACAGGCAAATCCCGTACCGGGTTTTTCGTTCCCAAATGATTCCGGCCGGGCCGGGGCAGGTCTCCAAACATTCGGCGGAGAATTTGACTCAGGAAAATAAGTCCATTTGCGGGGGTTCGCCAGGGAGCTTCATCTCTTCCAGTACCCGCGACACCCAACCTACGCGCGTGTCCCCGGGAAGTTTCAAATAAGCTATGTCGAATTCGGCCAGCAATTGATCCAACAAGAGGTCGATAGTCTTCTGAAAATCCACGGACGTATCCCGGGTGCCGTCGAAGGCCGGTGGAGCGATCACAGGTACCTTGACCAACAGGTCGTAAGTTTTCATCCAGTACTTTATGAACGGTTCAATTTCAGGACGACGACCGGCGGCCTGCACCATGTAGGCGTAATTATCGATCACGGCCCGATCACAAACAATGGCATCGAATGCCGCGGTGAGTTCGATTTCCTGCGCAACCTGCGTGTGCAGAATCCAGTTCTGCGCAGCGTCCGTAGTCTCCCGGTTGATGGGCAAAGGACAGCTCCTGGCCACTTCCTTGACCAGATCAACACTGAGATCCAACCTCTTCAGAGCCGCTGCCAGCTCGAAGCAGAGAGTTGTTTTGCCGACTCCGTGCGTGCCTATGAATGCGATTTTCATATCTGAAATCTAAAGCCCGAAGACCCAATTGTCCAGAGCATCAGATTGAACAGAAAAACGCAAAAGTTTAGACAATTTATCGGGTCAGATATTAGTTTGCCCAAAAGACCAACTGGAGTTATCCTCATTGACGGAAGGGACGCAACACAACTTTTCAATTAGCCCAAAGAAGTCATGATTCGTATTCCCTACGACATTTCTCGTCTGTTCTCTTCCAACTCGCCCTATTACCGAGGGAGTTTTTTTCTGTGCCTAGGGGCAATCTTGATGGCACTGGGCAGCTTGACCAATCTGATGTTCCGCCTTCCTTGCCCGATCACTGCCGAATTTCTCACTCCTGACCTCTCCTGGTCTTTTTGGATCGCATCCTTGTTTATTCTCGGCGCCGGATTCCTCTGGGTCAGCAGCGCCCCGAGTTTCTCCAACATGGGATTGTTTGTCGCCCTTTTCCACGTAGTCCACGCCCTGGGCTTACTGTTGATTTTGATTTTTAAATGGGACTTCGGCTGGTTTCCCCCGGAATTTCTGACTATCGGGCGACTCATTTCCTTACTTTTCTTCGCGTTCAAGGAAAAGTCGGCCGTCCCCGCCCCTATCCTGGTCCTGTTGGGATCCACCGCTGCACTTCAGGTTCTGAAGATCAACCTGCGGGTCCTTCAAATCATTCCGGAAACTTCTGCGGCCTGGTTAGCCTTGTTGGATACTGCCCTGCTGTTATTGATGGCTGCAGCTTTCTTCATGCTTGGGGTTTTCTTCCTGAAAGGAGAGGATTCCTGGCCCCTGGAGGAAGATATTGATGAGGACATGGCTTTGGAGGAGTTCAACAATCCGGAACATCCCTGGAACAAACCTAAATAGATTGGTTGTGCCGCGAAGAATGTTGCTGCCCTAATTGAACCCAGCCTTTCACTACAAACAGCAATAATTGAACGCCAAAAGAAGATTATTTGGGAGAATTTAGAACATTTTCTGAATACCAACATTCTTCCCGGCACGAAAAAAACATTATGACTTGCCTTATTCCACAATTTTTTGTTATAATAGTCTGTGTAAAAGAAATTTCCTGAAGTTCACTTTAATCTTTTCAACTTTTTCTTATCCAAGTTTACCTTGGCGCAAATTGTCTGGGAGACAATAATGAAAACCAGAAAATCATTTTTTCTATTGGCAACTGTATTCATTGCCGCATCATCCTTTGGATTATCCGTTGCTTCCAATGCAGCCGTCCACGAGGGCTCCGACATACTGGGTCTGGCCACAACCACCGATGAAACCGGCGAGTTCTTTTTGCAGGACTCTCCCCTGGGCCCCTTCGATCTTCACTTGTTGGTATACGGGTTCGATCATTCTCAAGGAATAGCCGGCTGGGAGTGCCAGGTGATTTTGCCCGCTGGAGTCCAGGCTACTGGAATTACACTAGTTGGCAAAGCTGATCCAGCAGGCGTCGATCTGGCCAATTGCAACATCCAAGTTTATCCCACATTACCCATCCATCCGGTAAACGGCATCGCCCATCTGGCCACCTTGCACTTGGAGCTTGTTGACAACGCTGAAGACCTGGAAATCTTCCTGGCTCCCTACTCGTCCCAGGCGTCTAAGGACTCCATGAATTTTTCCCTTGAGACCTCCCACTCGAATATGTTTGAGTTCAGCTGGCCCGATGATTGCCCCGAATGCTCGGTGTTTGATTTAATACATATTTCACAACCTGTCGTGAAATCCACTTGGGACCTAGTCAAAAGCCTATACCAATAGTGTCCTGTCCTCCTCGACTGAACACTCGGTTGAAATAAAGCTCCGGAATAATCCGGGGCTTTATTTTATTAAATGGAACCTTCCATCTCAAATATTCGTCCTTTCGGCGTCAAGTTCCACCAAGCAAGAATACCAAAATGAATCCTGAAAGGATGAGGAGATGACTCACTCCTGCCCCAAACATGTTCTCACCGAACGATCCCCTATCGCTGCCAACCACTTCCCTATAGCCCTTTCTGTGAATTTCCCCTGGATCCTGGCGGCCATCACGCTGGCCATAATCCTGTTGGCCGGTTCACCTTCCAGGGGTGGCGGGCTCGGTATTCCGACTCAACGCGTCGGTTTGGGCTTCGGTAACCTCGAAGAATTTTCGGGGTTACGATTTAATTTTTCGGATCGGAACATCAATAGCATGACGGGTCTGCACTTCACCTTGTGGTCCCCCAAGGATAATGACAGTGCCTTATACGACGGTCTCTCAGTAGGCCTAGTGGGAACAACTGGTGATCGCTTTCGGGGTATTGCGATCGGTGGAGTAGGAATTGGTGCCCAAAAGATCACGGGACTGGCAATCGGAGGCATCGGAGTGGGTGCCGATGATGTCACTGGAGCAGTGGCCGGTTTGGTCGGAGTAGGAGCAGACAAAATAACCGGTTTTGCATTCGCAGGCGTTGGTGTAGGTGTCGACGACATTACAGGAATCGCCATCGGAGGCGTTGGCGTCGGAGGCAACGACATCACGGGAATTGCCATTGGAGGCGTTGGCGTCGGAGGCGAAAACCTTACCGGAATCCTTTTGGGAGGAATCGGAGTCGGCGGGAGCAGCATCACCGGACTAGCCGTTGGGGGAGCCGTTGGCGCGGAACGAATGGAAGGAGCCTGCCTCTCTCTGGCCTACCTGAAGGGAATTTCCATGACCGGTGTGGGTACCGGAGCCTACACGAACCTTGAACACGCCAAAGGATTAACCATCGGGATATTCAACAGGGCCCAGGTACTGGAAGGAGTCCAGATCGGACTCTTGAACTACGCCGGTAATAACCCAGCCGCCACTCGATGGACGCCAGGGATCAACTGCCACTTCTAACCTGGGGGAGCAGGAAATCTTTGAATCGATAAGCTGTTATTATCTGATTGATTCGATTATAGTTTCTTCAACCCCCTGTCCCTTGGAACACCTCAGAGGTCAGTGCACTCCCCGGGGCGGGAACACGTAAATAGGCTCCGCCCCCGCTGCCCTGGAGATACCGGTATGCCTGCTCCCCGCTTTGGCAAACGCTCCCTGACCGGGTTGATCGCCTTGGTGTTGATCACCGCCTTGATCTCCGGATGGTCCGCCCTCATCAACTCGATGCTTCCAGCCGACAGTCGACCCCAGGCCATTGCCTTCCCGACCGTTCCCGTGACCCAGACCCTCTTCGAAGCAATGGCATTGGAATTGGGCGATGGATTCGCCCACATCGACCGCTTCCGACAAGCCGGCATCCTGGCCTACGAAGGGCCAAAAACCTGCCTGGGTTGCCATGAAAAAATCTCCGTCAAAGATTCGGACGGCACTCAAAAGCAGCTGGACCTGATGGCAAACCTCACCGGGTCTGCCCATTACCGGTTTTTCACCAAGGATCACCCCAATGTCTACGGATTCAACGGTGAGTTGGCCGACAATTTCCCGATGGGCAAACTGAATCGGCCCTGTCCCAAGCCGGGGTCGTTCGCCATGACAGCCTGGGCCGAGATTGTCGTCACCGCCGAAGGCGACACTCTCAGCGAGGGATGCGGGCAGTGTCACATCGGCGGCCAATACCAGGCCCCGTTGGGTGAGTTGATGCCCTTGTACCAAACTCTCAAGGTGGAGCAGGACGCCATCGATTGCCTGATCTGCCACGCGGACGCCTACGACATGAACGCCAAGCAGGTTGTGACCGACCAGAACGGCCGAACACGTTGGGGGCAGGACCGCTCGCTGAAGGCAGCCTTGTCGGTGGACACTCCTTCGGCCCCGGCTTGCCTGCGCTGCCATCAGCACAACTTCGGCGGCGACCTCTACATAGACCCGGCGGGACCGGAATTCATGCCGAGCCTCACCGCCACCGGCCGGGACCGCCCCCGGGTTCTGCATCCCGGTTCGAAAAGAGGCACACCCTATTCACCAACCTGGGATGTACACGCCGCCGCGGGAATTTCCTGCTTGGAGTGCCACATTACCGAAGGCCACTTGATCGCCAAAGGCACCCATACGACGACCATGATGGCCAACGATCTGCCCACCGTGGAGGTCACTTGCCTGAACTGCCACGACGATCCACCCCATAGCGAATCCAGCGCCACCGGAAGCGACTTGAACCGCCACCTGGAACGACTGGCCTGCCAGACCTGTCATATCCCTTCCCTGCACCCGGACAACGCCACTCGGCGGGATTTCGGAAGTACCGAGTTCATCGACCACGAGGGCATCCATGTCTACCGCGACCTGGTCAAGGAGAATCAGCCGGGCAACGGGATCGCCTATGTATGGTGGAATGGGGACTGCACTTTCCTGGGCAATCCGATTGGCGACAACCCCAACGATGCCGGCCTGTACCGTTTCTATGACGCGGCCAACCGGTGGCCTGAATTCGCCGACTTTGACTACGCCGCCTGGTACGAGGAAGTCATGCGACCCATCGCCAGGAACGGTCGGCCATCAAAGCTTTACGCCATGAAACGTTTCAATGGACGCCAGCACATCGACCTCCAGAACATGGGGCCGTTCGGGGGTATGTTCATTCCCTACAATTTGCCCAACTATTACCGCTACGGGGATCCGGACCGGGCTGCGAGTGTGGAAATGGACAAATCCATGATGAAGATGATGTACGGTTGGCTGTTCAAATTTTATATGTTGAACAAGTTCATGTCGTTCATGGGCATTGACGGCTGGGAAACGGCTTCCTACGAGGATGTCCGTGCAGGCCGTCAGGTTGAACCCCGTTGGATTCCCACCGATGCCATGCTGGAGATCAGCCACGGCATCCGCCTGGAAGGTGCCCTTACCTGCAACAGATGTCACGGGCCGGACGGAGTGCTGGACTGGGTAGGACTGGGTTACACGACCGGGGAAATCGAGAGGCTGTCGACTCCGCGTTGAGCCGGAATGATTATGGGTTGTTCGACTCTGATTCGAGGGCCTTGCATTTGCCTGCCGGGCAGGACAAATTGACAGTTGATACAATAGAACCTGCCCCCTTTTGCGAGAGGCCGTGCCCTGTGCATTCCTACAAGCGCATGATCAGCATGATACGGCCATACATGACCCAGCTGATTCTATCGATCTTCTTCATGGTTCTATTTTCCATCACTTCCATATTCAGCATCACAATGATCTCCCCCTTCCTGCGCGCCGTGTTCGATACTGAAAGCAGTAACCTCATCGCGGAATCCCCATTGGGAATAGCCCAAACCGGCCTTTCGGTCGGTACCCCCGACGAGGATCCTACATCCAGGAACCCATTCACCAAGATCGAACGTTTCATCAAGGAGCAGGTCCTCGAGGGAGCCAATACATTCCTGCTGCGCGGTACAAACAAGGAACGGTTGATCCGCATCTGCATAGTCATCTTCGTCCTCGTCCTGGCTAAAAACATCACCGGCTACCTGCAGGCAATACTGATGGCCTATGTGGGCCTGAGCATCATCCGCGACCTGCGTGAAATGATTTTCCTGAAATTCACAAGCCTGCCACTTTCGTTTTTCCACCAACACAAGGCCGGAGAACTGATCAGCCGTGCATCCAACGACGTGCAGATAGCCCACAACTGCGTTAACATCAGCTTCACCAACCTGGTGCGCGACCCCATATTCATCATCATGTACTTGGGAATGGCCTTCATCCTGAGTTGGAAGCTGACCTTGATGGCGGTGATCCTGATGCCGATCAGCCTGATCGGGATCGTCAAGATCGGCCATAAGATGCGCAAGTACAGTCATAGACAGCAGGAGAAGCTGGCTAATCTGACTTCGGTACTGCACGAGACCATTTACGGCATCCGGGTCATCAAGGCCTTCGCCATGGAGCAGTTCGAAAACAGGAAATTCCTGGATCACTCGAAGGTCCTGTTCAGCGAGATTTTCCGTATGCACCGTGTGGGCCGAGCTACTTCACCCCTGACCGAACAGCTCTCGGTCGCAGTCGGTCTTTTGCTGCTGTGGTATGGCGGTCTGCAGGTCCTGGAGGGCGACTCTCTCTCACCCGACCACTTTCTGCTCTTCCTTTTCCTGATTTTTTCATTGGTCCATCCGGTTAAGGAGCTGGGCACGGTGAACGCCAAGATCCAGGAGGGAATGGCTGCAGCCGACCGTATTTTCGATATCCTGGACACCGAGCCCGAGGTGAAGGACACCACGGCGGGTGAGCTGTTGATCAACCCGCACGGTCATGTAGAGTTCCGCAACGTGGACTTCTCCTATTTGCCCGGGGAGCCCGTGTTGAGTGACATCAACCTTGAGGTCAAACCGGGCGAGATGGTGGCCCTGGTCGGTTCCAGCGGTGGCGGAAAATCCACCCTGATCGATTTGATACCCCGCTTCTACGATCCCGATGCTGGACAGGTGATGATCGACGGCAATGACCTGACGGATTTGAACTTGGGTTCGCTGCGCAGCACCATGGGTATCGTTACCCAGGAAGTAATTCTATTCAACGACACCGTGGCCAACAATATTGCCTACGGTGACCTGGGCGTACCGTCCGAGAAGATCATCGCAGCGGCCAAGACAGCCAACGCCCACGATTTCATCAGCCGTATGCCCCTGGGGTACGATACAATAATCGGCGACCGGGGCACCAAGCTCTCCGGCGGGCAGCGCCAACGCCTGAGCATTGCCCGAGCCATCCTCAAGGATCCGACCATCCTCTTGCTGGATGAGGCGACGAGCGCCTTGGATACCGAATCGGAACTGCTGGTCCAAGAGGCAATCGACCGTCTGGTGCAGAGCCGCACAACCATTGTCATCGCCCACCGCCTATCCACCATAAAGAACGTGGACCGGATCTATGTGTTGGATAGTGGCCGGTTCGTACAGCAGGGAACGCACAAGGAGCTTATCGAGCAGAAAGGGCTCTACAAGGATCTTTACGATCTGCAATTCCGTAATTGAATGACGGCTGGCGAGTGTCTTGACAGGTTGGATCGTAATCAATTCGGTTTAACGAATTCCTCGAAATAGGCTTCCAGTTCATCCAGCATTCGTTCGAAGCCGAACCGTTGCCGGGCTTGTCGGCTCCCCTCCTGCCCCATCTTCCCGGCCGATTCCGTGTCAGTCAGCAATTCTTCCAGTCGCCGGGCCCAGATCGGCCCATCCGCAGGGGAAACCAACCACCCGGTGGCCCCATCGTCTATAATCTCGGGCAGGTTGCTGGTGTCGGCAGCTACTACCGGCAAGCCGGCGGCCATTGCCTCGACTATAACATAGCCGAAACCTTCCATCAGAGCCGGGTGGGCCAGCACGTCCATGCCGGGGATAAGGTCGGGAACATCAGAGCGGAACCCAGCCAAGACCAGATTTTCGGAGACACCCAACCGAGCCGCTTCGGTTGACAACACTTCCTTCTGATCCCCCGCACCCAGAATCCACAGTTTCAAACCCGGAAATTTCGCCACCAGGTACGGCAGCTGCCTCAGGACAAGAATGTGATTCTTACGGGTGGTCAACTCGCCGATCATCCCGATTACCGGTACGTCCAAAGAAGTGCCGAGCCGGGCTCTCGCTGCCTCCCGCTGACCCGTTGCCGCAACGAAACGATCCAGGTGCAATCCGTTGTAGATGACTCGAACCCGGTCAGGGGGCAGCCAGGTGGCGCTCTTGAGCAGGGTCCGTCCAGTAGCCTGGCTATTGGCGATGATGCCGTCGGCCACGTGTTTCCACGTCCAAATGTGGTAAGGATTTCCACCCAGGGGAGATTGGCTTCCAACCCGTGGTATCACCCCGCCCACTCCGGCCAAACGGGCCGCAGGACCGGCGACGCGCAGTACTCGTTGCATGTTCAGGCAAAGGACATCGATCCTTTGGGCCCGACAGAGGCGGAAAAAACGCCAGAAAGCTATGGGATCGAAATCGCCCCGGTAATCAATCTCCACGCAGGGAACGTTCTCCGCTTCTGCCCTGTTGACCAGCTCGCTGCCGGATCGGCCCGCCAGGACAACCTTATGCCCCCGCTCGCGCAGACCCAACATGGCCGACAACATCCAGTTCTCCCCACCACCCCAGGTGGAGATACAGCTGGCAAAGAGAAGGTTCATTGGGGTCCCTTACGTGATGGAGGTTCTTGAGGCGTTACCTCTGCTGACATTGGGAAGTTAACACACAGTAGCCTACAGAAAAAGAGGGGCCGGTCTTTAAGGACCAGCCCCGGGTTTCACCAAAACAAATAGCGAGGACGTTTGTGGCTAGTTGCCGACCATCGTGAAGTTGGGACCGAAATAGTCCAGGACCTCGTCGATGGGGTTGGCAATGGCGGTGACGCTACTACCGGCATAGAGCAGGCCCACGGCGCGCGGGTTGGTCAACACGTCTTCTACCATCAGCGAACCGGAGTCACCACCATCCAGGAAATCCGAACCACCGTTGGCGATGATTATCTGCCCTGTGAAGTAGTGTACGAAAGCCGAATCGCCGGCGCACTCATCCTCGTAAGCAATGCTGACGGCACCGTTCAAAGCCGTCACATAGCTGTGGGTCAGACCGGTGGTCCGGCCACTCTTCTTGACCAGCTGGTTGATGAAGGCAGGCGTGGTGGAGCTCGAAAGGGGACCGATCTCCAGGATAGAACCGTCGGCCATTACCGTACCGGACAAAACCTTGGCAATCGCCGCGTCCACATTTGACGCAGGCAGGCTGGCCAGGCTGGCCAAGGTTGCCACGGAAGTCGCGTAGGAAGCATTGCAACCGACATCGATCAAGGCGGGGTGAATGCAGGAATCACCAATAGTTGCGACCCGGCTGTTGCCACCCGAAACGATGTCCATGGCCAACACATGCGTGTTGCTCAAGATGTACTGGAAGGTTCCATCGGTGATCAGGGATCCGAAAGTACCGCCACAGCAATAACCGTTGGCCAGATCGTATTCCCAGCCGCCTGTGGTGCCGAGTTGGATGGGCAGAGCCTGGGCATCGGTGTGGTCATCGATGGGAAGGGTGCCGCCACCACCGCCACCGCCGCCACCGCCGCCGCCGTTCCTGAGCGGGTTGACGGGAACTTTCCGTTCCAACCCGCTTATGGGATGCAGAACACCGGAGACGAATTCGACGACCGGCAGACCATCCAGTTCGGTCGGCAGGGCCGAGCCCACGTTCCGGGCCGTCATAATCATGATGGCGAATTCCCCGTCATCAGTCAAAGTGATGGCGGTTCCCACCACATCCTTGGAGGACATCAGGGCCGGTGTATAGGCATTCTGTACTGTCATTGCGTTGCGGAATTGATTTACACTTTTTTCCATGGGCTCGTCATTCTGGCTGGAAACCGCTGGAGCTACCAGATTGTCCTGTTCGTTGCTGCAACCGGTCCAGAAGAAGGTAAGCATGGAAAGAAGGGCCACGAGTGCAAAAGCTGAGTAGGTGTGGCGAGATTTCATTTTTGCCTCCAAGGGTTAGGTTTAGGGGGTGAAACCGGGGACGACCGTATTGAAATTGTATATTCGTGTCAATTGAAAAGATTTTTCTCTAAATTTTTTGGCTTCTGGAAAACTTTCCTTATGCTTTTGGGATTATGTTCCGGAGTTCATTAGTCTTATTTCGGCTTGATGATTTTCCTCCCCATAATGCAACATTTTCCCAACGATCTTCATCGCAACCCTGGGCCCCCGGTCCCGTACAATGTTGATCGCTCCCATGCTCCCGCATAACCAGTCTGCAGATGATAAAAATGCTGACAGTCAGCGTCACTTGTAATTCCGTTCTAATTCTAGGAGGAACCTAATGTTTTCCAAATTCAGATCCAAGTGTTTGCTAGTGGCCCTGGTGACACTACTCGGCTTTCAGTCCTCGACAATCCTGGCAGGGCAGGAGCAGAAAAAGGACGGCATCCTGCACATCCTTAATGGAAGCGACCCCAGCGGAGAGCTTTTGATCAGGAAATTCAGCGAATCCTGGCGAGTTGGCGGAGACGATGGCGAGGATTTTTTCGGAATGATATCCAAAGTCGTTATCGGTGATGAAGGAACCATCTACCTGCTGGATACTCGTCTTTCCGAAATACCGGTATACTCTCCGGACGGGGAGCGGCTGACTACTTTGAGCCGTGAAGGAGAAGGGCCCGGCGAAACCACCACTCCCAGCAACCTGCTGTTCATGCCCGATGGCACCCTGGGCATCGTCCAGGTCTTCCCCGGCAAGATCACCAAGATCCAGGTCGACGGCACACCGGCCGGCATAATCAAGGTTGGAGGCTCCGATCCTACCTCGGGAGGCTTCCTCCAGGTCTATGACTGCATGCGTTCCGGCAATGATTTGGTCATCAGCGGGGAATCTATTACCCAAGCACAAACCAGTCAGACGAGGACCAACTTCCTGGGTGTATTCGATCTGGAGGGTAACCAGAAAATGCGTTTACTGGAAACACCGAGGACTCTCGATTTCACCAATGCCAAATTCGATGAAACCGTGAACTTCGCCGTGGATTTCAGAAAGTTCGCCATCGGACCGGACGGCAGGACATACGTGGCCGCTTTCCGGGACCAATACGCACTGAAGGTATTCCTGCCCGACGGCGCCCTGGATCGAATCATTGAACGGAAATTCGAGTCGGTCCAACGCACCGACGCAGAATACAATGACATGAAATCGGCCATGGAGAATCAAATCCAGGTTCCTTTCCCCATCGAGATCACCGTTTCCCGTTCCAAGCCCGACGTCACTTCCGTAGAAATCGGACCTGATGGTAACCTCTGGGTAAAAACCAGTCGTAGCGGAATTGATCAACCGGATGGTATCCTGATGACCTACGACATCTTCGACTTGGACGGACATTTTATCAGTCAGGTCGCCGCCAAATGCGATGGAGACGGGGAAAACGACAACCTGATCTGGACCCCCGAGGGAGACGCCATCCTGGTCACCGGCTACCTGGAAGCGATCCAATCCCTTATGGGTGGAGCCGGCGGCGAGGTTGAAGACCAAGACGCCGAACCGATGGAAGTGATCTACCTGGCAGAAATTCACGACTGACCTGATTGAGGCGATCGAAAGGACCCGGCAAAGCCATGAGTAAAAAACCAGGGTGTCTGAAAACCGGCTGCTTCGGCTGCCTGGGTGTGACTGTCCTACTGATACTGATCGTGGGAATCAATTTTCTCGTGGCCTGGAGTCGCCTGGACGATCAGCCAATCCAGAACCTGGAATTGACCCGGCCTATCGGTGCAGCACCCACTCCCGCAGTCGCCGGTCGAGTGCTCCTGGATTTGTCCCAGGGAGAATTTTACATCCATCCCGCTCCGGAAGGCGAGAGCCTGTCCGTCAAGGCCAACTACGACGAAACAGTATTCAACCTGGAAGAGGACCTTTCCACTACCCCCGGCTCAAGCTGGACCTACGTGGTAAAATTCCACAGGAAGGTGCCTTTCCTCCAGGCCATCTTCCACCAGTTGCTAAGCGATTCCCCGGATCCAGAGGTTCATGTCTTCCTGCCCAGCGATGTCCCTATCGAACTGGGTATCCTGGTCCAGGAGGGAGGATTCGAGGCGGAATTGGGTGGCTTATGGCTGACCGAGGCGGAGATCATCTTTCGGATGGGTGGTTTCAGCCTTGATGTGAGCGAACCCCTTAAAGAACCTCTCCAGAGTCTGAAGATCGAAGGTTCCATGGGCGGTTTCGAGGCGGACCGGCTGGGCAACGCCAGCCCCCGATTCCTGGATGTAAACTGCAAGATGGGGGGCGCGGAAATCGACCTGAGCGGCCATTGGCTCAACGACTGCGATCTGAACCTCGGAATCCGCATGGGAGGGATGGCCGTCCTATTGCCGGAGGATATTCGGGTCACGGGAGTTCCCGACATCTCCCCGGATCCGCTGAAGAAAAATTCTGAGGTACCGGTACCCGCCCTGAATTTCAACATGAAACAGAAAATGGGAGAAATCGAGGTTATCCGGTAATCCCGATCACCGTCATTGTGACGTGGCTGGGTCGACCCAGCTGGCTTGGCCAAGGGGCCAGAAACTCAAAACGCGCAGCTCTCGGGCTGCGCGTTTTGTTGGTTACCGTTTGAAGCAGGGATCAGAACCAATCCAGGTCAGCCAACTCAGGGATTCGACCCTGAAGTTCGTCTCCGATATCCTGTAACTCCTGGACCCATTCCTCCAGCTCCTCGGCCGCTTCCTCGATGCCCTCGGCGGCAAATTCGATACTTTCCGCCTCTTCCTCGATCTCCTCTTCCAAATCATCGACATCGTAATCAGGGGACAAAAGACGCAGTACCTTGCCGATTGCCGAAATTCCAAGGGCGGCCCCATGGACTCCAAGGCGGGCTCCGACAACACCCAATTCCCGGGCTGCTTCTTCGATTTTCTCGGCCTTTTCATAATAGGCTTCAAGGACTTTTCGGTCCTTCCGGTCGGTCTGGATCTCCTTGCCGTCGACGTAAAGTTCCAGCTGGGCCGTGATCTCCACGATGCCCCCGGGGCGGCTATCGTTATCAACCACCAGGGTGCTTCCCTCGAAGTCCAAATGAAGATTGTCGTTATCGATTTGGAGATGGCCGGCCAGGGAAGAACCGGCGGTAATCAGGATAAGCATCAAAGTGAATGGAAAAAACTGGCGCGTTCTCATTTCATCCTCCGGATTCGGGTTGCGTCGGGCAAAGTCCCTACGCCAGAAGAGAAATCAAGTTGCACCCTTTCGGTCCGGAATAAAATCAGGCCCGTCTCCCAGCGGAAACGGGCCTGTGTCACAACCATCAAGTTTGGACACGAAGAGCGCCTTCCCTAGGCGTCCTTGGTCTCCAGCTTCAACAGCTTCTCCCACTCGGCGTCGACATGCTGTTGGATTTGTTCCAGCATATTCTCGTTGCCGGGACGGAACAGGTGCTTGAAACGACCCTGCTGCTTGAGCCAGGGCTCGATCGGCGCACGTTCCTTGGGCTTCTGGTTGATCTTGTAGATGCCGTTCTCGACCTCGAACAAGGGCCAGAAGTTGGACTCCACGGCTTCCTTGCACAACTGCATCCCAATGGCGGTATCGAAATGCCATCCTACGGGGCAAGGCATCAGGATATTCAGGAACGCCGGGCCATCCACAGCGAGTCCCTTTTCGACCTTGGCGGCCAGATCCTTCCAGTGGAAGGGAGTGGCCTGGGCCACGTAGGGAATATTGTGGGCGACCATGATCTTGGTCAGATCCTTGCGATTCTGCTCCTTACCCTGCTTCACCGTGCCGGCCGGCGCGGTGGAAGTATGGGCCCCGAACGGGGTGGCGCTGGACCGCTGGATGCCGGTGTTCATGTAAGCTTCGTTGTCGTAGCAGAAGTACAACATGTTGTGGCCGCGTTCCATGGCCCCGGACAACGACTGGATGCCGATGTCGTAGGTCCCGCCGTCCCCACCGAAAGCGATGAAGTTCATCTTCTCACGCTCGCGCGGCAGATCGCCGTGCTTCTTCAGGGAACGAAATGCGGTTTCAACACCGCTGATGGTCGCGGCACAGTTCTCGAATGCCGTGTGGATGAACGAGGTCCTCCAGGCAGTGTACGGGAAGATGGTCGTAACCACTTCCATACACCCGGTGGCGCCACCCACGACGGTGTCCTTGCCCGCGGTCAACATGATCTGACGCAGGATGTTCGAGCCGGTGCAACCGGCACACGCGCGATGTCCTCCGGTAAGGAGTTCCTCTCGCTGGGTCAATTGCTTGAGATTGACAGCCATTTTGGTTCCTCCTTTCCTAGGACCTGATACCCAGGAGACTGATTTGCTTGGGTTCCTCGCCCGCGGCGACTTTCTGCAGATCATTGATCACGGTCTCGACCTGGTGCAGATCGAAATCGCGGCCGCCGAGTCCGTAGATGTAGTTGAACAGCGGGACCTGCTGGCCGTACATGGCCGAACGGATCTCGATGAACACCGGACCCCCTTGACCACCGAAAACCGCGCTGCGATCCAGGATAGCCACTGCCTTGCGGCCGGCGAGTTTACCGGCGATGTACTCCACCGGGAAGGGACGGAACATGCGGATCTTCAGCAGACCCACCTTGACGCCCTTCTCCCGGTATTCGTCGATAACGTCCTTGGCCGTGCCCGCGCTGGAGCCCAGAATGACCATCACCATCTCGGCGTCGTCCATCTTGTACTCTTCGCAGAAATCGTAGGTACGACCGGTCATCGCGCCGAATTCCTCGCTGACCTTCTGGACCACTCCGGGCACCTTGTCGTAGGCTGCCAACTGGCTGGCCTTGTGCTCAAAGTAGTAATCCGTCAGATCAAGTGGGCCGACCGTGATCGGGTTCTCCGGATCCAGGAGCGTGTAGGCATGCTTGTACTTGCCGATGAAATCGTAGGCAGCATCATCGGGCAGCATCTTCAGGGCATCGGCCGTGTGGCTGATGATGAAGCCGTCGTAGTTGACCATCGCCGGCAACCGGACATCCATGTGCTCGGCAATGCGCCAGGCCATGATCCCGTTGTCGTAGGCCTCCTGGGCGTTCTCGCTGAACAAGTGAATCCAGCCCGCGTCTCGTCCACCCATTGAATCGGAGTGGTCGCAGTGGATGTTGATGTTACCACTGAGGGCACGGTTGACCATTCCCATACAGATGGGCAGCCGCAGTGAAGCCGCGATGTACACGACCTCCCACATCAAGGCAAAGCCCGCGCTGCTGGTGGCGGTGAAGGTACGGGCACCGGCGGCGGCCGAACCCACCGCGGCGCTCATGGCCGAGTGTTCACTCTCGACCAAGATCATTTCCGTCGTCGATTCGCCGTTGGCGACGAATTCGGCGTACTTGTGCATCATCTCGGTTTGGGGCGTGATCGGGAATGCGGCAGCCACATGGGGCTTGGCCTGCTTGAAGGCATAAGCCACCGCCTCGTTCCCGGACAGCGCCACGAGTTTCTGTTCCATGACTCTATATCCTTTCCGGCGAGTGCCTATTTCTCTTCACGGACCATGACCAGCGCCGACTTGCCCTTCTTGGCAGGCGGGCATTCCAGGGCACAGATACCGCAACCCTTGCAGTGTTCCAGGATGATCCCCTTCATAATGGGCTTATCACCTGAGGTATCGATCTCGATGGCAGAATCGGGGCAGTAGATCCAGCAGAACATGCAGTGGATGCAGTTCTCCTCGACGAACTCGGGAACGAAGGTACGCCAATCACCGGTCTGGTAATCATGGGCGTTCCCCGACTCCCTGATGATCCCGCCTTCGTGCAGTTCGGAATTCTTCAGAAAACTCATTCTGACACCAACTCCTTGTTGGCGCGCTCCACGGCGGCCACGTTCCCCTCGATCACTTTCTGGGAGAACTTGCTGCCCAGTTGCTTGACCAGGGAGGCGTTAAGGTCATCTACGGTCATCATGTCGTTGACCGCCAACAGGGCCCCGATCATGGGCATGTTGGGGATGGGCCGACCGATGGCATCCAGAGCGATTCCAGTGGCATCCACCGTGTGTACGGTGGCCCCGTCAACACCCAGTTTTTTCCTGATGAAGGCCGGAGTCTCGGTGGTGTTGACCAGGAACACCGTGTCCTTCCCCGTGCCGGCGGTCACTCCGGCAGCCGGCGAATCCAGCAGGGATGGATCCAGAACGATGACGATTCCCGGGTGTTCGATCATGCAGTGTCTGCGCACCGGGGTATCGGAAATTCGAGTATAGCCCCGCATGGGAGCTCCGCGCCGCTCTGGACCATACTCGGGGAATCCCTGTCCGAATTTGCCCTTGTCCAGGACTGATTCGGCCAGGAACATGGCAGCCGTTTTGGCCCCCTGCCCACCCCGCGCATGCCAGCGGATTTCAACCATCTGACCTGCCATTGAAAACACTCCTTTGATGGAAATCCTGGGTCCGGGGGTGTAAGATTAGAAAGCCCCGGAGCTTGAAAAGTAGCCCACTCCAGCAAGTGAGACAAGGGAAACCCTGCTACTGGAAATGGTGTTTGAGCATGCAGGATAAATCTCAAATCATCGAAATGAACCTAGGCGGCTTCAGTAGCCGGTACATCCTTGGTCCCCTGGCCTGCCTGGATCTGAAGCTGTTTGTGGACGCGCCGCCTCCGGTATACGTCATCGATCGAACAGTAGCCGAACTCCACTCCCCCTGGCTGGAAACCATCCAAGCCGAATGCCAGGGAAGCAGCGGGGAGATATTCCTGCTACCTCCGGGCGAACAGGCAAAAACCCCGGCGGTCCTGGAATCAGTCTACAAATGGCTGGCCGATAGAGCCCTCACGCGCGAGGGCACACTCGTTGGAGTAGGCGGAGGCGCTACCCTGGATTTGGCCGGCTTGGCGGCTGCGACGTGGCGACGGGGCGTGAACTTTGTGGCCTTGCCCACCACGCTGTTGGCGATGGTGGACGCATCCATCGGGGGCAAGACAGGGATCAACACCGCCGGTCTGAAAAATCCCGTGGGCTGTTTTCATCCGGCCTCAGGGATCCTGGCCGACTGCGGGTTCCTGGCCACCTTGCCCCGACGGCGCTGGCAGGAAGGCATGGCGGAGTTGATTAAAACCGCTGCATTGGGCGATCCACGACTCTTCGCAGAGCTTCACCGATCCCGCAGCAAACTTTCAGCATACCTGGCTGACGGTTCGGAACTGGAATCAGTGACGGGTATCCTGGGGTCGCTGCCCTGGCGGGAATGGATCGGCCGAGCAGCGGCGGTGAAGGCTCGCATCGTTACGGTGGATTTCAGGGAAAAAGGGCCCAGGAAAGCCTTGAATCTGGGGCACACCCTGGGGCATGCCCTGGAAGCCCACAGCATGGCGCACGGCCGTGACCTGGGCCATGGACAGGCCGTGGCCATCGGCATGGCAGTGGTGTTCCGAATCGCCGCCGAAAGGGGAACCTGCCCCCTGGCATCGGCGGTCCAGTTGCTGGAAATCCTGGAGGCCTGCGGATTGCCGGTTACTTATCCCGAACCATCCACGGATGAGCTGGAGAAGCTATTGAGTGCAGACAAAAAGACATCCGCCCGGGCAGGGTTACGTTGGATCCTGCCCGAGCGGATCGGAAAAATGGATCTCGACGGTCAAGTGAGCACCGCTGAAATCATAAAGTGGCTGAACCCGGGTTATTGAGCCCGGGCCGAACCTATTTGGCCAGAACCATTTTTGCGGTCTTGGCCATCGTTCCATCGGTCATCCTGGCGAAGTACACACCAGCAGCCGCTATTCCTCCCCGGTCATCCCGACCGTTCCAAATAACGGAATGGTTTCCCGCTTCCATCGACCCGGAGACCAACTCCCGCACCAGACGACCCCGGATATCGAAGACTTCCAGGCAAATGTGGCCGGTACGGGGTACATCGAAAGAGATCCGCGCCATTGGGTTGAAGGGGTTGGGAGCTATCTCGCGAATGGCCAAAACAGTGGGCAGGGAATCGGCCACCGGAGAGCCTCCTGCACCATCGGTCCAAGCCCGATCCGAGAACCCGCTGCTATGACCCTCCGTATCAACCGCCACCACTATGTAGTAACAATCGTGGGGTGGAGTGTCCTCAAACTGTACAGTGGGATGATCCACAATCGACGACACTTTTTCGACCGAAGGCACAAAAACAGCATTGGTGTCCCGATACACCACGTAGTGATCCAGGTCGGGTTCGGCCCCCGGATTCCAGGTTAGTCTAAACTGGCCTGACCCGAGAGATGCAACCGCCGCGCCGGCCACAACAGCCGGAGCAACCATTTCAGCACCAGGCCCTCCAAACAGGCCGATGTCGGCCCGGGACCCGTCAGGGTCCAGACAGGCAGGATCATCCACACCGCGGTCAAGGCAGGGGGAGTGCGCGGCCAACCCGACATCTCCACCCGGCTGATCCACGAACAGGGGATCCAGGCTCAGGTCGTTGACCCCCGGAACCAGAGCAAAGTAATCTCCGTCCGGGTTGTTCCACACATTGTTGTAATCGGCCTCGAACTCGGTTCCGGTGACCAGCAGGCCCCCACCGGGGTTCTCCATCACGATATTGTTCCGGATCACAAGAGACCCTGTGGAAAAAATTCCCAGGCCACCGACCGATGGAGCGGTGTTGTTATCAAACAAACAGTTCTCAATCACTCCGCCGGCGTTGTTGCCATAGAGCCCTCCGCCCATAACTCCGGCATGATTGCCAGTCATCCGCACGTTGTGCAGAACCAGGTCACCCGAAGCTGAGAACACCCCACCACCATTACCCGAACCCGCTAGATTGTTTTCCAAAATGCAATTGGCCAAGTCCAGGCTCGAGGAAGTCAAATGGAAGGCCCCACCCTCGTTCAGTGCTCTGTTGTTCCGAATCACAACCCCGTTCATGGTCACCGTACTGTTCTCAGCCCAGACGCCGCTGCCGAAGGCGGACCCTCCGTTGTTAATCAGGGAACCTCCGGTCAGGTTCAGGGTCGAATCTTCCACCTGGAAACACGCTCCAGTGAAAGTAGACAGGCTGTCGCTGCAGGA
Organism: Gemmatimonadales bacterium; assembly: GCA_019038745.1. Taxonomy (GTDB): domain Bacteria; phylum Krumholzibacteriota; class Krumholzibacteriia; order LZORAL124-64-63; family LZORAL124-64-63; genus JANTGJ01. Next base: position 90,129 of record JAHOYV010000052.1, read on the forward strand.
GTTGCCGTAGAACAGGCAGTCAGTGAAAGTGGCAACGGCTCCATCCAGAACGGCCACGGCTCCCCCGTTGCTGGCGATATTACCGGTGAATTCACAATCCTGGACCACCGGTTGGCCACCCATGAAACAGATGGCACCACCAAATCCCGTATCAAGGCCAAGATCCGCATAGTTATCCTCAAATATACAATTGGTGATCCTTGGAGAGGCATTTATGGTGTAGATCGCCCCACCGTGGTGCCCGGGAACCGGATCGGAATAGGAAGCCCCAACGCAGTCTTTGAAAGTAAAACCATCCACTCCGCCGAAATCACCGCTACCGCTGTAGAAGCGGATACCACCGCTACCGGAAATCAACCGAGTCGGATTGTTCACCGGATCCCGAGTGGAGAAAGTCTCGTCCCAGCCCCCGAACAGACGCACCGGATCAGTCACGGTGATCGCGCCGAAATAATCCCCGCCAACCACGTAGACCGAATCGGTGCCCGTGCAGGCCACCAGCGCGTCGGATATGGAATGGGCGGCAGTGGCCGGACTCTCGTAGGGCGCCGTATTGCTTCCGTTTGTGGAAACGTAACGAATTTTGTGGCCGACTATCTTCAGGTATCTCCTGGCAAACCCGAAGCCATCCTGGGTCCCGTTACTGGGAAATACAACCAGACTGCCGTAATCTGTACCCATGTTCGGAACGGAAAATTCATAGCTACCGGAATTTGGTATGTCCTCGGCGATGAAGATATCATTGCACAAGCCGTCGATACCCATCCAGATGTCGACCGTAGACGTAGGATCACCCGAAGTATCCCAGTTCAGGGTAACCAACTCGTCTCCAATCAGATCCTCCAACCCGAAGGTCTGGTCCACAGAAACGACTACCGGGGGGGGTGTGTAGTTCATTTGCGTAACGCTGATGCCAACGTTGCCGGCCCCGTACTGTACCTCGATATAACCGCTTTCCCCGAAGCCGGCCCCCCAGCTGTTCTTGATGATCCAGGCACCCGCGCCGCCGCAGGCCCGATCATCGTAGCCTACGATCAGCACCAGATGGTTAGTGCCGTAGCCCGGCACGTTGTAACACCCACCACCATAATTCTCGAACTCATAACCGGCGTCAATCGCAGTACAAACGGGTCCCACCTGGAGAGCCGTTTTAATCTGCTCGACATCGTTGGAAATGGACCGGTAACCCGTGATATGGGCGTAATCGAAGAAATTATCCTCTAAACAGGGAGCCGCCGGTGGGTCCGTTGAGAGGTAGGGGTGGCAATCTTCCAACACACCGCCATAATTCTGCCAGATATAGTAGGAAGCCACCGCCCAACCACCACCGCAGCCTGCTCCGTAAGGGTTGCAGGAAATGGACTGCTGTTCGGAAAGATCAACCTCAACTCCGTAGTAAATTTTGATGAAGGCTTCCATCTCACCCGTTGCGGCAAAGGCCCAGCAGGACCCGCAGGAACCCTGGTTTTTGACAGGAGTGATCCCGTCCACATTCCTCCAATCCAGGCTACTCGGCAGCTCCGCCTTGTTGACGGGAAGAATCTGCAAATGCGCTTCCAGTTCTTTTTCATAACCGGGAGGAGGCGCGTACCCTCTCAGATTGGCCCGCTCTTCGGGCGTACGGGATCGGATAAAAGTGTCATCCAACTCAAAGGTCCAGTTTTCCCGAATCGCTCTCTGACGCAACTCCACGATATCCGAGTGATCGGCAGCCAAAGCCGCCCCCAGGGGAACCGCCAGTAATCCGAAAAGGAGGAGAGTGGCAAAAACACGCAGAATCCGCCCCCCCGGGGCCAAACTAAGATCATGTGAACGGATCATTTCACTACCTTTCCTGCGAAAATTCAATTCAGAGCGAGGAGTTTACCGAGCCGCATCCATTGTTGCCCTCGGCTTTCCAGGGCAACGCTGCGGCAATAATTTCAGGGTTAATCAGGGCTTAAGTATACCAGATTTTGGGCTCTGAGACAATTTATCATACTTAATTGTCATATTTCCATTTAACCATTTGCAATTCACACCTGTTCCTTGGAGACAGAAACACTCCCCTATCCAGGCTCCGGGGGACATTGCCCCATCCAGAGGTTGAACGTATATTCACCGCTCTTCCTTCACTTCACAGTTACCATTGTGCGGTCCAGCAAAGGGCAGAACCAAATTGCCTCTTGATAATTATGGGTCCTGAAGGATATTTTAATGGCGACCAGAAATTTCAAGTAATCGGTTTGGAGGCCAAAATAATGCCAAAGAGACAACGGGGTATCGCTACTTTCTCGCTACTATTTTTGATTGCGGGGATTGGGCTGTTCATTGGATGTTCCGACGACGATCCATTGGATGTCCAAACGGTGGATTACACCAATTCTCTGGTCATTCATACCGACCCTGATTTCCTGTCCATTCCCTGGTCCCTGACCATGCCCGATGGTCGAACGATCGCCGGGAAAGGGGACACCTTGCTCAATAACATTTCAGATGGAGATTACGCACTCAGTTGGGTTCCCCTGGAAGGGTGGACCCTCCCTCGTCCGAACTACCTTTCAAAAGAACTGGGAAGCGTCTACCAGATCGATTTCTTGGGGTATTATTTTTTAAAGCCCGGCTCTCTGTACATTAACCCTGAGCCTTCCACCATTGACGCCGGCTGGATTCTGGAGGGGCCGGAAGTTTTGGAGGGATCCGAAAGATTTGTGTTGACCGGCTCCGGGGATACAACGGTTTCCAACCTTGCTCCTGGTGATTATACCCTCACCTGGGAAGACATTGAGGGCTGGCAAATCCAAAGCGAATCCAACGAGATTACCCTCGGTATTTTCGGAGGAATAGTGGAAGGCATATACGAACTCAATTCAAAGTCCATTTACATAAATCCAGAACCTAATGTTATCGACCCACCCTGGACCCTGAGTAGCGAAAACGGGCTCAACCAGTCCGGGGCCGGTGATAAGGTCCTGACAAATGCCTGGCCCGATGACCTGGCCGATACCGTTTCCGAACTTATCTATACCCTGACCTGGGGCCAGGTGGAAAACTGGGTGGCGCCCGATAGCGAAACATTGAGCTTGGGCAAGGGCAAATCTCTCCAGTTTTCAGGGAACTACACGCCCGGCACGGGGTCCGCGGTAATTGAATCCGAACCAGCCGAAGTGGAAGCTCCCTGGGTTCTGATCGGCCCAAATGGAATCAGCCGTAAAGGACATGGAGGCACGAGTTTCACGGGATTGGCCCTCGGCGACTATTCACTGACTTGGGGCGATGAACTTACCTGGAAGACTCCGGATCCACAAACCGGGACCCTATCCAACTCAGGGAACCTCTCTTTCTCCGGAACCTACCTTCCCAGCCTGATCGTCGATCCTAAACCAGATGGATTCGCGGCTCCCTGGAAGATTGTCGGTGGCGACGGATTCTCTGAGGAGGGAATTGGAGCTGAAATCTTCGACAACCCCGGTGCCGGATCCTACACCATCACCTGGTTGGATATTTCAGGTTGGGCGACTCCTGCGGCCGAGACCGTGGACTTCGGGAACCAGGGCCTTGTCGTCAGCGGCGAATACACCCAAAATGCTCTTACAATTTTTGTTCGACCCGAGCCACAGGACATCACGGTTCCCGCCGAGTGGATCCTCAGAGGGCCCGATGGTTTCAGTGAATCCGGTATCGGACAAGCAACCATCACCGCCCCAGCAGTCGGCCACTACACACTGGTTTGGGAAGATGTTGACGCTTGGAGCGCCCCGGCCACAACAACTCTTTCCCTGGCTGAAAATGGTAATCTGACCTTCAGGGCTTCTTACCTACCAGCAACCAGTTTCGTTTCGATACCCCTGCCCCGGGACGACGGTGGGGATTATGTCGGTTTTGAAATGGGGACGTCGGGCGAAGACTGCGCCTCCACTGATGAAGTGGAACATCATGTCGAATTAACGAATGCATTCCTGATGCAGAGTACCGAGGTGACCAATGGCCAGTTTGCAGCCGTATTGCAATGGGCGGTCGATAACGGTCATGCCGTCGTTAATGGCACCAGGGTGTACGACACCCTGGACGGGTCATCCATGCTCCTTTTGAACCTGGAGGAACCCGAACTTCAAATCAACTTCGCAAACGGTATTTTCGAGGCTGTTCTTCCCGACCATCCCATGGTTGAAGTCTCCTGGTATGCCGCCGTTTCCTATTGCGATTGGCTGAGCCTGCACCAGGGTCTGAGACGCTCCTACGACCACTCCAGTTGGATGTGTAATTCCTTTAGCCCCTACACCGCCACCGGCTATCGCCTGCCCACCGAGTCGGAGTGGGAATACGCCTGCCGAGCCGGCAGTGAGACCGCCTACTCGAACACGGACATCGGGACTCACTGGCAATACGGGTGTTTCGTCATAGACCCGGAACTCCTGGACCAGATCTGCTGGCATAGTGGCAATTCAGGATCGATCCCACACGAAGTTGCCTCCAGGGTTCCCAATGACTTTGGACTTTTCGACATGCACGGCAACGTCCTTGAGTGGTGCAACGACTGGTACCGAAGCCAATACTGTGGAGCCGTTTGCCCTTCAACCAATCCCGTGGGCCCGAGCACCGGGAGCAAGCGCGTTCTGCGTGGTGGCAGTTTCTTCAGCTTCTTCGATAACTGTCGTTCGGGCGCCCGGGCAGAGTTGGAGCCCAACAGTACCAGCAGTTTTACAGGGTTCCGGATTGTCATCACAGACTGATCCGAAAGACCAAATTTAAAACTCCCCGGCACTGAATGGTTTCGGGGAGTTTTTTTGTTTTCCCGGCTCGGATTATTCCCGCGTCTAACGCCGGGGTCTCAGCCAACAACTTCAAAAATCCGGAAAATTAATCAGAACAGGGACTCGGGATCGACATCATGCAGTACCTCGACACCTCGGAACCCGGCCCGGAAACTTTCCATGCAATCGACAAGCCATGATTTTTCTGCTTTCCGCAACGAACCCTTGATCAACAACTGGAACCGGTATCGATTGTTTATCCGCGGAAATATTGCGGGAGCGGGCCCCAGCACGGACAGCCCCGGGCGAAGAAAAGTGGACCTGAGGGCCTGAGCCAGACTATCGGCTGCCTTCTCGGTTTGTCCCAACCGCCGGCCACTGATTCCCAGACGCAGCAATCTCCCGTAGGGTGGATAATCAAGAACCTTGCGGAGAGAGAGTTCCTCGGCCACGAAGACTCCGTAATCGTGTCGGGAGGAGGCCTGGATCACGGGATCATCCGGACGATAGGTCTGGAAGATCACCCGGCCTTCACTAGTACGACCGGCCCGACCCGCCACCTGGGTCAGTAGTTGAAAAGAACGTTCCGCAGCTCGAAAATCCGGCAGCCCCAGACCGTCGTCGGCGGCCAGAACACCCACCAGATCTACCCCGGGAAAGTGGTGCCCCTTGGCCACCATCTGCGTCCCAACCAGGATATCGGCCTGTCCTTTGGCGAATCCCGCCAGGATCCGCTCATGACTGCCGCGTTTGCGAGTTGTATCGTGATCCAGGCGCAGAATCCGGGCCTCCGGGAAATGGGCCAGAAGGGCCAGTTCCACCTTCTCCGTCCCACCGCCCCCGGAAAGAAACTCTTTCGAACCGCACTCGGGACAAGACTCCCCGACTCCCTTTTGGTAACCGCAGTAGTGGCAGAGCAGGCGCCGCGGACGCAGATGAGAAGTTAAAGCGATGTCGCACCGGGGACACTGGACCACTTCTCCACAGTCCCGGCACTGGACCGCCCGGGCGAATCCCCGTCGGTTGTAGAAGAGAATGGTCTGCCGTCCCTGGGCCAGGGTCATCTCCATCGCCTCAACAAGAGGAGTCGAGAGCCCATCCCCGACTGGCCGGCTTCGCATGTCCATGATTTCCACCGCTGGCAAATCGGCGCCCAGTCGCTCCGGCAACTCCAGCAGACAAAATTTTCCATCCCGGGCGTTGACCATGGATTCCAGCGAGGGAGTGGCCGAGCCCAGAACCACCAGAGCCTTGTTCTGCCTCCCCCGAATCAGCGCCGCGTTGCGGGCGTGATAACGGGGTTTCTCGTCCTGCTTGTAGGAAGTATCGTGTTCCTCATCAACGATGATCACGCCCAAATCCTCGACAGGAGCAAAGAGGGCCGATCGGGGGCCCACCACCACCCGGATTTCCCCGCGGGCTGCGGCCTCGTGGATCCGACAACGGTGTCCGGCGGACATCCCGCTGTGAATAGCCGCCGCCGCATCCCCGAATCGGGTGTTGATTCGAGCCAAAGTCTGGGGAGTAAGAGCGATTTCCGGCAACAGGTAGATGGCACTGCGCCCCCTGGCCAGAACCTGCTCGATAATATCCAGGTAGACTTCCGTCTTACCACTGCCGGTTACCCCGTGCAGAAGGATGGTACCGAATTCGCCGACCTGTAAAATTTCCCGCGCCGTGGAAACCGCATTTTCCTGGGCGGGAGTCAGAACAATCCCCGTGGCATCCACATCAGGATAATCCACTTCTACTTTTACTCGGCCCTGACGCGCTTTCGTGCCCGGTGACGGCGGATGAAAGAGTGGAACCACTTCCCCCAAAGGCAAGATGTAGTAATCGGCCAACCAGCGAGCCAAGCCCAACCGGTCTCTCTCAATGCTATATTCGCGGGGAAAAACCCTGGTTACATCCCTTAGACTGGCTCCATTTATCTCCTGGGCAGAAGCATCGACTCTACTGATTCCCACGACCATTCCAACCACCTTCTTCCGGCGGCCGAACGGTACTTCCACCAAATCACCGACCCCCAACGGCCCATAAGCGGCGAAGGCCTCGTCGGCGGGGACCCGATACGAGAAAGTCTTTGCCAGAGGGACCGGCAGAGCTACGTCTACCAATTGCGTCATATCCACCTTGCCTGTACTAAAAGAAAACCAGGGAAGTAAATTCTACTTCCCTGATTGCAAAGAGTCCAACTATTGGCAAGCCGGGGATCGCCTCCGGAGGCGAGGACTACTTGCTGGTACTGCCCAGAATGCCCTGAACAGTGGAAACAAGTTTCTGGGGACTGAAGGGCTTGGTGATGTAATCATCCGCCCCCGCGGCCATACCCTCTTCCCGGTCCTTGCGATCGGAACGGGCCGTCAAAAGAATTACCGGGATATCCGCGGTTCGCCTATCCTCCTTGAGGATCCGGCAGGTTTCGATCCCTCCCTGCCCGGGCATCATCACGTCCAGGATGATCAGGTCGGGAGCATCGCTCACAGCCATCCGAAAGGCATCTTCTCCGTTGTGCACGGCGACCACGTCGAACCCCTCGGCATTCAGACTGAAATCCAGGATATGCCGAATGTTGTGTTCGTCATCAGCAATCAATACCTTCAGCACGATTTATCCTCCAGTTGCGTGTTTGCAGTTCCATATTCTGGGTTTCGGCTCGAATTCGGAATCTTTGATCGAAATTAATGGAATCAGTACGTTTTCCAGAATTCAAAAATCCACGAACCCTGCAAGCGCCTTATTGCACAAGATTGGCCGGTAACGTCAGTTCCAGATCCAGGTCCCCCCTGGATTGCAGCTCTGCGATTCTTTTGACCCGCCCCTGGACTTCCTCCAGGAAAAGTTCCGACATCCGGGGACAGAATTCCCTTCCGGACCCCTCCCTGATCGTCTCCATCGCCTCTTCCACCGGGAGAGCCCGCCTCCAGGGACGGTCACCAACTAATGCGGCCAGGGTATCGGTCAAACGAATCAGCCTTGACCCGATCGGGATCGCCTCACCAGCCAAGCCTTCTGGGTACCCGGATCCGTCACTGTTCTCGTGGTGGTGCAAAATCAGCTGTCGAACCTTTGAAGAAGGACGCAAGGCTTCCAGAATCTCCAGCCCGCCCTCGACGTGTTTGTGAACCTCGACCGCTTCCAGCTCGGTCAGACGGCCGGGTTTGTTCAGGTATTGTTGCGGAACGACTCTCAAGCCCACATCGTAAAACTGCAGCGCAAAAGCCAGATGTTCCATGTCCACAGACGACAACATCACTCGGCGAGCCGTAGCCAAGCAGATCTCCTGACAAACCGCCATCAGGCTTTCGTGCCGCAAATGTCCAACGGCGGTGGTCGCACGGAGGGAATTCCGAACCTGCTTAAGATCCTCCGTCGCTCCCCTCCAACCCTGGTGACGTTCCAACAATTCTGAAATGCGGGGCGCCAGGGATTCCAGGAACAAACGGTCGTCCTCGTCCAGCGGACTGCCATCGATCTTGTTGTTGACGGAAATAATGCCCACAACACTTTCCTCATCAAAGAGAGGAACGCAAAGCAGGGAAGCTGTGGAATAGCGGGGTTCATTCTCCTCCACCGACAAACTTTTGTCAGCGGTGACGTCCGCCAGCAGCAGGGTCTGACCCGTGGACCAAACCTTGCCGGCAAAACCAGCCCCCTTGGCGACCCTTGCGCTCTGGACCACCGACTCGGCCACACCGATGGCAGCCCTGATCATCAGGTGTTCACCGCCCTCGTCGGGGGCCATCAACGTGGCCGTTTGGATACCCAGGCTCTCGCTCACCCAATACATGAGGCGCTGGATGAACTCGCCCTCCCCCAAAGTGACACCCTCCGTCTGGGGACTGATCGGCTGCAGTACAGCGGGCCTCCGGGGCAGCAAAACAGTGAATCGGGCTCCCGAGGGTTCAATATTTTCCGCCCAGATCAGGCCGTCGTGATGACTGACGATGTCCTGACAGATGGCCAGGCCCACGCCTTGGCCGTTATGTTCCCGGGTAGCCGAACCATCCACCTGATAGAACTGGTCGAAAATCTCCGCCAGCTTGTCTTCGGGAACCCCGATACCCGAATCCTCAACCGTCAGCCGCACTGCGGTTCCGGTCTCCTCCAACCTCAGGGTCACCGTGCCGCCCTCCGGTGTGAATTTGAAGGCGTTGCCCAACAAGTGCCCCACCAACTGTTTCAACAGGAGAGAATCGACGGGAAGTGATATCTTCGCTTCAGTGGCCTCCAGCTTGAAACGTATGCTCCGTTTTACTGCACGGCTTTTCCAGGACTCCTCCAGGTGGCGAACGAGATCCACCAGTTCGGTTTCTTCCTTCACCATTGCAGTCGACCCGCTGCCGATCCGGCTCAGATCCAGGATATCGTTGATGATCCCGGTCAGTTTGTTGCTCTCGGTATTGATGACCTTTAGAAACTCGTCGCGGGCGTCATCAGACATTGTGTCCATGTTCTGCTGCAACAACTCCGTGTAGGCCGAAATCGAAGTCAATGGAGTGCGCAATTCATGACTGACGTTGGCCACGAAATTGGCTTTCATGTCGCTGAGACTGGCCAGCTTCTTCGACGCCGCGGACAGCTCGGCATTGTTCCTGGCCAAACGATCGTAAACGAAAGCGGATTCCACCGCCGTATTGGCCTGTTGAACCAGGAATTCCAACTGGCGAATGGCGATGATGTCGGGGACCATGCCCGAGGCGGGATCATCCAAACTTAAATATCCCTTCACCTCGGCGGTACGGGAAATCAAGGGCGAGATCATCAAGAGGTCACTGGTCCAGATCTTCTCCATGCCCAGAGGATCCTGGCCTGCCTGCAGATCGCCCGCCAGGGAATCACTTTCCGCCTCACCGTTGTTTACCAGGTATGAGTTTGAATACCGATCCCTGGCCCGGCTCATCTCCTCGTATTCACTACGAGACACTTGAATACCGATCAGGGGAGCTTTTTTCTGCTCGGGGATACCGGCAAAGGCACGAGCCTCGAAGGCTTGCGTATTCTCTGACCAAAGGTACAGAATCACCTTCCGAAACCCGGTGATGCCCTCCACCGCCGCAACCACCTGTTCCAGCAATTCAGGTTGACTGCGGGTGGCGTTGATCCTCGCGGAAACGGCGAGAATCTTCTCCAGGATCCGGCCCCGATCACGATGCAATTGGGTTTTATCTTTCTGCACTCCAAGCAGATCGGTCAACTCCACGCCCATGGTCTGAACGCTGTCCAGTTCGTTTTTCAGGATCTCCTGTTCCGCTTCAAGAACGACCAATTGGTTCCGCAAAGATTTCCCATTGGAGCGTTGTCGCCTCCAGGCCGTTGCCGCCCAGACCCCCGTCAGAAGGACCAACCCAGCCGCCAGAGCGATGGGCAACGGCACAGACCACAACGCCTCGGTATGAGTGTGTGGAGAAACAGCGGAAAGGACAGCCGTCCAGTTCAAGTTAATCCTCTCTGATGGTCTTTGAACGCGCTTCCAGCATCCTGCCCACCCGCTCTACGAGTTTGGCTATCACAAAGGGTTTGCGCATGAACAGGTTGGCTCCCGCATCTTTCATTTTTTGCCGAGTTTCCTCGTCGGCTTTGGCGGACAGGGCAACTATGATGGTGTTCCCGTAACTCTGGTTGCGCCGGATAAGCCGAGTCGTGTCCACCCCATCCAGCTTGGGCATCATGATGTCCATGACCACCACGTGCGGCTGGAAGCTGGACATCTTGTTCATGCAATCGATCCCGTTGTCCGCATTGGAAACGTGAAAACCTTCCTGCTCGAAGGTCTGTGCCAACAGCGTGGAAATCGGTTTCTCGTCATCCACGATGAGGATCCTGTTCACGTAGGTCATCCTGTCTCCATTCATGGGCCTGCTTCAGGTCGTCAGTTGCCGGTTTCTTGTGAATCCCCTGCCAGCCAACCCTCGCTTGCCAATACCCGTCCAAGTTCACTAATCACTTGCTCATCGAATTGAGACCCACCGTTTTCCTGGATCTCGGCCAGCGCCTTGCGAGGCGCCAACCCCGGCCGATAAGGTCGGCCCCTTGTAAGAGAAAACCATGCGTCGACCACGGACAGGAGCCGGGAACCCAAGGGAATATCTTGGCCCGTCAGCCCCGCCGGATATCCGGAGCCATCCATCCGTTCGTGGTGGTGGCGGATTATTTTCTCCAGATGAGGATCAGGAATCAGGGGTTCCATCAATTCCACACCCTGTTCGACATGGAGATCCACTTCATCCCGCTCGTCCCAACTCAGATCCGTTTCCCCCAGCAGGATTTCGTCCTCGATGTGAGCCATGCCCGCATCGTGCAGAGCAGCCGCGTGCTTCAATTGCTCGATTCCCTCTTCGTCAAGTCCACAACGCCGACCCAGGCATTCCACCAAACGCAGAGCCGGAGCAGTAGCCGTGGGAATTCCCGTGCGGCGAATTCTTAAAAGTCCCCTCAGCGCCGCCGTAATTCGCTCTACTTCAGGCTCGGATTCTTCGGATTTTGGACCGGAGCTCCAGCGGCGCAGCCCATCAAGTGCCAAAGTTGAAAGACCTGCCAACACCGAAATCTGGGTCAGATCATCCCGCGAATAGGTCTCGGCCCCGCCCCGTCGTCCCAGGACCAGGCAACCGGCAACCTCTTTTCCACTCCCCAATGGCGCAAAAACAAGATCCCCGCACCCCATCGGGCCCAGGGGGTTCCAGGGCAAATCCACTTTCTCCAGTGAAACCGCACGAGTCGCAGTTCCTCCCACCAGAAAGTCAAGCCACGGACCAGATACAGGAAAGGGAGCCGGATATCCGTCTCCGGATTTCAGACTGTTGGCCGCGACGGGAATCAATTCCCCAAAACCGTCCCGAAGCATCAGGATCACAACCTTGGAGCCGGAAAGTTCGGCCAGCATCTGAATCAATGTTCTGACCAGGCGCAACGCCGGACCGGGAACCAGCCTGGCCCCGTAGGCCTCAGGCAGGGGAACCGGAAAGATCATCTGTTTTGGTAAATGGAAGGAGAATTCCGACCCACCCTCCAGACGCCTATCCACATGGATATTGCCGTCGTGCAGGTGCAGGATTCGCTGGGCGATGGTCAGCCCCAGGCCAGTTCCCTCCTGGGCGGCGGCGGGACCGCTTGAACGATAGAACTCACGAAATATCCGCCGGATATCGTCAGGAGGAATTCCCGGCCCACTGTCGGCCACCCGTACGCACAGGGACGCATCGCTTTCCTCCACCGCCAAGACAATCCTGCCGCCCTCCGGGGTAAACTTGATGGCGTTGCCCACCAGGTTGACCAGGACCTGGCGGATCAGATCCGCATCCACCATGGCCTTGGGCAAATCGGACTGTATTTCCACTTGGCAATCCAGGCCTTTGGCCAGAATCATCGGACGCAGGGAACGAACGACCTCGTGAGCTAGCGGTTCCAAACGTTCAGGTACACGCTTCAGCAGCTGGTCCTGGCTGTCGATTCGGGAAAAATCCAGGATCCTGTTGACCATGCGCAACAGACGAGCCGCCTCGGTCTGGATCACCGTCAAGAACTCCGAAGCCTGGGGCACCTGGTCCGCGGGAACAAGACTGCGCAAAACATCAGCGTAGGCGGTTATTGAGGTCAATGGAGTCTTCAATTCATGGCTGGTCATTGCCGTAAAACGTCCCTGCAACCGGTTCAACTGATTCAGGGCCTGGTTCTCCGTTTCAACCCGACGACCCTCGGCTCGAGCCGAAACCGCCTCCGCCCAGATCTCCGCAACGCCCTCGACTACCCCGGTAAAACTATCCAGAGCCCATACCACTTCCGGCGCCTCATCCGGATCCACATCAAGCCCCAACCTTACTGTAATAAAGGGACGCGCCTTGACCTTCAAGGTCCGGCTAAGATGGTAAAGAGAGGATTCCCCGTTCTGGGTCCATTCTCCAACGCTGGCCTGGGTACTGCGTGCCCTGGCCGGATCCAAAAGACCCGCCCCTTCCGCCTCGGTGATCACCGAAACCGCTTGGACATGAGGAAAATCCCGGAAGGCTGCGATCGTTCCCGAATCAAGATCCGAAAGGCAAGGCACCCCCCCCGCAGCCCGCAGATGGCGCATTACTTCGCTCACTGCATCGGGGGGCGTACCGGTTGTCCGGCCTGTTGTACTGTTTCCGAACATGAGGACCTTCCGGTCAGGATGATTCGGTGAAATCAGCACCGGCGGCGACCAATTCCGGCTCACCTGCGGAATTTCGGCGTTCCTTGACCACAACGCTGTTGTTCATGGTCTTACCGTAGCGCTTCAACTCCGCCATTGTGTCGCTCAACTGGGCAGGGTGTTCAAAATGGCCGCCGATTTCGTTTACGATGGCGACGGTCAGAGTGATAAGAGGGAAATTTTTATCTTTGCCGCTACGGCTCTTTACCGCCAAATAGCCTTTCTCGAAGTCCTCCCGATCATGGAGATTGGAAATTCCCGAATCAAATTCCTCAATGATGTGAAAAGCCAGACTCTCCACGTGCTCCGATGGGGCGGCCAGCACAAAATCATCTCCACCCACGTGACCGATGAAATCATTACTGGAACCAAATTTCCGGGAACAGCCAACCAGCACTCCAGCCAAAAACGAAATGGCTCGATCACCGCGGGAATAGCCATAATGGTCATTGAAACTCTTAAACCGATCAATATCGATGTACATGAAACCGAAATCACTACCGCCTTCAATCCGATTCTGAACCTCTCGCTCAATCGCCCTGTTTCCAGGCAGACCTGTCAAGGGATTGGCCTCACGCTCCCTACGGGTGGCTTCCAGAAGATTTGTAACTCGCAGCAGAAGTTCGTCATGATTGAAGGGCTTTATAACGTAATCGTTTGCCCCCCCCTTTAATCCGCGAACTTTGTCGTTATTCCCACCTTTGGCAGTCAAAAGAATTACCGGCAAACTCCGAGTCTCGAATCCTTCCCGGATCAAGTTCAGAACATCAAATCCGTCCAAACCCGGCATCATGACGTCCAAAAGCACCAAATCAGGCTGGGTAGATTCGACCATTTTCCAGGCCTCTTCACCGTTTTCGGCCATCACTACTTCAAACCCCTCCTGCTCCAGCAGAAATTGTAAAATCCGGCGGATGTGGGGTTCGTCGTCCGCTACCAAAATGCGTGCTTTCCCTGTCATACATTCCCTTTTCGGCTGGACAAAGCTGCTTGATCGTCCCGGGACAGGACGATGGTTTATTGTATCATCGCAAAGTACGTGCCACAGTTTAGCTCCAAGTTTTTTTGTTGTGCCTCTGAAATTGTGTCTGGTCGACTGTTTGCAGTTGACCCAACATGTTT
>JAHOYV010000037.1 GCA_019038745.1 Gemmatimonadales bacterium
CGAACCAGGCGGCCGCGGGCGTCGTAGATCGAAAGGCTGACGTTCGCAGCTTTGGGCAGGCTGAAGGGAATGATCGTCTGCGGGTTGAACGGGTTGGGGAAATTATTGCCCAACACGATCCGGGCGGAAACGAGTTGGCTGCCATTTCCATTAGTATCTCCGACCGGGGAGTAAGGGTTGTAGGGTTCCAGCAAATGATTCGCCAGGATGTACTCTACGTTTTGCCGCAAAGCGTCGTGGTCCATGCGGTAGGGACGACCCGTAATGTGGACCAGTCTTCCTCCATCCGAGCGGAAAGTGCCGCCGCCTTCTGGAGCGACCCAGGCCCCTGTGCCGCGTGTGCCGGAGAAACCCTCCGTATCCTGGAATATCAGGGTGCCGGGATCTACGTTGGTCAGGTACACGTCATTGAAGGACTGGGTGCCTATAAAAGGAATGTCCACCAGGCCGGGATCGACGGCGATGCAGTTGCCCAGCGTCCCGTCGATCGCGACGAAGGAAACTCCAAGGTAGGTTGCTAGATCTCCCACCAGGAAAGTGCTGCTGCGCCGACTCATCAGAAGCACGTTGCCGCCGGCCTCGAGATAGGACAGGATCGGGGTCTCGGCCCACTTGGCCAGATCCCCGTTGTAGTTGTTGCCTACCCAGATAACAGTTGAGAAATCACCGATGATGTCTGCTGGAACCGGACCGTGTCCCAGGGGTGTGGGGAGGTTGGCCGGGTAGCCGCCGCTGGGTTCGTTGAAGCAGTCCCAGAAGGTGATCGGGTTGCTGCCCCAGAATGTGCTGTCCGTGTAGGCTGAGGTGATCTCCGAATCATAAGTGCCCCAGTCCACTCCGTTGACCAGGAGGATGCCCTGGTCCAGCGATGCGGCATCAACGGTAGTTTGAATCTGTCGCAGGATCCAGTGGTCCGGATCCAGGTCCACGCTTGTCACTGCGTCCGGCACGGTCACGGGATAAGTCTCGCTGGCCAGACTGTTCTGTACCGTTACTTCGAGCGGGCCGGATTCGGTTTCGATGCGCAAACGGATCGGCATGGTGAAAAGTGCCGGCCTGTTATAAATGGTTTTGTGATAAAATCGGGACAGGGGAGCCGGGCGTTGGCCGCCACTTTTAGTTGCCTGTCCACGGGACATTCCCCGCGCTCGCAAGCGGTGCCGTAGCCACTCGTTCAGACCGCTAAAGATCTTCGGTGTGTCGGCCAGCTGGAAGTACCCCTTCCAACCCAGCAGATAACGCCGCAGCTCTTCTGCTACCTGAACCAGACTCCGGCTCAGACCATAAACCAAAAAAAAACCGGCCGCCAAACCCCCTTGGACTTGACGACCGGATCAGTTCAAATCAGAAAAGAGACACGGACTATTTGAACAGAGCCTTAACATAATCAAATGCTACATGTTCGGTTACTACCGGCAAAACAACAGCGATTGAAAAGGAATCAATTAAATTCCCGCTCAATCCATGTACGTAACAACTAACATAACCGGCGGAAAAATTGACCTCCAGCCAATGATGTTCAGATACCGAAAATATTTGAGTCTCGCTCGTACCCACTTCATCCAAGGGAGCCCCCGCTCCACCAATAACCAAATAGGTTCTATTGTTTACTAAATGTCTTTCATAAGCATGTCCGTGTCCGCAAATAACCAAATCAACATTTGTTTCTTCAATGATTGGCAAGTAAATCCCACGAATGAATTCTGCTAATTCCCCGTTCCTCAAATTGTCGGAATACATAGGATGGTGCATGTATAAAATTGTAAATTCAGCGTCCTCCAGTAATGCTGTTCTCAACCATTCCAGATTTTCACTGGTTGCACTTCCCGTTGGCCAGCGACATTTAGATTTCCACGAGGGGAATTGTAGTTGACGCCGGGCATCCCGTGTCGAATCCAACAATGATGTGGATGCCCTCATCATGTGTATCTATAAGTGTAGCCCATGACCAATATAGAAGATTATCATAATAGTCGTGGTTGCCCGGAACCGGGGTTGTGTTGGGAAATAGTTCCTTATACCTGGAGTATTCAGCTTGTTCAAAAAACAGCCCGTTTTCGACAATATCTCCACAATCATAAATATGGTTTTTGCCTATTTGCTCTGAAATAATTTCGGCAATACTGTCCGGGTATGAAGATCTTGCATCGATTTGTACATCGCTGATAAACAACAATGCTAAAAAAATTATACTTGTCATTTGAGTGCCCCCGTTTCCCGCCATTGCATTTTGGTTGCAATCGCCCACCCCGGCCATTTGCCAGTTGGAGGCAGACGATTCGAGACGAATCTCGATGGTTCCAAAGCACGGAAAGGGGCACAACGGAAGCGGTCAGCAATGGTTTGAGACTGATGTACATCGTCAGAAACTGTTTGAAATTTACTGAAATTGGTTTACAATCTTCATTTGAGTAGGGAGCTTATATATGGATCGCAATGTAGATATTTCAAAAAGTGATTTCCCCGACAGATTAAGGAAATTACGGGAGGAACGCCGTCTTACTCAGGCTGATCTGGGGGATCTGGCCCAACTTTCCTACCGTACGATCCACGACCTGGAGTTGGGAAAAAGAGATCGGACACTGGTCAAGACCTTGATGTTGATTACCAAGGCCTTGGATGTGTCGTACGAAAGACTACTCAACGGCGATCAGGCTGATCGCACGGACAAAATTCCCCCTCCAAAAGGAAAGCGTTTTCTTCCGACGACTCTCGGTGTGTTGCTGCTCCTGTCCGTCGCCATTTTAGCCCTTTGGACGGTATTCAAACCACCCCAATGGACTGTGACCGGCAATACACTGGTAGCCAAGGATGGGATATTCGGGTTCCAGCGCTGGCAACGGGAATTTCCGGATGAAATCGCTATTTGTCAGCCTGCTCCGTGGTCAGGGGATGTTCTTCTGGTGGGGCTGCACAGTAACAATTCCGGAGGAAGTCGCCTGCATGCGCTTTCACTCAGGTCCGGGAATTCTCTCTGGGAGGTTCAGCCTGATGTAAATGAGATCGCGGCGGCATTCGGCCGTGAACTCGTTTTCGGGGGTGGGTTCAATTGTTCCGGTCTATTGCCGGCCGACCTTGACGGGGATGGTACTTCAGAAATCCTCGCACACTTCAGTCACACAAAGTGGTTTCCGCATGCCTTGTGTCTCATTGATTCAAAGGGCAACCTACTTTCCCAATACGCCAGCATGGGGTCTATTTATGATCTGCTCATCATCGATATGGACGGCGACAAGAAGGATGAGGTGATCGGCGCAGGAACGAACAATGCCCGGATCTACCAGGGAGCTACAGTTTTTGTCCTGGACGAAAATCATTTCTCCGGTGCGACGATCGATGATTCGGTGAGCCACGGCAATTCCATCAAGGATGGCTCCCTAATGCGCCTTGTGATTCCACAGTATCCGGCGCCCTACATGAACCATATGCAATACACCCGGCTGATCGCCGAAAATATCGAGACTTTTGAAAGAGAAAATGACGATTTCAGGATGACCGTATTTGTTGGCCACGATCCGGATAGGCATCTGATTGTCGAGTTGGACTCGACCCTGACACCGTTGGATTCCCATATGTCCGATGTCTTCAGAATGGAGATACTCCACTCGTGGCCTGATTCACTACGAGAATTCGGGCCCTTGGATCCCGGTTGGAGGCGGGATTGGTTGGCCCATCACGTTCGATTCGAGGCTGGAAAACGGGTTCACCCTTAGTGGGTATCACCCTCCCAGTCGGAGCTTTCGTCATCCCAATCCCCCCGAACCAGAACCAGGACTCCGGAATTGGGCACTCCCGGCCCAACTGAAACGACCCAGCCACCCTTGGCCTGTCGTGATCTAACCGAGCCGGGCGGAAAGTACAAACCCGCGCTTGTGCGTTCTTCCCCGTCTTCAGGACGGACGGAGGTTCAGTCGGCTCCACGATATGCTATAGTCTTTTCTCTACCACCACCGGTTCCATGGAATCGTGAACATGTATTGAGCTACGCTTACTAGAATGAACTGAGTTAATACCTGTTCAAAAAGGGCAGACACAATTTCAGCGGCCTTGGCAATTTGCCGGGTTTTAGCCGCAAGAATGAATTGAAATTGTGCCAAAAATTGAATAGGGTAAAATCGATATAAAGACGGGCTTGGCCCATCATCTACAAACTCATTTCTCGAAATATAAAATGGGGGTTGCCGGAATGAAGGAAAACGAAAAGCCAACCATCAAACTTCTGGTGGGTCCCTATCTTTCTGCTGACTGGTCAGACTATATGGCCGGTGCCTTTGCCGACTACGATGCCAAGACATTTGGTCCGTGGGAGGGTGCGGACCTGAAAATCGATGGACTACCTTCACTGGAACAAATTCTCGATCTGCTCCCTGCGGACTGGAGTCCGGATCTTCTCCTCCTTTGGCGCCCGGAGTACGTATACATTCCGCCGGGTCTCGAAACGGCGCCTTTTCCAACTGCAGCGCTGGTCAGCGATTGGTATCTGGCCTTCTCGGACAGCCTGGAGGCAGCCTGGAGAGTCGACGCTCTCGTTACCGGAACTCGGGGAGAGCGTATTTTCCGGGCAGCAGGTTTTGAAAACGTAGTAGCCATGCCCATGCTGGGCTATCAACCGGATCTGGACGGCCGTTACGCTTTGCCGACCGCAGACCGGAATATCGACGTTTTTTGCGGGGGCAACCCCAACTGGATTGTTCACAAGGAACGTGCTCTGGTTCATGCCGAGTTGAAAAAACTGTCGGATCAAATTCGGATCCATGAGGGACCTCTTGTCGACCGAGTTGAGTTCAATCGTCTCATGGGCCGAAGCCGAATTTTCGTCAATCAGACGGTGATCGGTGAAGTGAACATGAAAGTATACGAAGCCACTGCCTCGGGAACCTGCCTGTTCGTCGAAGAGGACAATCTGGATATCCGAAATTATCTGGTTCCCGATGAATCTGTGGTCCTTTTCAATCGTGCCAATTTGAACGAAAAGATTCTCTATTTCCTTGAGCACGAGGAAGAGCGGGCGGCGATCGCCGAACGTGCAAAGCCCCTGATGGCTCCCTTCACATACCGGCGAAACATGAGCGCAATTGTTGAACGACTTATCGGACAAGACGGCCTCTGCGTAAATCCAGGTCCCCGCCCGATTTCGGAACTCGGCCCCGAAGAAATCGCCGAAGGATTGGCGGGATACGCCCTCCGCCACAATGGAGAAGACCCGATGGCCGCCGTAGCCCTGTGTTCTGCCTTGAAAGACGGACCACGGTCACTTCTTCTGAACACGTGCGCCAAGTACACGGTCAATTACACTGCGGGTCATTCATCTCAATGGGAAAATTCAGCCATACTCAAGAGCTTTGCGATGGCAAAAGCCGCTGATCCTGAATCCCTCCAGGCAGCCTATACATGGGCCAAAATGGCAACCGCTTACGTAGCTCCAATGGCCCAAGGGGCTCTCGATGATCTGGAACGGCTTCTGCTTGGAAATTGCGCCGTGCCTTTCTCAAGCGCGGGTCCCTATTTTGGCATGGACAGGAATATGCGTTTTGTTTTCCAACGAACGGCCTGGGAAGCCCTCGAAGCAGGGCAATCAATGGACGAGGCCTTGCGGGCTCTTCTGCTGGAAGATCTGAATACAATGCGGAAAAAAACAGGCGAGTCGTGAAGTTGAGCCGGGTACCTTGAGTTGACCAGATGTGCTTTTGTAACCTTGGATAATGATCAGGAGATCCCGGTGTTGCTCGCTTTTCCAGGTGATTACGTGATCTGGAACAATCTGGCAGAGAGGGATGACAATCGAATCTTTTGAGTGATCCTTTTTTCCGACCTAACATTTGTTACCACATAGATCTTTATGTTTTTTTGAACTCACGGGGTTCTAAAATTTTCCCACCCCCTGAACCAAAGAAGTGAGAATACCACAAATCGTCTGACAAATCCCTGTTTCCTGCCAGCAACATCCGGACTTTTCTTGGATGGAATAAACGGGAGCCACGGAGAAGTAAATTCAAACGCATAGTTCCCCCTTTTTGACCGAATGCTGACGCCATTCTACTCCATCCTCAGCACGGTTTCAATTCCTTCATGCAGCTAAAGTCCGGCAAACGGCCAAAACTTGGCCCAAATGCAGAATTCCCGGCACACCCCGGCCCCAACCGGTTTCAATGCCAAATCTGGAAATCACTGCTGACATTTATCTACTTTGGTGTGGTTCAGTTCCAGGTTTCGTCTGCTGACTCACCGTGGGCGGAACACGTGATATCCGTAAGATGGTCCTTATTCGTTGATTGGTTTCCTGTTTCTCGTCCGCAGCCCTGGAGGCGAACACCGAATGCCCGGAAACCGGGTGCAAACAATACTTTCCAGAATCACCTCACCAGCACCAGTCCTTGCGTCTGCACGCCGCTATCCTCGGTCCTCAAACGAGCGAAGTAGGTTCCCGAGGGAGTGCTGCGTCCGCCATCGTCCATTCCGTCCCAGTTTATCCGGTGATTGCCCTCAGGGTAGGATCCCTCGGCCAGCTTCCGAACCAGGCGGCCGCGGGCGTCGTAGATCGAAAGGCTGACGTTCGCAGCTTTGGGCAGGCTGAAGGGAATGATCGTCTGCGGGTTGAACGGGTTGGGGAAATTATTGCCCAACACGATCCGGGCGGAAACGAGTTGGCTGCCATTTCCATTAGTATCTCCGACCGGGGAGTAAGGGTTGTAGGGTTCCAGCAAATGATTCGCCAGGATGTACTCTACGTTTTGCCGCAAAGCGTCGTGGTCCATGCGGTAGGGACGACCCGTAATGTGGACCAGTCTTCCTCCATCCGAGCGGAAAGTGCCGCCGCCTTCTGGAGCGACCCAGGCCCCTGTGCCGCGTGTGCCGGAGAAACCCTCCGTATCCTGGAATATCAGGGTGCCGGGATCTACGTTGGTCAGGTACACGTCATTGAAGG
Organism: Gemmatimonadales bacterium; assembly: GCA_019038745.1. Classification (GTDB taxonomy): domain Bacteria; phylum Krumholzibacteriota; class Krumholzibacteriia; order LZORAL124-64-63; family LZORAL124-64-63; genus JANTGJ01. The sequence continues at coordinate 6,926 of JAHOYV010000037.1, forward strand.
ACTGGGTGCCTATAAAAGGAATGTCCACCAGGCCGGGATCGACGGCGATGCAGTTGCCCAGCGTCCCGTCGATCGCGACGAAGGAAACTCCAAGGTAGGTTGCTAGATCTCCCACCAGGAAAGTGCTGCTGCGCCGACTCATCAGAAGCACGTTGCCGCCGGCCTCGAGATAGGACAGGATCGGGGTCTCGGCCCACTTGGCCAGATCCCCGTTGTAGTTGTTGCCTACCCAGATAACAGTTGAGAAATCACCGATGATGTCTGCTGGAACCGGACCGTGTCCCAGGGGTGTGGGGAGGTTGGCCGGGTAGCCGCCGCTGGGTTCGTTGAAGCAGTCCCAGAAGGTGATCGGGTTGCTGCCCCAGAATGTGCTGTCCGTGTAGGCTGAGGTGATCTCCGAATCATAAGTGCCCCAGTCCACTCCGTTGACCAGGAGGATGCCCTGGTCCAGCGATGCGGCATCAACGGTAGTTTGAATCTGTCGCAGGATCCAGTGGTCCGGATCCAGGTCCACGCTTGTCACTGCGTCCGGCACGGTCACGGGATAAGTCTCGCTGGCCAGACTGTTCTGTACCGTTACTTCGAGCGGGCCGGATTCGGTTTCGATGCGCAAACGGATCGGCATGGTGAAAAGCCCGGTGTTGGTCTGCAGCTGGTCGATTGTAACCAGGATCTCATCCGGACTTGCTCCCTCGTTCCAGTTTATTCGGTAGACGGGAAAATATTCACCGTAGATCCATTGCTGAAAGAAAGCACCCAGATCTTTGCCGCTGACCGTCTCCAGGGCTTCCTGCAGCTCCTCGGTGGTTGCCGAGTCGTAAAGGTGATTGGCACGGTAGAGGGCCAGGCCGGCGAAGAAGTCAGCATCGCCCAGTACGCCGCGCAGCATGTGAACGATCCAGCTTCCCTTGTTGTAGCTCAGGTAGGTATCGAATATTGCGCCGAAATCGCTGGGGTCTTCAACGAAGATGGTGCCGGGACCGTAGAAGGCGGCAATGCTCATGTACTCCTGGTACCTGTCCCAACCGTAGGCTTCCTCTGCCCAGTAGGCCTCACTCCAGGTGGCGAATCCCTCGTTCAACCAGATGTGTTTGAAATCCTCGCAGGTTACCATGTCGCCCCACCACTGGTGCGCCAGTTCGTGCGAGACGATGTCCTCGGACCACCACCCGAGACTCGTGATCGTCTGGTGTTCCATACCGCCGCCCCAGACGAAATCGGCGTGGCCGTACTTTTCGTTTACAAAGGGGTACTCCCCGTAACCCTCGGCGAAGTGGGTGATCATCGAGGCGGTAAGATCGTACACCGGTTGAACCTCTTCGAAATGATCGGGATAGAGGAAGTACATGATTTCCATGGGGTCCCCGCCATCCAGGGGAATGTACCAGTCGGAGTATTGCTGATAGGGATAGATGGCCAGAGAAACCAGGTAGGTGGCGATCGGATAGTTGGATTTCCAATGGAATGTGCGCAAGCCGGAGGTGCTGGTGTCCGACTGCAAAAGGCCGTTGCTGGCCACGACCAGGTTTTCCGGCACCGTGCAGCGGATGCTGACCGAGTCGGCCTTGTCGCTGTTCAAATCCTTGCAGGGCCACCAGTAGCGAGCGCCGTAAGGTTCGCTCAGGGTCCAGATCATGTGCTCGTAGTTGTAATTGCTCCAGCCGAAGTACGAACTGGCCGGATTGCCATTGTAGGAGACCGTCACTTGCACGGTTTCTCCGGGATCATAGGTCCGGTCCAGGTCGACGGTGAGCACGTCGCCGCTGCGGTTGAAAGTGGTTGCCGCACCGCCGACCGTCACAGCAGATACGGTAAGGTTGTAGCGCAGATCAAGGTCGAAGGTGTTGATGGATCCGCCGTTGACTTCGGCTAACGTGGTCACGACGCCGGTAAGGGTGGTGGCAGCCGGGTCCAGCGTGAGATCCAGGTCGTAGTAATGGACATCGTAGAGCGCCTGATTGGCGGTCATGGCGGTCTCGGCCCCAAGCAGATTCTTGTTCAGGGTAGCCTTGCGGGACGCCTCCTGGAGGCGGTGCTCCAGAATGGACTTTCGTCTGGAGTCGGGATCGTCCTGGTCCGGGATCGGGGCAGCCAGTGCAGCGGAAAAAACCGGGACCACGATGAGGCAGGCCAAAAGGATGGAAAAGAAATTCGGGCGGCGCGAGATCATGGATTCCCCCGGCTGTTTGTGGGTCGTTTTGAAAAGAAGGTAGGGCTCGACTTGATCCGGATCCCCATCACACTACAATCATACCATAATTCGAGGCATTTTTCTACTTTGGGCGAAATTCCGGGAGTCAGGATACTTGTTGGAACATTAGCTGGATTTTGAGATTTGATCTGAGGCATTGAACCAGCCCGCAGGAGTCGCTACTATGAACCGGACAGGTTATCAACCGGCAGACTCGGAAATCGGCAGGTACACGCGCTGATGAATCCCTTTGAACTGTCCCTCAACGTGATCGAGGAACTGGTGCGCGAGCACGGCACGCCCATCTACGTGGTCAACCGCAGAAAAATACGCGAAAATTTCCAGCGTCTGGACACCGGTCTGCCTGCCGTGAAATTCTACTACGCTGTGAAGGCAAATCCCTGTCCCGAAATTCTGGAGACCCTGGTCACCGCCGGAGCCGGTTTCGACGTGGCCTCGAAGGGAGAAATCCTGGCCGCCGTGGCTGCGGGTGCCAATCCCAGGGAAGATTTGATCTTCGCCGACACCGTGAAGGATCCGAAGCAGATCGCCTACGCGCACTCCATCGGGCTGGATGATTTCACTTTCGACAATCGGTCGGAGATAACGCAGATCGCCCGGCATGCCCCCGGGTCCAAGGTTCACTTGCGCATCATCGTTTCGAACGAGGGTAGCGTTGCCCACTTGAGTCACAAGTTCGGAGCGGATTTGGCGGAAGCCGTTCCCTTGTTGCTGGCGGCGCGGGAACAGGGATTGGTCCCCCACGGGATCAGCTTCCACGTCGGCAGCCAGTGCCTGGATGCGAATCGGTATGTGGAGGCCCTGGACACCACTCGAAAAATTTTCACCGAGGCTGCGGGTGTGGGCATCGAACTGAAATCGATCGACATCGGCGGAGGCTTCCCGGTTCGCTACATCGATGAGGAGATTGATCTGGAGGATATGTGCGGGCGAATCCGGGATCACTACGAGCAACTCTTCGGCAGGGAGGGCCTGACCGGCAGGAATGATGGACCTCCCTGCGAACTGGTGGCCGAACCTGGTCGGGCCATCGTCGGTGACGCGGCGATTCTGGTCACCAAGGTCATTTCCGAGTCGGTTCGCGAGGGTCGCAACTGGCTCTACTTCGACGACGGGACCTATGGCAGCTTCATGGAAGTGTTGCTTTACAATATGAATTTTCCCTGGCGCACTAACACCAAAGGGCCGTTGAAGCAATATGTTCTCGCAGGACCAACCTGCGATTCGATAGATGTTTTTTCCCGGGATGCGAAAGGTGAAGTCTGTACTGTCGAACTACCCGAGATGCACCTGGATGATCTACTCATAGTCGGCAGCATGGGGGCCTATACGTATTCGGAGTCCACACGATTCAATGGCTTTGAACCTCCGAAATTCGTGTTCGTGGATTGAGATTTTAGCAGGGGTTTAACCGCACAGGAACGGGTTGATATGACCATTGAAATCAAGGATCTGGCCAAGACATTCGGGAAGAAGGAAGCGGTCAAGGGGTTCAATCTGACCGTTCCCAAAGGATCTTTCTTCGGTTTCCTGGGACCCAACGGTGCAGGAAAGACAACGACCATCCGCATGGTTACCGGCCTGCTGGCCCCCACCCGCGGTGACGCCATCCTGGCCGGGAATTCCATCGTCAGGAATGCGGTGGCGGCCAAGCGACAGATCGGCGTGGTTCCCGACGATCTCGCCCTCTTCGACCGGCTTTCGATGTGGGAGCATTTGACAATGGCCGGGGGGATCTACGGGTTGAATCGGGACGATACACATACCCGGGCCGAGGACCTGTTGAAGGTCATGGGCCTGTGGGAAGAGCGGGGAACCTTCGCGGGCGACTCGTCCCACGGAATGCGCAAGAAACTGGCCCTTGCTATGGCCCTGATCCACAATCCGTCCATCCTCTTTCTGGATGAACCCTTCGAAGGCATTGATCCGTTGGCGGGCAAGGTGTTGCGTCGGCTGCTGCAACGAATGTCCGAGCAGGGAACGACAATCTTCCTGACCTCGCACATTCTGGAGATCATCGAGAAGCTCGTCGACCACGTTGCGATCATCGTCGAGGGGGAGATTGCCCTGGATTCATCCCTGGCCGAGTTGGTTGCCGGGGGGCGCACTCTTGAGGACGTTTTTGTGGATGCTGTCGGCGATTCTGCGGGTGATTCGGATTTGGATCTGGCATGGCTGTGAAACCGGTCGTTTTTTCGTTGCTGCCCTACATGTGGCGGGCGTGGTGGCGCAAGCTGGAGCAACGGGGAGTCTGGCACGGGGCCAACACGGGCATGGTGATGGCTCTGGCCTTTCTGAGTCTGATTGCCGTTTTGATCGGAAGCCTCTTTGCCTTCAAAGTTCTTCGCAGCGACGCGGTCAACCAGGGTATTATGATCCTGGAGTTTTGCCTGAATACGATTCTGTTAAGTTGGCTCTTCATCCCGATCATGGTGGGGTCGACCACCGCCGAGGGCCGGGGTTTACAGCCTGTGCGGTTGGGCCAATTTCCCCTGGGGATCGGTCACCTTCTGGCTATCGGACTGCTGGGACGCCTGATTCAACCAGTGTACTGGATCCTGACCGGGGCCTCGCTGTGTGTATTGCTGCCCCTGTCTGCGATGGCCCAGCCGATCGCCGGATTGGCAGCGGGTATTCTCTTTCTGGTTTTCAGCGCCCTCCTGGCCTGGAGCGTCGAGCTGTTCGGCGGCGCCTTTTTCTCCTCCCGTCACGGGCGGGAAATGGTAATGGTCGGCGTGCTCCTGATCATGATCCCCATGTTGATTCTCCTGAACGGTGACTACTCCTTTGCGGACGACGCTCTGACCTTTTCCATGGGTGAGCACAGTTGGCTGTTACTAAGTATGGATGGAAGCGAAGGGCTGTTGGTCCGGGTGCGGGTGCTCTCGCCTTCACTCTGGGTCACGGGAGCCGGGCAGGGCGGTGCGGGGGTGTGGGGAATAATTCTGCTGGCCCTGGCAGTGGGTCTCAGTGCCGTTACGGCATTGCTCAGCCTGCGCAGGGTGATGGTGCATCCGCCGGGCAGCCTGAGCAGTCGGAAGAGTGGTACGAGGGCCATCGGAACACTGCGGTGGCTACCGGCGCAGATGGGTCCCCTGGTGATCAAGGAAATGCGCTATTTGACCCGGACGTTGGATCATATGCTGGGTGTTGGGACGGGTCTGGCAGCGCTGGTCTGGATCCTCCTGCGTCCTGAGCATATATCCTTCGTGTTGCCGCTGGCAGCAGTAATGATTGTCTTCAACGAGTCGGCTATTCCGCTGAACAATTTCGGCCTGGACGGACCGGGAGCCGATCGTTACCGGCTGTTGCCCCTGTCGGGCCGGCAGGTGTTGTTGACCAAGAATCTGGCCTACTTCGGATTGGTGGGAATCCAAATAATCCCGCTGGTTGTGGCGGGGATTCTCAAGGGTGGCCTGTTGCTGGCCTTGTCCACGGTGCTGGGTGTGTGGGCGGCTTGTCTTGTGACGGCCGCGGGTGGCAACGTGGCCTCGATCCGTTCGCCCGCGCCCCGGGCTTTCTTCAACTTCGAATCCAAGGAGCAGACCGGTGGCGCTCTGGCACTGATTCTGGCCGGGTTGGTGTGGGTTGTTCCCGCCGGTGTGTATTTCGCCATGATGGGCATCGGCGAGTGGGCGGTGGCTCTGGGCATGTTCGTTCTGCTGACCATCGCTGGATTGATTTACTGGTCCTGGCTGCGGGGCGCCGGCATTTCATTCGAGGAATCTGGCGAGATGATGAGGGCGAGATTAACCAAGGAATGAAAGGGGTCCGATGCTGGAAGTACTCTTTAAACTGAAGGTTGCCGGTACCTGCCCAGGGTGTGAGAGCCCAGCCAGTGTGACGACGTTCCCAACAATGGGCTACATCATTTTCGAAAACTCCGGGACCTCCCGAGCCAATGATTGAATTATCCAAAGCCAAACGGGCCTGGTGCATGTATGACTGGGCCAACAGCGCTTTTGCCACCACTGTAATGGCCGCTCTTTTTCCACCCTTTTTCCGCAATATTGCCCAAAGTGCCGGTTTTGGGGAAACTGCCTCGACCTCCTTGTGGGGGTATGTCACAGCGGGTGCTTTGCTGCTGTTGGCTTTGACGGCTCCGGTGCTCGGTGCGTTGTCGGACGCCCAATCCAGGCGCAAAGTATTTCTGGGGTTTTTTGCCGGGCTGGGCATTTTGGCCACAACCCTGTTCGTGGTATTGGGCGACGATGACTGGAAGCTGGCAGCACTGCTTTTCGGGGCGGCCAATTTTGGCTTCGGCAGCTCCATAATTTTCTACGAATCTCTTCTGCCCGGGCTGGCCCAGGGCCGGGAAATGGATAGGCTTTCCACCCAAGCCTACGGTTGGGGTTACGCCGGAGGTGGGTTGCTGCTGGTTGTAAACCTGTTGATGGTTACGAAACCGGCATTGTTCGGTCTGGCCGGGATGGGCCAGGCGGTGAAACTATCCTTTTTGACGGTGGCTTTGTGGTGGGGGGTCTTTTCGGTACCCCTGTTCCGACACGTTCCTGAACCTAGTGGCCAGGCCGGAGGCTCACGGGAAAAGCCCGGACTGGGCGACGGCTTCAGGCGTTTGGCCGCCACCTTCAGGGCCATTGGCCGGCATCGTAACCTGACCCTGTTTTTGGTGGCCTACTGGATCTACAACGACGGCATCGGTACGATCGTGAAAATGGCCACCGCCTACGGCTCCGAAATCGGCATCGGAATGACCGACCTGATGGGGGCCCTGGTTCTGACCCAGGTTGTGGGGATCCCCTGTGCCCTGCTGTTTGGACGGTTGGCGGCCAGGATTGGGGCCAAGAAGGCGATCGTTTTTGCTCTGTCAATTTATTGTCTGATCAGCGTGGGGGGCTTCTTTCTGCAAAGCGCCGCACACTTTTATGTCCTGGCCGGGTTGGTCGGCACGGTGCAGGGCGGGGCCCAGGCTCTCAGCCGCTCGGTCTTCGGCAGCATGGTGCCCCGCCACCGCAGTGCCGAATTCTTCGGCTTCTATTCCACAAGTGGCAAGCTGGCCGGAGTTGCAGGGCCTTTGGTGTTCGGACTGGTCGGACAAGTGACCGGCACGAGCCGGTTGGGAATCATGGCTTTGGTAGTGTTCTTCGTTCTGGGCGGTTGGTTGCTTAGCCGGGTTGATGTCCGGGCAGGCCAGCTGGAAGCGCGTCGGATCGAAGCGGAAGAAAGAGTAACGTGATCGATCATGTCTGGAAAAATCATTATTTCTATTTGGGCAATAGCAACTCTTGCCGGAGGCCTGGATGACGGGCTGGCAGGTACATATCTATTGCGGGGGTGAATACTGAGCGGGCCTGGACTTCCCGCCAAATTCCTCATCATCAATAATCCGCCCAGTAATACACCCCACGCCTGATTTCCCTCACACTCCTCACAATCATAAATCTAGGCCGATAAGATTCCTGCGGAATCCCCTCATTACCGGAACAGACTCTTCACCTGATCCCAGCTCGCCGCCTGGCTGGCGACTTCGCCGGTAGTGTTGATCACTCCGACGGCTTTGAGATCCATCCCGCAACTGGGCGAGGGGGTCGGATACGGGTCTGCCACCGGGCGTCCCAACCAATCCACGCTGCCGCCGGGTCCGGTGATGTCGCCCACCACATCCACGATCCGCAGGGTTGTAATCGCATCCAGATTCACGGCTCCGGACAATACATCGTGGTGGCCGGCCAGGACCAGGTCGGACAGGTCAAATCCGGTTCCGCCCAGGAAATTTCCGGCCAGGTTGTAGAAGTCGGCCGGATCACTCGTGTCCCATGGACCGGGTTGGGTCGTGCGGCGACACAGGGCAGGCAGTCTGGCAAAGGTGGACCCGTCGCTGCTGACTTCCACAAAGCCCAACTCCATGAAAACCCCGTTATACTCAAATCCGTTTTCAAAGACGATAAAATCATCGCCGGGGCCGTCGGAGAGCACCATTTCAAGGAGCAGGGTGATCGAACCGCCGTCACCGAGGCTGAAAATATCTGCACTGGATCCCAGCACATTGTTGACCGTTCCGTAGGAAGCGTAGCCGAGGCTCGGATCCTGATAGTCCTGGTAACCCACCGCCGAGCCCACGACACCGCCGGCCCAGGCCACGATGGATCCGTCGCCCATATCGTACTCGTTGTTGATCTGCCCGCTGTCGGAGAACTGGGCGAAGGCTGGGAGTGCCGTCAGAAGAACGGCCGGAACGAGGGCGAAGAAACATTTGAAGGAACACTTGAAGAAATGCATGAAGAACCTCCGGTGCGCCACCTCGGCGCAGGGAATGACCGGAGAACAAGGGAGTGTGAGCGGACCTATGAATCCGCTCCAAAGCAGAATCGAATGCGGAAAAACCCCATGCGATGCATACCCAAATCCTTGCCCTCGAAGGTCGGGTGAAAGGCTCTTGGTCGGTCTCCTGGCTTGCGGATCGTCCTCGTCCCGAGCCTTCCCGACCTTCGGGGGTCAGTGGCATCGTTCGGGAGTCGTCATCGCTTACAGTGGCGGGGCCGCGCCGGATTTTCACCGGCTTCCGGTTGACCTTGAACCCGGGAGCGTGTGCCCCCTCGGTTGTCGGGGTGGATTGTAAGACCAGGGGGCTTCGAAATCAAGATGATCCGGCTTTTCTCTACTGGTTTCCCAAATTCTTCCCCTGGGGGAATAACTTAATAATTGGCGTACCTGACCAAAAAGAAAACCCAAACAAAAACGGCGCCCACTCCATGTTTCAGGGTGGGCGCCGCTACTGGATCTTGTTGCTACTGTTCGGGCACTCCCATTCCCAACTGATCCATCAGGAACGCCCGTTGCTCGACCTGCTGGTCGATTTGGGTGGTGATGGTCGTACCGCCCCCGTGTCCCGATGCCTTGTTGATCAAGAGCATGATGGGTCCACCGCCGTTATCGGCCTTTTGCAGGGCGGCCGCCATCTTGCGAGCGTGCAGGGGGTCTACCCGGGCATCGTTCTCACTGCCGGTAACCAGGAAAGCCGGGTATTTTACATTCTGCCGGATGTTGTGGTACGGCGAGTATGCATGCAGGTACTTGAACTGCTCGGGATCATCACTGCTGCCTAACTCTTCGGCCCAGATGTTGGCCAGACCGTGCTGGTGGTAAGTCACCATGTCCAAAACGGGCACTGCGCATCGAACGACCTTGAAAAGATCGGGGCGCTGCACCGTCACGGCGCCGACCAGGAGTCCACCGTTGCTGCCGCCGCTGATGGCCAATTTTTCAGGACGAGTGTAGCCGTTGGCGATGAGGTGCTCGGCTGCTGCAATGAAATCGTCGAATACGTTCTGCTTTTTATCCAGCATTCCCGCTTCGTGCCATTCGCGGCCGTACTCGCCGCCCCCTCGCAGATTCGTCACAACATACACGCCGCCGGCTTCCAACCAGGTCAGGGCCGTGGTGGAAAAACGCGGCCGCATACTCACGTTGAAGCCGCCGTAGCCGTAAAGCATGGTCGGGTTATCGCCGTCCAGTTTCATGTCGTCCTTGTGGACGATGAACATTGATACGGGTGTACCGTCCTTGCTCTCGTACCACACCTGGTCGGCCACCACGCCCTGCACATCGACCTTCACGGGAAAATCATGGTAGACCACCATTTCGTTGGTGTCGGAATCGTATTTGAAAGTAGTCGGAGGATAGATGAAGGATGAAAAGTGAACCCAGATGTCATCCGACGTCCAGCGACCTCCCACGCCACCACTGCCGATGGTCGGGAACGGCAGATCGCGTACGAAGTCCCCCTCCAGAGTGTATATCTTTACCACTGAATAGGTGTTGTGGGTGTAACTGGCGTAGATGTATCCGTTGATGGCCGAGATGTGCGAAAGCTTGTCTTCTGGATTTTCGGGCAGAAATACTTTCCAGTTCTCGCGCTCAGGCTTATCCACTGTCGTGACGTAGACCATCTTGCGGGGCGCATCTTCGTTCGTTGTGATCAACATTTTGCCTTCGACGATATCCAGGCCGTATTGATTTTCCATGCCGGTGGCCAGGGGGATCAGTTCGCCCTTGTCCCCGGTCTTGCGATAAAAAAGATCGGTGGCGTTGAACAGACTGCGGGAATAGACCGTGTATTCGGCGTCTTCAGTAAGCCAAACTCGGTGCCAGGTCTCCTTCACGTCGTCGTCCCAAAATACTTTAACATCCTCACTGGCTTCGGTGCCCAGCTTGTGATACCAGGCCGAATGCCAGTATTCGTGTTCACCTGCGGGGACTTCTCCCTCCAGGGGTCTGCACGTGTAATAGAAACCTTCATTGTCCGGCAGCCAACTGTCTACCGACTGTTTCCAACCGCGCAATTTGTCCGGCAGCAATTCCCCTGTTTCGGTGATCATGATCCGCATCACGGGATTCTCGTCGCCGCCGTGTGTCACACCGTATGCCACGTACTTACCGTCCCGGCTGGCACTCAGGCCGCCCAGGGTTTCGGTCTCTTCCCACTCGTTCGGGTCAAGTACGATCCGGCCTTCAGCGTCGGCGTTGGCCTTGGTCATATAGACCCACTTTTCGTCTTCCTTCTTTTTGGTCCAGTAGAAAAGGCGCTCTCCCCCGAGCACCGGCTGGGGAATGGATTCGTCGTCGTAGCGCCACAGGTCATTGAAACGTTGCTTCAGCCAGGAGCGTTGGGGCAGGGAATCGGTGATGCTGTGCGTGAAGGCTTCCTGGTCGGCGGTCCAGGCTTGAACTTCATCGGAATCGGCGTCTTCGAGCCAGCGGTAGTTGTCGGTGATTTCGGTGCCGTGGTAGTCGTTAACCACGGGAATCATTGTTGTTGCCGGGTAGGGACAAGTGTGGGTGTCCACCTTTGGTTTGGGGGCGCCTGAGCAGGCCGCCAGGGATAGAATGACAGCCAGGGTCGCCAAGGCGGTCAGGGGCAGGAAGCGTTTCATCGAAATCTCCTATTAGGTTGGCGAATGAGCAGACAATTGGGAAAAATTTTATGTTGCGGCCATCTTACCCATTACTTCAAATACTTCAATGAAATTGTAGGAACGATCCATGTGAATAAGTTGGATTTGTTGAAGGAAGTCGTGTCCATGACAAGGCGGGGGAAGATCGCTTCCCCCGGGGGAATTGGAAAATTTGCGGAATTTTGCCCACAAGATACAGGGCTATTTGGTGGCGATGATCACCATACCGTTATCCGGGGCGTCGGCCACTACGTCGGCGGTGGTACCGATGCGATAAGGTCGTCCGATTACTTTCCCGTCCAGGGAGCGGGCAACGGTATCGGCCAGGCGCCGCGCCTGTCCTTTGGTTCGTGCGGTTACATTGATCTCGATTTCCCCCTCGATTCCCTCGATCTGGTTGAGCCAGGATGCTGCTTCCCGGATCAAATCCGCTGTGGGGGAGCCGTCCGATCCGCGGTCGTTTGCAGATTCGGTGAAGAGTTCGCCGGCCATGACGAGCTGGATGCCGTCCTCCCGCATCAGGCGGTATGGGGGCAACTCGAATCCCTCGCCGGTGTAAGTACGAAGATTGCCTGCCTTGTCCCTGGTTTCCAGTACGTGGGTGTAGATCAGGCCGGGCCAGGCAGGAGAACCGTTGCTGCGTCGGCCGTCCCAGGCGATGGTTTCGGGAGGCTGGCCCTTGCCCTCGTAGGAAATTGCGGGTCGGCCTCGGGAATCCACAACCGTGAGTTGCCAATGATGAGCCTGCTCGATCATGGGTCGGAAGACGACCACGTCGCCCGCGGCGAAACCATCCATCCAGGGACATCCCAGGTAGGGCGACTGCTCCAAGGCGGAGAAAGAGGTGACGACGGGGAATAGGTCCACCTTTTCCCATGTGTTTTTCCACCCCAGTCCAGGGGCATTTCGCGGCTGCAAGTCCAAGACGATTCCGGGTCGCTCAAAACTGATGCTGACCTTGTCGTCGCCCTCGATTGTAAGACTTCTCAAGACGCAGCCATCGGTGTTGCGGTCCAGGGCCATCCGTTTCGGGGAGATATCGCGTACCCGATTCGAATCCTGGCTGGTGATGGCCATACTTGCGATGTTGGAAGTGCCGGCCGTGTTTACAGGGCTGGTCGCGGCGGCGATTTCCAGGCCGGTTTCGTCGTTTGTCTCGGCGCAGAAGGCAGTCATCGTTACGGTCAGGCTCAAGGCCATGGCCAGGCAACTGATCATCAGGATCATCGAGTTTTTCCGGGTCCTGTTCATTTCGGTTTTCCTCATCCGGCTTGTTTGAGCCTGTAGTTGAATTCGATGCGTCCCCACTGCTCGGCAGTGGATCCGCCGCCCAGGGTTTCGAAGAGCCAGGACAGCAGGGAAGACTTGGCGCGCTGGTCAAAATCCTGGTATCCGGAGGTTTTCTCGACGCGGACATTCTCTTTGACCCTTCCGCTGGGAAGGACCGTAAACAGCAATTCCACAGAGACTTCCACACCGTCTTGTTTGGCCCATTCGGGATAGGTCGGTGTATTGAAGGAGAGCAACTCACGATCGGAAACGGGTCCGGCCAGGGAGATCCCAGGGCTGATTTCCTGTTTGGCTGCAGCGGTTTCCTGAGGTGGTGCTGTAAGCTCGGCGATGGCCGTTACTTCGATTGCGGCCCGTTGGATCGGGCGGGGTGCCGAGCGAACCGGAGACAACTCCGTTTTGCGGTTTCGGGTCAGATCTGCAGTTTTTCGGCCTGTTACGGGTATGAAGGAGGCCAGTACCGAATTCCGTTTCACCGAGATATGACTGGCTGCGGCATTGGCCACCAGGTGTCGCCCGGCTTTATCCTGTCGCAGGGAGGCCAGACGCTCACCGATTGTCGGAGACCGTTTCCCGGGTGTCGGCAGGATTACCTGCTGGGTCTCTTCGCTGGAAGCGACGTTTAGAGGATCAGGAGCTTGCTCGGTTTCCGGCTCCAGAGCCGGCGATGAAATTTCAACGGGCGTGGGAGCCAACCATGTAATTTCGGTAACAAGGTAATCCGTTTCAGGATCAGTCAACGGAATGGAGTCCAGGTTCAGGATGATGAATCCCCCGAGCAGGTGAATCACCACGCTTGCGACGGCCAGTCTGTTGGTCCTTTCGCGGATCGCATTCAATTCCCGGTTGATGCTCAGCGTTTCCATGTCGCCTCCTTGCGGGACATGGTCGTGGCGATGGCCAGACGCGACGCTCCAGCTTGGCGGGCAGTGTCCAGGATTCCCTGAACCGCATCGTGGGTGATGTTCCCATCAGCACGCACGATGACAAGAAGATCCTCGGAGTCTTCAGCCGACAATCGCGCCTTGAGTGTGGCCGGCAGGTCCTCCGGCAGGATCAACTCCCTGTCCAGGGAGAGTCCGCCCGATTCAGCCAACGTGATGTTCAGGCGGTTGCTTCCCTCGGCTCCTCGTGTGTGGGCCTCCGGAAGGTCGATGTCCAGGTCCGATATGGTCATCACGGGAGTGGTGATCAGGAGTATGATCACCAACACCAGGGCTACGTCGATGATCGGCGTAACGTTGATGCCCGAGATGGAGGCGCTCTTATTTATCAGCGGTTGTTGCATTTCATCTCCCGGCTTATCTTCCGGCCACTGCAATTTCAGGTGCGCCGCTCAGGCGAGCCTGGTCCAGAACGTTTACGAAGGCGCCGTGGGTGATCCAGCCTGCGCAATCTATGGCAATGCCCCGATACTTTTGTTCCCCCATCAGCGGTTTCAACACTTTCAGCAGGGATCCCCGGGCCAGTTCTTTCCCGTCCACTTCGACTGTGCTTTCGGATAGCAATTTGACGTCCAAGAGGGGCAGGGTGGCCAGGGGAGTGCTGTCGGCTGTCTGCTTCGGGGTCTGGCTGAACCATATCCCGGATTCCATGGCCAACGGGGTCAATAGCAGCAGGATGACAACCAGCACCAACGAAACGTCGATCAGCGGTGTCATGTTTACTTGAAACTCACCTTTTTCCTGGTCTTCGTTATTTTCCAGAATCATGGTTCTGCTCCTTTGCCGGTCGTGGGAGCGGCACAACCCGCGTTGTATTGGACCGCATCTTCTAATTGACGGTTTCCAGAATGGCCGCCCGAACGCTACGCGCGCAGTTCTCGGCAACCGTCAGCATCACGTTCATGCGCCGCGTGTAATGGTTGTAGAGCAGAATTGCGGGCACGGCGATGATGATGCCCGCCGCGGTTGTCAACAGCGCTTCGGCTACGCCCGAGGCCACCACCGAGGGGGATGTCGAGCCGGTCAAGGACATGCTGTGGAACGCCCGCATGATGCCCCAGATCGTGCCCAAAAGACCGATCAGGGGAGCCACTGCGGCCATGGTGCCCAGCACTCCAAGGTTCTTTTCCAGCAGCATCTTCTGTTGGCTCAGGCTGATCTGAAGCCGTTCGTCCGCCGGTTTGCCGTTTACTTCCTTGCTCTCGAAGAGCTGGGAAACAACGGGGCCCAGCGGATGACGGGTGCTCTCGATGTCCCGTCCGGCATCTCCCAGATCGCCCTTGCGGATCTTGCGCAGGGAATTTTCCAGGATGATGTCCGAATCTCCACGGCGCCCGAAATAGTACCAGGCCCGTTCTCCGGCTACGGCCAGGGTCACGATGCTGCATCCGATCAGGACCAGAAAAATGGGGCTGTTGGTCATCCATTCGAGCCAGTTGAATTCCGCAAACATCTACGTTCTCCTTGTTGGTTTCGATTAGAGCCCGAGGGCGGTCTCCAGTTGGGTTGCACGTTCCTGAGCCGCACCCAGCAAAGCCGGGTCGGCGGCGTTTTCGATCAGATCCTTGTAGTTGGCCAGGGCCTGCCGATAGTCGCCGCCTTCTTCCTGGAGGGCGGCGGTCTGGGCCAGGGCCGAGAGCCGGAATGTGTTGGATTTTTCACTGTAGGCGATGGACTGTTCGTACGATCCGAGCGCGCCCTCACGGTCCCCTGCCTTGTCCAGACAGACTCCCGCCAGATAATTCAATTCGACGGTTTCAGTACCTTCAGCGCCCAGTTCGATGGCTCGATGGTACTCCGCCGCCGCTGACCCGAATCGCCCGGTTTCTTCATGAATTTCGCCCAAAACACGGGCCACTTGGATGTCCCGTTTTTGCGCGGGGAAATCGCGGGTCCGGTATTCCTCCAGGGCTCGGCCGGCGCCTTCACCATCGCCCAGGATTCGGCGGCAAAGCGCCAGATTGAACAGTGACGCCGAGTGGATTTCATCCTCCGCCTCTGTTTTCAGGACCGCTTGAAAGTCTTCGCCTGCCTGAATGTACCGACCATCCTGGAAGTGCAGCGAAGCGACCCGGAACCGTGCGGTGGGGCCCAATTCACTGGTGGGGAAGTAATCCAGGAAACGCATCCAGTTCTGGAGGGCTTCCTCACTGTCGCCTGACTTCTCCCGGCAATCGGCGGCCAGGAACGAGGCGCGATCCGCTCCGGAATAGGAGGGGTAGCGACCGGCTAATTCGGTGAAGAGAAGGCCGGCGCCGATGAAGTCTTCAGCGTCATACTGTTTTACGGCCAGTTCCATCCTGGCCTCCGGGGCCAGTGGGTTGGCCGGGAAATCCCGAGCCAGTTCCTCGAAGCAGGCATCGTCGCCGTCTTGGCCCAGTCCGAAGAGGACCTGAGTCAAATCCTGCACGGCTTCCCGGCTTTCGGGTGATTCAGGATATTGGGCTCGCAGCTCCCGGAATCGAGCCAGGGCCTGGGTGCCCAGGCCTTCGTTGTAGTCGCAGCGGCCCAGACGCAGCAGGGCGGTGGCTTGGGCCTGGTCCGTTGGAAAGTTTTCCATCAGAGCTACGAAGCATTCTCGTGCTTCGGGGAAGTGGCCTGCCTGGAAGTAGGCGTTGCCCGTTCGGAGCCAGGCCTTCTCCGCGGTGGGAGAAGTCGGGTCCTGGTGGGTGATCCGTTCCCAGGCGTCCACTGCGTCTCCATCGCGTCCCAGCCTTTGAAAACACAAACCCTGTTGAAACAGGGCCGTCTGAAATTCCGTGTGCAGGGGGTATTTCCCGAGGAATTCCGTGTAGGCGTCTGCAGCGGCCTGGTAATCCTTGGTGTTGAACATGGAGTGAGCCATGGTCAGTCGGGTCGCGCTCAGGTTTTCATCATCCTGCTGGGCGGAGTATCGGGCCAGCATCCGTTTCTCGGTCTCGATTGCCAGGTCCTGCCGTCCCTGTCGGGCATAGGTCCAGGCCAGCAGTCGATTGGCCCGGATCCCAACCCTGTGGTCGGGGAATTCGGTCAGCAGGAGATCCAGAGAAGCTTGGGCTTCGGGGAAGCGGGCCTGGGCGGCCAGGGCGTCTGCATCCAACAGCAGGGAATAGGCTCGCCAGAGCGAATTGCTGGGCGGCATTTTCTGCAGGGCCAGGTGCGGTGCGCCGCTCATTCTGCCCAATTGATTCGATTGGTGATAGGAATATTCCAGCAGACAGAGGGATGCTTCGACCAATTCCTGATGTTGGGGCGATTCGAAGACGAAGGTGGCTCCACTGCCCGCGTAACGGTCCAGGACCAGTTGGAAGTACGGCGCAGCGTCCAGGGGATGTCCCTGCTCAAGGAGGCCGACTCCGGCCAAGTACACGGCTGCCGGTGCCTCGGGAGCGTAGGGGTAGCCGTTGGCCACGGCCTGGTAGGCTCCGTTGGCTTCCTCTGTCCTGTCCAGGGCGTCAAGGCAGCGACCGGTGCGGTACAGGGAGCTGCCGGCCAGGTCGTTGGCGAAGTAGCCGGACAAGACCTTGTTGAAACTGGTGATGGCCAGTTGGTAATCCTGCATGAGCCAGTGCATCTCGCCGAGGGCAAAAAGGGCCCGAGCTGCCATATCCTGACCGGTATAGGTTTCTGCCACGGTCGTCATCGAGCTGATTCCTTCACCGGTGTTCCCGCCCAGAAAATGGCAGGCGGCAGCAAGGAAGCGGGCTTCGGAATGAATATCGGGGCGGGCTATTTTCGCGGCTAACTTTTCGAACTCCGTTGCTGCATTACGATAGTCCCTCTCCAGGGAAAAAATTCGACCCTTGGCCAAGTAGGCATAGCCGCACAGCCGAGAGGATGGATACTCATCCAGCAGGTTTTGAAATGCGATCACCGCCGGATACTCGGCACCCAGTTTCTCCTGGCAGAGACCCTCAAGTAAAAGTCCCAAAGCCGGCAAAGGAGGCGCATTGGTTTCCTGCTGATCCGGTAGATCTCCGGATGAATCGACGGACTCCACACCCGGATTTTTCGGCAGCCAGGTCAGGGCCGATTCGAATTGTCCCTCTGCGTAGTCCATGGCCGCCAGCAGGGTGCGGGCCCGTCCGTCCCGTTTCAACCAGGGGTTGGCCGCAATAAGGCCGTCTAGATTATTCCGAGCGGCGGGAAGTTCTCCTCGACGCAACAGATTCCAGGTATTGGCTAATGTGGCCTCGGTCTGCAGTGGACTACCGTCGTGATCCTCAGCCCATTTTTTCCACAAGATGGCTGCTTGGTCATCATTTCCTGCTGCTTCCAGGGCGGTGATGTAGGCAAATGCGGCGTCATCGGCGAACCAGGTTCCGCGCAGGGTCTTTCCCGCTTCGGCGAAAAGATCGGCGGCCTCTGCGAAGCGGAAGTTCTGGAAGTCAGATTTCCCCCCCTGCATCAGTCGGTTGCCTTCGGGGATATTTTCCTGGGATGGATGGCCGGCGAAGGCCGAAGCTCCACAGGCCAGCGTTCCCCAGACCAGCACCAGGATCATCACCGGCGCTGTTCGACTCCATCGTTTTCTTATTTGGCGACTCATCATTGTCATTTTCCTCATTCCGGCCGCTGGCGGCCCAGGATACTCGTTTTAGCGGGAGCCCACTTGGATGGGCACCGATACTTCGTTGATTTTCGTGTTGATCTGGATGGTTCGAACCGGACTTTCGGTTCGGTGCCCGGTGGCATCCGAGACCACCAGATGGTACAGATAACTGCCATCGGGGAGCTGGTCGCCGGTGTTGGCCTTGCCGTCCCACATGACTTGTTCCGGAGGAGTTCCGCGACCACCGAAAGTGCGCACCTGTTTACCGGACCGGTCCTTGATGTCCAGGGTCCAGGAGGCGACGTCGTTGCGCGTATTGGAACTGAGGTGGAATCGGGTCGTGGAGTTCCTGCCCAGCGGCGAGAAGACCACGGGGTCGGCCTGGGAACTGGCGAAGAATCCGCCGAATTGCCAGGAAACGCCGAAGCGGTGGGTGATGCCCAACTCGTGCCCGATTGCACCGTAGTCGATGCGAAGCAGATTAGGCATCTGGAAGCTGAAGCCGCCGGCGGGGGATGTCTTGTCGAAGCCTGCGCGCAGGGCGAAATTGTCACCGATCCAGATCTCAGCTCCGCCGCGCCCGGTAGGATCAAACCCCTCCACCTGGACCAGTTCGGCTGTGATCAAGGCTCGATTCTGCAGTAGATCCAGCGCCATACCGCCCGTTATCTGGGTCGGATAAGTTTCATTGGTTTCACGTAACGTCAAGGAAGGTCCGCCTATATTGATCAAGGCGGCCCCCACCCGAAGCGAAGGGGTCACGCGGGCCATCGCACCTAGGTCGAATCCGAAGCCAGAGCTGCTCCACTCGTCGATGGATTGCCGGATCACTCTCAGGTTTCCGCCTACGGACAGGAACGAGGCCACATCATGGGAGGCCGAGAACAGGAAGGCGGTCTCCTTTTCCTGGAAGGATCCGAAGTCGTCGTTTACCCCGTTTGTCTTTTGAAAAGCTCCCGAGCGCAGGGCCAGAACCGAAAATCCCAGAGTGGGAAATCTGGTTCCGGGCGCCACGAAGCTCAGGCCGTTGACGGTTGTGTCTTCGAATAACCGAGTGGACTCCACGAATACCTCGTTCATGCCTAGCTGGGTCATCCCGGCCGGATTCCACAGCATGCCTAGAGGTTGGTCAGCCACCGCGGTGAAGGCGCCGCCCAATCCCATGGACCGGGCGCTTCTATAACTGGTCAGCCAGTCTCCGGGCTGACCTCCATCGGGGGTCTCGGCTATGCCGGCCAGGGGCCAGGTCATCAGCATCAGAGACAGAAACAGGGCTCCGGTAAATCCGGGAAACAGGTTCGGCTTTCGGTTGCCGTTCATCTTCTATTCCTTTCGGCCGCCTAGCGGACCACGCCAATCCGGCGGCGCATCTTGTGAATTGTCTCCCCGTCAGTTTCCGCCTCGACGAGCACGATGTACCCACCACTGGCGACGACCTCTCCCTGGCCGTTGATTCCGTCCCATAAAATCGTGTTCAACCCCGCATCGCTTCCCGGATCGCCCAACTCACTGCGCGTCTGGAAGACCAGGGTTCCGCTGAGCGTGTAGTAGCTCATGGTCACCGCGGCGTCGCGAGACAGAACGTAGGCGATCTTCGTCTCGCCCTCGTCGGGATGGAACGGGTTGGGGTAGTTGGTGATGTAACCGGCCTCCTGATTGGGATCCACCAGGGCCGTCGCAATAGTCAATTCGGTGGCAAAACCGGCAGCTGCGGCTTGAACCATGCCGAGCTCCGGTTCACTGTGTCCGGTATAACGGGCCTGGGCGATTCCCTCGAGGTTTGTAACTTCATCCAGGGGAGTGATGGACCCCGAGCCCTCGGCCAAGGAAAAGGCCACCGGAATATTGTCGATTCCGTTGCCGAATTCGTCCGCCACGGTGGCGCTGACCAGGGCGCTCTTCATGCCGCCGACCCATGGGGGATCGCTGGAAAACTGTAACGAGTTGGGCGGGCCGGTTTCCACGAGGATCAGGTTGGATAGGCCCGGTTCGTGGTCCAGAACGTCGCTGACTTCCAGAATTATGGGTTCGGCCCCGGTGTAAGTCTGGCTCACTGTGCGGCGGCCCTGCCTGAGCTGGAAAGTCGAGTTGAGCAACTTGCCCTTACCCGGTTCGCCGGTTGTGGCGTTCAGAACCTTGACGTTGACTCGACAGTTGATCTCCTGCATTACCGCCCCGGCGTCGTTGGTCACTGCAACCGAGAGGGTGAAGGGCTTGCCGGCGATCACCTGGGCCGGGTTCACTTCCGCTTCCAGGTGGAATCCGCTGTTGATGGCCCGGATCTGGGTCATGGCCGGGGGAATATCGTCTCGAGTCAGGTTGGTGGCCGTGATCAGTTGATGGCCTCCGGATGAAAGCCGTGCCAAGGCCACCGCTTCGCCCTGGTCCAGGCTGAAGGCGGCCGGCAACTCGGCCAGCGGATCAGTAACCGTCAATTCGATTTCGTCCGCTACGTCGTCGCGGGGATTCCACCAGCTGTCGGTCGCATGTAGAAGCAAGTCGAATCCGTAACTGATGGACTGGTCCAGCGGGTCACCAATCTTGCCCGTTTCAGAACCGGAAAGGAGTTCCTCGCCAGGGGCCAGGAGGATCAGACGGGCGTAGGATCCGGGACTTACAACAAAGGCCGTGGAATTACACGGTGTGATCCCGGAGGGTGAGGCGTTATCCAGGCTCTTGGCCAGGATAGTGTGGGTTCCGGCCCGATACATTGTGGTCTCTACCGTTGCGGTTCCAGCAGCCAATTGCACCGTGTCGGGCAGATCGGCGAAGGGATCGGTAACGGTCAGGGTCACCGGGCTGTCGGTGCCCGGAACATGGTTGAACCAGGAATCGACCGCGCGAATTTCGAACTCCAGGGATTTGCCAGCCGTCTGTGCGACAGGTTCGCCGGCCAAGGCGGGATCCAACCCGCCCTGCAGGGATTCGCCAGGCAGAAGGATCTGCACGGCGGCAAAATCCCCGGGCAGGACCTCGAAGTGCCCGCTGGTGCCGATGTTCGGCGGGGAGGCATAATCCAAGCAGGAGAAGGCGCTGGCCGGATTGGCTCCGTAGAGGATCACTTGCCCCGACCAGGTTCCATCCGAGAATTGGATTTCCTCGGGAGACATGCTGCCCGGTCCTGTTTCGCAGGTCAGGCGTGTCGGTCCGTTGTAACCGGTAAGGATTGATCCGTCCAAGTCGGTCACGGTGATGTTGACGGTGAAGGGAACTCCGGCGGTCACTGTTTCCGGAACAGATCCGATCACGAAGGTCGGGGTACTCGAAAGGACCCGGATTCCCAGGCTGGTCATGGACTCTATGCCCACATCCTGTTGGTCGTTGACGGTAAGATTCCAGGTGCCGGCGGAGCCGAATATTACGTCCAGGACGCCCTGGCCATCGACAAGGGATGCTTCCAGGGGAGTTGTGGCGGCAGTATCCTGGGATTCCAGTCCTACCAGGGGAGCGTCTCCCACAAGGTTCCAATAGTTATCGGTGGCCAATATACGGGCGGAGAAGGAATATCCGGTAGCCTGGGTAGCCGGTTCGCCGGTCAGGCCCGCCGCCGTGGTGGGAGCCCGCTCCTGGCCCGGTAAAAGGATCTGGAGGCGGGAGTAGGGTCCGGGAAGTACATCAAAGGAATTGCTGACTCCCTCGATGGGGTCGAAGGTCTGACAGATCGCGTGTAACCGGGCGTGATCGGCCAGCAGAAATGTCACCGAACCGGACCAGACGCCGTTGGCCATCTGGGCGGTTTCAGGCGCCATCCGGCCTACGCCCCAGCTGGTCAATTGGGTCAGGTCGATTTCCGCGTTGAAGCTCGTAACCCGGTTCCCGTTCTGGTCCACCATCTCGATGGTGATATCCGCGGGAGCCCCGGCAGAAAGCTCAGGGCCCAGGTCGGAAATGCGCAGGGAGGCGGCAATCCCGGTTGTGGGAATTACCATCACGACGGAGGAAGTAGCCGTGTAATGCTCTCGGTCGGTCAGGTCCGTGGCAGTAACGGTAAAGGCCCCCACCGAATTTAGGGTAACGGTCATTGTGACTTCCCCGGCCACCATGGGCAGCACCTGGGGAAGATCAGCCGTATCGTCCGTGCTGCTCAACAACATCACGTGACTCACGTTGGTGTGGGTTTCCCACGTCGCTTTGCAGGCCCGTACAAGAACCTGGAAGGGGACCCCGACCATCTGTGTAAGAGGTTCTCCAACCTTTCCCGTTTCGGTTTCAGGATCGGGTTCCTCCCCCGGCAACAGAATCTGCAACAGCTGATAGGGACATTTTTCCTCGGCCAGAACCGTCGATACGGTCCCAAAGTTCATTGCCGCCAGGGCCAGAAATACAAATAACCACAAGCGGGGGAACCAATTTCTTCGAATCACCACGATCACCTTCTCTGGGTATGAAGCCTCGATAGCGATTGTTGGATCTATTGACCAGATCCTGATCGCTCCCTCCTTTTGCCCTACAATTCAACAGTGTTTCGGCAAGACATATGCCAGGAAAAGGCCCCTTGGGGGTACGGAGCAAAGGGATTCCAAATGGGGAAATTCTTAGGAGCTTGCAGGGGCGAAGCCCTTATTCCGCCTGGGTTGAGGCTTGGAATTCAATAGCAAGGTCGACAGTTTATTGATCAGGGGGTCAGAACTTCAGGCAAGGGAGGCCGGAATCGAATCCGGCCCACCAAAAAAGTCGGGTTACAGACCAGAAAAGGTCGCAAAAACAGGGGTCCATGGACCCAAATACTACAAATAAACCACTATAGGCATTAGGAGGGACCGGATCAGTTGCCCCTACTGCCGGGTTTGACTACCTCTACGCCCTCACGGCAGAGAGGACAATCATCGGGTTCCCAGGTTTCGACCTTCACCTTGGCCAGTGACTTAAGTGGAAGGGGCAGTTCCACTTCTCCGCTGGTTCGGTCGATGATGCTGGTCAATCCGACCACCTGGCCACCGGCCTCCTCTACTACCTTGACGACTTCCAACAGGCTGGTGCCCCTGGTGACTACATCCTCCGCAATGATCACTTTCTCACCGGGATCCATGGCGAATCCCCTGCGAATCATCATTACTCCGTCTTTGCGCTCGGTGAACACGAAACGGCGCCCCATGGCCCGGGCCATTTCATGGCCGATCAGAATGCCCCCGAGGGCGGGACTGACCACCAGATCGCAGGCGGATTCCTTGAAGAAGGCACCCATGGCCGCGCCCAGCTCCTTGGCGAGCTCGGGGTATTGTAATAGGCGGGCGCATTGGAAGTAGGTATCGCTGTGGCGGCCGCTACTCAGCTGGAAATGTCCGTGGTGCAGGGCTCCCAGCTCTTTCATCATTTCCAGGACCTTGTCTTCAGTCATTTTCTGGACCTTTCTCGTACGGGCCGGAGATGTTCCGGATTCAGGGTTCAGGTCATGTCCGCGGCGATGTTGGCCAGGGCTGCGGCCGGGTTCTCGGCCCGGGTGATGGGGCGACCGATGACCAGGAAATCCGCGCCTGCGGCTACAGCCATGGAGGGTGTTGTCACGCGGTGTTGATCGTCGGTTCCGCTTCCTGCCAGTCGGATTCCCGGCGTTACGACCAGGGGCTCGGGGCCGACGGCTTTCCGTAACTGCGGCAAATCGGCGGCTGAACAGACCAGACCATCGCAGCCACAATCCCAGGCCAGGGTTGCCAGACGTTCCACGCTCTGCTGTAGGGAATCGCTCGAGGGCCGGACTTCTGCCATTTCGGTTTCTGAAAGACTGGTCAAGACCGTTACGGCCAGCAGGGCGGGTCGTCGCCCCTCGGGAGCATCCGGACCCAGGGGGGCGGTGGACAGAGCCTCGGCGGCGGCGGTCAGGGCGCTACGGCCGGCCGAGGCGTGGATCGTGCAGAGGGAAGCCCCCAGCTCCGCGGCGATTCGGGCGGCCGAAGCCACCGTGTTCGGAATGTCGTGGTACTTCAGATCCAAAAAAACATCCTTACCTGTTCGGCGCAGTTCATGGACCACTTTCGGCCCCGCCGCCGAGTACAGCTCCAGGCCCACTTTTACAAATCCTCCGTCCAGGCCCAGTGAATTGGCCAGCGTAAGGGCCTGTTCAGGGCCGGGGACATCCAGGGCTGTGATGATTCTCCGATTGGCGGGCAGCGAGCGTAAGCTGAGCAGCAGATCGTCTCTATTCATGATTCCTCTCAAAATCCGGAAGAATCCGGAAAAATCCGGGCTGGTGATTTGCCTTGCTTGTCTTGGCCGTTTGTTACTAATCTTCACTAATCTTCTAACAGTCGGAGCCTGGGAATGCAAACCCATTTCCGTGGATTCGCCAATCAAGACCACGAAGTGGACCTCGTGGCCGCAGAGAAAGGAACCAGGACTTGTTGGATCGGAAATTTCTCCGGGAGAATCGGGAACTTGTGACCCGGGCGGTGGACCTGAAAAACGAATCGGTGGACATCGACGCCTATTATGACAAGGACGCGGAGCGGCGGGCCGCACTGCAGGAGACCGAGACGCTTCAGGCGGAGGCCAACAAGGCCAACAAGGCAATTTCCGAGCTCAAAAAAGCCGGGGGTGACGCCACTGCGGAGATTGCCGCAATGAAGGAAATATCCCAAAGGGTCAAGGCCCTGAAGGCCAGGGCTGTTGAGCTGGAGAAGGACGTAGAGCATCTGTATCTGCAGATTCCCAACGTGCCGGATGCCTCGGCGCCGGAGGGCGGCGAGGAGAACAACGAGTTGGTCCGTTCCTGGGGCGAACCGGCCAAGAACGATTTCCAGGTGATGCCCCACTGGGACATCGGCCAAGAGCTGGGGATCCTGCACCCGGAGCGGTCGGCCCGCATGAGTGGCAGCGGATTCCTCTTTTTGACCGGGGACGGCGCGCGTCTGGAACGGGCCCTGATCAACTGGTTCCTGGACCTCCACAAGGAACAGGGCTACACCGAGTGTTTGATTCCCTACCTTGTAAACCGTGTCGCCATGACCGGTACGGGGCAGTTGCCCAAGCTGGCCGAAGACATGTACCATTGTTCCACCGACGATCTTTTCCTGATTCCCACCGCCGAGGTTTCGGTTACCAATCTGCACATGAAGGAGACCCTGGCGGCGGAGGATCTGCCTCTGAAGTACTGTGCCTACTCCGCCTGCTTCCGTCGTGAGGCGGGGGCGGCCGGCAAGGATACGCGGGGTATGTTGCGGGTACACCAGTTCAACAAGGTGGAGATGGTCAAATTCGTCAAGCCGGAGACCTCCTGGGAAGAACTGGAGAGCCTGACGGCCGATGCAGAGGAAATGCTGCAGAAACTGGAATTGCCCTACCGCGTGCTTTCCCTGGCCACCGGTGATCTGAGCTTTGCTGCGGCCAAGTGCTACGATCTGGAAGTCTGGTCGGCCGGAGTCCAGAATTGGCTGGAGGTTTCCTCCTGCAGTAATTTCCTGGATTTCCAGGCCCGCCGGGCCGGGATACGCTACAAGGGCGCCGGGGCCAAGGGCTTTCTTCACACCCTGAACGGGTCGGGCCTCGCCTTGCCTCGCATCATGGTGGCGATCATGGAAAATTACCAGACATCCGACGGCCGCATCCGGATTCCAAAGGTTCTTGTGCCCTATTTGGGTGGCCAGGAGTACATCGCCTGATTATGGGAAAATTGTCCGGACATCTCCGATTCTCCTGGTTGCGCAAGCGATACCTGTTCAACATTTATCTCCTGCTGGGCAGCATCAGCATCGTGGTGGCCACGACCATCTTTACCATCCGGGTCTCCAAGAGCGTCGAACGGCAGAGCTACCTGACGACTGAGCTTTTTTCGAATCTGGCCAGTCGTCTGTTGTTGGCCGTGGATGTCGATGAAGTGGAGCCGGTCATCGCCATCATCAACGAGATCGAGGTGCCGTTCATCATCACCGACAACTCGGGCCGTCCCTTCCTTTGGAACGAGCCGGTGATCGGGATTCCGGTGCCCAGCTTTGAGCAACTGTTGCTGGTCAATCCATCCAGCCCGACCAACCCCGCGGTCGCCGAGATCCTGACCATGGCAGCGGCTTTCGATCAGGAACAGGAGCCTTTCGCCATCGTGTCGCCGGCCGGGCAGCGGCTGGGCACGCTGCACTACGGGCAATCCGCCCTGAGCATGCGGATCCGTTACATGCCCTACCTCGAATTGATGATCATGGCCCTGTTTTTCCTGGTTATCGTGTGGGCCCTACAGGGTAGGAAGGATGCGGAACAGAAGGCCCTGTTTGCGGGCATGGCCAAGGAAACGGCCCACCAGCTCGGTACGCCGCTGACCTCGATCATGGGTTGGGTGGCGTTGCTGGAGGAAAAAGTCGGTTCCGATGATGACGTGATCATCGAACTGCACCAGGATGTGAATCGCCTCAGCCGCATCTCGGCCCGGTTCAGCCAGATCGGTTCCCGGCCCAAACTGGAGGATACTGATTTCACCGGGTTGGTCGATGAGGGAATAGAATACTTTCGCCGCCGGTTGCCGCAGATGGGTGGTCGAGTGCAGTTGCGACGTGAAGGAGACGTCTCCAATCCGGTCCGTTTCAACCGGGACCTGATGGGGTGGGTCATCGAAAACCTGATCAAGAACGGAATCGATGCCCTGATTGACGGCAAGGGAACCATTACCATCAAATTGAGTGATCGATCCCAGGGGGGGGCCCTTATGCTGGTCTCGGACACTGGGCGGGGTATTCC
The DNA here is from genome assembly GCA_019038745.1 of Gemmatimonadales bacterium. Classification (GTDB taxonomy): domain Bacteria; phylum Krumholzibacteriota; class Krumholzibacteriia; order LZORAL124-64-63; family LZORAL124-64-63; genus JANTGJ01. The sequence continues at coordinate 33,479 of JAHOYV010000037.1, forward strand.
AGCCCGGGTGGGAAAAAAGGTCTTCGAACCCGGGTTCACTACCAAAAAACGTGGTTGGGGCATGGGCCTGGCTCTCGTCAAACGGATTGTGGTGCAGTATCATGGGGGCAGGATCAACATTGCTTCGACCAGCCGTCACGGCACCACTTTTCAGGTGCTTTTGCCGTCTGCCGGGGACCTGGCCGGCGCCGATGAAATCAGTCCGTATTCCGATCAAAGGAGTTGACCGTGGCTTTCAAGGTTTTGTGGGTGGACGACAACATCGAGGAACTGCGTTCCCATGTTTTGTATCTTTCCGAGAAGGGTTTCGAAGTGGAGGGCGTTACCAACGGCCAAGATGCCCTGGCGGTTTTGGCCACCAAGGATTTTGACGGTATCCTGCTGGACGAAATGATGCCGGGCATGGGAGGCCTGGAAACCCTCGAGGAGATCCGGAAGCTGGATCCGCATGTGCCGGTGATCATGATCACCAAAAGCGAGGCCGAGGATCTGATGACCCGGGCGATCGGTAAGCGAATCAACGATTACCTGGTTAAGCCGGTCTCTCCTATCCAGGTTCTTTCCGCTTTGCGACGCCAGTTGGAGGCCAGGAAGCTGGCCAGCGAAGAAGTCACCCGCGACTACATGAGCAACTTCATGGCCGTCACCGACCGCATTGCCACTGCCGTCAAGCCGTCCGACTGGGAAGGAATCTACTCCGACCTTGTCACCTGGGGAATGGATCTTTTCGAGTTCAGCGACCACGGATTGCTGGAAACCCAGGCGGATCAGATGGCCGCCGCCGACCAGGCCTTCGGCAAGTACGTGCGGGAGAATTACAAGGACTGGATCCACGACGACGGACCTACCGGAGTCGGGGGCAAATGGGATCCCGAGGGGGGAACGCCCCTGTTCGGTCCGAGGGTTTTTGAGACCTGGATCGAACCGGAAATCCAGGGAAGCGACCAGGTTTTCTGGATCATCATCGACTGTATGCGACTGGACCAGATGCGGATGATCGAGCCACTGCTGGAGCCCTACTTCCATTTGGAACGAAAGAGTTTCTGGTCGATTCTGCCCACAGCCACTCCCTATGCGAGGAATGCGCTCTTTTCTGGACTTTATCCCCTGGATATTGCGGAAGGGTATCCCGATTGGTGGACTTCCGGTGCCAATCCGGGCGGTAGTCGCAACGCATACGAGCAGGAACTCCTGGAGGCCCAACTGGAGCGCCTGGCCAGCCCTGCGGTCGGCAGCTGCAAGTACTACAAGGTTTCCGACGATAGGGACTCCGACCACCTGCACCGCAATCTCGGTTCCCTTGGCGAAACAAAACTGGTCGCTGGAGTCTACAACTTCCTGGACATCATGGCCCACGGCCGCAGCCAGAATCGGATCCTCAAGGAGCTGGCTCCGGACGAGGCTGCGTTCCGGTCCCTGATGCGCTCCTGGTTTGAACACTCCAAGCTCTTCGAGGTGATGAAGAGTCTGGCCCGCCGCAAGTGTACGGTGATCGTGACAACCGACCATGGCTCGATGCTTTGCAAACGGTCGTTGAAGGTGCGCGGCAACCGGGATACCAGCTCAAACGTTCGTTATAAATTCGGGGACAATCTCGGCGTGGACGACAACCGGGTTCTGTTGATGAAAAACCCGGAGGATTTCCGACTTCCCAAACAGACCACCATCGAGAACTACGCAGTGACCTCGGAAAACTTCTATCTGGTTTATCCTACGAATTTCCACGAGTACGAGCGCCTCTATAGGGACAGCTTCCAGCACGGGGGGATCAGTCTTGAGGAAATGATCTGCCCTTTCACCATTTTGCGGCCGCGGGTGTAACGGAGAACCCTGGGAGACAGCCGATGGATCCGATCCAGCCCAGCGCGGACGATTTTTCCTTTCTGGTGACCACCGACGGTCCGGAGGGCACGGCGGATCTGGGCCGTAGGGCAGCTTCGCTTCTGGTCGGTGGGGAGATCATCCTGCTTTACGGTGATCTGGGCGCGGGCAAGACCTGCTTTGCCCAGGGATTGTGCGAGGGGCTGGATGTCGAGGAAGATGTTGTATCGCCCACCTTCACCCTGGTGAACACGTACCAGGGTCGCGTGAAGGTTCACCACCTGGATTTCTACCGCATTGAACCCGGGGACGACCTGGGTGACATCGGAGTGCCCGACCTACTGGACGAGGTTTGGGATGGACGGGCGGTGGCCCTTGTCGAATGGCCCGCTGTGCTGTTGCCGGAATTCGGGACGCAGACGCCGCGTCTGGAGTTGTTGGCAGAGCCGGGTGATTCACCCTCGGATCGACGTTGGTGGTTGCGGGGAGTTCCCGGGACGCCCCCGGCCTGGGCCGAATTGTTTGATCAGAAAGTGGAACGATGATCCGCTTTCAGCAGATTATTTCACCGAGAATAGGTATTCCAACGAGGAAAGGGAACCCACCGTGTTGAGTCTGGCCCTGGACACCGCCACCACTTGGGGCCGCTTCGCCCTGGCCGATGACGACCGCCTGTTGGAATACCGCCCCCTGAACGTGTCCGGCAGTTACGCCGACGCGTTGCTGCCCATGATACAGGAAATTCTGGCTTCGGTAGGTCGAAAAAAGGAAGAACTCGGAGCCGTGGGGATTACCAGCGGCCCGGGAAGTTTTACGGGTGTGCGGATCGGCGTGGCCACGGCCAAGGGCCTGGCCTGGGCCCTGGGCTGCGACCTGGTTTCGGTTACGACCCTGGAGGCGATGGCTGGAGCGATGCTGGCCGAGCATCCGGATGCGAACCTGGCGGTGCCCGTGCTGGACGCCCGGCGACGGGAAGTTTTCGCGGCAGTTTTCGAGCGCCACAACGGCTGGGTACGACCCCTGGCCGAGCCTGCCGCCGATACACCCGACCACTGGTGGGCCCGGATTCGGGAACTGCTGGACGACGTGGATGCCCCGGTCTACGCGGGGGACGGGACGAACCTGCTGCTGGGCCAGGGCGACGACCTGCGACCGGAATTGCTGGGGCGCGGCCGGCCCGTGTTGCGCCGCTGGTCCGCCGCCCATCCCGCGACCGCGAGTGCCCTGGCCGTGGCCATGGGTTCGGCGGAGGTCGACCTGCCTCGAATTCACCCCTTTTCACTGGTGCCCCAGTACCTTCGCGTCAGCGACGCTGAGGTCAAGGGGCGCGTGGATCTGACCCCCAAAGTTCCGAGCACGGAAGTGGATTTCCACAAGGGACAAAAGGATCCGACGTGAGCAGGGAAGAGGGTACAGTAATCATCCGGCAGGGCCGGCTGTCCGACTTGTCCGCTGTCAGCAGGATCGAAAGCCTGAGCTTCGAAGATCCCTGGCCCGATACCGCTCTGGGTGGTGAGCTGTTGGCTGATGATCTTCGCTTGCCGTTGGTTGCTTTGGTAGCGGGTCAAGTGGATGGCCCAACCGACGAGCAACCAGGTGTACAACCTGGCGAACAACTGGGCGGATACCTGATGTCCTGGAAGGTTGCCGATCAGCTTCATGTTCTGAATGTCGCAGTGGATCCCGGCTCGCTGCGGTGTGGAATTGCCACGGCTCTGCTTCGCGAAGCGGCTCGGCTTGCCCATGATTTGGGTTTGTTGGAGATGACTCTGGAAGTTCGGCGCGGCAATGATCCCGCCTTGGCATTTTATCTCCGTCACGGTTTCATAGAGGTGGGGGTGCGGGAGGGATATTATTCCCAAACCGGGGAGGATGCTTTGATCATGAACTGTCCGGTGGAGAGTTTGATCAAGCCCTGAATCGGGCTCGTAGCCGACCCAGGCACTGCCTCCGATGGAGCTTGTGTTCGGATGTTGCTTGCGGTCCGACTCAGATATATTTCGGGGACCAAATGGGGCACCCGGAAATACGAAAAGAACCAGAACTAGATGTTTTTTGTTCCTCTCACACGTCATTCATGTTTGAGCTTAGAATTCCGTGTTTCGACTCACACTTGGATCTTTGGTCCTTTTCAAATGTAAGAATTCATAAGGTGTCGCATTTTTGTTCTCTCTTCTCATGTACCCGAGCCGATCAAAGGTTTGCTTCCAATTACGGATCTCTTGCCCATAGGTCTCTTGGTCCACTTCCTTGTCGTAATCACCGTTAAAAATGCGTGCATATGCCAACTCTCGGGTTTCGCCTTCGATCTCCTCCAGCTGAATCTTATGAGGTCGCAGGACCAGCATCACGGTGTCTCCCGGCTGCACCCAGGGCTGGTTATCGGTTTGGATCGATATCAGACTTCCATGATTGGCCGGGTCCCGCCTGCAACGAGGATACGGAGTGTTTTCTTCACATGTAAAAAAGACGTTCAAAGTCACAAACTGAGTTTGGTTCCCTGCCTTGTCACCTTCGTAGACATGCATGGTGACCAAGCCGACCGGTTGCCGATTTCGAGGGGGGAATATCGGTTCTATCTTTATGATCTTTCCCAGAACAAAGATTTCATCCGAAGATAGAGATGTGCAAATGAACTCCTCGTCCTGTGTAGGACGATAATCCGGGTAATGATCCCAGGTAACAACCTTCGAAATGACGTTCTTATCAAAAGGCGGGGCAGCGACAGCAACAAAGGGAAGCAGCAGAGCGATTAAAACTAAGGTGGTCCTTTTAAACATGACTTTCCCTCCTGCTAAAGACTTGCCGAGTACCTGTGCTTATGGCTCTGCGCTCCATAAGTCAAGTCCCCCAAATCACGCGAGAGAATCTTGAAATCTTCTTGGTTCCAACCCCTGACTGGCTCTGTGAACGGCGTAACTGGGTGCATGGCGGTGATCTTGTTCTGTCGCCACACCATCCAACGGCTGCCAAGTGTTGTTTGACCAAGACCTTTGCCTTGGCAAAACTTCGACGGTTTCCCCCGGGGGAAGTGGTCGTTGCTGACGGTCGCTTCGTAGACAAAAGTGACCAACCGGGGCGATGGCTGCGCGAAGTTCGGCTTGTCTGCGAGAGCCCGTCATCTGTCCCGTTTTTGTTGTTCCTGAAGCACCTCGCTCATGGGCTTCAGCGGCTCCACCGAAAAGATGAACTCCACGGGAAATCCGAAGTATTCGCTGATGCGAAACGCGAGATCGAGGCTGGGGTTATAATCTTCCCGTTCCAGATAACCCACGGTTTGGAAATTTACGCCGACGGCCTCGGCCAGGTCCTTGCGTGAGATTTCCCGCTCCTGCCGCAGCACGGCGATCCGATTGTAGATCTTGCGCCCCTTCATGACAGTTCACCCGGGACTTCGCGCTCGGTCCAGGCCAGGATTGAGCCTGGCAATGTGTGCGCGAGATAGATCAGGCTGGATACCAGGGGCATCGAAATTACAAAATCCAAGGAGGGAACCAGTCCATACAGAACTGCGTGCACCATCATGATCGCCAAACAGATTACGGTAAACCCACTATAGGCCCGGCTCAGTGAATTGTGGGTGATCTGCAGTTCCCGTTCGTCCAGCATCCCGGTGGCCGTGTGGGTTAGCTTCCAGAGGCCCGATTGCACGTGAGCTGGAATGAAGGTGGCAATCACGAAGATGAAAGCCGTGATCCCGGCCGCGTCGATCAAATGGGAGGCTCCCCTTTGCTGGTACACGAAGACGAAACAGACATTCACGATAAGCAATGACAGATAGTTGGCGGTAACGAGTCCCCTTCTTCTTGTCCGGTAGTTTTGCTGAGTCATTTTGGTCTCCCTCTGTGTTTGATCTGTTCCTGGCTTCCGTCGCAACGAGCTGTTTTTACATCGATATGTTGTAAATATACGTATAATGGTCGACATGTACAAGCTTTTGTTAAGTAAAACTTCAATATTTGCCGCTCCCTTGTCCGAAATGTGGCCGTCCGATGCAGAGTTCTTTTGCTCGGGGCCAATTTCAGAAAACGGTTCGCAACAATCATCCCCCTTCCTCGTAAATCACCCACCTCATAATATTTCAATCCCCTTGTACGAGTTGGGGTGGCATTTGTGTAAGAAGAGGATCATTCACATGCGGTTACCATCAGGTCTTACCTGTATAATCATTTTAGTCATCTTTGTGGGTGGATGTAGTGCCCAGGTGGATCCAACAGTCGACTATCTCGGCCAAACACCACCGGCAAATACCCCTTTGCGTTTTGCGCCCGATCTGGTTTCCACCGGGCATCACGAACACAGCAGGATTGTCTTCTCTCCCGATGGATTGGAATTGTATTGGGCAGTAATACCAGTTGATCCGGACTTCCAGCAGGGCGGCAGTAATCCGTTCCTGCCAAATCAACAGAACATCTGGTTTACACGCAAATCATCCGAAGGCTGGAGCAAACCACGGATATTGCCGGTTACGGAGAACAGCAGCGCCAGTTCACCCGCTTTAGATAAAGACGGAAAAACTTTATATTTCAAAACCCTGGACCCACAGGCCGACCCGGATCAACGACCAAGACCCAGAATTCTCTATGCAGCCTCGAAAGAAAACGACGAATGGAACAACCCCCTCATCGTTTCAGACATTCTGCCGAGTGAAAAAGGACTGGTTTCGAGTTCCTTCTGTTTCGCCGAAAACAAGAATCTTTATTTTGATCTTGGAGGTCCCGGCGAAACGGGCGCCTGGCAGTGGCGGGTGTATGTCTCGAAGTTCCAGAACGGTCATTATGATGAGCCTCAATTGTTGCCCGACCGCATCAACGACGGGCAGATCAACTGGTGTCCGTGGATAGCTCCTGATGAGTCATACCTTATCTGGTCGTCACACCGCGAAGGCGAAGTGGGCAGCGGCGATCTTTATGTGAGTTTTCAGCAGCCTGACGGATCGTGGACGGCGCCGCTCAACCTTGGGGAAAGTATCAATACACCAAACCAGGAAAGGTTTCCCTCTGTCTCACCCGATGGCCATTACTTGTTTTTTTCTCGGCATGCCGACGATGAGACGTTCAGTGATATCTACTGGGTCAATATCAATACCTTGACCAAACTCCACCCGGGTTAATCCCCGAAGTATAACCACGAGGAACAAAATGCTCCTACTTAAACTCAGATCAATCCTGTCCAGCGGCCTCGTCATTTTTTGTAGCTTGGCCGTCCTCTGCCCGGACCTTGCTCTTTCCCAGACGAACTCCCAGACGAACGAAGCCACCCCGTCCTTCTGGAGTGAAATTCAAGAGGCCACTTCCACCCTCAGGGACCAGGAGAAATTCGACGAAGCGTTGGACCTGATAGAACAAAGTGCCCCCGAACTGGGGGATCGTGAATTCGAAGTCTCTGATTTGACCATGAAAATCCTTTTCGAGGCCGGGCGCACTGAAGAGGCAATGACCGTTTGGGAAAAGGGTCTTGATGAGGGTTTTTTCTATTTTGTGGTCCCTCGTTTTGCCTCCTATGACGGTGTGCGCAAGACTGATCGGTTCAAGAACGCCCTGGCTCAGAACAACCGGTTGCGCGAAAAAGCCAACAGTGAATCCAAGCCGGAATTCAAGGTGGTCACCCCCGCTTCGTATTCCCCCAAGAACTCTTATCCTCTCTTGATGGTCATTCACGGAGGCAATCAAAGTATCGTCAAGGCGATGGACACCTGGGATCCCAATGTGATTGGTGACGATCTGTTGATTGCCTATGTGCAATCCAGCATGCGGGCCGATACCAAGTCGTATCGCTGGGACCTCAATGGTGTCGACATCTACAAACTGCCTACGGCACAGGGTGAGGTCATTGGCTTGTATCAGGATATAGTCGAACAATATTCCGTGGACACCGGGCAGGTCTCTCTGGCGGGATTTTCCCAGGGAGGTAATCTCGCGCTGATTATGGCAGCCGAGGGAACAATCCCGGCCAATGGTTTTATTGCCGGTTGCCCCGCAATCAGGAGCCCACTTGCTCTTGAGACCGCTCAAACTGCCGCCGCACGTGGCGTGCGCGGAACAATATTTGTCGGTTCCAATGACTGGACCGCAGCAGCAGTCCAGACCACGGTGGCCAACTTCAATGAAGCAGGGCTGCCGGTCAACCACATTGTCATGGAAGACAGGGGACACGAGTATCCCGAGAACTTTGAAGAGGTGCTGCAAGAAGCAATCAAACAGATCTATCAATAACAATGCCAAAGGTCAGGGGCGACTGAAACGGTTAAGTTGCCCCTGTTGGAAAATCTCATTCACTCCTCCGCTTTTCTCCATGCTGACGCGTAAGCTTACGCAACTACACCAATATTCAATCCCGGCTCTTACTACTTCAACTGTCACTGTCATTGGTGGTTTTCATGTTTAAATCTTCCCTGATCAAACCGGCCATCATTTCGTTGCAAACATCCTGGGTGACACCGAAATCTCGTGAGTTGGTAATCACGACATAGGCTCGATCCAATCCGGGGGCCACGATCATCGAGGAGTACCACATCCCGTTGCTGCCGTTGTGCGAGAGAGCATATCCCTTGGCCCAATGGGGTGATTCTGCAACACCCCAGCCACCGGCATAGTAGCCGACCGGCTGCACCAGTTTGCTCATCGTACCCGCGTCGAGAAGAGAATTCTCAGCAGACAGAAACAGCGACAGAAATACAGCCCAGTCATCGATCGTACAATAGACCGTTCCTGCCGGACCAAGAGCTTCAGAACAGTCAGATTGAGAAGGCCGCCACGCATCGCCGGATCTTTGATGCCCCCAAGGTTGATCAATCTGACCGCGAGTACCGGGAAAACCAAACCCGGCAGACGTCATCCCCAGCGGATGAAACAAGCGCTCCGCCATCAACGTCTCCCACAGCAATCCGGTAACCCTCTCCGCCATACAAGCGGCGGCTACATAGCCCAAATTGGAGTAATAATGGCCCCCCTGTTCGTGAACCGGGGGCCCCGAAAGTTTCTTCTTCAACAACCCCAAGCGCTTCTCTTTGGTCAGGTGCTGATCATAAGTAAAACAATCCTCAACGCCGGCGCGATGAGTCATCAATTGCCACAAAGTAATATCGTGATAGTCCCGATGGATATGCCGCTTCAGCTCGGGAATAGCCTCAGTCAGGGTCATATCCCAGCCAAGCTTGCCTTCCTCGACCAGCGTGGCGAGCATGGCGCAGGTCATCGCCTTGGTACACGAACCCAGATACACGCAGTCGGAGGTTTTCAACAGAGTAGCGCTGCCGGCTTTTCGTACGCCGGCAGCGCTGCTTGCGATCACACCCTTGGAAGAAATGATCGCCGCTACTATTCCCGGTGCTTTGTCCTCATCGATAACCTCGGACAGGATTCGCCGGATAGCTTCGGATGCATCCGGCCCGGGCTCAGCTTGTGCATCGATCGGTTGGGCGGAAATCTGCAACCACGCCACAACAATTATGGTCACGATTTTCGCAAGTCCTGGTCGCATGTACTGGTGCTTCATTTGACGTTATCACTTCTCGGCAAGACCGGTGTTCTTTACCAATCTACCCAACATCAAATAGGTGGGCGGCTCCATAAGCGCCCCCTCCGTTACGGGGAATCCCGTCATCCCCGATTCTCCGCGCTGGCCGGCCTCTGCGATATAACAGATGTTCCCCGATTTGTCAGAACAGGTTCTGGGCTGAAAACAAGCTCCCAGGTAGGTTGAATAAACAAGGCTACGGTTCTTGATGTCGATCACGGAAACAAAAGCCTGCCTGCGCCCCGAGAAAGTAGAACTGAATGTCTTTTCCCAAACAGGATATTCTGAAAGTACGGCGTCCTCCGTAAGCGGAAAATCGGGAGAGTTGGTTTTTCCACCGATGACAAGGGTCTCTTCATCAAGAAAGTATGCGGACATGACGTGATCGGCCTCACTTCCGCCAAACACAGTGGAGTACTCCAGAGTCATATCATCGGAATTGAAAACGGTGATATAGCAATCCCTATCACCCTTGATCTCTTTACTGAGGGCGTTGTCAGTAATCGGGAAACCTTCCTCCTTGGTGCTGCCGCATACCAACAATCTGTTCGGGCTTGCCCAGCTGAGAGTTGAGCTCATATGGCCCCCAGCACCCAGATAGCTCAAATATAAAATCTCTGTTCCCGTTGCATTGATTTTGGCTACGAAGTGATCAATGCCATCGGCAAAGCCGCCTACTTGGGGCATGATCATGGTCTTGCGGACCGCGTTATCGGTGACCGGCAGTTCATCTGCAACCGTAAAACCGGTCACATAAATATTATCCGTATCATCAACAGCCACGCTGGTGATCATTTCCATTCTGCCTCCGCCTACAGAAGTAGAAAACAGGAGCCGGTCACCCTCAGGACTGAATTTGGCAATGAAGCAATCCGACTTTGCATACTCTTTATCAATGACGCCATCTGTGGCCGGGAAATCCTTCGAACCCGTTGTTCCGGCAATAATGATATTTCCTTTGCTGTCAATCTGGATACAGTCGGAGGATACTGTTTCTTCCACTTCTCCACCGATGAACGTGGAGAAAACAAGCTCGCTTCCTGTTGGGTCTATCTTGGCTACATAGACATCGCCGGCCCATTGGCCTTCTCCATTGAAGCTGGTATCGAATGCTCCGTCGGTAACGGGGAAGTCGGAGGACTGTGTGCCGCCTATCATGTAGATATAGCCCTCATCATCCACTGTCACTCCGGTATGGTGTTCTCTTTTCGTGCCGCCGATCAGCGAGGCGAATACCAATTCACCCTCCGGCGTTAGTTTCGCGACAAAGGCATCGGCCTCACCCTTGATCTCTGTTTGGTACGCGCCTTCGGTGGCGGGAAAATTCTTGTCCCTTGTATTTCCCGTGATGTAGATATTTCCCTCACTGTCGGTGGTAATATCGAAGCCGGCGGCGAACTTGTCGGTATGCCAGAGGTAGGTGGAAAAGCCCAGTGTATACGCCGAGTTATCCGTCGAGCTATCCGGTTGCGCGCTGGTTTGAGAGAAGGCATTTGCGGAACAAAAAACCGCTGCCAACACGACGATGGTAATTGATTTTCTCAACAAGGAATTCTCCTTCGACAAGCCCATGACTACTCACATCAGGTACCCCCTGATTATTCTCGACCGGAGGTCCTACGCTCAATTAACCGAGTTGTTCGAGCGAAAGAAGCAATATTGCACAGACTTCAATATGGTTGTACAGGATGCAATCCAGGCGGGGTTTTGCGGGGATTCCGGCTGGAATTCCGGGCGAAAATCAGTTGTGAAACAAGCCGTACAGGCTCTTGTATTTGGACCGACTCAACGGCAAAACCGTGCCGTCTTTCAGGGAGAGCTCATACTTGCCGCCACCGGAATGGCAGAACGAATCGATCGCGTTCAAGTTCACGAAATACGACCGGTGCGTGCGAAAAAAGTAGGCCGGCAGTATCTGTTCGAGGCGGTTCATCGTTTTCAACAGCAACTCCATTTTCTCCTCTTTGAAATGAAGCTCGACATAGGGACCGACCGACTTCATATGCGTGATGTTCTCTATTTCTACGAGCCGGTACCCCTCCTTCGTCTTTACGCTGAGGTATTTCGTGTCAACATCGTCGTTCTTCGTTTGCTCCAGGATTCTATCGAGCACTTCCAGCAACCGGCTTCTTCCAAAAGGCTTCACGATGAAATCGAGCACACCGTACTGGAACGCTTCCAGGGCCTGATTCGGATAGGCCGAAATAATGACCGTATGAAATGACTGCGCGGCCGCCGTCTGCAGCAACTCGTATCCGTTTTCGCCGTGGAGATTGAGATCCAGCAGGCACAAATCGACGGCGTTTTTTTCTACATACTCCAATGCTCCAGCCAGGTCGTGAACCATGGTGATGGACTCGAGCTGATCCTGCAGGATTTCTTCGCAGAGTTGTTTGGTGTACTCCGCGGTGGGATATTCATCCTCGACAATTAATATTTTCAACGGCATAGATCGGCTTTCCTGGTTCATGGAGAAGGGGGCTGTTCGATGACGATGGTCACCTTCCACTGATCATCGTCCAGTGTATGATCCACGCTCCATTTGTCGAAGAAGCTCTCGTTCAGCCTCGCCCTGATGTACTTGAGCCCCATGCCCTCTTGTATTTCGTCTTCTGATTTCCGTGAAACCTCTCTCAATCGTGAACCATTATTGGACAGATGATAAACAATCTGCTGATCATTCCTCTCACACGCTAAACGAATCGTACCCCCTTCCTGCGTTTCGAATGAATGCGTGAGCGCGTTCTCGATGAGGGTGTGAAATATCATCGGAGGCACCTGGCCATCTTCACACAACCCGTCAGTGATAAGCTCATAGGTTGAGCCCATTCGAAAACCCATGAGCTTTAAATGTGTGTTGCACAGGTCGATTTCCTGATGAAGGGGAATCAGTTTTTTGTCCGCAATACGGTTGATCATTCTGAATTCTTCAGCGAGTGCCTCAATGAGCTGCAACGCGTTGTCCGGCTCCTTCTTGATCCAGTTCATGATCGATTGCAGGGTATTTAGAATAAAATGCGGCTGGATGTTCTTCTTGAGAAGATCGACCTCCAGGCGGGATGAGCGCAGCGTGATTTCCTGCAACTGCGTGTTCTGTGCATGGATCATGCGACTGATGGATAAAACGATACAAAACAAAAAGATAATATCACTGGCTAAATACAGAAACAGATGACTGTCGATCACCTGTGAAAAGAGATTCGGGTATTTGAATATTCGCCAAATAATCAGACCGACAAATGCAGCAACACTGCCGGTAGTTCTCCTATACATACTGTATAGAAGAAGGACCCCGGCCAACGCCGGCAGCAACTCGAAATAAAACAGAGGGCGATTTGGAATGCTTGACTGCAGCCAAATTGAAATTACGGACATCAGGATTGCGAACAGAAGAACATAAGCTTTTCGGGGGATTTCATATGTGTATACGACGAACGTGACAAAAAACAACATGGATAATACGATGCCATATTTGAACAGCAGAAAAATCCATTCGAGATGCTCAACATTAATTTCATTGTATAAGGTGAGAATCGTAAAGGTATCGAAGAACAGAGTGATGAAACAATACAAGGCAAAGAGAAGATAGGAACGGTGGCGACTTCCTGCAAAGAACATAGCTATACAAAACAGGCCTGCTATGAGAGAGGCCCCGCCGACAAACACGCGAGAGCTGCTTTTGTAAGAATAATCATAGAGAAAGTTGTAGTGATACCCGATATCGATGTTGCCCAGAGGATGCCTGTTTCCGGTGTGAAAATTGGAGAGCCGGATTGCAATCGTATGATCCCCGGGACTTGTCAGTTCTCTTTTCAGTCGGACGATCTTTTTTATCGGACCCGAAACTTCTTCTTCGAACGAGTCGGCCACAACGCCGCCGGTGTCGATCAGATTTCCATCCCAGTACACCTCAAAAGCCGATGCCAGCCCGGCTACGGAAAGGGCCAGAATATCAAAATCATTTTGAGAACCTTCCAAACGAATATCCGCGCGATACCATTGAACGCCTTGCCTATATTCGCCCCCTCGCCTACCTGTTGGGTATTCCCACGCTACTTTATCCAAATCCTGGATTGATAGATCCGAGCCATCTCCGGTTTCATGGTACCAGTGTCTGATGTTGCTTGAATATTCCTGAGAGAGGTTGTGTGTATTAATGGAAATTGGATTGGTTGGTTGAGCGAAAATCGAGTTGGAAACGAGTAAGGCAATTGCCAAAACAGTATAAGATATGCATTTAAAAAGATAAGAGTCAGTAGGCTTTGAATTCACAACTAATCCTGCGTTAGTTTCCTTGTCAACGACAGATCTGGCGGTGGGTTGCCCGCGCCGGGGAGCATATGGATTTAATCTCTGTATAAATTAACGTTTATTCAAGGAGAGCTTCCAATTTAATCCATCCGTATTGATTTCCAGCGAATTCGCACGCAGAATCGAATATCTCCAGTTTATGATCTTCAAACGAGCCGTTACCTGCTGGAATTTGCTCCGGAGGGACATAAATGGTGAGTACGGAGAGCCCGTCGAAACCCAGAAATCCAGCCTGAGCCCAGTCCGGTCCCTTTTCGTTGGCCAACTCCGTTGGCAGATAATCGTCCAACCAAAAAGAAGAAGACCGAAAAAGCTTGTCCCTTCCGGGGGAAAGGGGCTAATCTTGCCGGGAATTCAAGTAAGTGAAGGGCGGGCCAGTTCGGTCTCGCCCTGTTGGATATTTCGGATACTCCGAGGAGGACGCCGTGTCCTGGTTGACCCAGGCGGCCAAGGGCATCAAAGCCCTTACCAGCCAGAAAAAGGATATCCCCGACAACCTGTGGCGGAAGTGCCCCAGTTGTGCCGAGGTCCTGTATCATCGCGAGTTGGACCGCAACCTCTGGGTGTGCGGATCCTGCGGCCATCATCTGCCCTTCACGACCGAGCAGTTCCTTGCACTGCTCGTCGACGAGGGTACCTGGGAAGAGACCCACACGGGAATCACCAGTGTTGACGCCCTGGACTTCAAGGACTCCAAGCGCTACAAGGATCGCATCAAGGCCAGTCGCCAAAAAACAGGCAAGGAGGATGCGGTGGTCACCGGTCGTGGCCAGATCGGCCGAGTGCCGGTTTCCATGTCCATCATGGATTTTTCCTTCATGGGCGGCAGTATGGGCTCGGTGGTCGGCGAGAAGATTTCTCGCGCGCTGCTGGATTCGCTACGGTATCGCGAGGCGGCCATCATTCTCAGTCGCAGTGGCGGGGCCCGTATGCAGGAATCGCTGCTCTCCTTGATGCAGATGGCCAAGACCAGCGCGGTGTTGTCCAAATTGCGTTCCGAGGGAATCCCCTTCATCTCGGTGCTGACCAATCCCACCACCGGCGGGGTGACCGCGAGCTACGCCATGCTGGGTGATATCAACGTGGCCGAGCCGGGAGCGCTGATTGGCTTTGCTGGGCCGCGGGTCATCAAACAAACCATCGGCGGCGATCTGCCCGAGGGCTTTCAGTCGTCGGAATTCCTGATGGAAAAGGGCCAAGTGGATATTATTTCCGAACGCCGGAACCTGAAGGCCACGCTGGAGAAGACTTTGCACTGGTTCGTCGACGGCCGGGACGTTTCGGTGCGGCGCCCGCCCCGGGGCTGAGCCGATATGGGGCTCGGCAGTCCCCGCCCGAGTGGGGGGAATTCCCATCCCGGTGAGCCGGGCATAGGTCCCGATCTCGGGCCTCCCTTTACCGCTCCCGACGAGACTACCCGTTGGTTGTTCAGTCTGAACCGCATGGGGATCCGGCCCGGTCTGATGCGTGTTCAGGGCCTGCTTGAGGATCTGGGTCATCCCGAACGTGAACTGCGCACCCTGGTTTCCGCCGGAACCAACGGCAAGGGAAGTACCACCCGCGCCCTGGCCTGTCTGTTGCAGGCGGCCGGGTACAAGGTTGCAACCTACACCAGCCCACACCTTCTTAACGTCCACGAACGAATCCTGATTGATGACCGTCCCCTGGACGAGGAGGATTTCGCCCGGCGGGTGGATTACATCCGACCGTTGGTGGAGAAGCACGAGGCCAGCTGGTTCGAAACGCTGACCGCCCTGGCGGTGTGGATTTCCCGGGACGAGGGAGTCGATTTTCTTTGCTGTGAAACGGGTCTGGGCGGGAGGCTGGATGCCACAAACGCCTTGCCCGCGGTGGCCACTCTCCTGACGACCATTGATTTTGACCATCAGCGCATCCTGGGCAATACCCTGGAGGAAATCACAACCGAGAAGTTGGGACTGCTCAAGCGTGACGTTCCCCTGTTCTGCGGAGTGGGTTCTGATTTGCGGCCTCAGGTTTTTCGCGCGGCGGTGACCTCCGGCAGTCCTTGTCATTTCCTGGATGAGTTGGCACGCTGGGATCAGGAAAATTTCCCGTCGCCTGATGACCGGCCGGAAGGAACTTCCGACCGCGATCCGAAGGAACACAACCACGGTTGGGACCTCCACTTGACCGATCGCCGCTTCACTGCCCTGCCTGATCCCGGCACGCCGGCGTTGCGCCGCAACACGGCCCTGGCCTTGCTGTGTCTGTCCCGTTTGGAGCGGAATTTGAGTATGAGTCTGTTGCCGGAGAATCCTGCGGCGGCTCTGGGGAATCTTTTCCTTCCAGGCCGGTACCAGACGGTGCTGAAAAACCCGGACTGGATATTCGACACCGCCCACAACGCCCAGGCCTTGTCGGCCACCTTGCAGGAGTTTACTGCCGGGCGCGATGCGGGCGATTCGGCTGTAAAGGGCCGAAAGTTCCTGGTCTTCGGCGCCATGTACGACAAAGATATGCCCACCGGGTTGGCCGACCTGGTCGGAGACTTTGATGCAATATTGGGGATTCCGGTTAGTTTGCCCCGGTCACGGACTCACCAGGAGCTGGCGGAGCTTCTGATTGCGTGGGAATTGAGGCCGGAGGCTTGGCCTTTGGATCTGGACCCGGCAGTTTCATTGGAAGATTTGGTCCCAAAGGATGGTGCGGCCCGATGTGCGGTGGCCCCGGATCAGGACCAGGCTCTTGCCTGGTTGGCCGCCAACCTCGGTTCCCGGGATAAAGTGCTGGTCACCGGTAGCTGTTTTACCGTTGCCGAGATCCTGTCCCGTTTGGGATTTTCCGATCTGGAGTTGACCCGTCGGCCGGTTCCCTTTTCCGAGGTCATCGGGACCATGATCGGTCCGGTGGGGAAATTCGCGTCGAAACCAAAGGAGTCGTCTTGACTGCTGATTTGTTTCTGGGCGCCGACGTCGGTGGAACAGGCTTGAAGTACGTGGTGGTCTCCGCCAGTGGTTTGATCATCATTCGGGGGGAAGTTCCGACCGCCCCCGATGATGTGGGGGCGACCCTTGAACGACTGAGAGAAGCGGTCAGTGAGGATTTATCCGGGAAATCGGCCGGAAATCAAGTGACCGGATCTACTGAAGGTCTCGGGTCGTTGGGCCATCTGGCCGCGGTGGGGTTGGCTTGCGCCGGGATTGTAGACCTGGAGTCGGGAAGCCTGGGTCGGTCTCCCAACCTGCCGGGTTGGGAAGGGACGGATCTGACCAGCCAGCTCCATCGTGCATTCGGCTCCCTGCCGGTGACGCTGGCCAATGATGTGAACGCGGCCCTTTATGGTGAATTCAAGGCCGGAGCGGGGATGGGATGCAATAGTCTGGTAATGATCGCCCTGGGCACCGGTGTCGGCGGCGGTGTCCTCCTTAACGGCCAACTCCACACGGGAGCCCACTTCGGGGCAGGGGAAATCGGACACATGGTTCTGGATCCCCGGGGACCGACTTGTACCTGCGGCGGCCAGGGTTGCCTTGAGGCCTGGGCCGGCAGCGTGGGCTTGTTGCGCAGCGCCAGGGCTGCGGCCTCGGGTTCCGATTCGACTCCGGCTTTCCGAAATCTGGTTGCGGATCGGGGAAGCGAGTTGACTACTCGGGAACTCTCGGCACTCGCCGATGCCGGCGACATGACTTCCCTGGACCTTTTCCGCGAAGTGGGGGAACGGCTGGGGCAGGCAGTTGGAAATTTGGTAAATATTCTGGATCCGGATCGAGTCATAATCGGAGGAGGCGTGGCCCAGGCCGGTGATCACATTCTGAAACCATGCCGGCAGCAGGTAGCACGGCAAGTCCTGGCCGAAACCGCCCGGACCGTTCCGGTGATTCCAGCCGAACTTGGACCCCATGCCGCGGCGGTCGGAGCGGCATGGCTGGCCCGGGAATCGAGGCCGACTGCTTGACCATTCGGAACGGCAAAATGATTTTTTCTGCAAGGCGGGTTCCCTGCCCTGTTTTGTGTTCCCCGCAAATTTCGGCCTGCTTGGCCGGTTTATTCATGATCTTCTTATTTGTTTTGGTATCTCCTGCACTAATTTTTGCCGATCCGGGGTCCGCGGATTCGGCTCCATCAGGGCAAAAGGGTCCCCAGATCCGGGCCGACAGCTTTGTGGACCGGGTCATCGACGGAGAGCGGGTTTCCTTCGGTTACGGGAACGTATTTATCGATCGGGACAGCCTGGTCGCTCTCTGTGACACGGCGGTCTCCTATCGCGCGAACGAAGTCTACGAATTTTACGGTAACGTCAGCGTAACCAGGGATTCCAAAGTCCTTACTTGCCGTCGTGCCGTTTATCGAATGAGTGAAGGCTCCGGCGATTTCTTCGGTGATGTCCGGATCCAGGAGGGGGATATTACCGCCACCGGCAGTCGTGGTGAATCCCGAAACCAAGATCGTTTTATGTGGCTTTTTGGTGATGCCCTGTTGGTCACTCCCGAGTATTCGGTTCTAGCCGACACGGTATTTCGCGACAGGTTGACCGGAGAGGGAGAGGCCTTCGGCAACGTGCGGATCATGGAACCCGGCGCCAACAGCCTGGTCACCGGGGAGCACGCGTCATTCCAGGCGGAAGGCCAGGTCGCGGTGATTGACCGCCGACCCTTCCTGACCAGTCGAGGCCAGGGCGGTGGACCCTTGACGAGTACCGCACGACTGATGCATTTCTTCCGCGAGGAGGATCGGGTGGTGATGGTGGATTCGGTGCGTATCCATCACAACCAGACCGATGCCCGCGCCGATACCGCCATCGCCTATGGGCGGGACCGAATGCTCCTGCGCGGATCGCCCGAAGTAAGCATGGGAGGCCAGAGCGTCATGGTCGGAGACCAGATAGAGTTTTTCTACCTCGACGGGGCATTGGAACGCATGATTCTGGTCGGGTCGGCCCGGATGGAGGACAATTCTCCGGACAGTCTGGCGACACTTTACAGCGGGTTGCCGGCGATGGATGTTCTGGAAGGGGACTCCATTACCATTGATTTTGTGGAGGACGAGGTACATCGGAGTGTGGTGGTGGGTTCGGCTCACAGCATCTTCACGCCCCTGGACCTGGATGGAGAGGTGGCCACCAACGACGTGGTGGGCGACACGATCGTAATAGACTTTCGACGGGGCAAGGTGAACCGGGTTCGGGTTACGGGGCAGATGTCGGGGACCTACCGCTTTGCGAAAATATCTGATATGGAAAGGCGGTCCGACTCCCTGACCGGGGTGGATGCAGACTCTCTGGTGTCCATCGGGCCCGACAGTAATGCTACGGCTATGGATTTTGTGGGCAGCGTTCAGGACGTGATCTACTCCGGCGGCGGTCTGGATTTTAAGTTCAAGGACCGCGCCATCGACATCCACGATCAGGGGATGCTGACTTTCGACACCATGAAGCTGACAGCCGATCACATCAAGCTGGACACCGTCGAACGGGAGCTGTACGCCGAGGGGGACCCGCTGGTAGAGGACAGTGACGTGATCGCCGGTGAGCAGATGGGTTACAATTTCGGGCACAAAACAGGTGCCGTGGATGCAGGGGTCACGGCTTTCGACGATTATTACTATACCGGCCAGGAGATCAAACGCTTTCCTGATACTACGATGAAGATTTGTAGCGGCAAAATGACATCCTGCGACCTGGAAGAGCCCCACTACCATTTCTGGGCCAATAAAATGAAGATCAAAATGAAAGACAAGATCGTGGCCGCGCCAATCGTGCTGCGCGTAGGGGAGGTACCTATCTTCGCGCTGCCCTTCTACTTCAAGAACTTGAAGGTAGGCCGCCGGTCCGGCATACTTTTCCCCTCATTCGATTTTGGTTTTTCGAGCAGGGAGGGACGGTACATCCGCGACTTCGGCTACTATTGGGCGACCAACGACTATCTCGATTTCCTGGTCGAAGGTGATTATAACGAAAATCGGGATCTGGCCTTCCGGGCCTCAAATCGCTATGTCAAACGCTATGCTCTGCGGGGTGGGGTGGAGTATTCCCGGCGGATTGGGCTGGGTTCCGACAAGAAACGGGAATGGCAGCTGCGCTGGAACCATGACCAACCCAGTCTTTTCAATGATTACAAATTCAAAGCTGACGTGAAACTGGCCAGCCAGTCCCTGAGTTCGGATGATTTGGCCGGATCAAACCGGCGCGACATCATTTCCGGTCAACGGTCGTCAAAGTTCTATATCAGTCGAAACTTTTCCTTCCTGAGCACAAACCTGAGTGTTCAGCGGGACGAGCTGGCAAACGTGGCTGACGATGATCTCTCGACTGACGTCAAGCTCAGCAATACGACTCTACCGGCCTTATCCCTGAACTTTCGTCAATTCACACTCGCTCCCGCCCTCCGCAGAGGGCAAAAAGGAAGTTTTGTCGGCGATTTTCTCCGCAACACCTATTTCAAACATGATTATTCCTTTAAGGCCGACCGTGAAGACCACGAGTTGACTACCATCAAGAACTATGATGCTTCCGGTCGCTGGTCTCTTACGGTGCGCCCGCCGAGGATCGGTATCTTCAACTTCAATTTTTCCGCGGACGCCGGCCAGACCTGGCGGAGGGATTCTATCGAGGGCCAGGAGTGGATAGCCGGTTCCGACACGACGGACGGCTATCTGCAGCCGCTGGAAGAATGGGAGGAGGACACCACGCCTTCGGCCAGTTTCGGTGGTGGTCTGAACACTACCCTGTACGGGATGTTCCCCGTACCGGTCGGCAAACTGCGCGCCATTCGACACACGGTCAGCTTCAATTCCGGTTGGCGTCAGCGGGTCGGACTGAATGGGAAACCCCCTTCTTCCAGCGTTAGTTTGAGTTTGACCAACCGCTTTGACGCAAAATACATGAGCGCTGATTCGGATACCACCGAGGCCGCGAAGAAGCTGGACGGTTTTTTGGACTGGTCGTTGCGCACGAGCTACGATCCTCGCGCCGAACCGGATGAGCGCTGGTCTGATATTTCCAGTGGGCTAACGATCAAGCCCGGACAGAGTCGGTATCTTAAGCTGACGATTTCCAACGTTATCGATCCCCAGAGCTTGGCCCTCAAATCCACTAAATTCAACTACAGCTTGAACCTGAACATGAAAGGTCGCCTGGATATGGGGAGGGTGGCCGAACTGGAAGAAGCTAAAAAAAATACAGCGATCGAAAGATTGGGTGATCAAACAAAACCAGCGGTCACCGACAGTCTTTCCGAAGAAGAGGAGTGGGCGCAGCAGGAGGATGAGTTCCTTTTGGAAGAGAATGACCTTTTTTCCGGGCAGGAGGGCTCTTTCAACGATTATCAAAATCGCCCGGATCCCAGGCTCGAAAGTGACCCAAAGGATCTGACCGAGGGCGGTCGCTACCTGCCCTTCGATTTACGGCCCTCGATTTCCTACAACTACAGCACGAGCACCCAAAACCGACACCGGGCCAACGGCGGCCTGAATTTTAAAACCAACCTGACCAGGAAATGGGAATTCCGGTACACTACGTCCTTCGATTTGGTGGCCGGCACTGCTACGCGGCAACAGTTCAGTTTGAACCGGGATTTGCACTGCTGGCGGCTGGAGTTCAATCGCACAATTAGCTCCGTTGATTCACAGTTTGGATTTCGGATCTATTTAAAAGCCATCCCTGCCTTGAAATTTACCCGAGGCCGCGAGGACTCCATGGGCTCCCTGACAGGTGGTCTTCAAGGATTCTAGACCCAGCCGGAAAGTCCTTCCTTTCTCTTTGTACACGGCGCGGATTCATTTCCATCTTGAGAAAACCCGCGTCCTGCCTGGGAAAACCCAAAGTTTCTGTTGACAGCTGGAGTCAGTAGGCGGTTTGATGGGCCAGGAAAGGAGGTGAGATTTATGAATAAGACTGAACTCACTGATAATTTGGCCAAGAAGACCGGAATGAGCAAAGCCGCCGCCAAGCGGGCGGTGGACGCACTTTTTTCCACGGCTCCTCGCGAAGGAATCATCGCTAATGCGGTTTCCAAGGGTGATCGGGTGCAGATAACCGGATTCGGCACCTTTGAGCGCCGTAACCGCAAGAAGAGGACGGGTCGCAATCCCCAGACCGGACAGAGCCTCGTCATTCCCGCTGCCAAGTATCCGGCTTTTGTCGCCGGCAAGAGTCTGAAGGAAAGAGTCCTGAAGTAGGGGCTGCCTTCGGTTTGAAAACGGGGCGGCTTTCGGGCCGCCCTTCTTGTTGCCCACGGGTTGAGGTCCGGTTATAATTAGCATGGGTCCACTTTGGATGGGCTTCTGGGGAACTTCAGCAGTGGACAGGGGTTGACTACGCTGTGGTTTTTATTTTGTTTTCCTGACGACCAGTGGGATTAAGGTGTGCAATCCGGTTTTACGTATGACCGGGGATCAGACCCATATTTACAGGGAAAGGTTGGAGATGATCAGATTGAAAAATTTGTTCGGTCGGGAAGGATGGTTGGCGTTGCTGCTGACTTTCGTCCTGGTTGTCCTGTCCCAGGGACTGGACTTGAGGAAATCGTGGGCCGAGGGTGGGAACTGGAAAAACGTCACCCTGATCTATTCCACGGACATCAAGGGAAAAATCGAGCCTTGTGGCTGAAAGTCTAAGCAGCGTGGCGGGGTGGCCCGGAGGGCCGCCTTTTTAGATTCTGTTTGGGAAGAAAAAGTGCCTGTCCTGATGGTCGATGCCGGCGATATGTTCGGCCGGCGCAATAAAAACGAGCGCTTCCAGACCCGATTTCTTAGCGAAGTATGCGGCAGCTTCGGCATGGACGCAATCGGCCTGGGTGAAATGGACCTGAACTATGGGATAGGGTTCCTCCGGGAAATGGTGGAGAAGTACGAACTTCCCTTCACCAACGCCAACGTGCGGGACCAGGTTACCGGGGAACTGATTCTGCCCGAATATCTGATCGTAGAAAAAAATGATATCAAGTTCGGGATCATCAGCGTATTGGACCCGATCCGCAAAATTGTGACCATGTCCAACAAGGATCCGGAGTTTGAGATCCAGGATCCGATAGCCGTGTTGCGGGAACTGGTTCCCCGCGTCCGGGAGGAGGCCGACATCATCCTCCTGTTGGGGCACCTGGGTGACAAGAAACACGAAACCGCCGTCAAGGAAGTCAAGGGCATAGGCATTTGCGTCAACGGCCATACTCATCGCAACTTGACCACTGAGCGGATCATTGATGACACGGCCATGCTGACGGCAACCTATGAGGGACGTTACATCGGTCGGGCGGATCTCTTCGTGGACGACAAGGATGGCCAACTAATGGCCTTTGATGTCTCCGTCAAAAGTCTGGATCAAAGCCAACCGGATTCCGAAGAAGTGTTGCAGCTGGTCGAGGACTACAAAAAGAGGCTCAAGGAATTCCAGCTGGTCAAGCGATCCGATTTTCCCAGGAACCTCGGTTCCGACAAGGAGCAGTTCCTGGTCGATCGCTCTTGTATGGGTTGTCACGAGGAAGCTTGGCAGGTTTACGCGAAATCGGGCCATAAGCGGGCTTTTGTCACTTTGCGCAACAAGGGCCAAAATTTCGAACCGGAGTGTCTGTCCTGTCATACTACGGGCTATATGCACAAGAACGGCTATTCTGACCAAAGGCCGTTCAACCACCTTGTGAATGTTCAATGCGAGGCGTGCCATGGATATGGGTCCGAGCATAATCGGGACGGTAAATGGGTGACTCGGGCCAAGGATTCGTGCGTGATCTGTCACGACAAGGAAAACAGTCCGAATTTCGACTATGCGACCTACTGGGAAAAGATCAAACACTAGCTGGTTGTTCATGTGCCTGCTCAGATCCTACCAATCTTTCTTCCGGCCGGACTCGGGTATTCCGGGTTCGGTCGGTTTTCGTTTTTCCCGTCTTTTTGATCGGGTATCCCTGCTCTTTCTGTTTTTGTTGCTCCTGTTGAACGGTACCCAGGCTCATGCTTTGGATTTCTTCACTCTCTGGCGGCAACCGAACATTCCTTTGCAGATCACAGAGGGGTCCTGGGCGGATTACCGCACCCAGGTTATGAAGGGGGGGCGGCGGGAGTCGAACCTGGTTCGGATATCCTGCCTCGACAGGCCTTTCGGTACGGACGACGAATCCTGGGCAATCGAACTGCTCTTTCTGGAGGAGAAGAAGGATGGTTCCCTCGTACCCCTGCCGGGTCAGGGAACGAGGCTGCGGATCTCTCGTGAACTTCTGAACCGTGAGGGGCAGTTGCTGGATTTCGTCCTTGAGATTGATAAATGGCAGGATGGAATAGGGAAATCGATCTCGCCTGAGGAGATACGTGATGATCCGTTGCTGGCTGCCTACTTCTCCTCGGAATTCGTCCCCGACCAGCTGGTGGTCACCGATCAGACCACCCGGGTCGTTCAGGGTCGCCAATTGCTTTGTGATCAATTCACCATGGCTGCGGTGGATTCCCAGAGCGCTCGCCTGCCTGCCGGAGAAATGATCCAGGTCTCATCCTGGGAAATTACCGCTGCCGTCAACAGCGAGGTTCCCTTTCTGGGTCTTGCCTTTGTTACCGAGCGTGTCCGGTCCGAATCTCGGCTTGATCCTCCGAACAAGCGGATGAATATGCCGCCGCCGCGGATCCGGGTGGAGTTGATGGAGTTGGTTGCTTTCGGGATAGGCGCGGAGCCGGTTCTGGGGATGTTCAATTGACGGTCCATCCGGGCTATGGTATAATCACTTTATGTTCACCAACGATTTGAAGGAATTCAGGGCCAAGGCTCATGAATTTTTGCTGGGCCAGGAAAAACCTTTGCCCACACCGGACATTGCCAGGCGCCTCTTCGGTGCCCGTCGCCACGAAATGCCTGAAACCCAGGTAGTGGTGAAGGCATTGCTGGGGGGCGACCCCCGCTTCGTCAAGACCCACGACAACTGCTGGACCGTTCTGGGATCCCCCATCCTGCAGCAACTCCTGGATGAGGCCACCTTCGTGGTTGTAGATCTGGAAACCACCGGCAGCGTGATCGGGTTGGACGAGATAATTGAAATCGGCTTGGTGGTGATGCAGGGTGGCAATGTCATCGAGCAATTCGAGACCCTGGTCTGGAGCGATCGTAATATTCCGCCCTGGGTGGCTCGTCTGACGGGGATCAGCAACGACGACCTGGAGGGTGCACCCACTTTTTCAGATGTAGCCGAAAAATTGATCGGGCTGATGGACGGCCGGGTCTTCGTTGCTCACGACATCCGGTTTGATCTTCCTTTTCTGCGCTGGGAGTTGGCTCGTCGCGGCTTGGCTCGTCCCGCTGTCACGGGGCTTTGCACGCTGCAGCTTTCTCATGTGATCTGGCCTCAGCTGAGAAGCCGGAGTTTGCCGGATCTGGCCAAACTATTCGGTGTCTCCCACGATAATCCCCACCGTGCCGCAGATGACGCTTTGGCCACCACTGGGATTCTTCGCCACGCCTTGCAGGAGGCCAAGGCGATGGGTCTGAACGATCTGGGCGACATCTTTTGCGCTGAAGCTCAGACGTCTTCTCCCAAAACCCACAAAGAGGCTCTTGCCTCTCGTGCTGCCGAATCCTGATTTCCATACCTGATTGAGTCACCGTTTTATCCCCTGTTTTACAAGTGATCAACTGGTCCATTTCTCCAGTTTTATGAGGTAAGGATTGATTTGTTCGGCTGGTTCAAATTACAGCCGGAAAAATGGTCCGGACGGGTTGACTCCAAATTGACAATGTACTAGGATGCTTGGCAATATAACACTCCCATCAGAGGAGGGGGCGGTGCTCAGCAGGTAGCCCAAGCGGAGTGGACGCGGATCGGAGCCAAGGAGGACCCAATGACCAGCGTCAAGGAAGATGACATTCTCATTCGGGATGAAAGCTTTGTTAAATATGAAAGACTGTTGACCAAGGCGGAAAACGAAGGGCGCATCGATGGTCCCAGTAAATGTCTTGTCTGTGGGATGCGGTACATGTCCAAGGGTGAAGCCGACAACTGTTGCAAGATCATTCCCTGAGACTACTGCGGTATAAGGGACAGCAACAGGTTAGAGCATCATGACGCACCATTTGTGGAGGGACAGTGAAGTCCAAACAGTTTTGTTCGGTCTGCAAGGAATTGCTGGAGATGGAAATCGTTCCCACCGGTGATGGGGAGGACGATGGCGTCATATGGTATCGTTGTCCCCAGTGCCAAGGGTTTTTGCCCAAGCTCAACTCAAATGAATCCCACGGGGATGTCCCCGCTTCCGGTGAGATGAAGAAGGGCTCATCCGGCGAGGGTATAGGTACCAGCCAAGATACAAGTCAAGATACAAGTCAAGATACAAGCCCAGATAAAAGCCCAGACCAGGCCGACGATCTTTCCTTCGATAGCCCAGCCGAAATGATGGCTGCCCAGCTTGCCTCTGCCGAGGCTGCAAAAGATACCCCGGAGCAGGTTGCAAAGGACCCTCAATCCAGAGATGGTGATTCGAGCGAGGGCTCCGAGACCGAGGTTGAACCAGTAGCTGAATATGCAGCAAAGCTTGAGGAAGCGTTGTCGGATCTGCCGCCGGATGCTGATGGAGGAAGGCCCTATCGTCCCTGGGAGGTCTACGAGATCGGTCAATGCATCAGGCACTTGGCCTGGGAGGATTGTGGGATTGTGGTGGGCAAGGAACAATTGCCCGGTGGCCGTCTGATCATCAAGGTTTTCTTCCAGGAAGCCGGGGTTGTTCGTCTGATCGAACAGGCCGCCAAGTAGCGGTCATGGGGATTATCTCTCATTATTTCCGCATCAATCCAAAGCTCCAAAATCCAGCCGTTTTGTTTCTGCTTTTTTTCTTGGTCTGTCCGGCCTCGGACAGCTTTGCCCAGATGCTTAATCTGGACCCCATTCCCTGGTCGGTCCCAGCCGATTCCACTTCCTCCCAGGCCTTTATCATCGAAGTGGCCCGGTTCGAGGAAACAACATTCGATTGGGCTGCGGATCGTCTTCAGCTGACTTTGATTCTACCGGCAGGGTTGAAGGGGACCTATTTTCTGAGAATGCCCCACATCACCTTCGACAAGGGGGACATACCTCTTTTTTCCCGCTGGCCGGGGGTCCAAGGGGAAGCGGTAGTGGACACCTTCTGGACCGAAAATCGGGTCTCCAGTTTTGGTCAAATCGAAGCGGGAGCCAACAGTTGGGTGGACTGGCCGCTGGTCGGACGAATCCATTACGGGGGCGCCATCGGCTTGCCCGTGGGATCGGATCGCCTCTATCCCATATCATCCGTCAGTTTTCCCCTCCGCGGAGAGATTCGGAAGGATCTGGAATTGGTACCGGGAGTCCACCTGGCTCTGAGCGCCGGTTCCCTTTATAATCTTGATTCAGGTTCGGATCTCCTGGACCCCCAGGCCTTTCCAAACGGTCAAAGGTGGGGAGCTGCCCTGAGTCTCTACGGAGGACCCAATCGCCGGATCGTTCTGGATTACGACCAACAAAACAGGGAAGGCCGTCGATCCACTTTAGTGGGTTTACAGGGCTGGCTGCCCTGGTCCGACGATGGTTCCTGGGGGTTGCGCGTAGATCGACAATTGGGTGGGTCCATTGACAGTTGCGCTACTTGGCGGGTGGCTCTTTCCTGGCGCTTCGACAATGCCCGGCACCGGCCGGGTTACGAGGAGCCCGACCCCGAACTTTCCCTGGAAAAATAAATCTCCCTTGGATGAATTTTGCGTGAACATCCCGACGACAGGTTGCGATTTGCCCTGTCCCATCCGGTAATTGCTTCCTGGTGTCCAATCGATCCAGCCCAGTCTCCTGCTTCCCCATGATTTCCCGAAGTTTCCGTGCCGATCCAGCCACGGAGTGTCTTTCCCAGTAGATCCCGCCCAAATTGGCAGGATTCGGCGCCCGGGGAGGAACCGTAAACATGGCATATGCTTTGCGGTTTCCCGGTTCCCAACGAAGTCCCCCGTGGGGCGGTTTGGACCTGGTGTCGAGTTTGGTTCAGCGGATGGAGAATGGCTTTGGCCCACGTTCTTATTGACGGCGAATCCTGTACCCTCGCGGAAGTCCATGACTGTCTGCGGCGGTGGGGTTTGACTGTGGACTGTTTACCAAAGGATGCGCGGGCCAGGGGAACGGCTTCCCGGGCTGAGTGTGACGCGGTCATTTTTCTATGCGAGGCGGGCCAGGGCGGCTCCGGGGCAATGGACTGTCATTTGAAATCCGTTCCCCCGATCGAAGGCGGAAGGCCCGATGGGGAGGAACTCCCTGCGCCCATGTTGGTAATCGGCAGGGGCCCGTTGGCCGAGACCATGGGCCGCCATGCCCACCAGTTGATTCCAGAGATAGGACCTGAAGGTTCCCACTTGAAAATGGCCCTGGGTCTTTGCCTGGAGAATCAATCGGGGTTAGGTCCGGCAGAGTTGGAGCGAAGCAACAGGGACCAGCAACTACACTTTCTGGGGCACGAACTGCGTAGTCCTCTGACTGCGCTCAAGACGGCCCTGGAAGTATTGCAGGGAGATTTGGGCGGGGTGGGCGGGTCGGCCCCGGAAATGGAAAGCCCCGCTTCTGATCGGTCCCGGCTCCGAATGTTGGAGATCGCCCTGCGCAACGTACGCCGGATGCACCATGCGGTGGAATGGAGCCAGGCCCTTCTGAAATTCGAGGATTCCCGACCGGCCTCGGCTCTGCGTCAAATCTCCGTGAGCCAACTGGGGGAGGAATTGGGCCAAACCGTTGGAAATGAGGTCCGGGTAAGGGGTCGCGATGTGATCGTCGAATGCGATGCCGACCTCCTGCTTCATGTGGCCAAGCAGGCCATCCAGGCCATGCGGTTCGGGGATCCGGACCTGAAACTGGTTTTGAACCTGGACGCGGAGACAGCGGGGACCGATCGCCTGCAGTTGGAAATTCTGTGCCCAGAATCAGACACCCCTTCCAATGATCACGCCGCAGAATCAGGTGGGGACCTGGTGTCTGCCGGGTCCGAAAACCGCGAGTCGAATCATCACCTTCAAAGATTCGCTGATTTTCTGAATCCGTCAGAGTCGCTGGTCCGGGCGAGCGGCGAAGTGAGGGTTTTCGGCGGAGCTGACGAAGGGTTCGGCCTGGCCCTGACCATCGCATTCAAGGTCTGCGGATCCGGTGTGGTTACCCTGGTCTGTTGACCCTTCCCTGGACTCCCTCTCAGAACCATTTCAGATCCTTCTGTTTCAGATCCTTCTTCTATGCCGTAGGATCCGGGTGTATTATCCATTACAAATGATATGTTCCTGAACGCAAGTCGACCGCGTGATGTGCGGCTGTCCGGAAGGCGATGATGGCAGGAAGTCCAAGCGGATCCGATATGGATCCTGCGGCAAGTAACCGGAGCAGGATTTCCCAGGCTGGGGATCTTGATATGGCTGGTGTCATACACGATGTGAATCAGATGCTGGCCGTGGTTATCGGCCGGGCAGGCCTACTGCTGAGTCGCGGGCCCGACCTGGAGTTGGAGGCGAATCTGCAGGCCATGGAATTGGCTGCCCGGGACGCGACTTCCATGCTCCTTCGTGTGAACAGTTCTGCAGAGGATCCACCCACCGGCGAAGTCCCATGGGTTTCCCTACGGCAGACTGTTGCTGAAGCGGGGATGTTGATCGCTCCGCCGGGAGGCGCATCCTGGTCAAAGGACACGGACTCCGCATGGAGCCTGGAGATCGGGATTCCGGCTGATTTGGCTGCCGGGATTCCCGCCCAGATTGTGCGCGAGGTCCTGAACAACCTGCTGTTGAATTCCCTGGAAGCCTCTCCGGACGGAGTAGGGATACAGGTTGCGGGGACTGCACGGCAGAGCCGTGTGCTGCTGACTTTTGCCGATGATGGCCCCGGCCTTTCCGAAACCGTCCGGGCGACTCTTTTCCAGCCGGGCCATTCCACTTCGGAGCTGCCGGGTCGGGGGATCGGGCTTGCCGGTTGCCGGAATTTGCTGCGAAAATGGGGGGGAGAATTGCGGTTGGGAGGACAAAAGGGTCCCGGTGCCGTGTTCGAACTGGATCTTCCGGAAGCGGGTACCGCTGTTACCACCGCGGGCGCAGCAGCCGGCCAAGTTCAACCGGGCCGCTCGGTGCTGATCGTGGACGATGAATTGGCGGTCAGGGAAATGCTGGGGGACGTGATGGCCGAGCTGGGCTGTACCGTGGCTTTGGCCAGGGATTCCGTCCAGGCCCTGGAGATTTTCGTGCCCGGCGGCTTCGACGTTGTTATCCTGGACCAGTCCTTGCCAGGCATGCAGGGCGAGGAATTGGCCGGCTTCCTACGCCGGAAGGATCCTGCAGTGGCCATCATTCTAGCCTCCGGTTGGGGAAAAGAGAAAATTTTGGCCGGAGTGGACCCTGACCATGTTGATTTGACGACGGTTAAACCTTTGGAAATGTCGAAGATGGTGGCTTTGCTGTCTGAAGGAGCGACTTTGGTTGATCGGCGGCGCGGGACTGACATCAAGGACGGCACCTTGGATTCCAAATCGGGAAGGGAAAAGGAAAGATGACCAGGTCAGCAATTACATATTGTAGTGAACAATCTAGAAGTTGGAGTGGATGGGGGAGGCTTGGTGTGCCGTTGGCGATCACTTTCCTTTTGTTTTTTCTATTGATTGGCTCGGCAGGCGAAGCGGCTGCCCAGGACCGCCGGGATATCTCCATCCCGGGGACGGTTCTGTCCTTCGCTCCGGTGGACACCCTGGTTTTGCCCACTGAGGGAAGGGTTGCGGGATTGACCTGGCTGGGCGCCGATACACTGGTGATTCTGGCTGATATGCCCGACACGCTCACCGAGTCCGGCGAGAGGGAAGTAAAGCTGGTGTTTCAGGATTCCACCGGCACGATCATCAAGGAGGAGGATTTCTCAGGCGTTCTGGACCGCGGATTGGCCTGGGATGGGGAGTTTCTTTGGAGTTGCGGCGATGCCGATGACGGCTCGTCGATCCTGTACAAGATCAAGGCCGATACCGTGCGCGTGGAGGAGGCTTTCAACACGCCCGGCCATCGTCCCAGCGGGATCTGCTGGGATGGACGTTTCCTTTGGATAACCGACCGGGATTCTGGCCGGATCGACCGTTTTGATCCGGAAGTCAAGGAAATCACCCGCTCGGTGGTTCCGCCCGGGTTCTCTCCCTTCGGATTGGCCTGGGACGGTTTACACATGTGGGTCACCGACAGCGGAACCGGGCGACTATACCGTTTGGCAGGATCCAGACGGCACTGGAACGCCACCGCGGACGCTGAATCCTTCATGTTCCGGGGCCGGGACGTACTTTTGCTTCACGACGGACGGTCTTTCTGGATTGTTCCCGATGGGCAAAATTCAGCAATTCAAATCCGTTTTGAATGAAATTTTTCGGGTGTCTTGACGTTTTAACGAAACATAACTAGCTTCTTTTACGAAATATGTTTTCAATTTGTGTATCCCACCAAAATGGAGAGGTTGAAAATGATAGATGCAAGTGGCAAGAATGCTGTTGATCCCAAAGTGATCAAGGAGAAGGAAGTCGCCTTCGCCCAGTTTATCCAGGATAGAGGGCTGAAAACCACCAAGCAGAGAAATACGATAATTTCCGTGTTCTTTGCCATGCGGGGTCACATTTCGGTTGAGGAATTGTTGGTCGAGGTCAAGCGGGCCAATCCCAAAATCGGATATGCCACAGTGTATCGCACTCTGCACCTGCTGGTCGAGAGCGAATTGGTCCAGGAGAGACGTTTCGGTGATGGATTGGCACGTTACGAGGGCCACTCCGGGGTTGAGCACCACAACCACATGATCTGCCTGGAGTGTGGAAATATTTCCGAGTTTTCCAACCCCAGTCTGGTGAAATTCCAAGGTCAGTTGGCCGAGGAGAACAACTTCAAGATCTATCGTCACCGGTTGGAACTTTACGGTGCTTGCAAGGATGAAAAGGCCTGCCAGCTCCGCAAAAAGAAAAAAGCTGCTCATGCCCATGGCGGTGGATGATCACGCTTCTTGGTTGACGATTGAAATCGACCGGTCCGCCCTGGTGGAAAACATCTCGGTTTTTCGCCGTCTAGTGGACCCGGGTACAAGATTGATGGCCGTGGTCAAGGCGGATGCCTATGGCCACGGCCTTTTGCTTGCCTCCGAGGCCTTTCTGGCAGGCGGCGCCGATCTGTTGGGCGTTCATTCCCTGGCTGAGGTTCGTCGTCTGCGAGAGGGCGGGATCCAGGCTCCGGTCCTGATTCTGGGCCCGGTAACTGCCGGTGAATTGGGCCAGGCTGTTGAACTCGGTGCAGAGATTACCGTTGCTTCCTTGTCGGCAGTACGGGCGAGTGCCGATTATGCTGCTGCTTCCGCCACGACTGTTAATGTCCATCTCAAGGTGGAGACGGGGGTGAACCGGCAGGGAGTGGTGGAAGAAGAGTTGTCGGCAGTTTTGAAGATTATGGCTGACCAGCCGAAGCTGGTTCTGGCCGGACTGGCCAGCCATTTTGCCGATGTGGAAGATACTACCGACCACGCCTTTGCATTGAGGCAAATGGACCGATTCCAGGGTTTTGCGGAGGCCCTGACCCAAGCTGGACACTCGAACTTTCTGTGCCACATGAGCTGTAGCGCTTCCATCCTGCTGTGGGATCGCACCCAGCGGGACATAGCCAGGGTGGGAATCAGCGCCTACGGGATCTGGCCGTCGCGGGAAACGCTGGTGGCTGTGAGGGAACGCTGTCGTCAGGAGGTGGTCCTGAGATCGGCGATGACCTGGAAAGTGCGGGTCAGTCAGATTCGCGAAGTTCCGGCCGGACAAGCAGTGGGTTACGGCCGCGTTTGGCAGGCACCGACCGACAGCCGGATCGCGGTCCTTCCCGTGGGGTACTCCGACGGCTGGTTGCGGGCCTTTTCCGGGCGCGCCCACGTTCTTATCCGAGGTCGGCGGGCTCCGCTCGTGGGTCGGATCTGCATGAATCTCTGCATGGTGGATGTGACCCACATCCCCGAAGCGGTGGCCGGTGATACGGCCGTCCTGTTGGGTAGCCAGGGCCAAGAGACGATCACGCCCTCGCATCTGGCCGAACAATTGGGAACCATTCCCTATGAAATTGTTACTTTGCCTGGATCCACTTGGACCCGGGTCCTAATCTGAAATGCCGGACCGAACCTGAAAGGACAAACTTCCATGCTCGACGCCTTGAATCGATTCTTCCAGGAAAAAGTAACGCCCGCTGCCGATGTCGACGAGGATGCCCGTCGCCTGCGTATCGCCACTTGCGTGCTGTTACTGGAAGTCGCCCACGCTGACGACGAGTTCTCCGAAGAGGAAAAGAACTCTATTGCCGGTATTTTGGGCCAGCGCTTCAACCTGGGTGATCACCAAGCCGATGAGTTGGTCGCTTTGGCGGAACGGGAACGTCTGAAGTCCGACAGCCTCTTTGAATTCGCCCAGTTACTCAATGAAAAGTTCACACGTGAGCGGAAGCTGGCAATCGTTCAGTTGCTGTGGCGGGTTGTTTACGAGGATGGAATCCTGGAAGCTCATGAGGACGCATTGATGCACAAGGTAGGAAAATTGTTGGGTGTCAGGCACGAGGAATTGATGGCTTTGAAGATCCAGGTCAAGCGTTCCCTAGCGGATTGAAAAGTTTAGCGGTGGTGTACCCGGAGCCCCGGCGGTGTCCCCTCAGGTACGGAAATCAAGCCGTCGGTTTTTGGTGGCGGATGAATTCGACAAAGTAACTCATTTTCAACAAGTAAGTTAATTCGATTCAGGCGAGATGGCATTTTCTCTGCATAGGATCCCTGTTCCACTGATTACCCAATCCTAACCGCATTCCAGGAGGGAATTCCATGCCCCGAAATCCAAGAGTGATCCTGATGGTAGCACTCCTTTTGCTGGGTGGTACCCTGATCGGCTGTAGCGATGAGGCCGTTGATCCACTGGCCGCTGACCCCTTGGCGGACAACAGCCCATCAGTAGACAATTACGACCTGATGGATTTCAGCCTGCCCTACGGCGGCTTGACGACATCCGATGAGGCCGAGGCTTTTGGTGATGGTTCCCTGCAACTGATGATGCTGGCCGAAGACGAGGAGCTAGTCGATGATCCCCTGGCTGATGATCCGGCTATTTCCGAAAGGCCGGTCTTTACTTTCCTGAAACTGCGTTGGGGTATGCTATCAGGTCCGGAGGATTCGCTCAGAGTCAACGATGGTCACTGTGAGGTCACCGACTGGACCGGTGAACTTCACACTGATCGTGGGTTGGTGGTCGTCCGCCGAATGGTGGCTTTCGAGCAGCCTGCCGATCACGTGATCTTCCCCCGCCTGGACGAGAAGACCGTGGCCTTCGTTTCACACACTTCCTGCGGTTCCGACGGCCTGGTGATCCAGATCATCGAGCGGCCCATCGATCCGGATGCCGAGGGTTACATCCCAAACATTCTGCATATCAATCTGGCCGGATACCAGGGTGAATTCGAAGTGGGACAATTGGCTGCCCTGGATCTATTAATCGAAGTGGATGAGCAGGGTAATCAGATCCAGTTGACCGGGTTCAAAATCAGCGACCTCAACATCTGCCCAAAGGGTTTTCTCAGTGGGCGGTTCGGTCGTATCCCAGGGCAGGGGGACGCTGAAGAGATGGGAGTGGACGAACGTCCCGGTGAACACTTGGGCAATATCGCCGGTACCTGGACCAATTTGACAGGACGGATCGAAGGTTTCCTGCGCGGGGGCTATGGCCTGGACCAGACCGGTAACCGGGTTTTCTTCGGCAAGTACATAGATCGCCAGGGGCGATTCCGGGGCATGCTAGTCGGCACCTGGGAGCTGGCAGCCGAGGAGAGGGATCTGGCCGCTTTCTCAGGTCATTGGGTAAGCGCTTCGGGCAATGCCGAGGGTCGGCTCGGGGGCCGGGCCTACTCTGTTGAGGGTTCCTCGGGCGGGTTCTTTGCCGGTCGGTGGGCTACGCTTTGTGATGATGAAGCGGTGGGTGAAATCAGATAAAAGCAAGAAAGATGAGCTGAAAGCTGGTCGATAATGATGTTGCAGGCGGGTCCACTGTGGGCCCGCCTGCATCCGTCCCATTGACTATACATCTGAATTCCAGTAGGATGGCATTAATGTCGGTAGCGGTCCCCAATAGCAAGGAGATCACCATGACGTCCCGTTTTTATTTTTCTGCTTTCCTGGTCCTTGCTCTCTTGATCCCGGTTTCCGCATTTACAATTCCCGATTTGGATAATACAACTGTCGAGACCAGGGCGATAGCGGATGTATCAATTCTGATCTGTCCCGCCTGTGACGGGCGGAGGTTGGAACTGGCCCCGCTTTTCGGAGGACCCTCGGTGGACGCCACCATCGAATTGTATTTGTTGGATGGGGACGGAACTCCCGTCGCGAATTTCCCGTTTGAAGATATGTGGTTGGATTCTGATGATCTGTGCTTTTGCCAGGGCGGAAGCACGGCCGACGCCAATACCGATGTCAACGGATATGCGCAATTCCAAAAGCCTTTTTGCGGTGGAGGCTGTTCGGAGAACCCATCTCTCGGGGGAGTAGTAAATGGAATGGCCGTTGGGGATTATCCGATTCCCCATATCAAGGTCAACAGTCCCGACATGAACTGCGATTTTATAGTTGATCTGGTGGACGTGACCTTGTTCGCCTCGGCCTATTGGGCAGGGTACGATTACTGCGCGGACTTTATCTGGGATGGAGTACTGAATCTGAGTGATGTGGGTATTTTGGCCCAGCATTATGGGCATCAGTGTCAGTGATTTCATCTTAATATCGCCATTACCATAATTCCGGTCTCCCTGGAGTATACTTCCAAATCAGTTGGAATATAATTGGAAAAATATCATAAATTTATAACAAATATGAACTCCCGGGGAGGGCGGAGTGAAATGATGGCCGACGATTTATCATTCCCAAAGACAATCCATTGTTCCATGCTCCGTTTGATATAAAAACTTATAACTAGCTATGTTAAAACAAGTTTTACGATTGGAAAAATAAATTTCCAGAAGTTGGAGGCGAATATATTCCGGTTAAAATTGTGTCATTTCAGACCCATTTGCCTCCGCCTGCGGAAAAGTGGTAAAATAGGTATGAATATGGGCAAGGATGAGGGCTGAGCCCCTCTCCTTGGGAAGGATCTGGGGAGAAATGATGAATCGACGGGTCGCGGCCAAACTGGTCCTGACTTTATGTGCAATACTTGGTGCTGGCCTGAGCCTTCCTGCTCGGGCCGATTGGATCAGTCTGGGTGGTTCCGAGGACAGTCGGCCGGCGGTGGAAGTCCGGCAGCTTGCCTGGAACAAGGTTCAAGTAAATGTGTCCCTGCGTGGATTCTCCAGCCAACCGGTGACGATTCAGGGGCGCACTTATTCCAAGCTGAGAATCCCGGGCAACTGGTTCACTCTGGAAGCCGGTCAACCGGAACTTCCATTTCTGACCACGCGATTGATGATTCCCGAATCAGGTAATCCAGCGGTACGTGTTGTCGAGAGCTCGTGGCGAGAGATTCCCACAGATCCGATTGTTCCAGGGAAAGGGAATATCATGCGGGACGTGGATCCTGCCACAGTGCCTTGGACTTTCGGTGAAGCGTATTCCTCCGGGGGTGTTTTTCCCGCTACGCCGATTGGCCTAGGTACGCCGTTCATTCTTCGAGATCTGCGCGGAGTGGGGTTGCAGATCAATCCCCTGCGCTGGGATGCCGATCGGGGTGTTTTACTGGTACTTGAAAATATCATGTTGGAAGTAGAGACCACCGGTTCGGGCGGCCTGAACGAAAAGAAATATCCGGCGACCGGGGATTTGGACCACCAGTTCGCCGGGCTCTATGATCTGGGCTTTGATAACTACCAGGATTCAGGGAAATACAATCAGCTGGAAACCGAAGGCACCCTGTTGGTGGTTTGCCCCGAGGAATTCGCCTCCGTGATGGATCCTTTCCTGGAGTGGAAAAAACAACGGGGCCTCTCCGTGGAGAGGATCACAACCCAGAGCGTGGGTGGAACTGCTGAGGGCATCCAGGCGGCCATTAAACAGAGGTATTTTTCTCCCGCCGGCCTGACCTACGTGATCCTGGTCGGCGATGTGGAACAGGTCCCTACCAACCTGGGGACCTATGAGGGGGCTTTTGACGACACACGCTATGCCTGCGTCGAAGGTAATGATTTCTATCCTGATCTGTTCGTGTCCCGCATCTCGGCTGCGGATCAGGAAGATGTCCAGGTCCAGGTAGCGAAGTTCATTCACTACGAACGGGATCCTGACCCGAATGGTACCTGGTATTCCCGAGCCTCGGGTCTGGCCAGCGACCAGGGTATTCCCACCGATTCCCAACGCGCCGGTTTGCTGCGTGACGATCTGCTTTCCTACTCATTTACCAGCGTGGATGAGATCTACGCCCCGACTGCAACGACCGAAATGATTATTCAGGCGGTGAACGAGGGCCGCAGTCTGATCAACTATCTAGGCCACGGCAGCGGTTTTGCCTGGTCAAGCCCCTACTTGCCCGCAGCTGATGTTCTTTCACTGCAGAACGGTTGGATGTCGCCCTGGATCCTGGATGTGAGCTGCTACAACGGGGCTTTCGGATGGGGTGAGTGCTTTGCCGAGGCCTGGATGCGGGCCGGGACACCCGAGCAGCCCCAGGGAGCCGTGGCCATGTTCAGTGCATCCACTTCCACGCCCTGGGTTCCCCCGACGGTTATGCAGGCCGAGGCAGTGAGTTTGCTGGTCAACTCCCAGGCCAATGTCATCGGTTCGCTTTTTTACCACGGAATCATGGAGGTGCTGGACACGTATCCCGGTGACGAGGGTGTTCAGTTGGTAGAGCAGTACAACATCTTCGGGGATTGTTCGCTGGTCGTCAGGACCGCTCAGCCGCAGGTGATGAGTATCCAGCATCCGACCGCGGTTCCCCTCGAGGGGATGGAATTTCCCGTGTTGTCGGACATGGAGGGGGCGATGGTGGCCCTGTTCAGCGGAGGCGTTCTGCACGGATCGGGGATTACGGATCCCACCGGGAGCGTGGTGTTGGACCTGGTCAAACCGGTAACTGCAGCCGGGGAGGTGACTCTGACGGTAACCGGATTCAATCGCTTACCCTACATCATCAATCTGCCGGCCGTCGAGGCCCAGGAACTCATCATCGACCCGGCGGAAATTCCTGTGGGCGAGACCACCCGGGTGACGGTTCGGTTGTTGGATCCCGTAACGGTTCAGAAGGCCACGTCCGATATTCTTGTCAGTATCGAGGGTTTTGGTGTCGAGGGTTTGGAACAGATCACCGGACCGGACGGTGTGGCCGAATTTGATGTAACCCCACGATACGGGGAGACCCTGATTGTGCGCGGTCGGGAGTCCGGTGCCTTGTTTGATCTTTTTGGCGCCGATCTTCCGGTGACGGGGAGTTCACCCCTGCCTTCGGCGACTATTTTTGCCACTACTCCCATGATCGATTTGCCGGATACCTTGGCCACGAACATGGAGGGCCAGGTGACCGGGTCGGCTGCCGTGTCGGGCTTGGTCCTGGCTCTGGAATATTTCAATACGCTGGAATTGTTTACATCCACAGGCGGTTCGGCCACCGGTTTTCTGACCCCTCGGTGGCCGGGTTTTGTAAAGGCCACCCTGATGAGGGAAGGTTATTCGATTTACACCAAGGAAATTGAGGTGATCCCGGCTCTGGGGACTCTGGATGGGACGGTCGTCGACGGCGATGCGGACCTGGCTACGATATACAACGCCAGGATCTCTGGTTTTCATCCCGGGGATGATCCGACCGGGGTGCCTGCCTTCGAGGTGTTTTCGGATTACTACGGGAACTGGGCGCTTCCCCAGGAAATTGCCATTGGATACTACGATATCCATGTTGAGAAACTCGGGTATTTTGATTACCTCCAGACTGTTTTACTGATCTTCGGGGAAAATTCCCTCCAACTCAGTTTGACCCAGTCACCGCGAGGCCTGGTCTCCGGAACTGTGATCAGCGCAGAAGACAGCTCTGGTTTGTTCACGCTGGTGGAAGTTTTCCGCGCCGATACGGGAGAAGAGGTGGCCTACGCCTGGTCCACGGGTGCCGAGGGCGGTTTCAATCTGCCTTTGCTGGCCTATTTCGAGTACGACATTCTGGTGTCGCCCTCCCTGTTCACACCCCAGAAGAAACGAATTATCGTGGGGCAGTCTCAACAGGAAATCCACTTTGCAGTGGAGCCTACCAGTGGCAGCATCCTGGTCATAGACGACAACATATCCTGGACGACAGTGGACGGGGTCAGGTCTGAAAATCCGATTGGGAATCCGGTCACGCATTCAGCCCGGCTGGACAAGTCGGGACAGGTAGTGGCCCCTGCCTATACCGCACCCGCTTCCCGCTCGGCGCAGGACCTGCTGTTGTCGCTGTCCGGTCTGGGTTACGAAGTTTCCTATTCCCCTTCCGCCGGCTACGATCCTGCAAGCTGGCAGGGGCAGGATCTCGTTGTGGTTTCCAGCGGGGACAAGACCGGTACCCTGAACCCGCAGTTAAAAATCGATCTCCTGGCTTTCACCGCCGTCGGGGGCAAGCTCCTGATCGAAGGCGGCGATGTGGCTCACGACCACGTAACCGACGGGGAATTCGCCCGCCGAGTGTTGCACATAAGCGATTGGGTAGCAGACAATCCGGGTGATGTCGGGGTCTACAAGGCTCTGCATCCGGTCATGGATTACCCGAATCCCATTGTTTCCAGCATGGATTTCACCGGGTCAGGATCCGGCTCCGCCGATGCGGTGACGGTATTGGAAGACGCGGTAACCGCGGCCTCCTGGACCAACTCCTGGTCCGACGCAAGTGTGGTTTGTTATGGTCCGGAGTTCCTTCTCGGTGCTGGCCAAACCGTGTTTTTCGCTTTCGACTATGCAGGTCTGGATCCAGTCGAACGCGGGGACCTGCTCCACAACGCGGTACACTGGCTGATCGTTCCAGAGGCGGGACGGGCTGCGGTGAGCGGCCGGGTTGAAGTGCTCCATTCTCCCGACAATAGCGGTGTCGCTATTACGCTGACACCAGGAAACTTCACAACTATTACCGACACGGACGGCTTCTACTCTTTCGATTCCCTCTACGCGGGAAACTACACGCTGACGGTGACCAAGCCGGGTTGGACTTCCGTCGTTTTCAGTTTCGGATTGACCCAGGAACAGTTGTTGACGGACGTCGATTTCGAATTGAGCGATGTAATGACTTCCGAATTTCGGGACAGCCCGGGAGTAGTGATTCCCGACAACGATCCAGGGGGAGTGACCTGCGGGATTTCCAATTCACTGTTCGAGCGAGCCACCAGGGTCGAAGTTTTCCTGGACATCACCCATCCCTATCTGGCCGACCTGGTGATCGATCTGACCAGCCCTTCAGGCTACACCGTAAGGTTGCACCAGAACAACGGCGGCGACGGGGATGATATTCATGCCTGGTATCCCACCGAGACACCTTCCTATGGTGTTCTGGATGCTTTCATCGGGGAGGGCATCGACGGAATCTGGCAGTTGCATGCCATGGATGTAGGGCCGTTCGACGAGGGAATCATCAACGAGTGGGCGCTCCGTTTCACTTACGCAGCCGGGTTGTCAACGGCCGAACAATCGGAGTTGCCCTCGGTTCTTGCGCTCGAGGGCAACCATCCCAATCCCTTCAATCCAGTGACGACGATTCGTTTCGCCCTGCCGCTGGCCAGCCCTGTGGATCTGTCGGTTTTCGATGTGGCAGGTCGCCGGGTAGCTACGCTGATCAACGGTTTGCAAGGCGCGGGGTACCATGAGGTCACCTGGGACGGCAGGGATGCCGCAGGCCGTACGGTTGCCAGCGGGACGTTCTTCTACCAACTGAAGGTCGGAGAAGACGTCAAAACCGGTAAGATGTTGATGCTCAAGTAACTAACCAGGATTCATGGTCCCGGCTAGGCTAGCTTAAGAATTATGTCCTCGGCCTTGATTAGGGGGTACGAGGCGAAGGCTTTCTTGAGCTCGATCACCTTGTCCACCGGGCCGGTGATGGCGCCGCTGCCCTTGGCTTCGAAATGATGCGCCGGGGCGTAGGCCTCAACGCCTCTGGCTTTGGGATCCACATTTACTTTGTGCTTGAAGCCCCGCGTGTTTAGTTCGGTTGGCAGTTTTTTAAGCAGGGCAAGGATTTCCTCGTCGTACTTCCGGGCGTACGCGCTGTATCCGAAGGTGAGGCTGGCCCCCCGGATTTTTCGGT
This sequence comes from Gemmatimonadales bacterium, assembly GCA_019038745.1. Classification (GTDB taxonomy): domain Bacteria; phylum Krumholzibacteriota; class Krumholzibacteriia; order LZORAL124-64-63; family LZORAL124-64-63; genus JANTGJ01. The sequence continues at coordinate 74,282 of JAHOYV010000037.1, forward strand.
GCGAGATGATGGACAAGCCAGTCTCGGCTGCGATTTTTTTGCCCAACTTCTTCAGCAGGGCGCTGACTTCGGTGTCTACAATGACGTGACAATCCACTCCCCGGATGCCGACCATCTCGGCCAGCTTCTCGGCCTTGCCTTCGTGGTGCACACCGTCCAGGAAACTGTAGTAGATGGTGGCGCCGTCGCAGGAGCCCAGGACCAATCCGGACAGGAAAGACCGGACGACTTTGGGCTTGCCCCTGAAAACCACTTCGAAGAAGGCAGGTGCTTTATTCTTATTGCTCGTGGTCATGGCTTTCTCTCCTCTAGGCAAAGAACACGAAAGTTATGATAACGAATATAGGCAGCAGGATCGGGACCGACCACTTGATCAGATAGCCGAAGAAGCTGGGCATCGGGATGCCGGCCTCCTCCGCGATCGCCTTGACCATGAAGTTCGGCGCGTTGCCTATGTAGGTCATCGCGCCCATGAAAACGGCACCGGCCGAGATGGCCGTCAGGTCCTTGATGAATATCTCGTGCCGCAGCGATTCACCGAGATACCCCAACATGCCTGGTATGTCGGTTTCCAGTTTACCCAAATCTCCGAGGGCGGCGTTGAAGAATGTCAGGTAGGTCGGAGCGTTGTCCAGGAAGGCGCTCAATATGCCGGTGGCCCAGAAATAACGCACAGGGCCGTGGACAGCGTTGGTCAAATCGGCCATTGCGCCGACCGAACCAGCCTTCAGGATTGCCAGGGCCGGAATAATCGTCATGAAGATGCCGGCGAAGAGGTAGGCCACTTCCTGAATGGGGAACCAGCTGAAACCGTTTTTCTCCCGCAGTTTCTTTGCTGTCGTCCGCAGGGACAGAATGCCCATAAGAATGATGATGGCGTCTTTCAGCCAGTTCTGCAGGGGAACAGCCACCGGGTGATTGCCGCCGGTGTAGAGAGTCACCGAATCAAGTTTGAGCGAGCCTGACATAATCACCGCGCCCATGACACCCAGCAGAAACAGGATGTTGTGCAGTCCCTCTATCTTTATGCCGCCGGCGTTGGGATCGGCAACCGGTATGGCGTTGGGATCCTCACGGCGGTACAGTATCGTGTCCATGACGAAGAAGACGGCCAGGATGAGGCCCACCGCCAGCAGCATATGTGGCAAAAGTCCAGTGGTAACCCAGAAGAAAGGCACTCCGTGCAGGAAGCCCAGGAAGAGGGGCGGATCACCCAGCGGGGTCAAGGAACCCCCAATGTTGGCCACCAGGAAAATGAAGAAGACGATCAGATGCAGCTTGTTTTGCCGCCACTCGTTGGCGCGCAGGATGGGCCGAATCAGGACCATTGCCGCTCCGGTAGTCCCGATCAGCGAAGCCAGGAAGGTACCGATGATCAGCAGGACCAGGTTTACAACAGGCGAACCTCGCAGCGAACCGCCCACATAGATCCCGCCTGAAATGGTAAACAGGCCCCACAGCAGAATAATGAAGGGGAAATAATCCAGGAAGTAGATATGCAGGATCTCCTGGATGCCGAGGTTCACGTTCCAGATCAGGAAGGGCACCGCGAAGAGCAGGGCCCAGAAGGCTGAGATCTTGGGGAAGTGATGGTGCCAGAAATGGGGTGCCACCAGCGGGCCGAGGGCAATGGAAAGCAGAATGCCCACGAAGGGGATGACGGTCCACAAGGGGAGAAGGCCTACTGGGCTGACAGCGTGGCCGTGGCCATCGCCATGTACGTCACCATGGTCGTTGTCATGACTGTGGCTGTGACCATCAAGCTGACCATGGTCGTGGCTGTGGTCTGCGCTGGGTTCGACAGCAGCCTCAGTCTGATCCGCAGGGTGCTCATCGTGCTCATGTGCCCAAGCGGTGATGGAGCCACCGGTCATGAAAACACAGACAGAGCCTAGGCTTAGCAAAACGGTGAATACGAGTATTAATGGCAAGCGGGGGGGGATGTTCAAGAAGAATCGGACCATGAGGACGCCTCCATGCTACGGACCTTCGATTCATCGTTTTCGCAGCTAGCGAAGCGAATGAAATATGCCGATAAAGTAATTATGTACAACCGTAGGGCATTATTTTCCAGCTGTCAAACTGTCGGTTGCTCTTGGGAGGACTAAATAAAAACCTGGCAGGAAGGGGGGTGTTTGTGGGGTGGTTACTGCCAGAATCAGGAGGTACAATTACGTCAGGTGATGCTTGGTTAAAAGCCTGGTTTCGTGCTCTTGATGCTCGTGGACCTGACGCCGCTGTCTCTCTAACTGATCATTCCCCGGATTACGGGCACAAGACCGTCGATAACCAGCTGGACGGCGATCACGGTTACCAGCAGTCCCATCAATTTTTCGATGATCTTCAGGCCGGTGCGGCCCAGGCGGGCCAGTACCGCATCGGCACCCATCAGGATTGCGCCGGTCAGCAGCAGAATGGCCAGCACTGTTGCCAGGACCAGCGGTTCGCCTTGGTGGGCCGGCGCCTGTGGAGTCAGAACCATTACGGTTGTGATCGACCCGGGGCCGGCGATCATGGGTAGCCCCAGCGGGGTTATAGAGGGGTCGTCATCTTCGTTGAGATCCTTTTCCTGAGGGGCATCAGCCCGAGTCTGCTGGTCGGTGGCGTAGGCGCTGGAGATCCCGGTTCGCCATCGACGAGGCCGCGATTGCAACATGTCCAGGCCGATCCCGAAGAAGATTACCCCGCCGGCGATGCGGAAAGCATCTATCGTGATTCCGAACACTTCAAGGATTTGGGCCCCGAAGAAGGTGAAGATCGCCAATACTCCGAAGGAGACAATCAGCGCCTTGATGAGAACTTTGCGCTTCTGGCCTTTGTCCATGTGGGACGTCAGGCCGCTGAAGAAGGGGATCACTCCCAGTGGATCGATGACCGCGAACAGGGACGAGAAGGACATGATCAGGAAAGCAGTTGTGCTCATTTCGGTCACCTCCAGGGATGGAATCCCGGATTAGGATTTTAGGAATAAGGACAGCGCAATATGGTTGTTAACTTTTAGAATTCAAGCATTTTCGGATTCGGGATGTCAATAGTGGAAACTGCCCTCCTCGGGAGAACGAGTGAGCAGGAGAGTTTTTTAGATCATTTCCAATATTTCCGCCGTCACCGTAATCGACCCGTGGTCGTCTTCGACGATTCCGGTCACCAGGTATGGGCCGCGTCCCAGCAGGCGGGCTCCGTAGCGGGCGTAGACTTCCGGGAACAGCGTGACTTCGACCAGGTCGGTCTCGTCCTCGAGGGTGATGAACTTCATGGGCTGGCCCGAGGTGCGCACCGTGGCGCTTTTGGCGGTGATCAGTTTGCCGGCCACCTTCACGCGGCGGCCCGCCCAGCCGGACAGGTCGACAGCCCGGACAACGCCCTTTTGATGGAGCCAGTCACGAAGCATGGCCATGGGGTGCCCGCTGGCTGTCAGGTGCAATACCTCCATTTCCTGTTGCAGCTTTTCGGTCTGCGAGTAGTCGGGAATGGCCGGGATCAGCGAGACGGCCGTGCCGCCGCCGGGGGCCGTGCCGCCTACCGGGAAGAGGGTGGCGGTCTGGACTGGCGCGTGGGAGGATCCGGTGGCCAGACGTTTCTGGCGATCGCCGCGCCGCTCACCTCGGCCGCCACCACGCCTGCTCCCTTGCCGTTCCTTGCGAATCAACGCATGCCGCCACAACAACTCCGGCCGCGTCAACTCGAAGCCATCGCAGGCCCCACAGCGGATCAGGTTCTCCACCTCGTTCACCGCCAGTTGGGGCACTCGTTGCAGCAGGTCGCCGAGGGAGACAAAAAAACCGCTGGCCCCGCGTTCATCCAGCAGAGCGTTTGTCGAACGACAGCTCATGTTGTGGATCTGCTGCAGCCCGATCCGTACCTGGCGTTCTCGGCCCGTGAAGACATCCGCACTGTGGTTGATATCCGGCAGGAGGATTTCCATACCCAGGCGCCGAGTCTCCTCCAGGTAGGCAGAGACGCTGTAGAAACCGCCGCCGTTGCTCATGACCGCGGCCATGAACTCGGCGGGGTAGTGGGCCTTCAGCCAGGCGGCCTGGAACGACAACACCGCGTAGCTGGCCGAGTGGGCCTTGCAGAAGGCGTAGCCGGCGAAACTACTCAACTGCCGCCATAATTCTTCCAGCACTTCCTGCTTCACGACGGGTGTCCGGCCGGACTCGATCATTTTGCGCGCGCCGGTCAGGAAGCGGTCCTTCATGGCCAGGAACTTCCCGGGGTCGCCCTTGAAACTCATGCCGCGGCGCATGACGTCGGCCTCGGCCAGGCTGAGCCCGCCGACGGCGTGCAGGGTGCGCATCACGTCTTCCTGGTAGATCATCACACCGTAGGTTTCATGCAGAAACTCCAGGGCGGGATGGGGTAGGGTCGGCGCCTCCTTGCCCAGGTGTCGCAGCACGAAACTGCGGGACATGCCGCTGTCCGATGGCCCGGGCCGGATCACGCTGCTGGCGGCGGTGACCATGGGGAAGGTATCGGCCTTCAGCTTCTTCAACAGGGCACGCATACCCGGCGATTCGACGTAGAAACAGCCCATGGTGTCGCCTGAGCTCATCAAACGGCGGGCACCCGGATCGTCGTCGGGAATTTTACTCAGGTCGACACTGATCCCGTTGTTTTCACCCGCGGCGCGGGCCGCGTCGGCCACCACTGCGATGCCGCGTTGGGCCAGCAGGTCGATTTTCACCAGGCCCAGGTCTTCGATCGAGTACATATCCAGTTGACTGATCAGGATGCCCTTGCGGGCCCACTGCAGGGGGAATAAATCGGTCAGCGGGCGGCCGGCGATCACCACGCCGCCGGCGTGAATGCCCAGGTGACGCGGCCGGCGATCCAGTTCGCGCGCCTGCAGCAGGAGTGAGCGGTAGGGCTCGCGGCTGAGCGGCAGTCCGGCGGCCTCGGGTTTGCGCGCCAAGGCATTTTCGGTGTCGGGATCTTCCAGTATCCGCCAGGGCAGCCGTCGTGTGATCTTGCTGAGCTCTTTATCGCCGTATCCGCGCGCCTTGGCCGCTTCGCGGAAACCAGAACGCGTGCTGAAACGGTTGATGTTGCAGATCATCGTCGTGTGGTCGCGTCCGTAACGATCGTAGACGTATTCCAGTACCTGGTCGCGATCCTTCCAACCGAAATCCAGGTCGATGTCCGGTGGGGACAGGCGCTCCGGATTCAGGAAACGCTGAAAATACAGATCGTGCTTCAGAGGATCGACATGGGTGATGCCCAGCAGGTAGGAGATCAGCGAGTTGGCGGCCGAACCGCGGCCCAGCGTGGGCATGCCGTGGTCGCCGGCGAAGCGCACGATATCCCAGACGATCAGGAAGTAGCCGGCGAAGCCCAGCTTTTCGACCACGGCGATCTCTTCCTGCAACCGCGCCATGGCCTGGCCCGTGACCTGACGGTAGCGCTTTTGCAGGCCGTCGAAACACAGCTTCCAGAGGGTCGACTCGGTGGTTTCGCCGTCTGGTAAAGGGAACTGCGGATAGCGCCACTGGCCGAGTTCGTGCTGGAAACGGCACTGCTCGGCGACGGCCTCGCTTTCCAGGCAGGCGGTGGGGAATTCGGCGAGCAGCTCGTGCATTTTGGCCGCCGGGCGGAGCCAGGAGCCGGCCGGAGCGCAGGATTCGCTGCCGGATTCGGGACCGACGGTTTCGATCGTGCCCAGGGTGCGGATGGCCGACAGCAGGTGTTGGCGCTCCAGGTCCTCTGGTACGGCGGCATAGACATCGCCGCCGGCGATCACCGGCACGCGTTGGGTTGATGCCCAGCCTGCCAACTCGCGCAGGCGGCGGTACAGCGGACCCAGCCTGCCGCCGGCTGTCGGAAGCAGTACGCGGAGCGAACCTCGGCTGTAGGTTACCGGATCCTGCCCGCCATCATCGGTTGCGGAACGGCGGATGGCTTCCAGTACAGCGGTCGAATCGGTCAGGCAGAAGATGTTGCCGCCCTCGGTGGTCAGGAAACCCGGCAGTTCTCGCAACAGACTGAAGTCCGGGCGCACCTGGCGCAGGGTGGTCAGGCGGCAGATCGCCGCGTAGCCGGACTGGTTTCTGGCCAGCAGCACTGCTCGCGGCCGGCCCGGGGTCAGGGGGCCCGGGACCAGGCGTCCGGGATCGGCGTCGGTGGGCCGGTCATCGGTCAATTCCACGCCGTGGATGGCCCGCAGACCGGCCTTGTCGCACTCCTTCTGGAACTCTACGGTGCCGTGCATGGCGTTCAGGTCGGTCAGGGCTAGGGCGGGGAATTCCAGTTTTGCGGCGCGTGCGACCAGCTCAGCGGGGGAGCAGGCGCCGCATAGGAGGGAATAGTGGCTGTGTGTTTGCAGGTGGATCATGGGGAAACACAGTAGGCGAAAAATAAGCGAAAGTCAATATATTGTGATGTCTTGCGGTCAAATGCCGGCCTCCAACCTGCACCTGATCGGTTGGTGGGCAATTTCGACGTATATCCGCAACGTGATCAGTCGTCGGATGCCTTTTTGCTGAACTCCTTCTTCAGATACTTCCGGGCGTAGTCCACGGCTCCGCGGTAGTTGTTTCCCCTCTCGACGACCTGCTGATATTCCTTTTCGGCCATTTCTCGTTGACCCAGCAGATCGTAGCAGTTGCCCAGGTAGTTGTGGGTCCAGATCAGGGCTTCCACCTTGTCCTGACGATTCATCGCGACGCCGGTCATCGCCCGCTTGAAGGCGGCTTCGGCCTTGTAGTACTGCTCCTTGTGCATGTACATCTTGCCTGCGTTGATCCAGGTCAGGATACCGTCGGTGCTTTCCTGATAAGAACCACGGCAGGCGTTATCCACAACGTCGTACAGTCCTTCCTTGAAGAAAGATCGAGCCAGGCGTTGGTGGGCGATTCTGTGCGCTTCCTCTTCGGTAGCGAGGGTTTGACCGAAGACGAAGAATCCGCCGTGAACAATGTCCCGGTTTAGGCCGGTCAGCCGGATGGCTTCAGGAACGGCATCCACGCCGCCGGGGCTCATCTGCTGGAAGGAAACCTGCTGGTCGAGGGTCGGCGAATGGAAGCTGATGTTGTTTCCCACACCCGTAATCATGCGGTGATCGGACAGGTTACCGGCCAGCCAGGTCGGGTCGCCGAGTGGAATCCCCTTTTCGGACATGTAGAGATTCACTTCCTCGGGGGTCATTCCGCTTCGTTCGGGAATCAACATCTGGCCCAGGGACGGGTCCATCGGCACCCAGCCCAGGTTGGTCAGCTGGATTTCGGCGAAGACGTGCATGCCTCCGCCGGTCCATGAGTTGGTGACGGTTCGTGCCGGAATCCCGATGGATCGGCACAGCGCCGTGAACAGGCCGCTGTACTGCGCGCAGTTGCCTTTCCGGTGTTCGAGGGTGCTTTTGGCGTCTTGCTCCCCGAAGCCGCCCGGTACGAATGCTAGGCTGTTGATGATCCAGTCGTAGATCAGGTTGGTCTGCAGCCACGGATTCGTTTCCCGGCCGACGATTTTGCGGGCCTGGTCGAGAATCACGCCGTCCGTCTGAATCCCGATCTCGGAACGGGTGTACTGAACATAGTCAGGCGCCGATTTGTCGAACGGTTTGACTTCGGTAGCCTCGATTTCGAAGTACAGCGGCTTTTGCTCCAGTTCGAAATCAAAGTGGAAGAAGCTGACGGTGGATTCGTATTTCGCTTCGGGCCGGAGGCTCCACTCGATGACGCGGTTCCCATTGGTCTGGTCCTCAAGGATGGCGACCGGTTCGGGCACGATCTTTGTGATCGTCAACGACTGCTCCGCCCTTTCGGGAGGGAGGGTCACCCAGAGTAGAATCCCTCCGTCCTCTTCCACCTTGGTGATGTGATCCACGGTGTACCAGAAGCTCCCCTCCAGAGTGGATCCGGCCGCCGGCAGAACCATTCCCAATGCCGTGATCAGGATGGCTGCAGTCAGTGTCAGGGCTTCTCTGGTCATTTTGAATCCTCCCAATTCATTAGCGGTAACCGAAGAGAACCGCCCAGATGATCAATACGACCATGGACAGTCCAACGGTCAGGGCGACGAAGCCGAAAGTCTTCAGGGCCCTGACCGTGCCTTCGGGCAACGGGTCGACCAGGTGTTCTTCAAGCCTTCCTTCGGCAACCATCTGTTCGTATTCGCGGGGGCGATCCTCCTTGAATTCCTCGATGGTCATCCGCCCGGTGAAGATGACCGGGTCCATGGGGAAGCGGTCAGGGCGGAAGTGCGTATTGAAGAAGTGAATGGTAAAGATGAACCCGGTGGCCAGCAGGGCCTCGTCCGAGTGGATGATACCGGCTACGTTGATGAACCAACCCGGCAGGATGTAAGTGAAGAATTCGGGGAACCACAGGATCAGGCCGCTGACACCGATCATGGCCACGCCCCAAAATACGGCGAAGTAGTCGAACTTCTCCCAGTAGGTCCATCGTCCGTATCGGGGGCGCTCGCCCCGGCCCAGGAACCACTTGACGGTCTCGACGAACTCGACCCCGTCGCGTTTGTTGAACATCATTCCCTCGGGGCCGAAGATGAACTCTGTCCACGACTTGCCAGAGGCGGAGCGCCGGGTAAAGAGGTCCATGATGTGGCGCGCGAAGTAGATGAAGGTCAGGATGGCGCCCATTCGGTGCAGGGTGCCGGCCGACTGGAATCCGCCCAGCCGCTCGGCCAGCCACTGGGCCCAGGGCAGGTATGAGAACTTCAGCGTCATACCGGTTACGGCAAGGGTCAGGAAGCTGATGATTACAATGATGTGGAGCGATCGGGCCAGTCGGTTGAAGCGGCGGAACTGCTTTTGACCCTTGGCCTCCTTCCGCAGCTGCCTTGAATGTTTGATCGCTTGGAAGCTGCGGGGCATCCACAGCAGGGTGTGGATCCCGAAGACCACGAACGTTCCTATCAACAGCGAAGTCATGAACAGCCACGTGTAGTAGATGATCGGGTATTTGTCCTTGTTGTGATGTGTTGCGTGGGTGAGGTAGCCGGCGAACTGGCGATGGGCGCCGGGGTGGCACTGGGCGCAGGTGTTCACGATGTTGTCGCGCGCGAGCGTGGAATTCGGATCGCTGGTGGGCAGGATGTTGTGCTGTCCGTGGCAATCCGCGCAACTGGCGGTCTCGGTGTAACCCAGGGCGAAGACCTTGCCGTGGTAGGTCTCGAAGTAGGTTTCGGTGACCTCTTCATGGCAGGCTCCGCAGGAGTTCACAATCTGCAGGCGGAAACTCTCCGCATCCGTGCGGGCGATCTCGTGCGAAGTGTGGCAGTCGTTGCACATCGGCAATGGAGTGTCGCCGTGCGGTTCACCCGTGAAGTGGATGGAGTTGCGAAAATCCATATCGATGCCCTGATGACATTGGGCGCAGGTGTCTGCGATGCGGGTCCGGTGGACGGTAGAGCCCAACTCGTTGCTGGGCAGCATCCCGTGCGTGGAATGGCAATCGGTACAGACGGCGGTCACGAGGAGTCCGCTCTTGTCCAGGCCTCGGCCGTGGACGCTCTTGCGGTAGTTGGCCACCATGCTTTCCTGGGAACCTTCGTAGCGCTTGTCGGCCACGCCGCCTTCGTCGTGGCAACGGCCGCATAGGTCGGGGATGTGTCGCACGTGAGTGGGGGATTTGGGGTTGTCGTACTTCAGGGTGCCGTGTGGTTCGTGGCAGGTGGTGCAGTCCGGTACGTCCGGATCTCCCTGCTTGCGCAACTGCCCGTGGATTCCTGATTCGTAGACCAGAACTTCCTCGGCGTGACAGATCGAACAATCCACGCGTGTGGAGATTGTGTCGCAGGGACGCTCGTGGGTCGGAGTGGCCCCGGTATGGCACTGGATGCAGGATACTTTTTTGTGGGCCGAACCGGCCAGTTCCAGGTTGTCCACGAACAACGCCTTGCCCACGCTTCCGGGAAGCGTTCCGGTTAGGCTGTGTTCCTGGTGACAGGTCAGACATTCCGAATCGGACATTCCTTCGTCGTAATACACGCGGCGCACTTTATGCGGTTGGTGGCATTCGATGCAGACGGGAACCTTGCTCGGATCCTTCTCCCACAGCTCGCCCTGGATCACTTTCTTGTGCACATTCTCGATCAGGCCGTGGCATTGCTGGCAGGTTTCGCCCACCCTGTCCCGGTGGATAGTGGATTGGGGGTCGTTGTGATTGCGGACGTTGTGGGCCGTGTGGCAATCGGAGCAGACGGCGCTGTTGGTCAGGCCGCGCTTGTACAGCCCCTCGCCGTGGATACTGAGGGAATAGTGGGCTAGAATGCTGTCCTGGGAGACCTCGATGAAGTTACTGACGCCTTCCCCTTCCTTGTGACACTGGCCGCACATGATCGGGATGTTGAATTTGTTGACGCGGGAATCCGCATTCTCCGGGGGCTGAATGTTGTGGGCGCCGTGGCAGGTCCAGCAACGGGGGGCCAGTTCCACTCCTGCGGCGACTCCAACGCCGTGTAGACTGCCGGCGTAGATCTCGGCGATGTCGTCGTGGCAATTGGCGCAATCCACTTCTTCCAGCTCTTCTGCGTGTTCCCCTTCAAAATCTTCCAGATCGGCGTGGCAGTCCACGCACTCGACATCCTCCTTGCCGTGGATGGATTGCTGATACTGCTCCAGGTCTACGAAGAGGGAAACAACTCGGGAACCATCGTTCTTGGTCAGGTCCTCGTCTTCGTGGCAATCCATGCAATCTTCGGCGGTCTGGGCCTCCGCTGGGTCGGTCGCAAGGGTTCCCATACTCATCAGGCCCAGCAATAGGAATAGGGAAAGAAGAATACGCTGGAAGGATTCCCCGTGCATCGCGATCAACTCCTGGTAGCAGATTCAAAAAATAGATCGTGAGGAAGATATCTCCAGTTGCATGGTTCGATACCAGTACACCAGTTGAAAGTCATCGTAAAGAATTATCCCCCAGGAAACCCCACGGGTCAAATGGGATATAAGAACTAGGTCCCCAACATTTTCACAAAGTGGAGGGTGAGAAAATGGAGCAACCGCTGTCAATAATAAAACATTCTAATTGTTTGCGAATTGTGCAGTTAGGAGGGAGGCAGCCGTGGGTGAAAACAAAAACAAAAACTTATAGTCATTTTCCTAGCGAAAGGGAGAGAGGGATTGAAATCAAAATATCGGTTCCCGCAGGGTTGGCTCCAATATAGCGGATAAAGAGACTCCTGTTTTTTGTCCAAGTCTTGGATTATTTTGCCCACTACCTTGTATTTTTGCTCAGACGTGGTAATATTATGCGAAGATACAACTAATTATACCCTGGGAGGCGCGTCTTGAAGAAATTTTTTGTAAATTTATGTTTGGTCGCCCTGCTTGCAATTTGTGGTTCCGCCTTGGCAGGTATCGATGATTTTGAGAATACGGGGCCCAATTTTACCTATGTAAACTCACGAGTAAACGATGGCGTTACCGTCACGATCAGCAACGCCAGCGGCCTACCCTATCTTTCGGTGACCTATTTCGACGAGGGAAGTCATTGTTTCCTCGGTGCCGATGATGTAGTCAATGCCCCTGTGGATCCGTTGCGGGTGTCGGGAGATATCTTCATCTCCACCGCCGACAACATCAATACGGATATGCCGATCGTCTTTGAGTTCTCCACTCCGTTGGGGTCCTTCGGCCTGACAACCCTGGATGTTCTCGAGGATGTTCAAACCTCTGCCGACGCTGAGGTAAGGTTGCAGGGCTTCAATGGCGACACCCTGGTGGCCGAGCATGTTATTTCCGGTGTGCAGGGTGGCTCGGGCATCGACCTGGACTGGGAGATCACGAGCCAGGCCGGCATTACGCGGGCGGTTCTGTTGCGCACTGCAGGCACAATTTCTGCTGGCTACGGCATTGATGATTTGGTGTTGGTGACTATGCCGGTATCGGACGAAAATTCTACCTTAAGTGGGATAAAGGCACTGTACCGGTAAAACCCTTCCGAGTCTTCATTGCTCAATATCGATAGAGGCTCTTGACTTGACCCCAGGTGTTGGGATCAGTGGGGACCCCGGGGCCCCAGGTCATGGTTACAGTCAAATCATATTCAATCGGAATGTAGTGCCCGAAATAATACTTTCCCTCAAATTGTTCTCGGACAAGCTGAAGTCGTATGCTTCTCCTCCTACCGGCCAGTTTGCGGGTGCCAGGAGTAATCCGATTCAGGTAGTAGTAATAAATTCACCCAGATCAGATTGAAGAATACCTTCCAGTTCCCCACGATCCTTTTCACAGGTTTCCACGAAAAGAAAACCGAAAATCCCGAATTTCCTGTGGTCAACTTTACGTAACTCCAGTGGATTTTTGAAATTAGTGAGAAGTTGATCATGATCGAAACTAAGTACCTGTTCGAGATCAAAGCCGGTGGAATTGTTCAGGACTATGATGCTGTAGAGCCGCCCCGCCCTATCGGACAGGATCTGGCCCCAGTCCGGATGCTGGCCGTGGATGAAGTACAGGTAAGGATTGAAGCCGAAAGCGTGCCAGGTAAGGTCGGCGGTCGTACACCATCCTCCGAAACGCAGAGGATTGACTTCGATGGGGAACAAGTCTCCACCGAGGGTGAGTCGCAGCTCCACGTGGACCGGAAAGTTCTTTACGCAGGTCCGTCGACCCATTTCCGTCAGGAATTCCGTGAACCGATCCAGGTTTTCTTCGATGATGGATTTCGATGTCGTATAGATGCGGTCTCCGACATCGTCCTGTGAGGAAAAAACGTGCTTCAGGATGTTCAGAATGACGGGGCGGCCGTCGGCATCGAAGTAGGCGTCAATGGCGAATTCGTCTCCCTCGACATATTGCTCGATGATGAAGGACGTGGTGTCCAGGACCTCCTTCGGGTAGATCCCCTGGGCCGCCGTCATTCCCTGTTTCAAGGAGATAAGGGCCTCTTGCCACTGCTGCCGGGTATTGATCTTGAAAACACCCAAGCTAAAGAAACCAACGTTGGGTTTGATGATGAAAGGGGAAGGCAGTTTGGTCAGATCGAGGTCGTCCAATTCGGTTGCGGAGACCTCTCGGTAGAAAAAATCCGGAAAGAGACTGGATGTCAGTTTACGGAACCGGGCCTTGTTCTTGAACAATTCGATTTTCTCGGGCAGTTCCGTGAAACCCAGGTTTTCGGATATCCAACCCAGTGCGTTTTCGGAGTTGGTGTACAACTTCAGACCGCCGCAGAGGTGGTCTGCGCGGGCCGATTCGATGGCTTCCTGTTCGCTCATTACGGATGGGCCCGAAACCAGTCCCAACTCCCGGGCGGCGTCCGTCATCACAACCGGCAATCGATTTTCGGCAATTGTGTTCATCAGGAAATCGGAAACATAAGGCCGGTCCAGAAGAATCATCGGATTGTTCGTCCAGTGGTTGTGCCGCAGGGCGGGTAAGAAACTCAATCGGGATTGTCGGACAATATTATAGCTTCCAGGCTCATTTTCAAAACTCGACAGCCAATACGGTTTTAACAAAATTTGAAAAATTAGCGGCGGCCAAGGTTAAGGTCGCCGTTTCTGTATTGTGGGCAGGCGCTGGCATGACTGTAAAAATCTTCGCGATACTGTTCAAAAAAACTAAACGTATAGAAGCCGTTTGCGATTTAATCCGTCCGGTGGCTCAGCTTCATTTTGGCACAATCATGTCGGCTGGATTTATTACTGGGGACAATCCGACGAGTGTTCCCCGTCGGCCTCAGGATCACTGGTGCGCAGAGCCTCTGCCACTTGAGTCGGCGGCAAGCCCGGGTGATGAACGTATCCAGGTAATTGCCATGATCTCGGTGAATATTCGGGGACTCCGCGGGAGTTATAAACAAAAGGAGTTTAACATTCTTCCATGCTATACTCGCCCGGTTGTGTCCGCAATGGAGACAAGGCTAATGGATTATTAAAGTAACCACAACGGCCCAGGTTACCGATGATCCAGATCCGAACGGGAGTGATGATGGGTAGGTTGAACCACAGGGATGATGTGGAAGCTGCTCAACAAGTAGCCAAGTTTTTGGATGCGGTTCTCTGCGCATCAGTGGACGGTATCGTCGTTACCGATGCCACACAGAAAATCATCCAAGCCAACGAAGCGTTCTGTGCCCTGTTTGGCAAGTGTCGGCGTGAAGTGATTGAGACCAATCTGGACGCCTGGCTCCTGCAGGCTGGAGACAATGCAATGTCTCGCTGGGCCGATTTGGAGTTGGCTGCCCGAACCCGCAGCACATGTTCGAATACGGAGTTTGAATTCCGGGATTCTCGCGGAGCGCGGCACCTCAAGGTCAATGCTACTCTTGTAGACCAGATGGGCACTGAGGAAACTGGTGTCGTGATCAGCGTTTGGCGGGACATAATTGAACAGAAACATGAGGCAGAGAACTCATTATCCGAAAAGGCCCATATCATTCGTTCGGCCTCAAGTGCCATCGCAACGGCGGATCTGGATGGTTGGATGACCTACGTGAACCCCGCCTTTCTCGAATTGTGGGGGTTTGACGATGAACAGAAAGTTAAAGGGCATCACTTCACTGAATTCTGGGATGTAGGTGACAGGCTTGAAGAAATCATGCCGGCACTGCTGGATGGCCAAGGGGTCTGGTCGGCCGATGTAAAGGCTAGACGCGAAGACGGTTCGCTATTCGACGCCCAGGTGTCGGCAGCGGCTATTTACAACAGTAGGAGAGAGCTCACCGGCTTGATGTCCACAACCGTGGATATTACAGACCGCAAACTGGCGGAGGAGGAACGTCTCAACCTTGAACGCCAGGTTCAACACGTACAGAAACTCCAGAGTCTCTGTGTTCTGGCCGGCGGCATTGCCAACGACTTCAATGATATTTTGTTGGTCATCCAGGACAAGGCCGACTCGGCACTTCATGAACTTGCTCCCGGAACTTCGGCGCGTATGAATGTCCAGGAAATCGAGAGAGCTTCGAGGCGCGCGGCTGAACTAGCCAAGCAGATGTTGGCTTATGCGGGCCAAGGAGAATTCGATGCTGAACCGATCAGGCTCGGGGATTTCGTGGAGGGGATGGCACACCTTCTTGAAGTTTCGTTGTCGAAGAAGGCCCTGCTCCGATTCGATCTCGCCGGAAACCTGCCGATTTTTCACGGTGATGCCACGCAGCTCCGCCAGCTAATACTTTGCTTGATCACAAACGCCGCAGAGGCAATCGGCGACCAGGGCGGCCAGGTTACCGTCGCAGCCGGAGAGATGTACTGCGATCAACCCTATCTGGATAGCATCGACGTGTCCCTGCGTACTGGTTCCATCGATTTGCCCCAGGAGGGGTCCTACGTCTATTTAGAGGTCTCCGACACGGGTTGTGGAATGGACAGCAAAACCATAGCGAAGGTTTTTGATCCGTTTTTCACGACCAAGTCCACCGGACGGGGTCTTGGCATGGCCGTTGTACAGGGCATTGTTCACGGGCACAACGGTGTGATCAAAATTTTCAGTGAAATTGGTCAGGGTACGACTTTAAAAATTCTTTTCCCCGCTTCTGAAACGCCCGAAAAGTCTTCGGATCATGATACCGACGAAATTGGGAATTGGTGTGACACAGGAACGGTCCTGATCGTCGATGACGAGGAAACGATTCTCCGTGTAACCGAAGAGATGCTGAAGCAAATGGGCCTGGAGGTTCTGGCCGCTCGCGATGGACAAGAGGGCCTTGATGTGTTTCGCGAACATTCCGATGAAATCGGCTGCGTTCTGCTCGACCTTAATATGCCTGGTGTCGACGGCCTGAAGAGCTTTCGCGCCATGCGCAGAATCCGGCCCAACGTTAATGCCATTCTTTGCAGTGGTTACAGCAAGGTGGACGCAGCCACACGATTCGCAGGCACAAACCTGGCCGGTTTTCTACAGAAGCCGTACACAATAGCTTCACTGGGAAAAGCACTGGCGGCTGTCCTTCCTACGCAAAACCGGGGGCAAGAAAAGGAAATGGAGTCCTCGAACTGAAGCCGCCAGCCTGTTCCTGATTCCCAGCCAATGGAGATTTCATGCACGGTGGATTCCACCATAATCCCGCGCTGACCGTGGCCTTGGCCATGGCTGCCGGGGTCATCGCCCAGTCCCTGGCTCGCTATCTGCGCATACCGGGAATCGTATTGCTTTTGGCTGCCGGGGTAATCCTGGGCCCGGACCTGGCCAACGTCGTCCAACCGGAGGCCCTGGGGCACGGTCTGGAAGTTTTGATCGGCTTCGCCGTTGCGGTGATCCTTTTCGACGGTGGGTTGAATCTTCACTTGGGCCGTATGCGTAAACAGGCGCCGGCCATCAGGCGTTTACTGACGGTGGGTGTTTTCGTCACCACGGTAGGCGGCGCCCTGGCTGCCCGCTTCTGGCTGGGATGGGGTTGGACACCGTCTCTGCTGTTCGGCACGCTGGTAATCGTTACCGGTCCAACCGTGGTTACTCCCCTGTTGCGGCGGATCCGCGTTAGGCGCAGCGTCGAGACCATTTTGGAATCCGAAGGAGTATTGATCGATGCGGTGGGAGCCGTAGTCGCGGTCGTTGCGCTGGAGATCGTACTGGGAACTTCCCTGGCTTCGGGTGCCTTGAGCGCACCGGTTCGCCTGCTGGCCGGGCTGGCTATCGGTGGTATGGGGGGTGGGGTGATGGGGTTATTGTTGCGTTGGCGTCTGGTGGTGCCGGTCGGTTTCGAGACAATTTTCACGTTGTCATTCACGTTGGCCGTCTACCAGATAAGCAACGCGGTGGCTCCCGAATCCGGCATCATGGCCGCTATCGTCGCTGGGGCGGTAGTGGGCAACTCCCACGCCCGCGGTGAAAGGGAGATCCGGGAATTCAAGGAACAGTTGACCACTTTGTTGATTGGAATGCTCTTCGTGTTGCTGGCGGCGGATGTGCGGGTAGTCGAAGTGGTTGCTTTGGGCCGGCCCGGCCTGCTGGTCGTATTGACTCTTATGTTCGTCGTGCGTCCGATCAATATTCTACTCTGTACTTTTGGCACTGGACTGGATTGGCGGGAAAAGAGCTTTCTGTCCTGGGTCGCTCCACGCGGAATCGTGGCAGCGGCGGTGGCCTCGCTCTTCGCCGAACGGTTGGACTCCGCCGGAGGGAATGTAGGTGGGCAACTTCGGGCCCTGGTTTTCCTGGTCATCGCCGCCACGGTGATCGCCCAGGGCGCCACCGCAGGTATGGTGGCTCGATTGTTGAAGGTCTGTCGACCCAGCGCCAAGGGCTTCGCCATTCTGGGTGCAAATTCACTGGGTCGCCTGCTGGGGAATTTGCTTCAAGAGCGTGGGCACGAGGTGGTATTACTCGATTCCAACGCTGATATGTGCAGCGAGGCGGAGGCTGAGGGGCTGAAGGTTCTTTTCGGCAACGCCATGAACGAAACCGTGCAGTTGCGCGCCCAGATGGACACGCGACGGGCGGCGATCGGCCTGACCCACAACGAGGCCGTTAATCTGCTCTTTGCGAAGAAGGCAAGCGAGGAATCCAAGGTACGCAAAGTGTATTCGGCCGGAGATCATCATCAGGGCGGAGTAACACCGGACCACCTTAAGGAAGCAGGTGTCCGTCTGCTGTTCGGTAACGAGACAGACACCGAGCTATGGGCTGTGCGCACTCGCCGGAAACAGGTTCAGACTGAAACATGGCGCAGGAATGATGATACAGCGGGCCAGGAGCCAACCCTTCCTCGGGCGGTAAGGACTCTGGTGTTGCCCCTATTCACTGTCGGGAAGAACGGGGACCTGGCACCCGTCGACTGCAGCACAAGTTTTGCCCGGGAGCAGACCGTAATCTGGCTGCTGGTCTCGGAGCGAGAGAAGGACGCAAGGGCTTGGCTGGCCGGACAAGGCTGGCGTGCGGTGGAGGAAGCCGAAGCGCCGGAGAGCCTGCCGGACGATCCGGCCTGACGGTAATTATCCTACCATTCCCCCTTTATCTGCATGAATCCGCAGAAACGTGCCCGTTTGCCACAAAAACGAATCCCATGTGATGCCGCGGTCTGAATCTTCTCAGGGATTCGGAGAAATTTGTCATCAAGCGGGTTGACAGGGCCGCCGATAGTTGTTAGCATATGCTCATAACTGAACGGAGAAGATTAAGTGAGACCGCACAAGACAAGACGCATCGGATTTCGGGCAGATGTGACCTATTTCAAGCCCCAGGGCATTCCCCTGTCGGATCTCAAGGAAATTGACCTGCCTTTGGATTGCCTTGAGGCCATGCGTTTGGCCGACGTCGAGGGCCTGTACCACCAGGCTGCCGCCGAAAGGATGGGCGTCTCCCGGGCGACCTTCGGCCGAATTTTGGAACGCGGTAGGTCCATCGTTGCTTCCGCCCTTATCGAAGGCAAGGCCCTTAGCATTGGTGGAGGGCCGGTGGAACATATCCCCTCCGGCCAGGGCCAGGGCCGGGGCAGGGGTGGAGGCGGAGGTAGAGGTAGAGGTGGGGGCAGAGGAAGAGGAAAAGGAAGAGGCCAGACCTCCCCAGGTGGCCGTGGTCTAGGACGAATAAATTCAGATAAATCAAAGGAGGATTGAAATGCCAGGACAGAACAGAAAAGGACCGGACGGGCAAGGACCCCGTACAGGTCGAGGATTGGGGCTTTGCGGCCCCGGAAACAATGCCGACAACGAAACCGAGAATTTTGGAATTTCCTGCGGAATGGGCCGAGGAATGGGGCGCGGAATGGGCCGTGGTCCGGGTCGTGGATTGAACCGCGGGCAGGGTCAAGGTTTTGGTCGCGGCAGAGGGCTGAACAACGCCGGCAACTTTCAGAATGAAGGCGGATCGGTCCAAAATCAGCTCGATCAAATGCAAGAGGAATTGAGAGCCTTGCGTAAGGCGTTGGAAAATCGGGAGGAATCATGAAAGTAGCCGTGACCGCTCTGGAACCCAGTCTGGACTCGGACATTGATCCGCGCTTCGGCCGGGCCCGCTGGATTGCAATCTTTGACCTGGATGATGATTCAGTCGAGTTCCTGGATAACGCTGCGGGCGTTGATGCTGCCAGTGGGGCCGGAGTACAGACCGGGACCATGGTGCTGAACGCCGGTGTGGAAGTACTCGTCACCGGTCACGTCGGACCCAAAGCGGGACAGGTAGTGGCCGGAGGCAAGATCAGGATCGTGGAAGATTCCACCGGAACGGTTGGGGAGGCCGTGGAACGGGTCAGAAAGGGCGACTTTTGATCGTTGCGCTCGGCAGTGGAAAAGGGGGCACGGGCAAGACAACCGTGTCGTGTGCCTTGGCCGAGTCCCTGAAAGATGATCCCTTGGCCGGGCCTGTGCTTTTAGCTGACTGTGATGTGGAGGAGCCCAATGCCCATCTCTTCCTGAGGCCGGTAATCACCGACCGGCGACCGGTCAATATGTTGATTCCGGCCTTTGATGAGAACCATTGCGATTATTGTGGGGAATGTGCCAGGTTCTGCCGTTTCAATGCCTTGGCGGTTAGCCCGGGTGTGGCGATGGTTTTTCCCGAGTTGTGCCACTCCTGTGGTGGGTGTTTTCTGGTCTGCCCGGTTCCGGGAGCCTTGAAGAAATTGTCACGGGAAATCGGCGTGATCGAAAAGGGCCATTCCGGTTCCTTGGGTTTCACCCGTGGTTTGCTTCGCGTGGGAGAAACCCTGGCCACTCCCCTGGTGGGAGAGTTGCGCAAGACATTGCCGGATTCCGGGACGGTAATTCTGGATGCTCCACCGGGTACTTCCTGCTCTTTCGTTGAAACCGTCCAGGGCAGCGATTTTTGCCTGCTGGTGACCGAACCTACCCCCTTCGGCATCCATGACCTTGAGCGTGCCATAGAGGTGACGGAATTGCTGAATGTTCCTCGGGGAGTCCTGATCAACCGATCAGGGAATGAGGATGGAGAGTTGGAGAAGGTGCTGGCTCGCCGCGGGGTCGAGATCCTGATGCGGATTTCCCACGACCGGGCAGTGGCGGAGGCTGCCACCGAGGGTAGAACCCTGTTGGATGTCCACCCGGATCTGGTCCCACGTTTCCAAAGCCTGTACCGAACGATTTCCCAACGGGTGATGGAGGCGAAACCATGATCCGGACCATCGTCGTGATCAGCGGCAAGGGCGGTACGGGAAAAACAAGTGTCACAGCCTCATTCGCCGTGCTTGCCTGTGACACACTGTTGGCCGATTGTGATGTGGACGCAGCCAACATGCACTTGGTCCTCCAGCCGGAAATGCTGAAAAAAATTCCTTTCACCGGCAGCGAAGTGGCGGAGATCGACACTGGTCTCTGCAACAGCTGCGGAGCCTGTGCCGAGGCTTGCGCCTATGACGTGATCTCACCCGATCCTTATGTCGTTGATCCAATGGCCTGCGAGGGGTGTGCGGTTTGCCCACTTGTGTGCCCTTGCGAGGCTATTTCCATGCGGCCGGAGGAGTCCGGCCACTGGTTTGTTTCTGAAACCCGGGCTGGCAAGATGGTGCATGCACGGCTACACACCGGGCACGAGAACTCGGGCAAGTTGGTAACACAGGTGCGCGAGGTGGCAGCCGAACTGGCACGAGAAGAAGGTCTGGATCAGATCCTGGTCGACGGCCCGCCCGGGATAGGTTGCTCGTTGATTTCCGCGGTCACGGGAGCGGATCTGGCAGTTGTGGTTACCGAACCCACGGTTTCGGGTCGGCACGATCTGAACAGGGTCCTGGACCTGGCTGAACATTTCCGACTTCCGGTTGCGGTGATCATCAACAAGTGGGATCTTAGCGAAACAGCCTCGGATGAATTGACTGCCGGTTGCCGGGAAAGGGGAGTCCAGGTTGTGGGCCGTCTTCCCTACGCCGAAGAGTTTGTGTTGGCCCAGAGGCAGGGTAGAAGCGTCGTTGAGAAAGAGGGTCCCGAGGCCGACGCTCTGCGGGAGATATGGAACAGAATCCAGGAGATCCTAATCTCCGGAAAGTAATCCGGGAATCCTGGGAGGCTATCCGACCGCCTCCCAGTTCTGGAATTCTAAATTGATTCGAATCAGGAGGAACGACATGAAGATTGCCATCCCGTTGACGGGTGGAAAACTTTCCGCTCATTTCGGGCATTGCCAGGAATTCGCTTTCGTAGACGTGGATTCAGAAGCCGGGAAAATCCTTGAGACCAGTACTCTTACTCCGCCGCCCCACGAGCCTGGTTCATTCCCGGCCTGGGTGGCCGACCAGGGTGCAAAATTGGTGATTGCCGGCGGAATGGGACAACGAGCCATCTCCTTGTTCCAGTCCCAAGGTCTCGAGGTCGTTGTGGGATCGGCTGGCGGCTCCCCCGAAGAACTGGCAACGGCTTGGTTGAAGGGCGATTTGTCGAGTGGGGCCAATTTGTGTGACCATTGAAATCTCAAAGGGGGCGCCCACCTGACACTGGTGGACGCCTCCTAAATCCAATTTATAAATTCTAAATGAAAATTTCTGTTTTCGAAAAAAGCCGGGCTTTGACCCCGGTTTTTTTATGGCGAGACCTCTTCAATGATCCAGTTGCTTTCTTTCTTGCAAGATGGTAATCTGGACAACAAGGGTCCTACCACTCGCCATTCTTCAGGGGGGAATCCAATGTACAGCGTTCGCCGTGTTTTTTCGCTTCTGGTAATGTTCATTCTATCTTCCGCAATTTCCGCCCAGGCGGTGATGTGGGAAAATCTCACCTTCGAGCAGATTTCTTTCCTGTACGAAGACCCTGACAACAACGTGGAGTTCTCCGACAGGGGCCTCTGCAAGGTGGAATATGGTAAAGATATGGATTTCGGTTTTCTGAACGTTTCCGCTGAGATTCCCGGTCTCAGTGAAGGGCCGGTTTGGATCGTGCGCAACTTGCCCATGGGGGACGATACGATGGGTCCGCCCGATGAAATTGTCAGTTACCAATTTCCGCTGTCATATCTGGGAGTGGAGGATGGAATGCCCGCGCCGCCGATCGAGTTCGGCTACACCATTACCCCGGAGTCAATGAGCGATGACGAGATGCCGGTTTTCCTGGCCACCGTCCCGCGCATGCACATGGCTCCGGTGATGCAGACCCAACGAAACGCTAATCAGGGGGTAGAGGCAGCCAATGCCGAAGAAAAGACCGGGGACCCGGTTTTGGCCGAGTATGTACCCTTCACCGGTTCCCCAGGCCATTCGGTGACCACCTGGATGGGCTGCAACATGCCCAACATTCCGCTGAACAGCGGAACCATGCCGATGGATGCTTCGGGTTGCGCTCCTGCCAGTTGCGCCAACAGCATGGCCTGGTTGGATCAACAGCACCCGGAAATCGATGTCCCCGACAGTTTGCGCGTCCTGTTTCGGGAGCTCTCCAACCTGATGAATCGAGCTCAGGGCAAGGGAGCCTCCAACGAGACGATGGCCCGCGCCAAACTGGACTTCATCGAGGCCCATAATCTGCCCATCCATGTCAAGCTTCAGAGCTGGGGCTCCAGTGGGGATATCAGCAGCAGCAGTGGTGCTTCAACTGCCACCGATGCCGGGGGTGACGCCAACGATTGGCCCACCGCCGAATGGTTGAAGTCCGAGACCCAGAAGGGCGAGGACGTGGAAGTGCTGGTCACTTACATGTACAAGGATGCCACGGGTTGGCACAGCATCGGCGGACACGCCGTCGTGGTCAGCGGCATGGGTACCGTCCGAGGCTGGGATTGGATCACCTGGAAGCACGATACCAGCCAAGGTGATGCCACGGGCACCGAGCAGGAAGTTGGTATTTTGCATGACACCGGCGACGGAATCATCATCGTCGGCATGGGTTTCAAATACAAACCCAAAGGTTCCACTACCGAGGTCAAGGTTGAAGCCTACATGGACGGGGTACTCTCCGAGAGTTTCGATAACACCGTAACTCCGCCTCCGGCCGAAGAAACATTTGACGACTATTGCGATTACATCACGCGGACCATCAAGCCGGGCGGCACTCTCACTCTCGAGTTTCCCGAGGACTCGGATCGAAGCATGGATGTAACCGTCCACCAAGTCGATCGCCACAAGAATCCCCCGACCCAGAGGGCCCTGTGGCGCTGGACGAACAACAGTGGCAAGAGTCGGACCCTGAACAATCCGACCAATGTTTGTATTACCGTAAAGATTCACAACGACGACATGGATGGCGATTATTGGGGTATCTGGTACGACGATTACACCGTCCAGATTTCCCAAACAAAAAGTGCGGTTTCACCCGACCCCAGCAACTTCGAAGAGACAGGGGGGTTTTCCCTGGGTGGTCGAGACAGTTACTGCGAGTTCGGGCCGGCCATCATGCCCAGCATGGTGGTGGATTACACGCCTGAAATCCTTCTGGATACCGTTCCTTCTTCCCTGGGATCTCCGGGAGGCACGTATGAAGTGTTCCTCAACTGCCAGATTCCTGCCTGGAACAAGTTCTGGACCCAGCTTGGATTTATCGTGGACGTGCTTGATGTGACGACTCCGGGGGATCTCCTGGTGGATTGTCCGATCAATGGATTCTCTCATGTCTTGAATATTACGGGCCCGGGTCGCTACAAGGTCCTGTTGGGAGATTTTGCTCCTGCGCCCGATTTCAGTCTTCGTCTGGAGGCCATGCCGGGGCTGGAATTTACATTGGACGCCATCGGTGTGCCCACGGTGGTTGATTTCATGTCTCCAGTGAGTGATGAGGATACTCCGCCGGCGATGTTCCTGGCGGTGAATCACCCGAACCCCTTCAATCCTATCACGACGATCCGCTTTGGCCTGGGTCAGGCAGGTGCGGCCGAGCTCGCGATCTATGATTTGCAGGGGCACCGCGTGGCAGTGATTTTCAGTGGCCAACTGGGGGCCGGCTCTCACCAGAGGAGCTGGTCAGGAGTGGATGACGCGGGGCGTTCAGTGGCTGCCGGAACCTATGTTTATCGATTGGTAACCGGGGAAGGGATTCTCACCCGGAAAATGACCCTGGTAAAATAGCCCGCGTCTTGACGAGGAGAGGCCGAATAAGCCTCAAAACGGCCCTGGAGGAATTTCCAGGGTCGTTTTTTTCAACCCAGTTCCTTCATTTTCTGGCGCCCATGGTTTTACTGGTATAAATTTCCCGGTTGATGTTCAATGTTGTCGACAATGGGGTTTCGCGCGGCGGGATCCCAGTGGCGATAAGGCCCTGGACCGAGGCAAATGTCTCGGAAAGGGAATACCCGGACTCCCTCGCCTGTCGTGGCGCTACCCGGCGGGAAATGAGGGCAAGGAGGCGACTGAATAGTCATGTCTTCCGAACTCATCAGACAAGATGACGTCACAATCCGTTTCGCTGGCGATTCCGGCGATGGGATGCAGTTGACCGGCTCCCAGTTTACCGATGCCACCGCCAAGGTTGGCAACGACTTGGCAACTTTCCCCGACTATCCCTCCGAGATCAGGGCCCCGGCCGGTACTCGCGCCGGCGTGTCGGGCTTCCAGATCCATTTCAGCTCCCATGACATCTACACGCCGGGTGATTCGCCCAGCGTACTGGTGGCCATGAATCCAGCCGCCTTGATCATGAACTACAAGGATCTCAAGCCGGGCGGGATCATTCTGGTCAACACCGGAGCCTTCACTGCAGCCGATCTGAAGAAGGCGCAGTTGGAGACCAACCCGCTGGAGGATGGGACGCTTTCTGGCTACCGGGTAATCGAGGAAGACATAAATCAGCGCACCATCGAGGCGCTGCAGGGCAGTGTCCTGGGCAAGAAGGACGTCCTTCGCTGCAAGAATTTCTACACCCTGGGTATGATGTACTGGCTGTTCAGCCGTCCTTCCGAACCAACCCTGGGGTGGCTGAAAAAGAAATTCGCCAAGAAGCCCGAACTGATTGATGCCAATAGTCGCGCCTTGAAGGCCGGGTACAATCACGGCGAACTGCTGCGCCTGTTCCAGGGCCGCTACGAAGTGCCCAAGGTGACTGATGCTCCCAAGGGTACGTACCGGAACATCATCGGCAACGAGGCCGTGGCAATCGGGCTTGCGGTGGGTTCACACCTGGCCGGCTTGAAACCTTTCCTGGGTTCGTACCCCATCACACCGGCCACCGATATCCTGCAGTACATGTCGTTGATGAAGAATTACGACGTGGTCACCTGCCAGATGGAAGATGAGATTGCGGGTATCTGCACGTCGATCGGGGCCTCCTTTACCGGGCGCCTGGGTATCACGACAACCTCCGGACCGGGCCTGGCCCTGAAGTCCGAGGCTCTTGGCTTGGCTGTTATTACCGAATTGCCACTGGTTGTCGTCAATGTGCAGCGTGCCGGCCCGTCGACGGGATTGCCCACCAAGGTGGAGCAGGCCGATTTGTTCCAGGCCATCTTTGGCCGGAATGGTGAGGCTCCCATTCCCGTGATTGCCTGCTCCTGCCCCGCCGATGCCTTCGACTGTACTGTTGAGGCGGTGCGGATCGCCACGCAATACATGACTCCGGTCATTTTGTTGAGTGACAACTACATTGCAAACGGGACCGAACCCTGGAAGCTGCCTGCCATGGATGAACTTCCCGAATTCAAGGTGAATTTCGTCACCGACCCTGAAGGCTTCAGCCCCTACAAGCGGGACGAAAAGCTGGCCAGGGGCTGGGCGATTCCAGGAACTCCCGGTCTGGAACACCGCATCGGTGGCTTGGAGAAGGATGCCAAGACGGGCAATGTAAGCCATGACCCGGAGAACCATCATCTCATGGTGCAGACGCGCCAAGACAAAATTATGGGGATCCGGAAGACTATTCCCACGCCCAAGGTCAACGGCCCGGACAGTGGCGAGTTGTTGGCAGTGGCCTGGGGATCCAGCTTCGGCGCCACGAGGGCTGCTGTCGAACGTATGCAGAAGAAGGGTACCGCCGCGGCGCATCTTCACCTGCGCCACGTATGGCCGTTCCCCGAAGGTCTGGAGAAAATTTTCCAGGGCTACAAACGGATCATCGTTCCCGAGCTGAACCTGGGGCAGTTGGCCAAGGTGCTGACTGGTGAATATCCCCAGTTCAAGTTCGAAACCTATGCCAAGGTCAAAGGCAAGCCTTTCCAGGCCTTCGAACTGCAGGCCCACTTCGAGACCCTTTTGGAGGAACAGTCATGAGTGACACACAGCAACTCACCGCCAAGGACTTGAAGTCCAGCCAGGAAGTGCGCTGGTGCCCGGGCTGTGGAGACTATTCCATCATCAACGGGATCCAGTCCACTCTGGCCGGCATGGGTATTCCCAAGGAGAACATGGTCATGGTTTCGGGCATCGGCTGTTCCAGTCGCTTCCCGTACTACATGGACACCTACGGATTCCATGGTATTCACGGCCGGGCCAACGCGATCGCCACTGGTATGAAGGTTGCCAATCCGGACCTCTCGGTCTGGGTGATTACCGGTGACGGTGATGGTCTGGCAATCGGCGGCAACCACATGATCCACTCGCTGCGGCGGAACGTGGACATGAAGATCATCCTGTTCAACAACGAGATCTACGGTCTGACCAAGGGGCAGTACTCTCCGACGTCGCCAAGGGGATTGCACACCAAAACCTCCCCGTTCGGTACCGTGGATCACCCCTTTATCCCGATGCAGCTGGCCCTGGGCGCCGGCGCTACCTTCGTGGCCCGGACGATGGATGTGCGGCCCAAGCACATGAAAGAGGTCCTGAAGGCGGCGGCTGACCACAAGGGCGCAGCGTTCGTGGAGATCTGGCAGAACTGCGTGATTTTCAACGACGGAGCGTACAAGGGCTGGACTTCGAAGAAAATCCGCGACGAACAAACCATCGACCTGGTCGATGGACAGCCGATGATTTTCGGGGCCGAGAAGGACAAGGGCCTCAAGGCGGAAAATTGTCAGGTCAAGATCGTCCCCGCAGCCGAGGCGGACATTTGGGACTCTACCGTTGATTCCCCGGGCCCGGCCTTCCTGATGTCCCAACTGGATCGGGATCCGAACATGCCCCGTCCGTTTGGCGTTTTCCGGGCCGTGGAATCTCCGACTCTCGATGAACTGGTCCATGATCAGATCAGGGATATCACCGACAAGAAGGGCGTAGGGGATATCAAGGATCTGCTCTACACTCCTGATTGTTGGGAAGTGGAGTAACGTTCGGTTTAACCGGACAAACGGGGTGCTGATGATTCGGCGTCCCGTTTTTTCCGTTCTTATTGTGACACAGACCCCTGGCAATGCCAGGGGTCTGTGGTTGGACCAGGGAATTATAGACAGCACGCGGACTACTTCAAAAGCATCACCTTCCGATGATAAACTTTTCCCTCCGTTTCCAGCTGGATGT
>JAHOYV010000004.1 GCA_019038745.1 Gemmatimonadales bacterium
GCTTGGTGGGCTGGGTGGGCTGGGTGGGCTGGGCGGGCTTGGTTGGGGCTACCGTTGGTGCAGGTTCGCCGGCCTCCTCGGAATCGGATAATCTAGACGGGAATCCGGCCTCCTCAAATGAACATTCTTGGCCCAGAACTGCCTGGAGGGCATTAATGGTTTCGGTCAGGATCTCCAGCCCCTCATCCCAGTCCAAGGAACCCTCCGCCCAGCCAGCAGTTAGAATCGCCGCCTTGCGGCACGCGGCGGCCTCGGCTTCTTTCCCCATTTCCAGGAGAATTGCTGCCAGGTCCCCAAATTTTTCCGGGAAATTTTCTACCGTTGAGAAATCGTTCTGATCGGCAAACACCAAGTCCTCAGAAATTTTTCCCACTAGGTCCAGAACATCCGAGATTTTCATTCAATTAATCCTTTGGAAATCCCAATTCCCGTTAAGGGCCCACGATCAGCCAACGGGCACTGGTCAATACAACCAAAAGCAAAGGTTTTTAAGCCATAAGGCTTTCCCATTGTGATTTTCGTTGGGAAGTAGGAAACCTTTAGAGAAACCATTAGCTGTTCCTAAAGATTTTTTTTGTGTTAGGCAAATCCACGGGCAAGAGTTTTCGGAGGGTGCCATTACCAATAGGCAACACGTGCTCCGGAAGTTGTTTAGTGTTATAGTCACACAGAGATATTCAGAAACGGGTTTTCAGGGAGGGGCAGATGACCATTACCACCGATCCTGTTCTATCCGGCAAAGTGGCGCTTGTGACGGGAGCCAACCGGGGCATTGGTCGGGCTGTCGCCAAGACCCTGGCCGTCCACGGGGCGAAAGTGGCCGTCCATTTTCGTTCTGATTCCGCCAAAAGCCAGGAAGTTCTCACCCAATTGGAAGGAACGGGCCATGTGGCGCTGGAGGCTGATCTGGGAGACCCTGAGGCCGCTTCGGGTCTTGCCGACCGGGCTGTCGCTGAGTTGGGCCGGTTGGATATTCTGGTTAACAATGCCGGTATTTACGATCTCCACGACATTGCCGAGCTGCCCACCGAACGCTGGCGGGAAATCTGGGACCGAATCATCGCGGTGAACCTGAGTGGTCCGGCCCATGTCATTCAGGGGGCGGTTTCCCATTTGACGGCTGCCGGAGGTGGCCATATCGTGAATATCACGAGTAGGGGAGCCTTTCGGGGCGAGCCCCAGGCTCCGGCATACGGAGCGAGCAAGGCCGGCCTGAACAGTTTGAGCCAGTCGCTGGCCTTGGCTCTGGCGCCACGGGGAATTCATGTCGTGGCCGTAGCGCCTGGATGGGTCCTTACCGACATGACGCGCGACCACCTGGGAGGGCAGGGGGGTGACGAGATTCGCTCGCAGAGTCCCCTGGGCCGGACCGCGCTGCCGCAGGAAGTGGCCCAGGTTGTTTTGTTGGCCGTGTCCGGTCGGGCGGACGCCATAACCGGGAGTATCATCGATGTGAACTGCGCCTCCTACTTGAGATCCTGAACTCCCAAGGAGGGATCGAAATGGAAGCAGGGAAATCCAAAGGCGAGGTTGGGCCCGCCAAAGATCAAACCAAAGCCCACGCCGATGCCAGAATCGCTGGGCTCCGGAAAGAACTGGCCAAGGGCAACGCCTTTACTGAAGCACTCCTTGAAAATCTACCCGTAGGCATAGCGGTGAACACCATCGACAAGGGTGACATCGGCTACGCCAACCAAAAATACCTGGAAATCTACGGGGACTGGACCCATGGCGATTTCACGAATTTGGACGACTTCTTCAAAAACGTTTATCGGGATCCCAATGAGAGAGAAAAGGTGCGACAGCGGATCTTGCTGGACATAGCCAGCGGGGACCTGGAGAACATGCGCTGGGACGATCTGCGCATCACTTGCAGGGACGGTACCGAGAAAATACTGGCAGTGCAAAACATTCCCCTGCCGGAGATGAACCTGATGATCTCAACCGTGCAGGACATCACCGATCAGAAGTTCACCGAGCAGGCCCTTCGCGAGAGCGAACGCCGCTACCAGGTGATGGCCGAATCCTCGCCGGTGGGGATTTTTCGTCTGGATTCAAGCGGTCGCTGCTGCCACGTGAACAAACGCTGGCGGGAGATGGCCGGCCTGACCCTGACCCAGGCCCTGGGCGAAAGCTGGGTTGTTGCCATCCATCCGGAGGATCGAGTTTCGATCAACGAGACTTGGCAGGCTGCGCTGCAGGAGCGACGATCCTACAAGGCCGAGTGTCGTTTCAAGCGGACCGGGGGCATGACCACATGGGTGTTTTGCCAAACGGAACCGATCTTCGACACGCAGGGCAACCTGGAGGGATTCATAGGCTCGGTCACGGATATCAGCCGGCGCAAACGGACCGAGGAGGAGGTAAGACAGCTTGCCTACTACGACACGTTGACTCATTTGCCCAACCGCTCTTTTTTTCAGGAGCAGTTGGAGCGTGCCCTGGGGACCGCCCGGCGGACAGGCCACCACGTTGCTCTCCTGTTCTGCGACCTGGACAATTTCAAGGACATAAACGATTCCCTCGGCCACGACAAGGGCGATCTGCTGCTGAAGGCCATCGCCCAGCGGCTGAATTCCTGCATCCGCCGCGGTGACACCCTCTGTCGCCTGGGCGGAGACGAATTCGTGCTGTTGTTGCCCACGGTCAGCCACGACCGGGAGGTGGTCTCGGTTGCCCGCAAGATCCAGGAGGCGATGAAGCATTCATTCGACCTGGCGGGCCAGGAGGTATTCTCGACCACGAGCATCGGTATCGCCGTTCACCCGGAGGACGGCGATAACGTCAGTACCCTGCTCAAACACGCAGACATGGCTATGTATGCTGCCAAGGGCCGTGGCCGTAACCGTTATCGGTTCTTCTGCGAGGATATGAATCTGCGTGCCGTCGAGCGGATGAAGTTGGAAGTGGGATTACGACAGGCCGTGGCCAACGATGAACTCTCCCTGGCCTGGCAGCCCCAATACGACCTACGCAAGGGCCGGTTGATCGGGGTGGAGGCCCTCCTTCGGTGGGATCACCCCGTCTTGGGTCGGATCGGACCCGCCAAGTTCATTCCCTTGGCCGAAGAGACCGGCCTGATCCATGAAATCGGCGCTTGGGTTCTGCGCACAGCCTGCTCCCAGGCCCGCCGGTGGAAGGATGATGGAATAGACAACCTGCGTTTGGCTGTCAACCTATCCGCCAGTCAGTTTGTCGAACCGGGACTGGTGGAATTGGTGCAGCGTATCCTGAAAGAGACAGGTCTTGATCCTTCGGGACTGGAATTGGAGATAACGGAGAGCATGCTGATGCAGGACGCCGATGTGGCCCTGAAGACCCTGAATGGCTTGCACCAGTATGGTGTGAAGCTGGCCATCGACGACTTCGGAACCGGATTTTCCTCCCTGCTTTACCTGAAGAATTACCCCATCGGCAGAATCAAGATCGCTCGGGAGTTCGTGAAGGACATAACGCGCAACACCAACGATGCGGCCATCGCCGGCACGGTTATTTCCATGGCTCGTCACTTGTCGATGCAGGCTATCGCCGAAGGTGTGGAGACCGAGGCCCAGGCGGCGGTTCTACGAGAACTGGATTGCCCTGAGGTTCAAGGATTTTATTTCGCCAGGCCCATGAGCGCGGAGGCGTTTGGAGAGCAGCTTCACTGAAACGGACGCAGACCTACCGCCAGGGTCCAAGTAATATCAGAACCGCCGGCCCAGCCCGAAGGGCAGGTGTCTCAGGGACCCGAAAGTGATTCCCCCCATGAAATTGTTGCTCTGGTCCAATGCCAGGAAAAACCCTGGGCGGAGGAATCCGGCCTTGATCAGGCCCGGGTACACGTTCAGTCGATAGCGATAGTCCTTGGTTTTGGCGTACAGGAAGGAGGCCAGGAGGGAGTTATGGCGGTCGTAGAACAGGCCGCCTGAGGCGGCCAGATCCATGCCATGTGTATACTCGGTGACTTTGAACAGGTTCTTGGCGGTCAGGCCCAGTCCGAAGGAAAAACAGCGACCGCTGGGGCGGGTAAAGGACAGGCCCACTTCAGCATGTGTTCCCCAGTGGTAAAAGATACTTTTACTGCCGTTCCGGTTCAGGTGGTACTTGACCACGTAGTTCTGTCCCTGGTTGTAGAGCTCCTGTCCGTCGGGCAGGTAGGCCGGCTGGAAGGACCAGTCGGTCATGTGCAGCGTGCGACTGAAGAAGTGGGCTACCCGGTCGGAGCCGAATAGTAAAAAGCTGGCGGGATTGAAGATCAGAAAGTCGGCGACCGGGTCGGTGGTAGGTCCGATATAGTCGTTGTTCTCAACAACCTCGTTCAGAAGGTGGTAGACGAAAAGAGTGACGCTGGCCGAAATCCGTGGCTTCGGGATTTCGTGGTATCGGTAATATTCGATCATCATGCGATAACCCATGCCGCCGCCCAACAGGTGGTTCATATAGTTCGGCCAGTAATGGGCCTGTCCGGAGTTGATCGAGATGGGGATGATCTCGCGGGAGAGAAAATCCCATAAGCCAGCCTGCCGAATCGACCAGTACGGGTCGCTGAGGTTGTCCATCACGTTTCGTAAGCCCCTCCCATACATGATTTTGAAGGGCGTGTTTTCCTTGTTTTCAATCTGCAGAATGCCATAGCCCCCGTTGATGATCATCCTAAGAGGGTGGATCAGAAGTTGGGAACCGTAATCGAGGCCGTAGTAGAAGTAGAAATCCTCATCGTGACCGGGGATGGTACCCCCGTGAGGCGGCAAAGTTGGATCGAAACGGATCTCCTGATCCGCTACCGCTACGGGGATCGTTGCCAAGGAAAAAACGCAGACCAGCAGTGAGACCGAACAGGCGGCCCTCAAAAAAGATTGGGTATTCGTCATATCAGATCCACAATGGATCCGAAATCGGGATCGAACATACGTTTGTAGATCCGGTTGGCGAACCCGTCGGTCATGCCTGCCAGATAGTCGCAGATGATCCGGGCGCGGCGGGGATCATCGTCACCGGTTTGGTCCATCTCCCGCTCGAAGTCGCCGGAGAGCAGTGCCAACTCCGGCTGCCCCTGATGCCGGCAATTCCTGCCCAGGTAGTTTTCAGTCAAGGCCTGGAATAAACGCTGGAGCATATAACCGCCCTTGTATTCGAGTTGGCATATCTGTGGCGACCTGAAGACCAGGTTTCGGGCCAGGGTTGCGTAGAGCATTTGTTCGGCCTGTACCTCGGGATCAACGACAATGCCGAAGCGGTAGCGGTTGGTTTTTTCGCTCATGAAGTTGCTCCGTTCAACGAGAGAGACGGCCTCGACGAACGAACCAATTTTCCGATTCATCATGCGTTCAAGGTTCCCCTCGCCCAGGGCCTGGACAAGCTCCTCGATATTCTTTTCCCGCTCCGGTGAAATGTCCAAGTTTCCTGCCCAGCGCCGGATGAGTTCTACGTTCAGGAAACCTGCGTTGGCGCTGTCAACGAGATCATTCAGGGAATAGGCAGTGTCGTCGGCCCAGTCCATGATCTGGCATTCCAGGCTGCGAAAGGCGTTAAGGGGCTTGCCGGGGGACAACTCCGCCGGAATCTGAGTTCCGTCGAAAACGAAATCAAGGAAAGGTGCCTGGTCGTCGAAAATGAAATGATTCACCGGGTTGTCCCATTGGCTGAACAGGGTCTTGTATTTCAGGACTCCGTCAATGAAGGCGCGTGATGGGTTCAGGCCTCGTCTGCTGTGACCGCTGGTGAAGATAATCTCGGTTATCAGCCTCAGGGTCTGTGCGTTTCCTTCGAAGCCGCCCCAGGGCAGCATCAATTTGTGCAAGGTGCTTTCACCGGCATGACCGAAGGGAGGGTGCCCGATGTCGTGAGCCAGGGCACAGGCTTCGACCAGCGCTTCATCGATGTGGAAATCCCGATTGAGCTGTTTGCTGGTGCTGTTCAGGCGGCGCACGATAGAACCGGCGATCTGGCCCACCTCTATGCTGTGGGTCAGGCGGGTGCGGTAGAAATCGTATTCGCCGGAGAGGAAAACCTGCGTCTTGGCCTGGAGGCGCCGGAAGGCGGCGTTGTGGACCAGACGGTCGTGCCCGCGTTGGAATACCGAACGGTAATCCGGTGGGCGCGGTTCCAGTTCTTCGCAGTCGAAATCGTTATAGAATCCATTCTCTGTCATCTAGTCGCCTTTCCGTGGCCTGTCCTTTGCCGGACGCACTCGTACAGAAGGATGGCGGCGGTGGTCGAAATATTCAAAGAGTCGCCCACGCCCATCATGGGCAAGGCGACACGGAGGTCGGCATTCGTCAACCAGGGTTCACTCAAACCCTCATGCTCGGCACCCAGGATTATGGCGACAGGGCCGGTCATATCGGCCTCGGCCCAGTTGTTGTCGGTACGTTTATTGTCAGTAGGTTTGGTTTCAGCGGTTTCACAGTTCACCAATGGGGTCGTGGCCAGGATGCGAACTTCGTGCCTGGACAGGAAATGGCGAATCTCGGTCTCCGATGCGGCCAGGCAGGGTATGTGGAAACATGCTCCCCGCGAAGCTCGCAGAACGTTGGGATTGTAAAGATCGGTGCCTTGGCCGCAGACCAGCACGGCATCGGCTCCGGCTCCGTCTGCGATCCGCTGTACTGCCCCCAGGTTACCTGGTTTTTCCAGGTTTTCTACAACAACGATCAGGGGCGGATTATCCTGAGACAGGTTCAAGTCAGCCAATTCCAGCACGGGTGGGGAGGCCACAGCCAGTAGGCCTTCGGAGTGTTCGCGGTAGGAGATCTTATCCATTACGTGGGAGGGGACCTCGAACACTGAGGGCGGGGCGGAGCTTGGATCGGTGACATTTCCTGCTGTTAAAAGCTCTCTTAGGGCAGCCGTAGCAGAGGATTCCTGTTCGCGACAATACCAGATCTCGGTGAAGGCAATGCCCGCATCTCTGGCCCTGCTGATAACTAATGGTTCTTCAATGATGGTCAGGCCAAGCTTGCGGCGCTCTTGGGCGGCACGTAACCGAACCATGGTTTTGACCCGGTCGTTCTGAAGGCTGGTTATTTGTTTCGGGTCGGCCAATAGTGATCTTCCGGAAAAGATGAATCCGTATTTCCCCAAATCTAGCCGACAGTCTCCAAGGCTGGAAGAGGAAACTAATGCTTTGCCACGAAATTGTGCTTACGGCAGAAAACATTTTGACTTATTCTGGACTGCAAGATATATTCTAAATTCAACAGATAAATAGATTAGAACGTAAGGGACTGTCTA
The DNA here is from genome assembly GCA_019038745.1 of Gemmatimonadales bacterium. Classification (GTDB taxonomy): domain Bacteria; phylum Krumholzibacteriota; class Krumholzibacteriia; order LZORAL124-64-63; family LZORAL124-64-63; genus JANTGJ01. The sequence goes on from JAHOYV010000004.1 coordinate 7,216, forward strand.
TAAGGAGGCCGAAATGGCGATGAAGAAGAATCTGGGTGAGGAATACACTCCGACTTATTTTCTGGCAGCTCTGGGTAACGGTGGCCTGGCTGTAACGTTTTATATGGCTCTGCACTTCCTGATTCCGCACAAGGGTCTACCCATGGCGGTGTTTTCCTCGGTGCAGGATGTATTTTCCGGTCCCAGTATCAGTCTGAAGATTCTAACCGGAGTTGCGCTTGTCGGCATCCTGGTTATGGCCTTCCGTCATTACTACATGTTGATCTGGAATTGGCGGGAATATCTACAATTCAAGAAGACCCCGGCTTATGAGACCTTGAAGTCTGGTCAGCAGGCGATTTCCATCAGCACGATTCCGTTGACCCTGGCCATGTCCGTGAATGTGTTTTTCATTCTGGGCGGCGTGTTCGTGCCCGGTTTGTGGGATGTCGTGGAATATCTCTTCCCGGTGGCCCTGGTGGCCTTCCTGCTGATCGGCGTCTACGCAATGCGTGTTTTCATCGAATTCGCCACTCACAGTTTGACGACCGGCACCTTCGACTGCTCACACAACAATAGTTTAAGTCAGATGATAGCCATCTTTGCCTTTGTGATGGTCGCCGTGGGATTCGCCGCCCCGGCCGCCATGAGTACTTCATTGGTAACCTCGGTGCTTGGAATTATCGGGTCGCTCTTCTTCCTGACCGCTACGATCCTGTTCGGGGCCCAACAAATGGTTCTGGGCTTCCACTCGATGACCGAGCATGGCATTGATCGAAAAAACAGCCCCTCCCTGTGGATCATCGTGCCGATCATGACCTTGATTGGAATCAGTGTGGTGCGCCTGCTTCACGGGATGCACGTGAATCTGGGAGTACACACTTCGGACGGTGAGCAGTTCGCCATACTCGTAGTCTTTGTTTCTATCCAGTTGATGTTCGGCATGATGGGCTACCTGGTAATGAAGCAGGTGGGCTACTTCAAGGAATACGTCAACGGGGATGGGAAAATTCCCGGCAGCTACGCCCTGATCTGCCCCGGGGTGGCGCTGAACGTGTTCGGTATGTTCCTGGTACACATGGGATTCATCAAAGTGGGCCTGTTTGCCCAGTTCTCCATTCCTCACTTCATTCTGCTGGCCCTGTTGGTCTATCTGCAGTTCAAGACGATCTGGGTTTTGCTGAAGCTGGATCGGAAGTTGTTGTACCGCTAGCTTTGGTCTTTGAAAATCTTGGTCTTTGAAGAAACAGTGACGGCGCCGGGTTTATCCGGCGCCGTTTTCTCCCAATACAACTCTCACCCGGAACAGATAGCGTCGACTACCTCGGGGAGGGCTACGACTCTGCGGTCCTCATAGTCGAAGCAGGCCATGCCGTTTTCCACCATGGCGATCAACTGCTCGTCGGCGGGTCTGGAGATCCGGTAGAAGAGGCGGAAGCCACTGCGGGATGCCTCGCCGGCAGCCACTTCGAAGCGCAGGATTTCGCCGGCAAAGGCTTCGGCCCGGTATACTACTGCAGTGTCCCCCAGGATCAGACTGACGCCCGCACAATCCAGTTCGCTCCATCCATGTTTGGCCAGGAAGGCAACGCGCGCCTCGTGTACCAGAGATAAAAGGCGATCGTTTCCCAGATGGCCGCCGTAATTCAGATCCGTCGTGCGGACGGTCATTTCGACGGTGAATGGATAAGCGGGGCGGGCTTCCAGTTTCACGCGGGGCATTGGGTTCTCCCTGGACTTGTGGGGTGTCGAAAATTCTATCTATTGCCCAGGCCCTGGCGGGCCCGCCGCAGGTTTGCCAGCACAGAGGCTTCTCCCGGTTGGATCTCCAACGCTCGTTCGAATTCCGCAATCGCGCGAGGAAGATTGCCCGTAATTGCCAAAGCAGTGCCCAGATAATTATGAGAGGCGAAGTCTTCCGGTAGGGCGGAAACCGCAGCCTCCAGATGTCCGAGAGCTTCGGCTGGACGATCCGTCTGCAAAAGGACCAGGCCCAATTCGCGCCGGCCCATGCCCAGATCAGGTCTCAATTTCACTGCCTGGGCCAGAAGCGGTTCGGCCTGTTCCATTCTTCCGGCCAACAAAAAAGCTTTTCCCGAGTTGAAGAGGGCCAAGCGGCTATGGGGGTTTTGTTCAAGGGCCTTGCGCAAGAGGGACAGTGTGGCCCGCAGGTCCAACTGGCTCTGCTGGTCTGTTACTTGCCCGAGGAGGCCGGAGGCCAGCACGTCGCCCAAGTTCCAGTGTCTGGTCTCGGCGGCCAGTTTCATGACCTTTGATTCGCTGGGATCTATCCCCGGAGGGAAGTTTTCCACCACAAGTTCAAAGGGAGCCAGGACCGCTTTCAGAAGGGGAACCAGTTGTTTCTCCAGGCGGTCACCAGGTTGCACGCCGGTTGTGGCATAGGCCAGGGCGGGATGGTCGTCATTGTAGAGGGAACCTCCGGTGGCCAACCGGGCCAACCCTTCGCTGCCGGTCAAGAATCCACCCAGCAGAGTGCCGGGTTGATTGAGAAAGAATCCTGAGCCGCCCCAGTGACTCCAGGCAAGATCACGGTGAAGGGCCTTGTCTTTCAACGCGTCGGTCAAGCGCTTAAGATCCAGCTTAGGCTGGCTGTCCCGGCCGCCGATCAGCAACAACTCCTGGGTGTTGTACCACAGAACCGCATGAGGGAAAACATCCAGGAAGGTGGCCAGAACCGAGGCGAATTCCGGCTGCTGGAAGAAGCTCAGGGAAACGAACTGGGCCACCAGGCCGCCGGGGTTCAATCGTTCGGCTGCTGCCGCGTAGAACTCCCGAGTGTAGAACACATCCACACCGGGCCGGAAGACCTGTCCCACTTCGACCGAGATGATATCGTAGCTCTCGGGACAGTGGGCCATGTAGGTGCGGCCATCGTCCGGAATCAATTGCACGCGGGGGTCGGTCATCCAGTCGGAGTCGAAATGGCGGACGATGAAGGGGAAGATATCCCTTTCGATGTCCACGCAATCCAGACGGTCTACGTCGTGCAGGAGGAAGCGTCCGGCCGTTTGGCCCACACCGACGCCGATGACCAGGACTTTTTGAGGATCGGGGTGCAGCAGGGAGGGCACATGGGCCGCCATTATCTGGTGGCCTTTCAGGCTGGAGCCTTGCCAGAGGTTGTTGATCTGAAGAGTAGTTTGGTCCTCGGATCTGACGGCTGCCAAGGTGGTGCAGCGGCCTTCCGCAAAATCGATCAACTGGCCGCTCTTGCCCAGATAGTCGGCAGGCAGTCTGGACCCTGCCGTGATCGGGACCAGGATCCAGATACCCAGGGCCAGAGCGCCGGCCGTGGCCCGGGTCATGAGATTGCCTCGGCCAAACCCCGGTTCCAACAGGAACAGGGCCACAAGCCCCGCGGCCAATCCAAGACCGGTGATGATAATGGTACCGGTGGCCAGGCCAAAGCTTGGCAATAGCAGGAATCCAGCCAGCAGGGATCCCGAGATTCCGCCGACGGTGTTCAGAGCGGTCATCCGTCCGACCCGAACACTGGCCATCCGGGGGTCGTTCAGCACTAGTCGATTGGCCAGTGGGAAACTGGCACCCGAGAAGATGGCCGGCAGCAGCATCAAGAAGAAGAAAGGTGTCAGTCCCTGTCCCAGACCGCGCCAAAATTCGACAGGCAGGAACATTAATACAAGGATGGTCAAGGCTGAGCCGATTTGCAGGAAGGCGAACCATGTTCCGAGCCCTGGTTTGCCGGTTTGTTCCCGGTCTCCGAGGCGGGACGCCAGCAGACTGCCCAATACGATGCCAAACAGGACGACGGCCAGCGTGATCGAGTAGGTGTATATGCTGTTGCGGATCAACAAGGCCAGAAAGCGGACCCAGAGAATTTCCGCGGCCACGGCGACTAGTCCGGTCATGAAGAACAATCCGGAGATCAGGCGCAAGGGGCGATTCGGATCCGTGTGTGGAGCGGTGGAGCCTCTGACTTCGGACACAGGGGCTTGAATGGGTTTTGTAACAGCCTGGAACCGCAGCAAGATGGCCACCAGGCCCACCAGCAGATTCAAACCGGCGGACAAGGCGACGGCACCGGTTATCCCAAGGCTGGGAAGCAGGAGGAATCCTGCGGCCAACGCGCCCGTCGCCGCGCCCAGGGTGTTGATTCCGTAAAGGATTCCGATCCGGCTGGCGATTCGGTCACGGCTGACCACGAACTGGCGGCAGAAAAGCGGCAAGGTTCCGCCCATCAGGATCGTGGGGGGAAGCAGGATGAGGGCCACCAGGCCGATGCGTGCCCAGGTCGCCGCAGGACCCGCGGACAGCCAAGTCAGTCCGTCGGTCTCGACCACGGCCTGCAGGGCATTTTGGTAGATTCCCGCGTAGAGGGTATCTACCCATTCGAAGGCTCGAAGGGAGACCAGGGCAAGGGCAGCCACCGCCACTTCCAGCAGGGCGTATAATCGAATGGGTTGATCCAGGTTTCTGGCATAGCGTCCGAAGAGCCAGCTGCCCAGGGCCAGGCCGGCAAAGAAGATTCCCAACACCGTGCTCATCGCTTCGGTGGTGGATCCGATAACCAGTGAGGCCTTTCGAATCCAGGCGATTTCGTAAACCAAACCGGTGAAACCGGTAACAAAGAAGCAGAGGAAGGCCAGCCAGGTTTTCATTTTTTGGTCATCCGATCAACACTCCTGCGATGGTGGCGGTCAACCAAGAGGCGAGGGCGCCGCCGAACATGGCTCGCACGCCCAGGCCTGCCACATCGGCCCGGCGTTCTGGTGCTATGGTGCCGATTCCTCCGATCTGGATGGCAATACTGCTGAAGTTGGCGAATCCGCACAGCGCGTAGGTGCCGATCACGATGCTGCGTTCCGAAAGGGCTCCGCTTTCGGCCGCGGTCATCAACTCTATGTAACCTACGAACTCGTTGACGGCGATCTTCGTGCCCAACAGGTTGCCGAAGGTCATGGCCTCGGACCAGGGTACACCCATGACCCAGGCCAGGGGTGAAAAAATCCAGCCGAAGATCTGTTGCAGCGAGAGCCCCACGAATCCCAGACCGTAATTGACCATGGCCACCAGGGCGATGAAGGCCAGCAACATGGCGCCGATATTTGCGGCCAGCTTCAGACCTACACCCGCGCCGCCCGCGGCTGCGTCGATCAGGTTGGCGTATTCGCGTTTGACGTTGAGCGTCACGCTGCCGCGCGTGGGCGATTCTTCGGTCTCGGGGAACATGATCTTGGCCACTACCAAGGCCGCGGGGGCGGACATCACGCTGGCGGCCAGCAAGTGCCCGGGGTCTACTCCGAAGCGTACGTAGGCGGCCATCACTCCGCCGGCTACGGTGGCGAATCCACCTACCATGACGGCCATCAATTCACTGTGGGTCATCGTCGGCAAGTAGGGTCTGATGACCAGAGGGGCCTCGGTCTGTCCCACGAAAACGTTCGCGGCGCAGGAAAAACTTTCACTACCACTAGTGCCCATCGTTTTGCGCATGACCCAGGCCATACCGCGGATCACAGCCTGCATTACGCCCATGTGGTAAAGAAGGGCCATCAGGCTGGAGAAGAAAATGATGGTGGGCAGGATGTGGATCACGAACACGGTGCCGATGGGAACCAATTGCCCGGAGACCGAATCGGTTACCTGAATGAAACCCCGTTCCGGATTTGTGTAGGCCACCAGGTCCTCGCTGGTGCGGTAGAGATTGCCCCACATGAAGGAGGCGCCGGCGTCGGTGAAGCCCAGGAGTCGGGTGACGAAGGTCCTGGCACCGCTGAAGAAGGATTGTCCCCAGGGGGTTCGCAACAGGAGGATTGCCAGGGTAATTTGCAGACCCAGGCCCCAGAATGTGGCACGCCAAGGGAATCGGTGCCGGTTGTTGCTTAACAGCCAGGCTATGAGGAGCAGGACGAAGATTCCAAGGAGGGAGATGAGATTGTTGAGCAAGGGGTCCTCCAGGTTGGGTTCGTGGGTTGGCCGGGGTCGGAGCCTTAACCGATCCCAAGGGGGAAGTATTCAACAATGTGGGGTTTGGGTCCAGAAACTTGTTTTTGCAAACTTGTTTTGGCAATCTCCGGTATACTAACAACTGAAGCCCGACTATCATAACCTCCGGTATGAAGAATTGGTTCTCGTCAGTTGAGCGGGAATGCTGTGTCATATCCGGGGACGGGAATCATGCAGAAATTTTACAGGGGATTATTTCGGTTTTGTTTGGCCAGCCTGCTGTCTGCGCTGATCGCCACAAGCTCTGTTGCATCCTCAAGGACCGAAAAAGAGGGAGTCCTCTACATCACAAATCCATCCGTTCCTGCGGAAGGTCAAAGGATGATGCAAACCACCGAACTTTGGCGGGTGGGGTCTTTGGACAGCGATATCCTTTTAGGATATGTGAGCAAGGTGATAGGAGATGAGGACGGAAACGTATACGTCTTGGACGGACAGATGCGTCATGTCCTTGTTCTTTCTGCGCAAGGGGAACTTTCGGCATCGCTGAGTCGAGAGGGTGAAGGGCCTGGTGAGATTCAACGTCCGGTTGACCTGTTTCAAATATCTGATGGAGTCCTGGGAATTGTTGAGGGGTTCCCGGCGCAGATTGTCCTTATAAATTTAGAGGGGGTTCCTCTTCCTTCGATCTTTGTGGGGAAAGATGGTTCGCGAGGGCTGGGAAATCTTCAGGAAGGAAAATTCAGGTCAGGGCGTTTAGTTCTATTCGGACAAAGTCAGGAAATGCATCAAGATGGTCTTCAGATCACAGAATATTTGGGGAAATTCTCGTTGGACGGAACCGAAGAAATCAGATATCTGGACAAGTCATATTTAAATAACTTGGCTGCCCCCAGTTTCAACGAGATGGACCGATATTTTGTAAACAACGGACGCTGGACATTGGGCCCGGACGGGTACGTATACACAGCTCCCCTTTTCAGTGAGTATGAAATTCATGTTTTTAATGATGAAGGAAAACTAACTCGCGTGATTCAACGGGATTTCGAATCTCGGCCCCGATCAAAAAAAGAGCTGACGGCTCTTTCAAAAGGCCCTGCCATGATGGTGGACGGACGGCGAGTCTCGGTGAAATCAACGGTTGAAGATCGAGACCCCTGTGTGAAATCGTTGAGAGCTGACGAGAATGGCGCCCTCTGGGTTTTGAATAGCTGGGGCGACCGAGACCAAGAACCGGGTGTATTCATTACTTATGATGTTTTTGATTCTCAAGGAGAGTTCCGAAAAAGGGTTTCTTTGCGTATGGAGGGTGATCCCCGGACCGATCTCATTTTCTGGGTAGACGATGACCATTTGGCGGTTGTGCAGATCGACAGTGAGGACGAAACCTCTGAAGAGGGAGCTCCTCTGGAGTTGATTTATTACCAAATTGAATAAAGCCCGGGTCTGAACAGAGGAAAAAAGTCCAGGAAAACCAGGCAATACCCGATCGATAAGGACCAACATGACCCAGTTACCCAACAACGTGGCGGCCTTGCTGGCAGCCATGCTTTTGCCAATTCTGATAGGGGTCGGTGGCTGTACCGATCTGATCCAAAATGGCTTGGATAAACAGGTGGAGGGAACTCTTTCCCGTCACCAGGATGGCAAGGAAATCGAACGCTGGTACGAGACCCTGCCCCCCGGTTCGCTGGAACACGACGCAGCCCGGTGGATCCTGGCCTGGTTGCCGGACAGCGACCTGGTTTCCCTTGATCCAGTGCTCCTCAAGGAACACGTGAACCTGGCTTGTGATACTTACCGCCGGGTGCCCTGGCGAAAGAACATAACCCGCGAAACCTGGTTGCATTTTGTGGTGCCGCACAGGGTCAGCCAGGAGCCCTTGCAGCCCTGGCGGCGCGTTCTGCAGGCAGAGTTGGCTACTGTGGTGGCCCCGTATGAATCAATGGAAGAGGCGGCTCTGGCAGTGAACCGTTGGTGTCGGGAACAGGCCACTTATATTTCCACAAGTGGCCGGGACATGGGACCCCTGACCACTCTGAAGCGCGGTCTAGGTCGCTGTGAAGAGGAAATGATTCTGACTATTTGTGCAATGCGTGCCGCTGGGATTCCCGCCCGCACCTGTTCCACTCCCTACTGGACCTTCACCGACGACAACCACGCCTGGGTCGAAGTCTGGGCCGACGACGGTTGGTATTACGCCGAAAGTTGCGATGACCGCCGTTGCCTGAATGACGCCTGGTTCAGCGGTGCTGCCAGTCGGGCAGGCTTTGTCCGCAGCGTCGGTTACGGGGAGTTTGATCCTTTCCCGGAGCCGTTGTATCGGGCCAAGGATGGGGTAACCATCGTCAACTCCACGGCTGTTTATACCGAGCCGTTCCTGTTGCGGGCTTCGGTGATGGGGTCTCCCGAGACGTTGGTTTATGTCAACGTATTGAACTACGGCACCATTCGGTCCATTGCCAGCCTGGACGCTGATACGGAGTTGAACCTGGGGCCGGGCTCCTTCGCGCTTACCGCTTGTGTAGCGGACGAATCGGGCGACCTCCTGTTCAAGACGATCACCGGAGAGCCCGGGCAGACCCTTGAAGTTCAACTGGACCCGGCAACTGATCGCTATGATACCGCAACCAGCCCCGGATTTTGGCTCACGTATCCGGAAGCCGGCGCTCGGCCTCGTCGGCAGGAAGTTTGCGTTACCGACAATGAAGATCGGCATCACCGCCTGCTTGTGGCTGCCGACAAGGCAGAACGGGAAAAACTGCGTGCGCTTGATGAGATCGAGACCGCCGTTCTGGATTCACTGCCTACAGAACTCCGCCAGGCATGGGATGAAATCCTGACCAAGCCGTGTGAGAGTTTTTCACCCTTGGTTCGCTTGCTCACCTGGTATCGTGATCCTGCCGAACGGCAGGCCCTGACCTGGTTGTTGACCGATGCGGATGACAAGGATCTTCTGGAGTTGGATGAAAGGACAATTCGGGCCCATGTGGACCTGAGTCTTGCCGTTCGGGGTGATTTGCCTGATGATGTTTTCAGGGAAGGCGTGTTGGCTATACGTATCAATCGGGAGCCAGGGGGCGATTGGCGAAGTGAAATGCCGGTGATCGAGTGGTCCGACAATGGGAGCCAGGGGGCCATCCGGCAAAACCTGCTGGATGCTTTTGGTGACAATTGGCAAGTTGTCGACCGAACCTATTTCGGCAATCCTGTTCCGCCGAACCACACATTCCTTTTGGGCAGCGGCACTGAAACCGATCTGAAGACGGCTTTCGTGGGGTTGTGCCGACGCAACGGTGTGCCCGCCCGCTATCGACATGGAACGGTGGAGTTGTGGTTTGGGTCGTGGCAAGAGGTGGATCCTCTGCCTCAAGATGATGAAGTTTCCGTGGAGGAAGAAACCGTCTCAGCGAAAGCCTGGATCGATTTGGGTCTGACCCGTGATGGTGTGGCCTGGTCGGAGGCTGAAAGTTCCCGCCACTTCATGGTTTCCCGCCCCGACAATGGGCAGCTGGAATCTCCCTGGTGGGATCCGGAAAATTGCATTCAGGAATGGGACGTGGGGGATTACTGGTTCTGCGCCACGGTACGGGTTCCCGGCGGCAGCGCCTTTGGGCGCTTGACGCGTTTCGAGGTGGAACCAGGCGACACGACGGTGGTGAAGTTGCCGGTGGATATTGATGTCAGCGGATGGGATCCGGCAACTCTTGTGGATTCGGATCTTGAAGAGTCCCTGCTTGTCTTCTGGCCCGAAGTTTCCGATAAGCTGCCGGGGGCCGGATTGTACTTTGTCTTTGAACCGGGTGAACCGGCTACGAGAATGATTCCCGTGGTGGCTCGCTTGCGGGAGCGTTTGGCCGCTCGAGACCTGCCGGTGATCCCGGTTTTGGTCGGTCCTGAGGCTCTTGCTCCCTGGAGCGAAAAATTGATGGAGGTCGGGTTGCCGGGGATCCTGTACCGCCCAGGTCACGAGGCTATGGACAGATGGTTGGCCGACACCGCCGATCATGGCCCTGTAACCCTGCTCATTCTGCCTGGCATAAACGACAACAGGCCTGTCCTGTTGCGTTCAGGGCTGGACAACGGCATTGATTTTTCGGTGCACCTGGCATTGGATTCCCATGGCAGGATCAATGGGGAATGAATTCTGCTAGGGAATCAGGGAATGGGATGGAAAAACATGTTTTGTCCTTTAAGATGACAAGCGCTTTGGTGTTGTCATAGAAGCGGCTATATGTTAAAATTAAGCACAACAAGTCATCGAGTTGGATTGGATATTCCTTCTCGATTTATTAACGAATTTATAGTTATTTACTGTGCAGGTAAAACTGGGCCCTGCACTGTTGGTTTAGGCTTATAATCGGTGACAAGAGGTTTCTCGATGTTCAAAGAATTCTATGGGCTTCAAATGGATGCGTTTTCCATGAGTCCGGACCTTGGCTTTTTGTTTATTTCCAATGCTCACGAAGAGGCCATTGCTCATTTTGCATATGGGTTGGAGCAGCATGAGGATTTGATCCTTGTCGTGGGGGATATCGGGACAGGGAAGACGATTGCCCTGCATCGACTTCTTGACCAGTTGTCCAATAATTTTGTCCCTGTTTTCATTAATGTCACTTCCCTTGATTTCCCAGAGATTCTCCATTTGGTATTGATGAAACTTGAGGAAGAAACCGGTTCCGATTCAAGCCTGCCCGTGTTGATTCACCGTTTTGAACAGATCTTGATCAATAAGCGAAAGCAGGCAAAGACCGTCCTGTTGGTTGTGGATGAAGCCCAAAACCTTGCGCCGGAAGCCCTGGAAAGTTTGCGGATGTTGATGAATCTTGCCCAGCCGGGGGGGCAGGCTCTACAGATCGTACTTGCTGGACAATTGGGGTTGGCGGAGACCCTGGATCGTCCAGAAATGCGGCAACTGCGTCAAAGAATCAGGGTCGAGTACAATTTTGGGCACTTGAACAGGCAGGAGCTTGAAGATTACATCAACCATCGTTTGACGACAGCAGGCAGGACCAAACCCCTATTCAAAAAGAGCGCCTTCGATGTGATTTTCAAGATCACTAAAGGGATTCCCAGGTTGGTCAACGTTGTGGCCAACCAGGCACTCCTATCGGGATTCGTCGACAGTGCAAAGATGATTTCAGGCAAGCACGTAGAGGAACTTTCCGCGGCCTTGGCTCCTGGTGAAAGAGCATTGAATGTTTCAGGCCCGGAAACCGAAAAAAAATCCGATGAACCGCCCGTTTCCACTCCGTCTGGGAAAATTGAAGAGCATTCCGGGAAAGAATTCCTGGAGGATCTCATACATGATATTGAACCGTATATTCCTGAGACAAGTTTTTCTGTCCGCAGGAGATTTTGGGTGGCCGCCATTTTGATTGTTGCTCTCTTGACAACCGGTTACCTGACCAAAGGTCTTTGGGCGCCTCTTATGGAATTTGGCCCTTTGCCTAGCTCTCAAATTGTCTCGTGGGGCAGTTTTACAAAAGGCTTACAAGATGAAAACGCAGTTAGTGATGACAATGTTAAGCCTCTCATAAATGACGATGGTCCATCATATGTTGTACATATAGCGTCTTTTTATGAAAGGCTCCAGGCGGACCGCTTAAATGAACAGCTTATTTCAGATGGTGTAATTTCCTATATCAGGACCCAAACCTCGAACCAGGGACGTGTTTCGTATTCGATCTATCTTGGGCCCTTCGACAAGCGAGAGAATGCAAGGGATTTTGCAAATTATCTTATTGAGGCGGGCCTGATAAAATTCTACAAGATTTCGCAAGCCGGCCTTTCCAGCGAAGATTCAATTCCGTAAAGCAGCCGGTCTATCTCCTTATTTGGTGTTTTTGCGCTGAAATCAGCACTACCAAATTGACAGCAGGGGGTACCTCGGATATTTTACGCCCATGAACGATCCGCAACAACAGCCCCTTCCGCCGGTCATTATCGGAATTGCCGGCGGCTCCGGGTCCGGCAAGACCACGGTGGCTTTGCGGGTCCGCGAAGCCTGTCCCGGTAAGACCATCCGGATCATTCACCACGATTCGTACTACCAGGACAACGCCCATCTGCCGGTTCATGAGCGGGCCGCGATCAATTACGATCACCCCAAGGCCTTCGAAACCACGCTTCTGGTCAAGCACCTTGAGGCCATGCAGCGTGGCGAATCGGTTCAGATCCCCCATTACGATTATTCCATCCACAGTCGACTACCGGAGACCCACTTGGTCGAAACTGCTGACATTATATTTGTGGAGGGGATTTTGGTCCTGGAGTCGACGATTCTGCGCAAAATGATGGATATCCGTCTGTACGTGGATGTGGACTCGGACGAGAGAGTTCTGCGCCGGATGCGGCGGGACATCAACGAGCGTGGGCGCAGCATGGATTCGGTCATCGAACAGTACTTGACCGTGGTCCGGCCGATGCATCTTCAATTCGTTTGGCCGAGCAAGCGCTACGCCCACCTGATTATTCCCGAGGGGGGGCACAACAAGGTGGCAATCGACCTGATCGCCACGAAAATTCAGGAAATCATTCGGGAGCGTGATCGACAGAGAACCTTGAACCAGGAATTGCGTGAGCTGGGTTCCCACGAGGACGGATCATCGCAGGATTGACCGTCGCAGGACTGACCGGCCGATAAACCCATCCACTGGAGGCGAACCGTGACCTTCGACGACCAGGAATATTTGAAACGCTACTCCTTCATCGAACGCATCCTGATTTCCTCCGAGGAGATCCAGAAGCGGATTCGCCAGATGGGCAACGAGATAAGCAAGGACTACAAGGACAGCACGCCGATCTTCATCTGCATACTCAAGGGAGCCTATCCCTTCCTGGCGGATCTGACTCGTTGTGTTTCGGTCGAGCACGAAGTGGACTTCATGGCTGTTTCCAGCTACGACGGCGGCACGCAGAGTACCGGTGTGGTCAAGATCGAGAAGGATCTGAAGGAGAACATCACCAACCGGGATATAATTCTGGTCGAGGACATCATCGATACCGGTTTGACCATTGCCCACCTGACGGAGCTGCTGCAGACGCGCAACCCGCGAAGTATCCGCATAGCGGCCCTGCTGGACAAGAAACCGGCCCGGGTGAACGATGTGCCGCTGCACTACATCGGGTTCGAGATCCCCGCGGAATTCGTGATCGGGTTCGGGTTGGACTATGATGAGAAATACCGGAACCTGCCGTTCATCGGTATTATGAAGGGCTAACCAGAAAGGACCCTCCGTGTCTGTCAGTGATTCACATTTTCCCGAGGCCCTGACCTTCGACGACGTTCTGCTGATCCCGGCTTACTCGGAGATCACGCCTGGTGATGTTGATACTTCCACTCGACTGGCGCCGGATATCCACCTGCGCATCCCCTTCCTTTCGGCGGCTATGGACACGGTTACAGAGGCCGACATGGCCATCGCCGTGGCACGCGAGGGCGGGATTGGAATCGTGCACAAGAACCTGGATCCTCGGGCCCAGGCCAGCGAAGTGGAACGGGTCAAGCGGTCCGAATCCGGGATGATCACCAAGCCGATCACTCTTGAGCCGGACAGGAGTATCGACGAGGCCCTGGAGTTGATGGCCCACTACCGCATCAGCGGTGTGCCTATCACCGAGGGACAGAAACTGGTGGGCATCCTGACCAACCGCGATCTTCGTTTTGTGAAGGACACGCGCCAGCAGGTGTGCAAGGTGATGACCAGTAAGAATCTTGTCACGGTGCCGGTGGGAACAAACCTCGAGGAGGCTGCACAGCTACTGCACGAGCATCGCATTGAAAAGTTGTTGGTGGTCAATGGAGATGGAGAATTACGAGGCTTGATCACCGTCAAGGATATCCAAAAGAAATTGGATTATCCATATGCCTGTAAAGACAAGGCCGGTAGGTTGCGCGTCGGAGCGGCTGTTGGTGTCGGACCGGATACGCCGTTACGGGTCGAACTGCTGCATGAGGCGGGGGTCGACCTTCTGGTCATCGACACGGCCCATGGTCACAGCAATAACGTCATCGAGATGGTGCGGACCATAAAATCCAAATACCAGGACTTGCGCATCCTGGCCGGGAATATAGCGACCGCCGCCGCTGCCGAGGCCCTGATCGACGCGGGGGCCGACGCCGTCAAGGTCGGCATCGGGCCTGGTTCGATCTGCACCACCCGTGTGGTCGCGGGTGTCGGCGTGCCTCAGATCACCGCGATCATGGACGTGGCCGAAGTGACCCGCAAGCGGGGTGTCGCCCTGGTCGCCGACGGCGGGATCCGCTACAGCGGCGACGTGGCCAAGGCCATTGCCGTGGGGGCCGACGCAGTGATGGCCGGTTCCCTGCTTGCCGGTACCGACGAATCACCTGGCGAGAAGATCCTCTTCGAGGGAAGGGTCTACAAAACATACCGCGGCATGGGTTCGCTGGGGGCGATGCAACAGGGCAGCAAGGATCGTTACTCCCAGGGAGAGATTACCGAAACGGACAAGTTGGTGCCCGAGGGTATCGAGGGCCGCGTGCCGTACAAGGGCAAGGTTCACGAAGTACTTTACCAACTGGTTGGCGGACTGCGTAGTGGGATGGGCTACTGCGGGTGTAGGGACATCCCCTGCTTCCAGCAGAATGCCAAGCTGGTGAGAACGACCAGCGCGGGTATGGTGGAGAGCCATCCGCATGATATTCAGATCACCAAGGAAGCGCCGAATTATGGGAAGGGAGGCTGAGGCTAGCTTACCCAAAATACGGAAAACTCAAGTTCCTGCTGGAGAAACTCCCAATATTCTTCCCGGCAATAATAAATTGATATGTACTTCCATTTTTATCATCAGGATATGCTATACTGGAGCAGCCCTAACCGTAATGGGGGCAAGGCGTTCAAGTTAAGCGGCAATTGTGCTGGCAGCAAATGAAATGATTGGGGATTATTGTGGGGAAATTCCGTGTTGGCTTAACTGGGATACTGCTGTTGGCATTTTTGTCCTCAATAGCAACCGCATCGGATTTGTTCGCCCCAGCCGTAAACTACTCTTGTGGGATGGGGGCCGTGGCATCCTGTTCCGGCGACTTCAATGCTGATGGTCACATCGATTTGGCAATCGCACACTACTGGGATGATTATGTGACGGTTCTATTGGGCTCGGGAGACGGTCAGTTCGCTCCGGCGACGACCTTCGGGGTCGGTGATTATCCCCACGGGATGTGTGTCGACGATTTGGATGAAGATGGAGATTTGGATCTTGCGGTGGCCAACTATGGCTCCGACAATGTCACAATTCTATTGAACAATGGAGACGGGAATTTTTCACCGGGGATTCAATATGCAGCAAAGGACGGTCCCTGGGGAATCTGTACGGGTGATTTTGACGAAGACGGTCACCTTGATCTTGCCGTTTCGGACGCTTGCCACGACATCGAAACCAAGGAAATTTCGGTCCTGCTGGGCGTTGGAGACGGTACTTTCGCCCCTGCCGTATTCTACGCGACCGGAACCTCTTCGCGGTCAGTCTGCGCGGACGATTTCAATGAAGATGGTCACACCGATCTTGCGGTCGTCAACTCCGAAACCGACAACGTATCGATTTTGCTGGGTGCCGGAGACGGAACTTTCTCAGCTGCCACAAATTTTAGAACCATCGACGGCCCCTTTTTCTTGTGCAAGGGGGACTTCAATGAAGATGGACATGTTGATTTGGGGATCGCTAATAACGTCTCCCTGGATGCCTCGGTTCTGTTGGGTGACGGGAACGGTTCGTTTGCAGCTCCGGTGAAATATGCCACCGGTGATAAAAACTATTCTCTTTGTTCAGCAGATTTCGATAGAGACGGACACCTCGACCTGGCCCTGGCGAATTTCAATGGCGACGATTTTTCAATTCTGTTGGGCCAAGGGGACGGGACCTTTGCTCCGGCAGTGAATTTTCCAGCGGGTGACGGCCCTATGTGTATAATTGCCAGTGATTTTGATGAAGACGGAAGCACCGATATTGCCGTTACGACCAACTATTCGGGTGAAGTATCGATATTGATCAATCTGACGGAAGGTGGAGAATCGGCCGTGCCTGGATCCTTCGAACTCCCGGGACCGATTCTAGGCCAGAACTATCCCAATCCCTTCAATCCGCGTACGACAATCCATTTCGACCTGTCAGTAGAAAGTTTTGTTGAACTGGCCGTATACTCGGTCGCGGGTCGTTGTGTAACTACCCTGTTAAGGGGAGTGCGTGGGAAGGGCAATAATGCGGTGGCGTGGGATGGTCGCGACACGAGCGGGCGGTCTGTGCCTACTGGTACCTACTTCTACCGCCTCGAAGCTGGGGATTTTTCGGAGACTAGGCGCATGGTTTTGATCAGATGATGGTCCGACGGAGTAGGCCTATTCATCCCCAAAGATGAAGACGCTCTGCTCCCCGTTGGACTTCAGAAAACCACGGTACATCCCCGGCGTGTTGAAACTCATGGCGATGTTGCCTTCTCCGTCCAATGCCACGATACCGCCGGTGGCTCCCTGGCTGACCAATTTCTTCTTCACAACCAGATCGGCCGCCGCCACCAAAGCCAGACCCTTGTACTCCATGAGAGCCGAGATGTCGTGGGCCACAACGTTGCGGATGAAGAATTCGCCGTGGCCGGTGGCTGATACGCCGCAAGTGAGGTTGTTGGCGTAAGTGCCTGCACCGATGACGGGGGAGTCGCCAATTCGGCCCCACTTCTTCATCGTCATGCCGCCGGTGGATGTTCCCGCGGCGATGTTGCCTTCCCTGTCCAGGGCCACGCAGCCGACGGTGCCGTGTTTGGTGTCCTCGGTTTCGGCTGCCGATTCCTGCTTGGCTTTTAACTTCCGGTAGGATTCCCACCGGCGTTCGGTCCGGAAATATTCGGGGTCCACGATCTCCAGTCCCTGATCTGCGGCGAAGGCCTCGGCGCCATCACGGGACAACATTACGTGCTTGGAATGGGTCATCACCCGGCGCGCGGCCGAAATGGGATTCTTTATCGTCGTGACACCCGCAACGGCCCCGGCGTTCAGGTCGTGCCCGGTCATGATCGAGGCGTCCATCTCGTTCTTTCCAGCTTCGGTGAACACCGAGCCTCTGCCCGCGTTGAACAGGGGCGAATCCTCCATCAGGTTGATGACCGCTTCGACCGCGTCCAGGCTTGAACCGCCGACCGCAAGAATTTCCCGGCCGGTTTCCAGGGCTTCCAGAAGCTTGGTGCGGTAGGCCTGTTCGGTTTCGGCGTCCAGTTTGTCCCGTAGGATGACGCCTGCCCCGCCGTGAATCACCAGGGCGTAGTCGGGCGGGGAGGGATCTGCGGGATTTGCGATGGGCATGGTGAAGGAGGCAAGAAGAACTATTAAAGCAAGAACTGCAACTGCCGGCTGGGTGGCTTTGAATCCGGAAACCATGGATTCCTCCTGGATTCTGTAGTTAGGGCCCGTACGCTTCAGTGGGGAGCATCGTATCACGCATCAGGCTTCAGCACTAATCCTATTGTTTTTGTATAAGTTGTTTGAGTAAAAGGGGTTGAAAAAAAGACAAAGAAGGGTAAATTGGCCTGGGGCCGGAGAGGACACCGGACCAGGTTGGTGGAAATCCAGGGGGGCCGTATCGATTCCCGTACGATCCAGGTGGTTTCCATGGTGAAGGGGGTTCCCATGAAACGTTTATTGTCTTTACTTCTTGTCGGTGCGGTTATGGGCCTGATGTTGCCGGGGATGGTGTGGGGCGAAGATAACTGCCTGGAGTGCCACAAGAAGGAATCGCCCGGTATGGTTAACGACTGGTCCCTCAGTAAGCACGCCGCCAATGACGTGACCTGTTCCACTTGTCACGGAGATGCCCACAAGACGGCCGCGGACTATCTGAAGGCAAAATTACCGGACGAGAGTGTCTGCGCGGAATGCCACGAGGAACAATTCGAGTCTTTTTCCAAAGGCAAACACAACTTCGGCTGGACCGTTCTGAATGCGATCCCTGGCACCCACTTTGCTCCGGATGAACTGATCGAGGGCGGCCGCGGATGTGGTGGTTGCCACAACATGGGCATCAAGTCGGAGGCCCAGAAGAAAGAACAGCTGGACAAGGGTTACCGGTATCAGACGAATTCATGTGACGAGTGCCACACCCGCCACACCTTCTTCAAGAAGGAAGCCCAAAATCCCAGGGCCTGCCAGCAATGCCACATGGGCTACGACCATCCGCAGTGGGAGATGTGGTCCAGCTCCAAACACGGCGAACGTTACTTCGCCAAATTGGCTGGGGATCTACCCGATGGAGCTTCGGCTCCCACCTGCCAGCACTGTCATCTGCAAAATGGCACCCACGAGAACAAAACTGCCTGGGGCTTCCTGGGCGTCAGGTTGCCGCTGCCCGAGGATCCGCAGGCAGCCGCCGACCGCGTCACCATTCTCAAGGCTCTGGGCGTTCTGGTTCCTGAAACAGGCGAGCCCTTTGAACCGATTTTAAATGCGGTCAAGGCAGTGGACATGGCCCGATTGGACGAAGCCTCCTGGCAAAAAGAACGGGACAAGATGCTGAATACCTGTTCCGAGTGCCACTCCACCGAATACGCCAAGGAACAGCTGGAAGCCGGTGATGCCATCCTGACCAAGGCCGACCGACTGATGGCCGAGGCTATCGAGATCGTCGCGGGCCTTTATGCCGACGGCATAATCAAGAAGCCCGAAAGCTATCCGTTCAACTATCCCTTCATCCTGGCCTTGATGCACACCAACGGGGCGAACTGGGATGAGAACCTGCAGGATCTGTCCTACATCGACCAGGTTTTGCTGCAGATGTATTTCAAGCATCGGATGCGGGCATACCAGGCGTTCTTCCACGTCAATCCTGATTATGCCTACTGGTACGGCTGGAACATGATGACGGAGGATTTGGGCGAGATCATAGAGCTGGACAAGTCGATGCGCGCTCAGCATGCGATGAAGAAATAAGTCGAAAATTTCAAGTCGGTAAGATCCGGTCGCCAAACCTTTATGGTTTGGCGACCGGAAAGAAGAAATAAAACGGCCACATCATTTCAAAAGAATCATTTGCCGACTCTCAATCCTATCGCCGGCCTTCAACCAGTAGAAATTGCTGTCTTGGGCACTGGGTGGCGTAGGTCTCTCTCCAACCAATGGGGATGAGCAAATAGTGGTTTCAAATTCCCTCTAAAATTGTATATTTTTGGAACTGGATACGATCCTGATAGTATTGATGGTCTGTTTTGAACAAGTCTTTCTCCAGAAATGGGGCTCTCGTGTTCGATGCCCGTGCTTCCAAGCCAAAAGTCTTTGTGAAGGGGAAGTCTTTATCGATTCCAAGCTTCTTACTATTGGTGCCTCTATTGGGTCTCATGAGTGGTTGTCACCAGTCGCTTGTTCCCGGCGTAATGGATGATCCGACTTGGAGCTACTCTGACCTTGCTGATCTCAATTACCCAAACGGTACCCAGGTTGCAGCAAACTTCACGGCCGGTGCCGATTCCCTTGGAATTTCTGAAATGCACCAAATGGCATTGAGGCGACACCCGGCTGTTCTTGCTGCCGAGGCTCAGGTCAAGGAAGCTGCAGCCAGGAATCCGGTTTCAGGGCGTCTGCCCAACCCGGAGTTTGAATCTCGCCTTATGTTCAAAGATGGTAGTAGAACGGTATTTGAAGGTGCCCTGATGCTTTCCTTGCCGTTGAGTGGTCGTCTGGGTGCAGCCAATCGAGTTGCCGATATTGATTTGGCCCTGGCCGAAGCTGCTTTAAGCCAGGCCCGCAAACAGGCCGAAAATGAATTGGGCAGTATCCTGGTCCGATTGGAGGGAGCTCGTACCAAGCTCGCGCTCCATGAGGAGTTGGCAGCACGCTCGGCCGAATACGCTGAGTTGGCCCGGAACCGACTTTCCGCTTCACTTGCCGATCCGCTGGATGTTTCCCTTGTGCTTGCCGATGCTGCATCGGACAAGCGGGCTTTGACCCGCAGTCGGTTAGAAGTGGTACAAATTGAAGAAGAATTGCTTCTGTTGATAGGTCTTAATGCTCCCCACCTTATCATCAGAACACCAGTTATCGAAGCAGTAGAAATCTGCTCAGACAAGGAATCACTCGTGGCGATGGCACAACAGCACAGTGAACTGCTCTTGCGCGCGCGCCTGGAATATCAACGCGCCGAGTGGGAATCGGCTTTGGCCTCCCGTGCGCGGATTCCGGATCTCAGACTTGGTCCGGCTTTCAACGTGGGCAAAGAAGAAACGGAGGCGGGTTTCGCTTTTAGTCTGCCTTTGCCGATTTTTGATACTGGGGCCTCCGAGTACAAAGCCTCACTGGCACATCGTGGGGTTGCTTTCTCCGCTTTGGAATTCGAGGTCAGATCCGTGAACTCCAGAATTTCCATGGCGCTGAATCGGTTGGCGGCTCTGGATGCCGCGCTGGAAGATCTACTGGGAGAGGTAGGAGCTTCGGCCTCCGAGGCTTTCGACCTGGCCGAGGGGCGATACTTTGCCGGGCAGACGGACGTTTTGCGCCTGCTTTCGGCCCACCGCACACACGCCTCGGTACAGTTGGAAATAATTGAACTCAAAGTGGCCAGACACGAGGTGGTCCTTGAACTCGAATCCGTGATCGGGTGTCCGCTTCACGACAAACGCCATCAGCACTAATTTGGAGGTCGATCCGTGAGTTTCCGCAAAGGCGGTCTGGTTATCATTCCCCTGGTTTTCTGGGCGGCGCTGGTTACATCCGGTTGCGACGGCAAGAAAACAGAACAACCGCTGGATTCGCATGCACACGCCGACGGTACCGTGAATTACAGTGAGCCCAAGGAAGATCCGGGCTGTAGTGGGGAAGATGGTCATGACCACCCCGAACCAGTTCCGTGCCTTGAGGTTGACCACGACGGGGAAGCCCAGGTTGTTCATTTGGATGCCAAGGCATCAGCCAACTTGAACCTGGTGACTTCAAAAATCGAGCTGGAAACCTGGTTCGACAAGATCAAGATTCCAGGTACAGTGGGCGTGGATCCGGATAGGATGGCGCACGTTTCACTGCCTGCAAAAGTACGGGTTCTTGAGCTTAACGCCCCCCTGCACTCAACGGTGAAAGCCGGTCAACAACTGTGTGTTTTGGAGTTGGTTGATTCTGAATTGAACCAAATGCAGATTCGTGCGGTTGAGTTGCGGGCGGAGCTGCTGGCATCACAAACCGGTCTTGATAGGGCTCGGACATATTTGGCCTCCCTGCCGGTTGCAAATGGGAACGGGAATAGCCACGAACGTAGCCGTGTGGAAGCAGACCTGGCGGTAGCCGAGGCTGAGTCACGTTCCCTGCAAAGCTCCCTTAACGCGGTTCTGGAAACACTTCAAATCTCTGGATTGAGCCGTGACCAACTCGGCAAACTGGCCGAAGACGGTCTGGTGACCACTCGTATTTCCGTTTTTGCTCCCGAGTTGCCCGGGGCTCCGGACCTTGAAGTGGCGGTCCGGGCAATAGACATAGGAGAAACGATTCCCGCCGGGACAACCTTGTTTGAGCTGGTGGCCATGGATCGGTTGCTGGTGATCGGCGATGCTTTTGAGTCAGATCTGCCTGTTGTTTCCCGGGCCGCGCGTGAAAACCTGCCGGTTTCCCTGCTTTTCCCTGCGGAAAACAAACACGTCAACAAGCTAAGTATCCTGACTGTGGAAAGTGCCCTGGACGGACCGGAGCGAATCACCCACTTCCTGGTTCCGGTACCCAACAAGGTTGTCTCGGTCAAGGTAGTCGATGGTATCAAGTACTGCGATTGGGAACTCCGCGCGGGTTCCCAGGTGCAGATCATGGTAGGTACCCAGGAAGTCGGTCCCCGTTTTGTAGTCCCCTCTTCAGCCATTGTCCGCGACGGGGGGCGAATCTGTGTCTTCAAGAAAATCAACGACGGCTACCAGCGTATGGACATCCGGATGGAGAGGCTGGAGGGGCGAAGCGCGGTGCTGACCCAGGACTGTGGCTTGACTGCCGGGGAACAAATAATCACCAGCGGCGCTTTGCAGTTGAACTTGATCATGAAACAGCAAAGCGGTGAAGCCGTAGCCGACGATGATCATGGCCACAGCCATTAGAGGAAAATAATGCTGGATCGTTTGATACATACTTCCTTGAATAATCGACTAATGGTTCTGGTGTTGGCCTGTGTGTTGATGGGTATCGGCGGTACCCAGCTTGTCCGTCGCCCGGTCGATATTTTTCCGGATTTGAACCAACCGACGGTGACTGTTATCGCCGATGCGCACGGTCTGGCTCCTGAAGAAATGGAGACCCTGGTTACTCTTCCCCTGGAATCGTCGCTGGGTGGTTTGCCCGGCGTCTCCCGAATCATGTCCACCTCCGGGGACGGCCTTACGCTGTTACGAGTGGATTTTGATTGGGGAACGGACATTTACCTGAACCGGCAGATGGTGCAGGAGAGACTTCAACTTGTCCGGGATGAATTGCCCCAAGGCGTCATCCCCGAAATGGCTCCTATTTCTTCAATTACCGGCGAAATCCAGAACCTGGGCTTGGCCAGCCCTGATGGTTCGGTATCGGCAATGGAGTTGAACACCTTGGCCGACTGGGTTGTCAGGCGCCAGTTGATGTCGGTTCCTGGTGTGGCCCAGGTAGTTATTATCGGTGGTGAGAAAAAACAGTATCAGATCCTGGCCGATCCGGACTTGTTGCTTCGCCACGGTGTCGGCCTGACTGAACTGGGCAAGGTCGCCGGTGATGCATCCAGCAACAGCAGTGGAGGTTATTTGCCCCAGGATAACAGAGAACTGCTGGTGCGCAATCTTGGTCGTTTGGATTCAACCGAGGAAATTTCAGATGTGGTCGTGGCCGGCAACAGGATTCGTCCGGTGCGTGTCGGTGATGTAGCCGAGGTGGTTGTTGGCCCGGAATACGCCCGGGGGGCGGCGGCCATCGACGGCCGGAACGGCGTAATAATGCTGATCTTCAAGCAGCCGGGGGTCAACACCCTGGCCTTGAGTGAACTGATCGACGAGGAAGTCGAAAAGATCAGAACAGCCCTGCCCGACGGTGTACAACTGCGGAGCGATCTTTACCGACAGGCCACGTTCCTGCAGCGTGGGGTCGACAATGTGATTGAGGCTCTGCGCGACGGCTCAATTCTGGTTGTCATCATCCTCTTTATTTTTCTGGCAAATCTGAGGGCCTCCCTGATCACCCTGGTGGCGTTGCCTCTGTCATTCGCCACTGCCGGAATAATGTTTGCAGCCATGGGGCTGACCATCAACACAATGACTCTCGGCGGGCTGGCCATAGCAGTGGGTGAACTGGTCGATGATGCAATCGTTGGCGTGGAGAACGTGGTCCGTCGGCTAAGGCAGCGGAAAAACGACTCGGGCTCAATTCTCGAAATCGTTGCCAGGGCTTCCACTGAAGTCCGGCAGCCGATTTTCACGGGAACGCTGATTGTTGTTTTGGTCTTTTTGCCTCTCTTTGCCTTGACCGGCATCGAGGGTCGCCTTTTTAAACCCATGGCGGTCGCCTACGTCGCTTCGCTGTTGGCTTCGATGGTTGTTTCGTTGACCGTAACTCCGGTACTTTCGTTTCTGCTGTTCAAAAACAAGATGCCGGCTCCTGCTTCCTCGGCCGAAAAATATTCCCCTGCTTTACGATGGTTGCGAGCCGGAACCGGCAAGCTGATTGCCGTTGCCATCAAGGGAAGAAAAGTATTCGCCATCTGGTTTGTGCTGCTGGTTATTGCTGCAGGTGCCGGCGCAATGCTGCTCGGCAGCGAGTTCTTGCCTCCGTTTGACGAAGGCACAATGCTGGTCATGAGCTTTCTCCCGCCGGGCACTTCCCTAGCCGAATCCGACCGTATTGCAGGTGAGATGGAGGACAAGCTGGTTGGCATGGAGGGGGTCACTTCTGTTAGCCGCTACACGGGTCGTGGGCAGCATGACGAACACGCTCCCCCGGTGACGATCAGTCACTTCCTGCTTACTCTCAATCCGGACTCGGGTATTCCCATTGATAAAATGGAGGCCCGGGTGCGTAAACGCCTGGGCTCACAAACCGGGTTGACCTACACAATCGGTCAACCGCTGGCCCACAGGATCGACCACATCCTAAGTGGTCTGCAGGCTGAAATTGCCATCAAGGCCATGGGGCCGGACCTGGATGAATTGCGTACCGTTGTTCAGGAAATAAAGTTAATTGCCCAGAAGGTTCCTGGCGTTATCGATTTGTATGTCGAGCCGCAGGTTTTGGTGCCGCAGATGCATGTAAAAATCAACCAGGAGCGTTTGGCCGAGGTCGGCATTACTCCGGGCGCCCTGGCTGAAGAGTTGGAGATGGCTCTGGGCGGGGAAGTAGTCGCCGACATCCTTGAAGGCGAGCGCCGTTATGATTTATTCGTCCGCCTGAAGCAGGATATTCGGGACTCGCGTGAGTCAATCCAGCGTCTGCCGATCCAGTTGCCCGGTGGTGGATGGGCTCGTCTTGGTGACCTGGCTACGGTGGAGGAAACCGCCGGCCCCAACGCGATTTCCAGGGATAACCTGGTGCGTCGTGTTGCGGTAACCTGCAATACGGAGGGGCGTCACCTGGGTAAGGTTGTGCGCGGCCTACAGGAAGCGCTGAAGCCGCTTGAGGAGCGGTTGCCGCAGGGATCCTTCTTGCGGTATGAAGGCCAGTTCGAGTCACAGATGCGTGCAACAAGACTAATTCTCCTGTTTTCGATCTTGTCGCTGGCGATAATCATTTTCATTCTGTACGTCCAGTTTCGTTCGTTGAATCTGGCATTCCAGATTCTCACCTGTGTTCCGGCAGCGTTTGTTGGTGGGGTGGCCCTGCTGACTATTACCGGTCAGCCATTCAGTATTGCCGCCCTGGTGGGTTTCGTTTCACTGGCAGGTATTGCCACGCGAAACGGGATCCTGCTCATCGCTCATTACATTTATCTGATGCGGAAAGAAAATGTTTCCTGGACCCATGAATTGTTGATTCGTGGAGGTCAGGAACGTGCTGCGCCGGTAGTCATGACTGCCTTGACGACGGGTGCCGGTTTGTTCCCGCTGCTTTTGTCCGCCGGTGAAACGGGTCGGGAGATTTTATACCCCGTTGCCACTGTGGTGATAGGAGGTCTTGTGACGTCCACTTTGTTGGAGTTTATTTTGCGGCCGGCGGTTTTCTGGATGTTCGGGAAGAAGGCTGCGTTGAAACTCGTAGAATACAAAAGAGATCAGGAAAAAGCAGAAGTTCCTGGCTAGAACCGGTGTCGGTACCACTTATTCCGCCCATGCAAACACACAATGCGTTTCCTGCCATATCAGCTTCAACCAGAGGTCTCGGTGGGGAATCCTTGGTAACTGGAGCCTGCGGAAACGTTTGGATAATCGGCCAAGCAGTTCCAGCGGTGTTAGAATCAGTTCCGTCCGGCCATCAACGATAGGTTTACGAAGTGAATACACGAGGGCCTCAAGAAGGCTCTGCAGGCGACGATGCCCGGCGTGCGTTGGCAACGCTGCCAGTGCCATCTTCAGCGCAATGCACAAAAATATGTTCCGATGGTGGCTATGAGGACAAAGGTCGCCGCTGATATCCGCAAAATCTTTGCCGTATCCGATCGTGTCGAAGCCGATCAGAAGCTGAAGGATTTTGTGCGGGCCTATGAAAAAACAGCTCCACGCTTGGCCGAATGGGCTGAGGAAAACATCCCCGAGGGGGGCACCGTCAACGTCGAGACCCTGACAGGCGGGGCGGCCTACCTGCTGGCCTGCAACCTACGGATGACCCTGGAGTACACTCGCAACCTGGAACTGGAGACGAACCTTGGAGTTGTCGGACAACAAAGACCCCGGGGCATTCCCCGGGGTCTTCTTTTTCTCGCAGAATCAGAATTTCATCGCCATGCCCAGACTGAAGCCCGATGGGTTCTGTCCAGGTCCGCTGGCCTCCACAATCTTGCCGTGACCGTTGTACGTGCAGCCCAAGGCCGCTTCGCTGGCATCGCCGTTCATGACCATGGCGTATTGCAGATAGAACCACAGATCCTTGGAGAACTGGTGGTCAAGGCCGACGGCCAGCAGGCTGAATTCGTCATCATCCACATCGGTGTTCGGATCCGCCAGGTAGTAGCCCGCCTTGGTGGAATACTTCTGAGCGAACTGGAACTCCGCCTCAGCGCCGTAGGTCATGGCCTTCTTGTCGTTTTCCACGGCTATTCCCTCGTCGAATTCATTCACCGAGAAACTGCCTTGGTTGTAGTCCGACAAGGTCTGGAATATGGCCGAGAATCCCAGCTTGTCCATCTGGTACTTTGCTCCGGCCCGGATTCCCTGTGCGCTGTTCCCGTAAACGTTGTTGACGACATGGGCGGCGGCATCGGTCGTATCCGTCCAGGCGGAATACGCGAACGCCTTCGATAGCATTTCGTAGGCAACACCCAGGTAGAGGCCCTCCTTCTTGTAGGAGGCGCTGCCGCTGATGATCGACTTGGCTTCCTCCGCACCCATGGCCCCCTGGTCGATCTCGAACATGACCCGGCCGGAGATTCCGTCGTAATTGGGCGTGATGTACAACACGACGTCCTGGAGACGACGGTCCCAGTTGAAGGCGGCTTGCCTATAATCCCCGATTTCGTCGCGGAAGAAAGTCACCTTCGAACCCATGGTCTTGAAGGGGGTGTCATGGATCCCGAAAAGGGCCGTCCCCCACTCGCCAGCCAGGCCCAAGTAGCTGTTCCGGGTCGCCAGCGTCTCGGAACCCTTCTGGGCCAGATTGATTTTCTGTTCGAATTGCCAGATCATCTTGAACTTGTCATTCATCTCCCTGGCGCCCTTGAGACCGAACCGGGATCCGTTGTTGGACACGGTCGGTTGACTGTCCTCGCTGTTGTTCAGCATTTCCAAGGACATGTGCAACTTGCCATAGGTCTTAAAATCGTCCCCTGCCTGAGCTGCTCCGACCAGAATGACGGTCATAACCAGCACTGCGGACCACATTGAATTCTTCATTCCCACCCACCTTTAATCCGTTGAGAGTCTTGGTTGAATCGACACCATCGGTCAGTCCAGGTCCCCGCTCATCCTGGCGAAGGCATGGCACCTGCTGCACGAGTTCGGCATGATGTCGTAATCATTGCCCTGGGCCGGATCGGATTTTTTCAAAACCGAACTTTGTCCGGGCCAGACGATATCCATGATGTGATTCCCGACGTTCCCCTCGGCCACGGCGATCATCCCCTTGCTGTCGCGGGCCAGGTGGTACTGGGCGTCGTCGTTCAAGTCGAACAACTTGCCGATCTTTGCCATGTGGCAGGAAACGCAGCTTCCAACGGGCATCTCCATGTCTTCAGGAGTGTACAGGGCCCCACCCATGCCGGCTCCAACCTGCATATGCTTGGCCACAGCCTTGGCTACCCGGCTCTTCGCCATGATTCCTTCGTCAGGATCAACCGAAACCGCTTTTCCGTCCCTGGTCACGACACGGTCGGCATCGACCTGGAGTACGGCTACATCTGCCGTCCCGACTTCTGCAAAGGGCCCGCTGCCGGCATGGCATGCCAGGCAAAGGGTGTTGTTCCAGTAGGCCGCGTTCTTGAAGTCATACCCGTCGACGACCAGCGAGGCTGGGCCGCCATCAAGGGTATGGGCGTCGTGGCACGCGGTGCAGGTCAGCTTTTCGGTGGAATTGTGGTTATGGACCGACCGCCTCACTTCCGAAAGCATCATGGAATGCGCCCGGGCGTGAATCTGGTCCGGCCAGGTGTTGTAGGTCCCTTCCTTCCACTTGTTGTTGACGCTGGGCTTGTCGTTGTTGAAGTAGAAATCGTCCAGGTCGTACACGCCGGGCACGAAGTAGCCGTTTCCGAGCGAGCCTACGTTGGCCTGGTCGAACGGATACTTGTGCACCCCCATTGGCCTTTCGCTTTTTCCGGAATGCGAGCCATGGCATTGACCGCACAGTTCATTGCCGGCTTTCACCGTCAAATACTGGGGCATGATGATCTTGGCCTTGTCTTCGGAATCGGCATGCTCGGAGCCGGGTCCGTGGCATCGCTCGCAAGTCGTATTCAGATCGATGTAGTCGAAATGCGTGACGACCTGCTTGTGGGGATGTTTGGGGTCGTCCAGCACATCCTTCTTTTTGATTTTCACGCCCGTGGCGTGGCAACCGGCGCAGCCCCGGGAAAGAGTGTTGGTGGGAGGGCACCAGTGCGTGGGTCCCTTTTGCCAGAATTTCGGCGTGCCTACATCACCTTCGGCAAGCGCGTCGGAACCAACCGGCGTACCATCCTGCATGAGGTATACCGGCATGTAGGCCACATAGTCCTGCTTGGCCTTTTCCACCGGAACGCCGTTGTCCTCCATCCATTTTTTCAAGTAGGGGACATCCTGGACCCGGGCCAGCCACCGCTGTTTTCCTTCGCCGAACTGGTGGTATTTGTCGGCGATCTCGTGGGCCGGATCAACATACCCTTCGCCCCAGTTTCCCTGGCCGCCGATGGTTGCTCCGACGGGAATCCAGACCGCGCCCCTGGTTTTCCTGGAGCTGTCCAAATCTTTTTCCTGCAGGGGATCACCGGACTGTTCAGGGTAGAATTTGAAAAGATACTGGCGGCCGTTCTTTCCGTCCTCGGTGCAGAGAACGACGTTGACCAGCCCCTCGCCGTCCAGGGGGTCCTGGACCATGAGCAGATTCCCCTTGGGGTCCCGGGGGATGAAGACATCACCCGGCCGGGGCCACATTTCCGGATAGATCATCCGATCGGTTCCCTCGTTGACGAACCGGGAATGCACGCTGGCATCGGGACTTCCGTCAAATGCCTTGAATATCCCCGGCCAATCCTCGGCGTGGCATTCGGCACAAACTTTTATCCCTACATATTCCGCTTTCATGCCCGGCCTGCCCGAAAGCGTGATTTGGATGTTTTTCAAATCGGAATCGGCCTTCAATTGCAGCGATTTCCTGGTCTCGTTGTCCAGATACTTTTCAGAGGGTGCCGAGATGTACAGGAAAACATTACCCGGTTCCACGTTCTTGAGGGTGAAGGATCCGTTCGAACCTGTTTTCCCTTGCACATCCTGATCCTCGACCAAAACTATCGCTCCTTTTATCCCCTCTCCGTTGACATCCGTGACAGTGCCTGAAATGTTTGAAGCCAACGCTTCTCCTCCGCCAACCACCCCAATCCCCAAGGCCACAAGTAGACAAAGCATTCTCTTTCCCACGTCCAACCTCCATTTTTTGTTCGGCGAACTTCGAAAAACGCCCGCTCAGACGTTGTCCTCGGATGACGTTTTTCTTATTTTCCATTTTGCCAAATAGGCAAGCAGGTGGGCAAAGCAATTTGAGCTCCGAGGCTTCAAGTGGGAATTTGTGGTTATTTGGCCATTTAGTCAAGAACAATTGATATTTTATTAACGTTGTTGAATTGAAGATTAGGGCCCGGATATCGTCGATTCCAGCTCCTCCCTATTTGGAAGGAAACCAGGATCGAGTATTAGTGCATATCTTTACCAGCATCAGCATCACCGGCACCTCGATCAGGACTCCTACAACCGTAGCCAAGGCCGCGCCGGAAGAAAGACCGAACAGCAGCACCGAAGTGGCGATGGCCACCTCGAAATGATTCGAGGCCCCGATCATCGCCGCAGGAGCCGCGTCCCGGTAAGGCAATTTCAACCAGCGGGCCAGACCGTAGCCCAGGGCAAATACAAACACCGTCTGGATGAACAGGGGTATGGCGATCCAGAGGATGGTCAGCGGGTTCGAAACGATCACCGCGCCCTTGAAGGAAAACAACAGCACCAGGGTCAACAGCAGCGCGAGAATGGTAACCGGCGTCAAGAAGTGCAGGAACCTGTCCTGAAACCATCTCCGGCCCCTGGTTGCGATGAGCCATTTGCGGGTCAACCAACCGGCCGCCAGAGGCAGGGCGACGTAGGCCGCGATGGAGATCAACAAGGCTTGCCAGGGCACCGGCAACCGGCCCACTCCCAGCAAAAACCCTCCTAGCACCCCATACAGAATCAACATGGTCAGGGAGTTGATGGCGACCATGACCAGGGTCAGGCCGTCATTGCCCCGGGCCAGGTAACTCCACACCAGAACCATCGCCGTACACGGCGCAATGCCCAGCAGAATGCATCCTGCCAGATAGCTTCGCCATAGGGGGATCTGCAGCATCTTGACTCCGTCGCTGAGAACCACCACTCCGGATCCGTGCTGAGCACCGACCGGCAGATCCAACCCGAAGGGCAGCTTGACCAGATCGGTCGCCTCGGGACCTATGAAACCCCTAAACAGGACACCCAGGAAAAGCATCGCGAAGGCGTACATCGTGAAGGGCTTGATACCCCAGTTGACAAAGAGGGTCAGGAAGACCGACTTGCCGCTTTTCCCGGACTTGACGACCTCCCCGAAATCGATTTTGACCATGATCGGGTACATCATGAAGAACAGGCAGATGGCAATGGGAATCGATACGATGGGAGCCCCACGCAGGGTGACGCTCATTCCCTCAAGAGAATGCGCGACGCCTGGGGCGACCTTGCCCAGGATAATCCCGCCAACGATGCAAAGTCCCACCCAGAGCGACAGCAACCTTTCGAAGGGGTTGGTCATCCTCCGGGCTCCATTGGTTGAAATCGGACTATTCATGGATTCATCAGTCCTACTTGATCGGGCCACGAGAGAATTTCGCTCCCACTTTCGCAGTCTACGCTGATAATTGCAAGCCATGATGTAAGCGGGGTTTACGTCATGATTTTTCAAAACATCTGACATGTTGAAAGCACCTGGCCAATTTTTATGCTTGACTTTGTTGGCCTATTTGGCTATATTACCAAATAGGCAAACAAGGGAGAAGCCGATGGAACCAAACACAAAAGCCAATTTCGAAGCCCGCGCCAAGGTGCTGAAGGCCATGGGGAATGCAACGCGGCTTTTCATCGTAAACGAACTAGCCGATGGCGAGAAATGCGTGTGTGAGCTTCAGGAAAAAATCGGGTCGGATATGTCCACCGTCTCGAAACACCTGTCCGTCCTTCGTGAAGCAGGCATCCTGGCGAGCAGAAAGAACGGCAATCAAGTTTTCTATAGCCTGCGCTGCCCCTGTGTTCTGCAATTTTTCAAATGCATCGAATCGGTCCTGCGGACATCGGCCCAGGACACGATTGAATTGATGGGGTAGCAAGTGAGTTTCAAAAATGAATGGAAGCCGTTTTTCTGGCTGACGGCTGGATTCCTGGCCATCTACCACCTCCCTGTAGGTCAAGGCCGTTTCGACAACGCCATTGTTCAGGCCCTGGAGCTGGTCAAGTGGTACGCCCGCGAACACGTCCTGCTTTGCCTGGTGCCCGCCTTCTTCATCGCCGGAGCGATTTCGGTATTCGTCAGCCAGGGCTCGGTGATGCGCTACCTGGGCCCGGGCGCCAAGAAGCTGCTCGCCTACGGCGTGGCCTCGGTCTCCGGATCCATCCTGGCCGTTTGCTCCTGCACGGTGCTGCCCCTGTTCGCGGGGATCTATCGCATGGGCGCCGGCCTGGGCCCGGCCACCGCTTTCCTCTACTCCGGCCCGGCGATCAACGTGCTGGCCATCATTCTGACCGCGAGGATCCTCGGACTACAACTGGGCATCGGACGGGCCGTGGGCGCGGTTTTGTTCAGTATCGTGATCGGGCTGCTGATGCATTTCTTCTTCCGCAAGGAGGAACAGGAGAAGCAGGTCAGCATGGCCGCCCTGCCCGAGCCAGAAGCGGGCCGCCCACTGTGGCGGACCGCCTTGCAGTTCACCTCTCTGGTCGGCCTCCTGATTTTTGCCAACTGGGGCGCGCCCGATCAGGCTAGTGGATTCTGGATCGTTGTCCACGACATCAAGTGGTTCCTGGCCGGGGGGTTCCTTCTGTTGACCGTCGGCCTGGCCACCGGTCTGACCCGGGAGGAGAACAGCGAATGGGTCGCAGCCAGTTGGGGATTCGCCAAGCAGATCATGCCCCTGTTGTTGATCGGGGTTCTGGTTTCGGGAATGTTGCTGGGCCGGCCGGGCCACGAGGGTCTGATCCCCTCGGCCTGGATCGCCGGAACCGTCGGCGGTAATTCCCTGCTTTCGAACGTCATCGCCTCTGCTTCGGGCGCCTTCATGTACTTCGCTACCATGACCGAGGTGCCCATCCTGCAGGGATTGCTCGGGGCGGGCATGGGCCAGGGTCCGGCGCTGGCGCTGATGCTGGCCGGACCGGCCGTGTCGCTGCCCAGCATCCTGGTCATGCGCAGCATCATGGGCGACCGCAAGACCGCCGTTTTCATCCTGCTGGTCATCGTGATGTCCAGTTTTACGGGGTGGATCTTCGGATCCATCGTCGCCGCATAAGGAGCAAGGTTCATGAAACAGATCGCCATCCTGGGTACCGGCTGTCCCAAGTGCCACAAACTGGCCGAGAACACGGCCCTCGCGGTGGAGGCCCTGGGCCTCGATTGCGAGATCAAAAAAGTGACCGAGGTCGCCGAGATCATGGCCTTCGGCGTGATGATGACCCCCGCGCTGGCGGTCGACGGTGAAGTGCTGGCCGTGGGCAAGGTGCCGGACGTCGAGGAATTGAAGGCTTTGTTGGGATAACCCCACCCTTGCGCAACTGACACCAATCTGGAAGGGAACCCGATGATGATGGCCGAAAGTGGATCCGCAGGAAATCGAAGCTGGATCAGGATCGTGGTTCTGCTGGCGGTGGTGTTCTCCGTTGCCGGAGTGCTGGCGATCAAAGACCGGGGAAAATCCCCGGCAATGATCGCTGAACAAGGCGCCGAGCAGGAAGCCACGCCCGCCACCGGGAAACTGCCGCGCATGCTAGACCTGGGTGCCGACAAGTGCATCCCCTGCAAAACCATGGCACCTATTCTGGAAAAACTGAAATCCGATCTTACTGGGCAATGCGAGATCGACTTCATCGATGTCTGGAAGAATCCAAAGGAAGGTCCGAAGTACGGGATCAAGGTCATCCCGACGCAGATCTTCTTCGACGCGGACGGGCAGGAGTTGTTCCGGCACCAGGGGTTTTTCTCGCGGGAGGACATTCTGGGAGTTTTCGCCAAGCACGGCATCACTTTCAAGGGGGTCTAGCAGGACTCATGCAAGCTCTATTCGAATCCCTGAATCACGCCGTCGCCGGATCGGCATGGCTGGCCCTGGGCGCATCCTTCGCTTGGGGCGTGTTGAGCATTCTGCTGAGCCCCTGTCACCTGGCCAGCCTGCCTTTGATCGTGGCCTTCATCAACGGACAGGAAGGGTTGACAACCCGGCGGGCGATCGGACTTTCCACGTTGTTCGCCACCGGAATCCTGATCACCATCGCCTTGATCGGTGTCGCCACCGCCGGAGCGGGCCGCCTCATGGGCGATCTGGGCCCGATCGGGAACTATGCCGTGGCCGGGCTCTTTCTGGTTCTTGGTTTGAATCTGTTGGGCGTTTTCTCCCTGTCCTGGGACAACCCGAATCAGCCGCGGATGAGATCACGCGGACCATGGGCCGCGCTGGCCATGGGCCTTGTTTTCGGCATCGCCCTGGGGCCCTGCACCTTCGCCTTCATGGCTCCGATGCTGGCGGTCACCTTCCAGGTCGCCACCGGCAACCCGGTTTACGGCGGACTGTTGTTGCTGATGTACGGGTTGGGCCACTGCCTGGTGATTGGAGTCGCAGGAGCCAGCGCGGAATTGACCCAACGTTCGCTGAACTGGAACGCCGATTCGGCCGGAAGCCGGATCCTGAAGATCGTCTGCGGCATCCTTGTGATCTTGGCGGGCCTGTACCTGATCTACATCACGCAATAATTGAAAGGGGGTCCCGGCATGCTCCAACAAAAATTCCTGCTGACCCTGGCGGCGCTTTGGTTTTCCGGCACAGCAGCCGCCGAACCGCTTCCTTCCCCCGACATTCAAATCTACTATTTCCACAACACTTTCCGCTGTCCAACCTGCTTGTCCATGGAATACATGGCGGAAGAAATGATCCGGGACGAGTTCGAGGAAGACCTGGACGCTGGGATCATCGCATGGGATCCAGTGAATGTGCAGGAGCCCGGCCATGAGGACTTGGTTGAGGCATACGACCTGGACGGCCCCACCCTGATCATGGTGGAGCAGGAGGATGGGAAAGTTCTGCGCTGGAAGAATCTGGAACGAATCTGGTACTTGGCCGACTCGCCGGCTCAGTACCGCGCCTACGTCCGGAACGAGCTGAACGGCTACCTGAACGGGGAGCCCGAAGCGGAAGACGATCCGCAGCAATGAAGATTATATTCCGGGAAGGAATTTCAGGCACATCCCGGCCTCAACCGTTTTCACTGTTAAATCCGGTAATCCCTGCTTACAATTCTCATTATTCTTGTGGTTCAGTTCCAGGTTTCGTCTGCTGACTCGCCGGTCTGGTCCATATCCGGCCACACTTCAGGTACTCACGAAAGACTGCTTCTACGTGGAGTGAGACATGGCTTGAAAAATCTTCCCCTGGATCCTGGTCCGTCAGATAGGTTTCCAGGTTCTCTCGCGTGATTTGCTGGAGGAGGGTTTTGGCTGGACGTCTGGTTTTAATACCCCTGTAAGCATGGGCAAATTAGCTCACTAACCCCCCGGCCAGCCCCCCGTTAATCCAATGTTGTTATATTGCTTGCACTTACAAAACTTCTTCTAGCCCAGGGAGGGATGGCCACGGGTTTTCGTGTCCCCGTCCTAGAAAAACAACTTCACCAACCGCAAAATCCCCTGCCCCCAAGGCACACGATGCGATACCCCACTGGCCTTCTCAAACTCATGCATGTGCTCCAGATACCAGTTGTAGTTACGGATCAGAGCATCCTTGTTCGAGTGCTTGGGGTCGAAACCAAGCACGCGCTCGGCCTTCTCGATGGAGACGAAAGAGTCTTCGCACGCGGTTTCGTAAACCCATTTGTACAGGGGAGAAAGCTTGAGCATTTCCAGGAAACGCAGGGTCCAGATTACCGGGCCGGCGGGGAAGCCGTGGATTTTCTTGCCGAAGCCGGCCAGGTCCAGCACTGCCTGGTAGTCTTCCTTCATGGTCGTGAATTCGCGGGCGCCGATGTTGAACACATCGTCGACAATGTCGGCCGGTCCGGTG
This sequence comes from Gemmatimonadales bacterium, assembly GCA_019038745.1. Classification (GTDB taxonomy): domain Bacteria; phylum Krumholzibacteriota; class Krumholzibacteriia; order LZORAL124-64-63; family LZORAL124-64-63; genus JANTGJ01. The sequence goes on from JAHOYV010000004.1 coordinate 42,208, forward strand.
GCGCAGAGGTAGATGCCCTGGCAGACATCCTCGACGTCGCACAGTTGGTAGCGGTTGTTGCCACTGCCGATCATGGGAAAGCCCCTGCCGTCCTTGGCCCAGTCGTAGAACAGGGCGAAAACACCCAGGCGTTCGGGTCCTATGAAACTCTTGGGCCTGACAATAGGCACGATCATGCCTTCTTCACGGAAACTGGCACAAACCGCTTCGGCCTCCACCTTGGCGATGCCGTAAGGGCCCACGCCTTGGAGAGGGTCGTCCTCGACCAGGGGATGGTGGTCGGGGATGCCGTACACCGCGGTTGATGAAACGTGCACAACTCGTTTGATCCCGGCGTCCATGGCGGCCTGCAGGACAGTGCGCGAGCCGTCCAGGTCCGTAGACATGATGTCTTCGGGCTTGTACAGGGGCAGGGCCGCAGCGCAATGCACCACGATGTCCACATCCTTGAGGGACTCGTCAACGCTGGCGCGGTCGCGGATGTCTCCGTCAACGACCCGAACACGGTCTCGCTCCGGATAATCGAAGGGCGCGATATCCAGCGAAGTAACCTCGTGTCCGCGGTCCAGCAGGTAGCGCACCAGATTGATGCCCAGGAAGCCGGCGCCTCCTGTGACCATATAGTGCTGTTTGGCGGAATCGCCGGAAGTGTTCTCCGGGCGATGCTCGGTCATAGGGTTGGACATAGGGTCGGAGGTCATTTACAAGGCCTTTCAGGTGGAATCAAGTCATCCGGGAGGCGATCAGGACCACGCCGCCCAAAATCAACACTAGACCCAAAATCTGGTAGATGTCCAGCGTCTCGCCAAAGAAAAAAACCGAAGCCGATACAACGATGAGGAACCCGACCGACGTCATGATGGGATAGGCCTGGGACAGCGGGATCTTGTTCAACACATATGCGTAACTCAGTACATTCAACCCGAACAGTATGATGCCGCCCAGCACTGCGCCATTGGTCAGGATCTGTCGGACGATCATAACAAGCCCGGCGCCCTCCAGTTCCAGCCGGCGCATCCCGGATTTGATCAGGACGTTGGCCGAGGCGTTGGCCAGCAGCGCGAAGATCAGGGCGAAGTGATGGATTTTCATGGCCTGCCTCTCCAGGGTATCGAATCTCAACCTAATTTCGAGAGTATCTTGCCTCAACTCGGTCGATCATGCTAGATTGCATTTCAAGTAAGGGATTCCAGGAAGGGAATTCCGGCCATCGCGCGAAGGACCGGTCTTCTTAAACCGGCCCTTTTCTTAATCGGCCCAATGTCCGCCACTCCAGGACCCCGTGAAAGGCCCTTCTGATGACGAACCAGGACCGAGCCTCCGTCCAGCCGAACAACCTGCTCTCCCGTTTTCTGGGGGCCATCGAACGAGTGGGCAACGCCCTGCCGCATCCTGCCGCCCTGTTTGCCCTTTTCGCTTTTATTATCGTCGTGCTTTCCTGGCTCTTGAGCTTGCTGGAAATTTCCGCGATCAACCCCAAGGACGGCTCTCTGGTTCAACCGATCAATTTGCTTTCTCGCAGCGGGCTGCATTGGATCCTTGAAAACACGGTGGACAACTACACAGGCTTCGCACCCCTGGGGGTGGTTCTGGTCGCGTTGCTGGGTATCGGAGTGGCCGAAAAGAGCGGGCTGATCGGCACGGGCCTAAGGATGCTGGTCCATGCCGCTCCTCGACGCCTGCTGACTTTTGTGATTGTTCTGGCCGGTGTGATGAGCAACATGGCCAGCGATGTGGGGTATGTGCTGCTCGTTCCCATGGGAGCCCTCATTTTTCTCTCGGTGGGTCGTCACCCCATCGCAGGGCTGGCCGCGGCCTTTGCCGGCGTGTCGGGTGGCTTCAGCGCAAACCTGTTGCTGGGGACCATTGATCCCCTTCTGGCAGGACTCACCCAGGAAGCGGCCCGGATCATCGATCCGGAGTATACCGTTACCCCCGCCTGCAACTACTACTTCATGGTCGTTTCCACCTTCGTGATCGCCCTGGTTGGCACCTGGGTGACCGAGAAGATCATCGTGCCTCGCCTGGGGGATTACTATGGTGAGGTCCCCGCCGGAGCCGACGAACTGCGGGAGCTGACCGGTCCGGAGAAGAAGGGCCTGGTCTGGGCCTCGGTTGTGAGTCTGGCACTCCTGGGAATCGTGTTTGCCGGCCTGATGCCGGCCGATGGATTTCTACGCCATCACGAAAGCGGAAGCGTTCTTCATTCCCCATTCATGCACGGGATCGTGACCTTCATCTTCCTGGGCGGATTGTTGGCGGGCCTGGCCTATGGCCTGGCCGCCGGAACTTTCCGCAGCGAAACGGATGTCGTACAGGGCATGAAGGAAGGTATGGAGTCACTGGCTCTATTCCTGGTACTGGTCTTTTTCGCCGCCCAGTTCGTCGCCTATTTCAAGTACACAAACCTTGGCCTGATTCTGGCCATCAACGGTGCCGAGTTGCTGAAGGCCTCGGGTTTGGGTCCCATCCCGTTGATGCTCGCTTTTATCCTGCTCTCGGCCGGCATCAACCTTTGTATGGGAAGCGCCTCGGCCAAGTGGGCCTTCATGGCGCCGGTCTTCGTGCCCATGTTCATGCTTCTGGGCTACACGCCGGAACTCGTGCAGGGCGTCTACCGGATCGGTGACAGTTCGACGAACATGATTTCACCGATGATGTCGTTTTTCGCCCTGATCGTGGCCTTCGTCCAGCGCTACGACGCCAAGGCGGGCATGGGTACGGTCATTGCCACGATGCTGCCCTATTCCATCGCCTTCACTTTGGTCTGGATGGTGATGCTGGTGATCTGGCTGTTGGCCGGGATGCCGCTTGGACCGGGTGCGGGTCTGTATCTGAACGGGTAGCGGATTCGCTGCCGGCGAATAATTCTTACGGAAACAAGCCACGGAGGCTACAATTAGGCATTCAACCCAGCGTTAGCCCGGAATATTCCGAAAATCCACGCTGTTAAAACAAGGGAGCCATTCATGAGCCAAGACGTCCAATCCTGGCGCTTTCCCCGTATGTTCTGGACCGGCAATGCCGCGGAACTATGTGAACGCGCCGCCTATTACGGGACCTTCATCGCCCTGGGCCTTTACCTTAACCGGGTAGTCGGCCTCGACGACGTTCAGGCCGGTTGGGTCGCGGGCCTGTTTGGCGCCTGGATCTATCTCGTGCCTTTCTTTACCGGGGCCCTGGCCGACCGCATAGGTTTTCGGAACGCCTTGATGATCGCCTTTGCCCTGCTGACTCTGGGCTATGGCACCCTTGGCGTATACAGTACCATAACTCCGGTTGGGGTGGGCCTGGTCCTGATCGTGCTTGGCGGGTCCATCGTCAAACCGGTCATATCCGGGACGGTGAGCAAATCCTCCAACGAGGCTAATCGGGCTCGAGCATTCAGTATTTTCTACATGGTGGTCAACATCGGTTCTTTCATCGGCAAGACCATCGTGGCCGATATCAGGATCCAGATGGGTGTACAAAAGGTCCCGTTTTTCTCGGCGGGCGCATCGCTGCTGGCCTTGATCATCGTGGCGCTGGTGTATTTCCCGGACCGGGAAGGCGGGGGAGAAAAGACCAAAAACATCAGGGAAGTATTGGATGGGATGTGGGCTGCGGTAAGCAACCTGCGCTTCCTGTCCCTGATCATAATCACCGCCGGGTTCTGGGCCATCCAGGGGCAGCTTTACGCCTCGATGCCCAAGTACGTGTTGCGCATGGCCGGTGAGGGTTACAAGCCCGAATGGATGGCCAACATCAACCCGTTGGTCGTTGTTATTTTTGTGATCATGGTCACTCACCTGGTTCGCAAGTGGAAGCCCCAAAGCTCCATTCTGGTGGCCATGTTGATCATTCCATTGTCCGCCATCTCCATGGCGGCCTCGGCCTGGATTCACAGCGACATCAACGTATTCGGGATGGCAGTGCATCCCATCGTTTTTATGATGGTCATCGGTATTGCCCTTCAGGGAATCGCCGAATGTTTCCTCAGCCCCAAATGGCTTGAGTTCGCCTCCCTTCAGGCTCCCAAGGGTCAGGAAGGCACTTTTCTCGGCTTTGCCCACATCAACACGTTCCTGGCCTGGCTGTTTGGTTTTGCCTTCTCCGGGTATCTCCTGAAGGCCTACTGTCCTGAACCCTCCACCCTGGATGCGGCAACCCAAGTGGCCCATAAGCTGTTTCTGGAGGGACAAGGTCCCATGCCAGATGCGTATGCTAATGCCCATTACCTGTGGTACGCCTACATCGGGGTGGGTTTGGTCTCACTTATCTCGTTGCTGATTTTTATTCAGGTGACGAAGAAGTTGGATGCAGGGAAGGTTGAAGCGGAATAAGAAGACGGCGGGTCTTGGTTGCCGTCATGGTTGATATGGGTTCGCCATGTTCCTTTCACCTGCGGGTGTCTGGGAGATGGCGGGCCTTTTTTTGTGGGTCCGTTGGCACGCCGTCGTTCGTATCTGAATTTAATGTTTTGAAGCATATGATGGGTTGAGATCGGGACGTGGAACAAACAGGTCCTGGATGTGGTTTGAGGAGGGGTTGGTCTTCTGAACCCATTGAAGGTGATAAAGGAAAAAGTTCTCTTATGCATGTAGATAATCGATCAATCCTGAGGCCTGTTTTAGCCGTGGCAGTCTGTGCTTTTGCAACAGTTGCATTTCTGGGTACGGTTCGCGCGGCTCAATGGCAGGGGTCGATTGAGACAGATGGTTCGATCACTCGAATCAACAATCCTGCCACTCCCGTCAATGAACCAGAAATACTCCATCCTCAAGAGATGTGGCGTCTGGATGGAAGTGCGGATGATGCCTTTTTCGGAATCATCTATCGCGCGGTGGCTGATTCGGCAGGCCAGGTGTATCTGTTGGATAATCAGCAGAAGCAAGTCCTGGTCGTCAACCCGTATGGGGATATTTGCCTTTCAATAGGCAGGGAGGGCAATGGTCCAGGCGAATTCGTAAGAGTAGTCGACGTTTTCGTTGATTCGGAGGGTCGGGTAGGCGTTGTGCAAAATGCCCCGGGGAAAATCGAAATGTTCGACACCTCCGGCCATCCCATGGGTCGCCTTTTCCTTCCGGAATACGGTAATAAAAGCCTTCTCAAGGTCCGGTCAGCCAAGTTCGCGGCCGGTCGTGTTTATGCATCGCTTCTGAACCGGGTCCGTACCGGGAATCAGGACCGGGAAGCATACAACGCCCTGGTTTCCCTTGCCGGGGAAGGACAGGAGCATATCCAATATGAGGAAATCGTTTTCTGTCGGGCCTTCAATGATTGGCACTATCGAGAGCAGGGGCGGGAGCGCGGAGTCTCACCCTGGGTTTGGACGGTAGGGCCCGGAGGAAGGGTGTATTCGAATAGGGCCTTCGCTTCCTACGAAATTTCCGTTTACGATTCTGATGGGGAGCTCGAGCACGTCATTCATCGGGAGTATGTATCAAGGCAACGTCCGGATTCGGATGTCGAAGATCTGCAGGCCTACTACGACAATCGGAATGAGGGGCGATTCTTTGGTGGCAGTCCCCTCACCTATGCAGTCAGTCGAACTGATCCGGACATTGAAAAGATTTTTGCCCGAGAGGACGGCGCATTATGGGCTTTGTCGAGCCGCGGGGCATACGATAAACCTGAAGGGGTATTGGGAATTTTCGATGTCTTCGATTGCGACGGTCTTTTTGACCACCAGGCCATTGTGCACGGTGAGGGCGATTTCAATACCGACTATTTTTTTATTTCCAACGGCTTGCTGGTGGTAGTGCGTAATATTACTGTCGACCTGTCGGATGGTCAGGACGGTGCGAGTACCGCCAACCGAAAATACGAGGTGATTTGTTACCGGTTATAGTTGCCAAGCACCCGAACAATTCCTCCGGGTTTACTCCGGGCAATCCGTGCCACTCCTTCTCTTCGTAGGCCAACAGGTTGTGGCACAGGTCGCAATCCTGCCTGATCCACTGGCCCGAGGCGCATATCCAGTTGCTCCAAAAGATCGGCAACTTTCCGGCAAACCAGTTCTTGATTCCACCCATCAAAAATATCCTTGCTCCTGTCTGCCTGGGCAGACGTAAGTCGACGCTCCAGAAAAGGATAGCAGCATGATGGGAGAATGAAATCAATGGGTTGATCGGTAGATTAGTATCACCGAAGGCCAGATCGCCAATTGCCTTTACAGACCATCAAAAGCTTGATCGGAGCCAGTTTTCCAGAAATACCGATTGATAATGTCAGGCTGGAAACGGAGTTTCCGAGTCTCCGGGCCCCGCCGTAATGCATTGAGGATGCCATGATCTGAAACGGGGGGTTTTATCTATCTTCCTTTCCAAAAAACACTTTCTGGCCTCAGCGCCGTTTATTGCCTAACATCTAACAAAATTCGATGAGACCGAAAGCGCTTCCAGTCCGGCGCCGCTTTCGTTGTTGTGCGTAAAAAGGAGCGAATATAATGCGCAGAATGATTCTCGTTGACGGCAACGAAGCCGCCGCCTCGGTTGCACACCGAGCTAATGAAGTTATTGCCATCTACCCCATCACTCCCAGCAGCGACATGGGCGAGCACGCCGATGCCTGGAGTGCCCAGGGCAAAAAAAATGTCTGGGGAATTATTCCGGACGTGACCGAAATGCAGTCCGAAGGTGGTGCTTCCGGCGCCGTCCACGGTGCCCTGCAGGCTGGTAGTTTGACGACGACCTTTACGGCCAGCCAGGGTCTGCTTTTGATGATTCCCAATATGTACAAAATTGCGGGTGAACTGACCGGAACGGTCTTCCACATTGCAGCTCGTTCAATCGCAACCCATGCTCTGTCCATCTTTGGCGACCACTCGGACATTTATGCCTGCCGCCAAACTGGTTGGGGCATGTTGAGCGCCACCAATGTTCAAGAGGTTCATGATTTTGCGTTGATCTCCCAGGCCGCCAGCCTGGACAGTCGCATCCCCTTCCTACACTTTTTCGACGGCTTCCGCACCAGTCATGAAGTCAGCAAAATCGAAGAACTGGCCGATGCGGACATCAAGGCAATGATCACTGCCGACATGATCAGGGCTCATCGTAGCCGCGCCCTGACTCCGGACAAGCCGCAGCTACGGGGAACCGCTCAAAATCCTGACTGTTTCTTCCAGGCAAGAGAAGCCTCCGCCCCATTCTATGCCGCATGTCCCGACTCCGTAATCAAGGCCATGAGTAATTTTGCGGCAATCACCGGCCGTCAGTACAACCTCTTCGATTACCACGGTGCCGAGGATGCGGACCGAGTTGTCCTGGCCATGGGCAGTGGCTGTGATGCAATCCACAATGTGGTGGACAAACTGAACGCCGGCGGCGAAAAGGTCGGTATTTTGAAAGTGCGTCTATTCCGTCCCTTCAGCGCCGAGCACTTCCTGGCCGCCATGCCCGCAAGTGTCAAAACCATCGGGGTGCTGGATCGCACCAAGGAGCCCGGCGGCTGCGGCGAGCCCCTGTACATGGATATCGTAACCACGCTGGCCGAAGCCCAGGCAAGCGGCACCAGCCCCTTTGCCGGCCCGGTGACCGTTGTGGGCGGACGTTATGGTCTGTCGAGCAAGGAATTCAACCCGGCCATGATCAAGGCCGTGTTCGACAACCTGACCTTGGACAAGCCGAGGAATCACTTCACCGTCGGTATCAACGATGATGTGAGCGGCACCTCCCTGGACTACGATCAGAACTACGACATTGAAGACGACAGCGTCGTGCGGGCCATGTTCTATGGTTTGGGTTCCGATGGTACCGTGGGCGCCAACAAGAACTCCATCAAGATCATCGGTGAGGGAACCGACAACCACGCCCAGGGCTACTTCGTGTACGACTCGAAGAAAGCCGGCGCAGTTACAATCAGTCACTTGCGCTTCGGCCCTGATGTGCTGCGCACGCCTTACTTGATCCGCCGGGCAAACTTCGTGGCCTGTCACCAGTGGTCCTTCATAGACCAGTTCGAGATGCTGGGCGCCCTGATGGACGGTGGAACATTCCTTGTCAACAGTCCCTACGGCTCGGACGAGGTTTGGGCCAAATTGCCCAAGGAAGTGCAGGCCACCCTGTTGGCCAAAAAGGCGAAAGTGTATGTGATCGACGCCGTAAAGGTCGCCAGGGATGCCGGTATGGGCGGACGTATCAATACCGTGATGCAGACCTGCTTCTTTGCCATCAGCGGTGTGCTTGAGCGTGATGAAGCCATCAAGCAGATCAAGGGCGCCATCGACAAGACCTACGGCAAGAAGGGTCAGAAGATCGTCGACATGAACTATGCCGCGGTGGACTCGGCCCTGGACAACATGCATCCGGTCGAGCTTCCCGGCGAAGTGACCAGCACCCGAACCCGGTCGGCGATTGTAGCCGACGAAGCACCGGATTTCGTCAAACAGGTTTCCGCCATGATGCTGGCCGGCAATGGCGACATGTTGCCCGTCAGCGCGTTTACTCCAGATGGTACTTGGCCTACAGGAACAGCCAAATGGGAGAAAAGGAATATCGCCCAGGAGATTCCTGTTTGGGAAGATGAGCTTTGTATCCAGTGCAACAAGTGTGTCTTCGTTTGTCCCCACGCCGCCATCCGGGCCAAGGTTTACGAGCCTGGGCTGCTGGACGGCGCACCGGAGACCTACAAGTCACTGGACTACAACGGCAAAGATTTTCCCGGCACCAAATACACGATCCAGGTCGCACCCGAAGATTGCACCGGTTGTGGCCTGTGTGTAGAAGAATGCCCGGGCAAGGATCGTGAGAATCCCGAGCGCAAGGCCCTCTTCATGGCCGAGCAAATGCCCCTGCGGAAGGCTGAGGCGGCAAACTGGGACTTCTTCCTGAACCTGCCCAACCCGGACCGGACCAAGATCAAGACCAACATCAAGGGCAGCCAGTTCATGGAGCCCCTGTTCGAGTTCTCCGGAGCTTGCCCCGGTTGTGGTGAGACTCCGTACATCAAGTTGATTACTCAGCTCTTCGGTGACCGAACCCTTATTACCAACGCCACCGGTTGCAGCAGCATCTACGGCGGCAACCTGCCGACAACACCGTATTCCCAGAACAGTGACGGACGGGGTCCGACCTGGTCCAACAGTCTGTTCGAGGACAACGCCGAGTTCGGTATGGGCTTCCGGCTTTCCATCGACATGATGAACAGCGAAGCCCGGATGCTTGTTGCCCAGCTCAGTGAAGAAATCGGTGCGGACCTGGCAGAGGCGGTCCTGAAGGCAAAGATGGAGACTGAGCAGGACTTCGCGGATCAGCGGCAGAACGTAGCTACCCTGCGTAAGAAGCTGGAAGGCAATACTTCCGAGGCTGCCCACCGTCTGAAGGATCTGGCTGACTACCTGGTCAACAAGAGCGTTTGGATTGTCGGTGGCGATGGCTGGGCCTATGACATCGGTTACGGCGGACTGGATCACGTGCTGGCGTCGGGCAAGAATGTCAATGTCCTGGTGCTGGACACCGAGGTTTATTCCAACACCGGTGGCCAGGCTTCCAAAGCCACACCCATTGGTGCGGTGGCCAAGTTTGCCACCGGTGGTAAGCAGATCGGGAAAAAAGACCTGGGCATGATCGCCATGAGTTATGGACAAGTTTATGTGGCCCAGGTCGCTTTCGGAGCCAAGGATGCCCAGACAATCAATGCCATCAAGGAAGCTGAGAGTTATGACGGGCCCAGCCTGATCATCGCCTACAGCCCCTGCATTGAACATGGCTACAACCTTAAATTCGGGAATGAGCACCAGGCTTTGGCCGTCAGTACAGGCTACTGGCCTATCTACCGATTTGATCCCCGGAGGATTCAGACCGGCCAGGCTCCCTTGAAGCTGGACTGTAAAGCTCCCTCGGGAACCTTTGCCGAGTATGCCGCTGTGGAAAATCGTTTCCAGATGCTGCAGAAATCCGACCCGGAAACGGCAGCGCGCCTGGCTGTGATGGGGCAGGAATTCATCGATCGCCGCTGGGCATCGTTGGAACACCTGGCCGGATTGAAGTTCGACGAGAAATAAGGTGAAATTTCAGATGTGAGAAAGCAGTAGGGGCCGCCTTTGTAGGCGGCCCCTCGCTACTTGGTTTGGTCTGGTTGAGCGAGTTGGGTGTTTTAAGTTGGGTAATGCAATCATGAAAATCACCAGGGAACAGGCAGTGGTTTCGGGACGAGTGCTCCAGTATCAGGTGCGCCTGCATCGCCGGGCAAGAAGGGCCAGCGTTCAGGTGACTCGGAGGGAAGGGGTCGTCGTTACCCTGCCCTGGCGGGCTCCGCGCAGGGTACTTCCCGGTCTGATGGCGGAGTGGGAGAGTTGGCTGGAAGGTCAGGTAGAGGAGTGCGGGGTCTGGGACGGCCCAGTGGTAAGGGAATTTGCCTCAGGTTCCATACTGTCCATTCTCGGTCGGCCACGTGAGCTTGTGCTGGAACCGTTGGCTGCCGGTCGCAGCCGTCCTACCGCCCGCCTGGAAGCTGATGCCCTGATCCTGTGCATGCCCACCGAGCGACTCCTGGAGCCGCGAGCGGAACTGGAAAAATATCTGCGTCGTTTGGCCCGGTCCGATTTTTCCGAGAGAGTGGACAGCTGGTCCGAGCTGATAGGTCCCCGGCCCTCTCGCTTGATAATCGGAGAGCGAAAGAGCCGTTGGGGCAGTTGCTCCCGGCGGGGCACATTGTCGTTTTGTTACCGTCTGGTGATGGCGCCTCCGGAGACCATCGACGCCGTTGTGGCCCACGAAGTCTGTCATCTGGTGCACTTGAACCACAGTCCAAGGTTCTACGCCTTGTTGGACAGGGTTTGCCCGGGCCACCGGGAGGCCATGGTCTGGCTTAACGAACACGAAAACGATTTGATGGTCTGACGGGTCGAGAATCTCGGCCCGGAATCTTTCCCGTTGTTCGCGATCGTGCTATGATCTGCAGCAATCCGCCGTATGGCAAATCAACCAACCCCGGAGTTCCCATGAGCGACCTTTACAAACGCGAAGTTACCCTGTCCCTGTTGCATGAGTTCACCCAGACCGAGGGGTTGCGACGGCACGCCTACGCAGTGGAAGCAGCAATGGCGGCAGCGGCTGAGCGAACCGGCAACGACACCGAATATTGGTCTGCCATCGGGCTGTTGCATGATTTCGACTACGAGCAATATCCCGAGGCCCCGGATCATCCCCTGAAAGGCGCCGACATTCTGCGTGAGCGTGGCTATCCCGAGGAATTTGTGCGTACCATCCTCAGTCACGCAGCCTATACCGGAGTACCGCGAGAGAACGACTGCGCGAAATGGCTCTTCGCCGTAGACGAATTGTGTGGTTTCTGCATGGCCTGCGCCATGGTTCAGCCTGATAAAAAAATTGCCCAGGTGAAGGTCAAATCGGTTCGCAAGAAGCTGAAGAAGAAGGACTTCGCCGCGAAGGTGAACCGTGGGGAAATCAGCGAAGGCGCCGCCGATCTGGGCCTTGAACCGGACGAGGTGATTGCCCACGTTCTGGAGGCTTTGACTGGAGTGGGTCGCGATCTGGGGCTCTGATATTCAAAGATTTTCAGGGAAAGGGACTTGGTCTTGTGTATTGCGTTACGAAGGACGGCCAACTCCGGTGGAGGCTGTAGTGATTATCGGGAAATTCAATCGAAAAAGACAACTCTGGTTATTGCTGGTGCTCGGGCTGTACGTGGGTGCCTCATTAATCTGGGGAGTAGGTTGGAGCTGGGCGGCAGTAGGTTTGATCGCGCTCTGTTTCTTTTGTGAGCTGTTGGACAGCTCACTGGGCATGGGCTATGGGACAACCCTGACTCCGGTGCTTCTGGCCTTCGGCTATTCCCCATTGCAGTTGATTCCCTCGGTTCTTTTCTCCGAATTTTTGAGTGGCTTCGCTTCCTCGTACTTTCATCACGATGCCGGCAACGTGGATTTTTCCAGGCGCACAAAGGATTCACGCATCGCCCTCTTGCTGGCTTTGGGCAGTGTTGTGGGGGTGGCGATCGGTGTTTCTATCGCGGTTGAGATCCCGGCGATCGTGCTGAAATTGTTGATCGGTTTGATCATCACATCGGCCGGGATAACGATTTGGGTGTTCCATAGTCGTACCTTCGCCTACAAAACCTGGAAAATGTTCCTCCTGGCGTCGGTGGCCTCCTTCAACAAGGCTCTTAGTGGCGGGGGCTATGGGCCGCTGATGACCAGCGGGCAAGTTCTGAGTGGTATCAAGGGCAAAACTTCCGTCGGTATCACTTCATTTGCCGAAGGATTCACTTGCATGGTGGGGGTCATTCTCTTTCTGGGGCGGGGCCATGGTTTTGATCTGGACCTGATGATTCCCATGGTGACCGGTGCTCTTCTCTCGATTCCGTTCTCCACCGAGTTCGTGAAGCACATCAACGAAACCACTTTGAAAAAAATGATCGCCGTTTTTACAATCCTGTTGGGACTGTTTACGATTTCCAAGGTTGTGTTGTAGTTGCGGAAACGGGCCCGAGTCCACATCATGGAGAGAGCTTGTTCATGGGAGGCCTAAATGATTGATACTTGGCGAAACAAAAGGCTCTGCTCACTGTTGGGCGTCGATTACCCGATCATCCAGGGCGGAATGGTCTACAACAGCGGTGCGAAACTGGCTGCGGCGGTCAGCGAGGCTGGTGGCCTGGGGCTGATCGGCGCGGGCAGCATGACGCCCGATCTTCTGGGGGATCAGATCTGCAAGACCCGTAGTCTGACCGACAAGCCTTTCGGAGTTAATCTGCCTCTGCTCTTCTCCCACGCCAGGGATGCAATGGACGTGGCCTTGGCTGAGGGAGTAAGAATCTTCTTCACCTCTGCCGGCTCGCCCCGGCGGGCCATCGGTCCTCTGAAGGAGGCCGGTTGCACCGTTGTTCACGTGGTGGCCAATCCTGCCTTGGCGGTAAAATGCCAGGAAGCCGGATGCGATGCCGTGGTTTGTGAGGGTTTCGAGGCGGGGGGGCACAACGGCCGGGAAGAAATCACGACGATGGTGCTGGTACCCGAGTGTGTGGCCGCTGTCGATATCCCCGTAATCGCCGCCGGAGGGATTGCCACCGGCGCCCAAATGGCCGCGGCGATTGCTTTGGGGGCCGAGGGTGTACAGATCGGATCCCGCTTCGCCGCCACCGTCGAATCTTCGGGCCACGAAAATTTCAAGCAGGCTGTGGTTGCTTCCGGGCCCGGCGATACACAACTTGTCTTGAAGAGTCATGTACCGGTTCGTCTCCTGCAAAACCGATTTCGTGATGAGATCCAGGCCCTTGAAGAGCGAGGTGCTTCCTCCGCCGAGTTGGCTGAGCACCTGGGCACCGGCCGTGCCCGCAGTGGAATGCTGGAAGGCGATCTGGACGAGGGGGAGTTGGAAATCGGGCAGGTTTCCGGATTGATCGATGACATTCCGCCGGTGGCCGAGATCATGCGCCGCCTACTGAGCGGCTATGAAGAGGCCGTTCAACAAATGAACATGTAACAAAGAACTGGAGAACAACTTGAGCGACAATACAACTGCCGCCAAGGTGAGTATCTGGAAGCAGTTTCCAGGGGCCTTCTGGTGCGCCAATGTTATGGAAATTTTCGAGCGCATGGGCTGGTACGGTTTCTATGCCGTCAGTAGCCTGTACCTGACCGGCGCGGTGACCGACGGCGGTCTGGGCCTGTCGAGCGAGGACCGCGGCGTGATCCAGGGTTTGGCCACCTTCTTCCTCTACCTGTTTCCTGCGGTCTTTGGCGCTTTGGCCGACCGCTACGGCTTCAAGCGTATGTTCCTGGCCTCCTGTCTGGTGATGATCCCCGGCTACCTGATGCTGGGTGTTCCCACCGGTTTCTGGGGCTTTTTGATGGTCTACTTCCTGGTAGCGGTGGGTCACGGCATGTTCAAGCCGGTAGTGATTTCAACGGTCGCCAAGGCTACCAACGAGAAGACCGGCAGCATGGGTTTCGGCATCTTCTACATGATGGTCAACGTCGGTGGATTCTTCGGCCCGATCGTGGCCGGGGTGGTTCGTGGCTGGGACTGGCAATACGTGTTCTACGCCTCCGCCGCCTGGATCGTGTTGATGGGTTTGATCGCGTTGCTGTTCTACAAGGAGCCCCCTCGCGATGATGAGGCGGAGTCGCGCCGCAGCCTGGGCGAGGTGTTCGCCGGCATGATCGCCGTCGTGGGGAACGGTCGTTTCTTCCTCCTGATCGTCGGGTTGCTGGTCCTGCTGGTGATGGGGTCGAAATGGTTGGCGCCGATCGTCTATCTGCCCGCCGCAGCCTGCTGGATCACCTTCAATCTCCTGGCCGATACCGTTCTGCGTCGCAACACGGGAGAAGATGTGTTCTGGCTGCTGCAGCCGATGCGGGTTGGGGAGGGCCGGTATCTGGTCTTTCTGGTGCTGATGGCTTTTTTCTGGACCAGCTTCAACCAGATCTTCATGACCCTACCCGAGTACATACGTGACTACGCCGATACCAGCGACCTGATCCGCAGTTTCACTCCGATGGCCAGCTGGATCACGGGCCTCGCCCAGGGCATGGGCCTGGATACCAGCCAATGGGGGCGGGCCGTTCTGGAACACGGTCAAGTCAAACCCGAGCACCTGATCAACCTGAATGCCCTCGGTATTATCGTGGGCCAGATCGCCATCGCCTATCTTGTGCGTAAATTGGCCCCCCTGACCTGTATCATCGCCGGCAGTTTCATCACGGTGATCAGCTTCCTGCTCTACCTGATCGGGCAGGGTGGCTGGGTGATCGTGTTCGCCATACTGGTCTTCTCGGTCGGTGAGATGTTGGCCAGCCCCCGTTCGAAGGAGTATGCCGGCCGCATCGCTCCGCCGGAGAAGGTGGGCATGTACATGGGCTATTTCTACTGGTGTGTCGCCCTGGGCAATCTCTTTGGCGGCCTGTTGAGTGGATCGTTGTATCAACACTACGGCCCGGTGGAGCGGGGCGGCGTGGACAATACCAATGTCATGTGGCTGATCTTCGCGGGTTTGGCCATGGTGTCGGTGGTGTTGTTGTCCTTGTACGATAAGTGGGTGAAGGCTCAGCCGAAGAGTTGATGACAAGTTGAAGGAAGTTGAAAAGGGACCGGCTCGGCCGGTCCCCTATTCCCATTGAGTCATTTATGTCCATGGTCAACATGCCCGGAAATTGTTTCCTCCTCCCTAAATTAACAAATTCAAACAACCTTCCAGAATACGAGCTTGGACAAGCAGTGCTTGGACAAGCAGTTGACGCAATGTAGAAGGACCTATATGACTAATCAGGGGTAGAGAGGAGCGCCCATGAAATCACATCCCGGGGAACCCATCGTCACCGTGGCCAAGGAGTTGGCTGGTCGGTTCGCCGATCTTTGTCCGCAACACCGGATCGATCTGGCGGGTGCGTTGAACCTGCCTTGTGCGCTGCCTTTGGGGGGACGATTCGAGACCTGGGTAGCCGCCGGTTGTCACGGCGGGCTGGAGTACATGGCTCGCGCCCCGGAGGAGCGCCTTGATCCAATGCGCCGTAATCCCTGGGCCCGCTCCCTGCTTGTTTTCGCCCAACGGTACACCAACGGGTGGTCGGCTGGTGACCCTGATCCAACAGCCGGGGGATTGGCTGATCCGGATATCTCCTGGATTAACCGCGTTTCGCGATATGCTCGAGGCCGGGATTATCACGACGTTTTGCTGAAGGATATCCGGGGTGTTATGGCCGGTCTGGAGGCCCAGTTGCCCGGCCTGGTATCCTATGCCAGTACGGATACCGGCCCGTTTCTGGAACGCGAATACGCCTGGTTGGCCGGGCTTGGTTTCCTGGGCAAGAATACCTGTCTCATCCACGAGCGCATGGGCTCCGGCCTGTTTTTGGGCGTGGCTTTGACCAACCTTGAGATCAAGGGATTGCCATCGTCAGGAGAGGCCACGGCCGAACCGCTTTATGCGACTGTTCCCCGACGGATCCGTCCTTCCGGCGAGTCCTACTTGAGCGCTTGCGGGTCCTGTGTCCGCTGTATTGAGGCCTGCCCGACTGGAGCCATCCTCCCGGAGGGCGGCCTGGACGCCGGCCGGTGCCTGTCGAACTTCACCATCGAGCAGCAGGGGCGTGTTCCGGAGGAATTCAGCAGCGCCCGGGGTGGGATTATCTTCGGTTGCGACATTTGTCAGGCAGTTTGTCCCTGGAACGCCCGAGCGAGTGGGCGGTCGAGTGATTTCGGTCCACCGCCATTCGAATACGCGGCGTTACCCGAACACGACCAGGTGGACTTGTCGTATCTGGCGGCTATTACCGATGGGGAATTCCGCCGCCGGTTTCGACGCACGCCGATTTGGCGCTGCCATCCCGAGGGTTTGCGTCGCAATGCGGTTTCGGCTGAAAAGGAAAAGTGAATTGGGGGCTTGTCGGAAATCCCGTGCTACGATGATTCCGGCCTGGAGTTGGCCGGGGTGGTGACGGCGTGGATTTGACTGTAAACTGGGAGCATTGTCGGCCAGGGTTGAGCAAAGGCCACCGTCTACAAAAACCAGCTCCCAATTTTGTTGAACAAGAACCCGAGGTGATCACTCAATGAATCCGCCCCTCAATTCACGAACACCCTTGGCCACGACTCTGCAGAAGGCCCTTGAGTTCAACCTGAACCCGCTACTTTACGGATCCATAGTCGAGATCGGGGCCGGCCAAGAGGTGGCTCGCAACTTCTTTCAGGCAGGTGGGGCCTCCGGAACCATCGCCCAGAGCAGCTCGGCCTACGATATGCGCTTCAGTGACGCCATTTACGGTCCCGACGATACAGGCCGCTATGTTACTAGAAAGCGACTGATTCGGATGTTGGATCGGGAGTACGAGCTCGTCATAGAACGGGTCTCGGAGGATCGACCTGCCGAATCCTTGTACTTCGCATTTGCCGATACGGTATCGGCCAAACGTTTCGGCGTGGACAGCGAGTGCCACGGCTGGATGGGGATCCGGTTCCAGCATGAGCCGGGGGCTCCGCCCAGCCAGATCATCCTGCATGTCCTTATGCTGGATTCGTCCAACACGGGTCAGCAGAACGTCCTGGGCACCCTGGGAGTCAACCTGATCCACTCGACCTTCAAACATTTGGATGATTGCCGGGAACTGGTTGATTCGTTGAACGAAAACCTGACCTGGGGCCGCATTGAAATCGATTATCTTCACTTCGAAGGGCCGTGCTTCAACGAAGAGATAAACCGAAAAATGCCCCTGCAGCTGGTGAGCTCCAGTTTGGGTCCGGTGGCCATGATCGATAAGCGGGGACAGTGCGCACTGCCAGCCGACATGATGTACAAGAAGATACCGTTGATCCTGCGCGGCACCTTCCGGCCCTTCACGAACGTTCACATCGACATGATCGAAACAGGATTGAAAAACCTTACTGCCGAACTCAAGGTGGATCCCGACCAGGTCGTTCTTTTCTGCGAGATGAACATAGCCCGCCATCTGTACGAGGGAGGCGACGACCTGTCTGACCTTCAGGCGCGGGTGGAAATGATAAACGATTTGGGTTACAACGCGATGGTGACCTCACATTTGCGCTTTTTCCGGCTGGGAGAGTATTTCCAGAAGCACTCCCTGCGCCGGATAGGCTTCCTGCTGAGTGTGGCTGACTTGGACTCCATCTTCGACAATCAATATTACGAGGGACTGCCGGGCGGAATCCTGCAGGCAATGGCCAAACTTTTCTCCAGCGATTCGAAGCTGCTGGCCTACCCTAATTTGACTCCGGGTGGGGAGGTGCGGACGGTGGAAAACCTGGAAATATCAGAGGATCTTCGCCATCTGTATGACCACTTGGTTTTCAATCGGCGCATACTGAAACTTGATCCACCCCGAGGGAGACTGGTCCCGTTTGATCCGGATGCGCTCGGCGGGATGATCTCGGCGGATGACAATAAGTGGATGGATGCCGTGCCGCCGCTGGTGCGCGACAGGATCGGTGAATTGAAGATATGAATCCTTCCGCCCTCTGGTGGCATCCGCTGGAAAACGACGAACTGGCTTGCGAACTGTGTCCGGTGGGATGCCGTCTGTCTTCCGGCCAAGACGGGCCCTGCGGCAGCCGCGGCAACCGGGCCGGAACCATGGTGCCCCTGCATTACGGTCGAATCATTTCCGCCGGGATGGACCCGATCGAGAAAAAACCCCTGTACCACTATTACCCAGGGAGTTCCATCTTTTCCGTTGCTGCTCCGGGCTGCAACCTGCACTGCTTGTTCTGCCAGAACTGGCAAATCAGTCAGACCTCCAGCCGGACAACAAACGGGACAACCAACGGGGCCAAGGGGCGGGAAGTTGTTGCCTCGACCACTTCCGCCTCGGCAGCGGAATTGGTTGACGCGGCTCTGCGCCAGGGAGCATCGGGCATCGCCTACACCTACAGCGAACCTCTTGTGTGGTACGAGTTCATCAAGGATTGCGCTGCCTTGGCGAAGGAGCACGGTCTGAAGAACGTGCTGGTCACCAACGGGTTCCTGAATCCCAGGCCTCTTGCCGATCTGCTGCCTCTGATCGACGCGGCGAACATTGATCTGAAGGCGATGGATCCTGAATTTTATCGCGACGTCTGCCAGGGGAGCCTGGAACCGGTGTTGGCGGCAATCAGGCAGTTCCACGCCGCCGGGGTGCATCTTGAAGTGACCAATTTACTGATTCCCGGCTACAACGACAGTGAAGCCCAAGTGGATCAATTGGTGGATTTCGTGGGTTCCCTGGGTCCAGAGGTGCCGTTACATTTCTCGGCATACCGCCCGTCCTGGAAGCTGGATGCTCCCCCAACGCCCCGGTCTACCCTGATCCGGGCTCGGGAACAGGCCCTGCAAAGCCTGGACTGGGTTTATCTGGGCAATGTGGGCGGGGAGGTCGGACGCGACACGGTTTGCCCCGATTGCGGCTCCCCAGTGGTTATTCGGGAGGGATTCCGGGCAGAGGTGAATGTGTTGTCCGGTGGCCTGTGTTCGAGCTGCGGGCGGAAGCTACCGATCATCACCGCATAGTTTGGGTTAAGCCCCTGTTTCAGCAGTCGATAACTCCGGGGGAACGAATTTTCCCGAAACGACCACATTTGTGGACTGGTTTTTTCAAGGAATTGTTGCTCATGCTGAAACGCGCATTCTTTCTGTTTGTCTTCTGTCTGTTCGCGCCTCATGCCATACCTCTGATCGCCTTGGCGGCCGGGGAAAACAGTGAGGACCCACCTGTTACAAATCCCTATGTCAGGACCGCGGAAATTGGGAGTGGGCTAAGCCGCTACACCGACAATCTGGGTAAGGGAAACGGTCAGTTCATGCGCCTGTCCCTGGTCAAGGATAAGGATCAAAGTTGGATGTTCGAAACCGGGCGGGGCCACCGCTTTGGGGAAACAAGCTTCGGGTACGGTGTTTCCCATGGGCGCCACGTGGCCGAGGCCACCAATGTCTCTGTTGGTCTTTCCTCCGGTACCGGGGATTTTCTGGCGCCGGAATATCGTTTCGACTGTCGTATGGATCAAGGTGTGCTGAAGGACAGAAATTTGGTTCTGAGCGGGGGCTATACCCGGATTCAGAGCAAACAGGAAAACTCCTCGGACGGATTCGGCGCCGGGGCTGTGCTCTGGCTGCCCCACTGGGTTCTCGAAGCCCGTTTCCTGTACGACATCGGCCAGCCAGGGGACACGGACTCCAAGTCCTGGGGATTGGGAGCCACCTGGTATCTCTACAAGAAAACATATATCGGGGCCGGGATCGACGGTGGGGAGATTTCCTACATGCTGGTGGGACCGGGCTCCGAGTCCGCCCTGGTGGATTATGATGCCAACGGCTGGAACGTGAGTCTCCAACAATGGCTCACATCAACCGGCGGCGTCAATCTTCGCTATGAGCACGGCTCCACGTCCTACTATCAGGTGGACGGATATACGTTCAGCATTTTCAAGGAATTCTGATTCGGCTATTTTGAGAATGTCCTGGCTGCCAGTAAATCGGTGACCAGGACGTAGGTTATTTGGGAGCCGGAGACTGCTTTTCAGGACCTTTCACCAGCTTTTGAACCACTTCACCGATTCGGCCAGCCAGCCAGATTACTCCGACCAGGAAACAGGCGTCTAGCAACACCTGGAAAAGGAACAGGTGCTTGACGATGTCATAGGTCCCATCTCCCAGGACGCAGATTCCGAATTCCATGGCCGCCATGATCCCCAGGCCTGCTGCCAGCCAGGCCAGCCCTCCCTCGCTACCGGCCGGTCCGTGGCGGAATATGATGAAACCCACTCCGCCGGCCAGGACAATGGTCAGGAATGCAAGCCAGCCCAGGGAATGGGGTAGGCCGGCGTCTTGAAATTTGTGCCATTGCGAAAAGTCTCGGCTCTGTTGTCGGGCAGGGATTCCGCTGGATTTCTCGAAGTGCCCGTTCAACGGGTCAATCTTAACATAGATCTGTTGGGCGCAGTCGCTCGCTAGGGAAACAAAACGCAGGGGATGCTTCATAAGGAATTTGGTCAGGTCGGCATGATTGAAATCACCGCCGACCTCCAATACCGGCACGCCTTCCTCGAAGGCTGACCGTCCCGCGTACGCGGCCAAATCCGGCTCCAGGTCCAACTCCGACAGGTCGGCGCGGGGGTCAGGGGAATCGGCCAGGATGGAGTAGAAGAGAACGTTCCAGCGATTGTAGTATTTGATCTGATCGGGGACCGAAGAGTACAGGTATCCGGCGAAAACCAAAAGAGCCAGGCCGCCTGCGGCGAAGGCCAGCAGGTCCACCGTGCGAGTCTTGCGCCAGAGCCAGACCCCGGCGATGAGCACAACCGGGACGGCCAAGGGATGGTTCTGGGGTTTGGCGGCGACGAAGAAGGCGGCAATGAAGAAGAACCCCAGAATGTGCCAGGCCCGGATCCTTGCTTGCCTGTTTATGGTCAGGAAAACCCCGATCATCAGGGTCAGGAAAATCAGGGATGCACTCTCGCTGTAGAAAGAGTTGAAGAACGAGACGTTGGATACGTCGGTGGCCATCAAGGTCAGGAACACGCCCCCGATGATCCGGGCGGCCGGCGACAGACTGCTGAAGTGAAGAAGGATAAGGTAGATCCCAAGCAGGTAGACGGCGGTGTTCACTCCGCCCAGGACCGTCAGATCGAAATGATCCCCTTTGGCGACCGCTCCGCTCACTGCCAGGGCCGCCTTGCCGAGTAGGACCTGTGAAGTGGGGAAGGCAGCCTCCAGCGTCGAGCCGAATCGGTACTGTCGGTTCACGTGATCGAAGTAGCAGTCGGACCACTCGGTCACAGTCGGTTCCAGTCCGAGCGGTCCCATTACCCGGTGGTAATCACCGTTGTCCGCCACCCCAATGATGGGTGGAACGAAAAGCTGGTAGATGATGATTGCCGCGATCCCGCAGAAAACAAAGGATTCCCAGGGGCCGGCACACCATGTTGGCCGTTTGCGCCCGGTGCGATCCTCATCCGTTTCATGGTTGGTCATTGAGCACCCTGGTAGCCTTTTGAAGAGTTTAATTGTCAGGAGTTTTCCCATTCCACATCGACATGGCTGACCGTCACGTTGGTGGTGATTCCGCCCCGCACGAACCACTCTCCTTTGACTTCCATCCAACGCGGAGCGACCGCCGCTACTAAATCGGTCAAGATCCGATTGGTAACTTTCTCGTGAAAGGCTCCCACATTACGGAATGACCATAAGTACAGCTTCAGGGACTTCAACTCGACGCATTTTTCGTTGGGTACGTAGACGATTCTGAAATGCGCAAAATCAGGCTGGCTCGTCAACGGGCAGAGGCAAGTGAACTCAGGGCAGTCGAATTCGATCTCGTAATCCCTCTCGGGATTCGGATTTTCAAAGGACTCCAAGATTTTGGTCGGTTCCGAGGACATGATTCATTCTCCTGTTCCGCGAAATTCTCCTGTTGGCTGCTTTTGTCCAGGATACTAACCAAACCCGGATCCTAATACCAGATCTTACCTCCAAGTGGTCATTTCACCAAAACCATACGTCCCACAGCCTGGTGATCACCGCTGGTCACCTGATAAAAGTAGAGGCCCGCCGACACCAGCCGATCCTTGCTGTCCCTGCCCAGCCAGGAGATCTCGTGCGACTTGGCTGCCAGGTCTTCGCTCAAAAGGGTTATGACCCGTCGTCCTGCGACATCAAAAACCGATACCTGTGTGGGGCCGGGTTCGGACAGGGTAAAGCGGATCGTAGTCTTGGGATTGAAAGGATTCGGGAAGTTGTCCTCAACCCGGAAGACCAAAGGCACGTCACCGATCTGATCAGGAACCGGGGAGCCGGAGCAATCGGTGGTGAAGGCTCCGATCAGCCCGCAACCGGAAGAGTGGTCCGGTGCGCACGGGGAGGAAGAGTCTATGCTGAAGTTGCCTCCGGCCGCGTCGCAGAAAGCAGGATCCGCAGAGATGTTTCCGTCTGTGCCGGTGGGATCGGGGACTCCGCTGTAGTCCAGGTTGAAGTTGCCGTACACATCGTTGCAGGCCAGCGATGAAGGGGTCGACAGGAGAGCCATCCCGTTGGCGAAGTTTGTTCCGCCGGTGTTGAAGGCTACTATGTTGTTCTCAACCGAAGGCGTCGATCCGGTAAGGTAAAGACCACCCCCCCCAGCGGCGGTTGCGTCGTTCCCGGTTATCGTATTGAAGGTGATGGATCCGGCGGTGTTGGTATCGAAGTCCAGGGCGCCGCCGAAGAAATTGGCCGTGTTGCCCACGAACAGGGAGTGGGAGACGTCGGCCGAGACACAGGCGGTCAAGGCCCCTCCGCCTCCGACCTGGGCCTGGTTGCCGGAAACGGTAAGGCTGTCCAGAGTGGCGGTGGTCCCGGTGACGTAGAAGCCTCCACCGTACATGAATGTGCTGGTCGGAGTATTGCTGTTGTCCATGAAGGCTACTCGTGACAGTGAAACAGAGCCGCCGTCCTGGTACAACCCGCCCCCGTGATCCTGGGCGGTGTTCCCGGAGATTTCCCCACCCGTAATATCCAGGTTGGAGGACCCGTTGAAGCTACCGGCATAAATGCCGCCGCCCTGCTTGGCCTCCAGGTGCCCTGACACGGCACAGTCGACAAGGGTGAGATCAGAATCCAAGACGTGGATGCCTCCGCCAAGGGGGAAGTAGGTCATGTTTTCGGTGATCAGGAGATTGTCGATGATTGAACAGTCGATCAGGGTGGGGTTGCTGTTGTAGGCGAACAGTCCAGCACCGTAGATGCCTGAGTTGCCGTGGATACTTACATTTTCCAGAATCGGGGAGGAGCCGTTCATGCTGATTCCGCCACCGCAACCCGGTTCGGTGGAGGAACCGACCATATTTCCTGTGATTTCAAGATTGCGCAAGGTAGGGGAAGCGTAGTTCAGAAACACCCCGCCGCCATATC
Organism: Gemmatimonadales bacterium; assembly: GCA_019038745.1. Taxonomy (GTDB): domain Bacteria; phylum Krumholzibacteriota; class Krumholzibacteriia; order LZORAL124-64-63; family LZORAL124-64-63; genus JANTGJ01. The sequence continues at coordinate 65,521 of JAHOYV010000004.1, forward strand.
GGGAACTATAGGGGATCCCGGAAGAATTCATACCCCCACAATCCTGGATTCGAAAGCCGTCCACGATTGTAGAGTTACCCGTCAAACTCTCGAATCTCAACCCGGTCACACCAAGGTTTCCCGAGATGACGGTTGGGTTACCGATGGGGTCACGCGTTGAAAAATCAGCGTTGTATCCGCCGTAGACCATCACGTTTCGGTTCAGAACGTGAACCGGGGCGGCCAAGGTGATGCCACCCTGGATGGCGATGATGTCTCCGTCCGCACCGGCGTTGATGGCGTCGAAAATTGTGGGGAATTCGGTTGGATAGCGGTGCTCGTTGTCACCCAGGGCCTTCAACATGTTGATTCGGCCGGCGCCTAGCATTCCCACATAGGTTGGGTTCTGCTCGTCGATGTTGTCGCAGGATCCCGTCAAAAGACTGGAAATCTGTGTGTAGCTGAAACCAGGATTGGCGGACCACAACAGGGCTGCGGCGCCACAGGCTATGGGGCTGGAGAAGCTGGTTCCGTCGACGGAGGCGTAGGTGCTCTCACCGGTGGTCCGGTTGTAGGCTGTTGTATAGATCCCCTCTCCGGGAGCGGACAGCTCCACCCATGAACCGTAATTTGAGAACCAGGCCTTTGTGTCGCTGGAGTTGGTGGCGGCTACGGCCAGGACCCCGGAGCGCGTGGACAAGTAGGATGGATAGCTTGAGGAATCATCGTTTCCGGCAGCAGTGATCAACAGCACTCCCTCACCCTGGGCCGCTCCGACAGCCATGGAGAGGTAGTCACTGGATCCCCAGCTGCAGTTGATGATCTTGGCGCCGTTGTTTGTCGCGTAGAGGATCCCCATGGAGGCAAAATCCAAGCGGATTATACCTTGGGTTGTGCCGTTGGGCAGGTATCCCGCACGGATGGCCATGATCTTGCAACCGGGGGCGGTGCCGGCGATGCCCAAGCCGTTGTTGGTGATGGCGGCTACACAACCGGCGCAGTTGGTGCCGTGGCTTTCGTAATCCATCGGGTCGTTGTCGGCGATAGTGACGTCCGAGTCCGGCCACCCCTCGCTGGCCGGGACGTTCACAAAATCCCAACCGCGGATGTCGTCAACCTTCCCGTTGCTGTCGTCATCCACGCCTTCGGTCCCGTAGTACTCCGTCCAGTTGGTCCACAGGGCCCCGTTGACCTTGTCCGGATGCGGGCCCCCGAGGTCGGGATGGTGCCAATCCACACCCGAGTCGATGACGGCCACGATGATGTTGGAATCGCCCAGGGATTGATTCCAGGCCCCGACGGCGTGGATATCCGGGCCGCCCGGACTCATGTTACGCAGATAGTACTGGGCCGAGGTTATGTCGTTGGGCAGGTAGGCGTCGTACATTTTGCAGATGTCTACCAGTCTGACTTCTTCCACCTCGGGCAAGGCCTCGTAGGCGGCTTTCACATCCTTGATGTTCAGGTGGGCTGGAAAATCCACCGCCCAAACGCGATCGAAATAGTCCCGGCTGGCCTTGGCCTTGAAGTTGCTCGTCATCCCCTTGTACATCTGTTCCATTCCGGTCACCGAGAAACGGTCGGCCAAGCCGTCCAGAGCGGCTACTCCCACCTTGACGGAGCCATCGGCCTTTTCCAGGGCCATCGGTGTGCCCTGTTTCACCGTGATTACCACCCGGTCCGGGACCTGGCCTATCACCGAAGAATTTTCGGAGGCCTGGGCTGGGAACGTGGAGGTGCCCAGAATCAGGAGTGTAAGCAGAGCGAATTGGAACTTCTTCATCGTTTTCCCTCCAGCAGGAAATCTGGCGATGTTGTGTGGGTTGGGGATGTATGGTCCCAAGGGAGGGTCTCCCAAGAGACAAACAGGAAACTGGTGGTGAAAAATTTCCCCATATTGCTTTACTATGAATATATAATGATATTTTCCAACCATGACAATGATGGGGACGTTGTGAATAGGTGATTTTGACAGTGGAGTTAAGTGATTTGGACATAACCAAAACCCTTTTCATCGAACCGTATGATGGGGGATCCCATCGGGCATTCAGGAAGGGTTTATCCAACCATTCCCGTCACCATTTCGAGTCCTTGACTCTTCCGCCCCGCTTCTGGAAGTGGCGTATGCGGGGTGCGGCGGTCTGGTTCGCCGATCTCATCAACGAAATGTCTGATCGATCCTGGGACCTGCTCTTCGTTACCGGATACTTGAACCTGGCCGACCTGCGGGGGCTTCTTGCTCCGCCCCTGGACCGGGTGCCGGTACTGCTCTATCTACATGAGAATCAGTTGACCTACCCGCTTTCCCCCCAAGAGGAGTTCGACTTCCACTTCGGGTTTACGAACATCGTCAGTGCTTTGGCGGCTGATCGTGTTGTGTTCAACTCGGAATATCATCGGGACCTTTTCATGGAATTCCTGCCTGCCTACCTGGGCAAGATGCCGGAAGGGGTGCCCCGGGGAGTCAAAGAGCGGCTTCTGGAACGTAGCGGGGTGGTGGGCGTGGGATTGGATCGCCCGCGGTTGCCGGAGGACCACTTCCCCCAGTACCGTGGTGGCCCGTGCGATCCCCAAACCGGCCCCTCCTGGCCTCGGGGCAGAAGGCCTCTGTTGCTGTGGAATCACCGATGGGAATTCGACAAAAGACCGGATCAATTCGTGCAGGCGATGTTTACCCTCCTTGACGAGGGGTTGGATTTCGAAGTGGCGCTGCTGGGTGAATCCCGCGGTCACGATGAAGTCTTCGGTCCCTTGCGGGACAGGCTGAAGGAACGCTGCGTTGCTTTCGGGTTCCAGCCCGACCGGAGAGACTACGACCGGCTTCTGGACCGGTCCGATATTGTTGTCAGCTGCGCCGAGCAGGAGTATTTTGGAATTTCGGTGGCCGAGGCGATCCACGCTGGCTGTTATCCGGTACTGCCCAGAAGCCAGGTGTATCCTTCCATGTATGGGACCCGTTGCCGGGGTAGACACTTCTATCAGACCCAGGAGGAATTGGTGTCCCTTTTGCAGGATCTGATCAACGGCAAGGAGTGCGGTCACGTGTGCTCTTTGGACTGCGATGTCGATCAATATTGTTGGGAACGACTGGCACTTGAGTTTGACGGCCTCATTGCCGAGACGGTGGCCTGCGGGCGGCGCGGGACGGCTGGGGGACGGGCGGGGGAGGGTATCGATGATTGAGCCCCTCGGGAAATTCAACCCATTGTCCGGCTACCTAATCGACATCGAGGGAGTGCTGGTCCGTGATAAAAGGTATCTGCCGATTCCCGGATCCGTGGAATGGCTGAACCATTTGGCCGACGGAGAAACTCCCTTCTGCCTGGTCAGCAACAACACAACGGACAGGCCACAGGATCTGATCGCCAAGCTGAATGAGGTGGGATTCCAACTGGAGATAAAACATCTGGTCGGGGTTTTGGAATTGGCTGTTCAATGGTTGCGGGTACGCGAAAAAAAGCGGATCCTCTGGCTTGGATCGCCCCAGTTGACCGATTTCTGGGTGGAGGAAGGATTTGTTCCCAACTCGATAGAAGATTGCCAAACGGTAGTTCTGGGCGTGAACCCCCGTTTAGAGGTGGCGGATATGGACCAGGCTTTGGGACCTCTCCTGGAGCAAGGTGCAGATCTTCTCTGCCTGCATCGCAACTCCTTTTACCTGGATGGGAAAGGCAGGCGGCGCCTCGGTCCAGGGGCCTGGGCCGGCGCCTTTGAGGCACTGGGAGGGGATGGTCAGGTTGTGACGGTGGGGAAGCCAGATGAGAAAATTTACAAGGAAGCCCTGAAAAGGCTTGGCATCTTGCCGGAGAAAGCTCTATTTGTTTCAGATGACCCGGTGGCCGATCTGGTAACCGCCGGACGTATGGGAATGAGGACGGCCTTCGTGTTGTCCGGCAAATACCCGGACCACGCGGTCCTCGGACGGCTGGACCAGGAGGACTGGCCGGACATAGTCTGCAGCTGCCCTGCGGATATGGATATTTAATGATTTCCAGCAGTTGGAAATCCCAGCAAAAAAGGATCCGGATTGAAAACCGACGGCCACAACACGAATTCCAGCTACCGTCGTGGCGGTAATAATAACCGTCCGACCGGCCAGCCTGGACCGGATCGTAACGGTCCCCCAGCAAACCCTGGTTCCGACCTTGGAAACCTGAGTCTTACGGCCTGGGATTTGGCCCGTACCCGCAAGAAACAACCGGACACGGCCCGCGGCCACGTGATGACACTTCGCTCTCATCAACGCCTCGTTGCTTCCTTCGAGAGCGAGAGGAAGATTCCCCAGCACGAACGTAGTTTCCTGCGGATCAAGGAAACCGCCCGGGGATCCGTGCTGTTCATTCATGGTGTGTCGTCGAGCCCGGGAAACCTGCGGGAATTGGCGGATCGGATGTTCGATGTGGATTTCAACACTTACGTTCTGCGCCTGCCGGACCACGGAACAAAGGGTGATACCATCAGCGGCGTCCCCTGGAAATCCAGCCTGACTCAGGTTTGGCAGGATTACCGATTGTTGGCCCGCGGAGGCGGCAAGGTCCACGTTGTCGGCATGGGATTCGGGGCAGCACTGGCTTTGCACTTGGCTGCCAAGGAAAGAGTTTCATCGCTGGTTCTGCTGGGTCCTGCTCTTATGCCCCGAAATTCTTTCTTCCAGCGGATGATGGTTCGCCTGAAATTGCACCGTTTGCCATTAGTGCACAGTTGGCTGGGTTGGAACGCTGACCTGATCGAGGGTATGAACCAGGCTCGAGGCAAGGTGAGCAAAATCAAAGTCCCAATTTACGCAGCCCACTGTGAGGACGATGACCGGGCTTGCCCGACTTCCCTGCGGTTTCTGCAGCGCAAGGCCCGGCATTCCGCTTCCCGGTTTCGCGTCTTCCCCGACGGTGGGCATGCGATTCTTGAGACCCACGGCCAGTCAGCGCTTTTCAAGGATATCTTAAAGTTCTGCAAGGGCGGCTAGCAGACCGGATCAACCGGTGGACAATAGTGCCTGTGGATCTACTCCGAGCTTTGCCGCCATGGCCACAAGATGGCTTCTGAGGCGGGGGTCTCCATTCCGATGGTATTCCAACAAGAGGTCCAGGAGACGATCCATGTCTGCTGGGGTTTCCGGGACATCTCCGGGTTCCCCGGGGGAATGGATCATCAACTCTTCCAGGTCAGAATCGGACAACTTGGCTCCCAGTCCAAGACTTTTGGTGGCCAACGTGGCCAGGACATGGACATAGTCGTCGTAGTGTTTTTCCAGCTTACGCAGGACCGGTACCAATCCGGCCGGCGCACCGGGACGATTCTCCAGCAGGTTTGCCGCAAGACCGTAGCAGACAGCACCCGTGACCTGATCCTTTCGACGTGTTTCTTCCTCGTCCAACCCAAAAATGAGACGGCGACGACGCAGGGCATCTCCCCGGTCGAACAACCCCTGACAGATCAGGCGATGGTCTCCATTAACGCGGTACCAATCAGCGCGGGAACTGCGCGGTTCGGTTTTGCCCGGGGGGCGGGTCAACGGATTTGCCCCCGGTTCTAGGCGAGTATCGACCCCGCCGGTCAGGAATTCGGTCAACAGGTGGGCCAGGTAGACGTTCACGTCTTCGTCCGGCCCTGCTCCGTTGGTGGGAAAGAATGATTTGCTGCGAGCCTCCAGGAGGTTTTCCATCAGGAAGAACCGGACCGGCCTAGGTCCGGACCAGTCCGGGAAAAGGCTACGGTAGACAGGAGGTTTTGCGTGGCGTAAAAGAGTCTGCATGGGGTTTTCCTTTACCGTTAGCCAGGGTTGAAGGAGATTTTACTACATAAATGCAGGGTTCATGCCGCAAATGCTTGTTTGGGACACATGTAACTTCTTTGAATTCAGTGAATTAAGGGGGGTTGTTGTTTTCTTGATACTGGGTAGGCGATTTCTGGCCGGATTCGGACCACCAGGTGGATGATCTGTCGGGTATTTTTCGGAAGCTCGACAGGGCCGAATCTTCAACAGTTTGTTGGATCAATTTTGGCTTTTGTTTTCCTGAATCCAGCCGATGGAAAGGGAGTAATCGCAGAGTTCCACGTGGCGAAACCTACTCGCCACGGTAGGTGTAATGGGTCATGGGGCCGATGAGGGTTTCCTGGACCCGGCCAACTGGAAAGGATTCGCGAATGAGCGGGAACGACAATACGAACTGGGATGATCACCTGGATTTCGAATCACTGGCCGACGAACACGATGCTGAGTTGGGAGTTTCGGAGTCGGGCGGTGGCGCCTCGGACCTGACGGACCTCTCCTACGATTCAGATCCTGGGCTGGAGGAAGCAACCTCCAGCGGGGAACCTGCAGAACAGGCCACCGATAAGGTCCCTGAATCCTCCAGCAAGGTCGAAGCGGGGGCGGATAATAATTCCCGGAAATCCAAGCGTGCCCAGGTATCCTACAAGCGGAGCTCGGGGGTGCCGGCAGTGATCATGGGCTTCCTGTTCGGTTTTTCGGCGTTGGTCTCCGGACTTGGCTTGGGCTGGGCGGTACTGCTTGTCTCGGGAATGGATATTAAATCCTTGTGGAATCCCGAGGCTCTGTTTCAGGTGGGACCCTGGTTCAATCTGGAAAACAATCCGCTTCACGTTCTCTACCTGGTTGGCCTTGGAATCCTGTTCTTAGCCGTTTTGATCAGCTGGCGGGTTCTAACTTTCTCTCGGGTGGCAAACCGCAACCTGGGGGATACCGAGGAAGTGCTGGGCAAGTTGATCAACCTACGGTTGGACAACGAGTCAGCCTGGCAAAACCCGATTTTCAAAAGGGATCAAGCCGTCGAATCCTTTGTTTTCGAAATCCTCGGAGCCTGGCGTCTGCAGGTCGCTCGGCAGGACAAGAATCTGACCCTGGAAGGCGAATTGAGGCGCCTTGAAAAAGCGGTCACCGAAAATTCCAAAGACGATTTAGCTTCCGGTTATGATCATCCCATCTTAGGGCAGTTGTCTGATCAAATGGTCCGTTTGTATGAAGAGAAAGAGGCTGCCATCCATGAGATCCAGGATGTTCGGGCCAAGGACCAGAATGAATCCGGATCTATTATCGGTGTAATCCAAGATGCCCGCAGCTGGAACCGACATACCCTAGACAAGCTGGGCGTTCAGGGATCCGCTATCGAGAGAATCGCCCAAAGCCTGGCTGAGGCTTCCGAAGAAAGCGGGTCAGCCGAGGATGGCTCAAGCCGTATGCCGCAGATTTCGTTGACCTTGCGTGAATTGCGGACCGAGTTGGAGAAAATGGCTGCCGCGACCTTGAAGGACAAGGGAGCCGACCATTCCGGGGTCGCAGCCCACTTCACGGATCTTGTCGATCGCGTGGGCAAACTGGCCTTCCAAATCGCCATGGAGGTTGCCAATCTCGGCACCAGGGGCGAAAGATTGTTGCCGATGGCACAGGCTCTGGAAGAGTTGACTACCGAGTTCCGCGAGTCTACCGGACAGATCACCGAGGCGACTTCCTCATCCGCGCCCTTGGCTCAGACGAAATATCAGGATATGGCTCGAAAGATTGAAGGCATGATCGGAATTCTGGACTCCCCTCCGGACGAGATACAACCGTCCTTGTTGTCCGGGAAGCAGGATCTGGCCCAGGCGGCCGGCACCGTTTCTACGGAGTTGGAGAATATTGCCGGGTCCTTCAATCTCCAGGCGGAGCGGCTTTCAAATCTGGGCGTCGAGTTTGCCGCCTTGACGGGCGCAACCTTTGATTCCGGGAACTTTGGAGAAGGTAAGAAGGATATTCCCGTAGAAGGAACGATGGAAGTAAGCCAGATGGATCCCTTCGTCCAGGAAATCGAAGAACCCCAGCCGGTGACTGAGGCCGATCCGTTCAGTCCCGCCGACGAGATATGGTCCAGCAACGATGAAACGGCCAAGGGTGTGGATTTTTCCTCGGATGTTACACCGGTCCAGGAGAACTTCGCTTCCTCCTCGCCGAGTGAGCCGGAACCGACCGCAGTCGCGGATCCAGTTCTTTCCCCGGAAGAGGAAAAGGTGTACGATTTGTCCGAGTTCGGTGCCGTTCTGGTGAGCGGGTCTTCACCAGGTGCGGAGCCGGAGGACAGGATCTACGATTTGGCGGAGTTTGGAGCCGTGGGCTTGGACTGATGGAAGTCCCGGGTCCGGTTGACCGGGCCCTGCCGTGCACCGGGAGCCGGCCGTGAGCGATATCTCTTCCCAGAATTCACATCCCGACCGCTTGGCCGGACATTTGACGGAGCTGGTAACCCGGCTCCGTCTTTCGTCATCCGTCGATTCGGGTCGTCTGGTTCTGCCCCCCTTCCTGACCAGACTGGAGATGGGCTCACGTCTGTTGGTTCATGCGGGAGTAATGGCAAAAGACCCAGGTTTTCAGCGCTTGAATAAGGCCATTTTGGAATTTGCTTTCTTCGTTAAGGAGAATCCCGGGCGATATCTTCGGGAATTTGATCGGCCATTGGACCTCCTGGTCGAACATGTGGAGTTTCTGTTGGCGGAAATTGATGCGGGGGAACCAATAGAAGCTGCAGGGGCGGATCCCCGTTGGTTGGAGATTATTTGCTGTTTCGAATCGACAGGACCCAGCTGGGCGGTGATGCAGAACCTGGAACAAGCTCTTGATCAGTGGGAAACCGCCAACCACGATCCAGGCATTGGCTTCGAAGATGCAGAGGCCCTTCATCGGCGTTGGGTGAGTTTGCGTTGTCGAGGGGATCGGTTGTTCGAGAAACCGATCATTACTTTCCCCTCCCGGCCGGATGCGTCCCTGAATATCCAGGGCCGAAGGGTTGTTTGCGGGTTGCTGCTGGACAGTTCTTTCCAGAGGGATCATTTGCTGGAAAAGATCAAATTATCGGGGGGGCGCGCAGTGGCTCTGGTTTATCCCGAACAGGCATGGGAGCTTGTGGACGGAGGTTCCGAGGGTCTGGTCCTTTTGGGTGACAACATGGAGCCGACCCGGAATCTTGAACGGATCATTGCTGACCTTCGATCCCGAACTTCAAAGATCGTAACGCGGTGTATTCTGGTCAGCGGATCCAAACCAGGTCGGAACGTGGCACAGGATCGGGCCGTGATCCTGGGAGCGTCAGGGGCCTGGACCCCACCTTTCGATCTGCAGGATTTGCAGGGAATACTTGATAAGGAAACCGGTTGATTGGATTTTCTCGGCCCTCTTCCTCCCTCTCCCCAAATTATTGCTTGTCCGGCTGGAAGATAGGGCATGGCGTATTGCATGGCCTTTTTCTTTCTTGATGTATCCTGCACAGGTGGGCTGGTTCCCGGTGTTCCTCATAATTCCTCTGGATTTCCAGTAACCGCCCTAGATGAGGCAAATTATGCCGGTTGAGATGATTTTTCCCCCTAGGCACGGGAGTTGCTCTAATTGTCATTATCGTGATGTGTGGCACGCATCGCTTTTGAAAATTGAGAGGAGACACCCCCATGTCCGAGAATCAGGATTCGAGCAAGATCTACATCGGGGGGGAAGATCTTGCGGTTAATGTCATGACTTCGGTCGAGGCGGCAGAATATTTGAAGATGCACGTAAAGACCGTTTGCCGACTGGCAAAAGAAGGAAAAATTCCAGCCAAGAAAGTGGGTAGTGAGTGGCGGTTCCTGCGACCGGTGCTGGAACAATGGCTTTCCGAATCGCTGGTATGATGGTTGCCGGGGAGCGGTTTCTCCGGGCAGGATGTATGGAAACCAAGCATCAGGGTCGGATCATCAGGCCCTGATGTTTTAGAGGCGACTTCTATGGCTACGAGATTTCAATCCATTGAGCTGGAGAACCCGGAGCTATTCGGGGTAGGACTGACCGGAACCGTGGCTCCGGGAGACAAAAAGCTCCTGATCGAGCTGGCCGACAAATGTTTGGCCAAGGAAAAGGTCAACCTGATACTGGATTTCTCCCAAGTCAGGACAATGGGTGGAGGCGGGGCTTCGGTTCTGGCCGGATTCCAGGAAAAATTGTTGTCTGTCGGAGGGGAGGCGGTGTTCGTTGGCGCGGGTGAGATCGTCCGAAATTTTCTTGAGCAGAAATTCGGTGGACTTCCCTTGCGCCATTTCGACGATGTGGCCGAAGCCGAGGTTGCCTTGTCCAAAAACATGCCTGTCCCTACTGAACCGGAAGCCGATGAAGCAGAAGAAGGGGAACTGGGCGAATTGGGCGCGGTGGGATTCTTCGCGGAAGATTCCCAAACGGAAGATCCCCGAATAGACGACCCCCAAATAGACGATCCTTTCGTCGAAGATTCCGGGGAGCGGACTGTTGATTCTCCCAGCGAGGATTTGGCGGAGAATCCGGCCCCGACTGGTCGGCGAAAGGACCATCGTTATACATCCCTGGCCGAAGCCGTCAAGGCGCTGGGAAACATTTCGGAGGCTGAAGGACAGAAGGAGTATGCCGATGCCTTGAATAATCTTCTGTTCAGTCAGGGTTTGGCCGAGACCGTAACCCTGCTGGTGGCCAATAACGGACTCCTTGCAACCCATGATCAGAAATTTTCCCTGAAGGGATCGGGGCCTCTGGCAGGCCAGTTCCTTCAGGTGGATCGGCCCTTTACCCTACTGGATATCCAGGATGATGAACTACTTGAGGAAGAGATTGTTCTGCTGGCGCAATTGAACCCGGACATGATTCTTCCCGTCGTTAAAGACGGGGAGTTGAGTGCGGTGATCCTGCTGACCCGGGGTGGCGACGATCGGGAGTACACAGTAGCTGAGAACTTCGCCTTCGAGCTGTTGCTTACAATTCTGTCCGGAGCTGGCGAAGCCAATGACGGACCCAATTCCCTGGAGCTTCAGGCCGCTGCCGTGAACTGCCATCAGAGTCTTGCCGAAGAGGAAGAAGCCTTCGGCTTGGCAATGCCCAAGGATCAGCACATTACCGAAGTGTTGCTGAAATTGGTCATGGATCTGCCCAAGGCTGATGACGAGCATCATTTCTGGAGGATTTTTTCCCGCCATGCCTGGTCTGTTCTGCACTTGAGCGAGTTGGCTTTTCTGCCGCCAGACAGGGTGCGACCCCAGGCCATTCTTAATCAGAAGAACCTACACATGGGGCTTGATCTTGGCGATGAGCGACTGCAACATTTTTTCCGCAGTATGGAACGTCCCGTGCAGGTGAAGAATTTCCCCGGTTTTTTCAATAAAACCAAAGAGAAATTGACCGAGGCCGGTGTGACCTGGGTGATCGGATTGAACTGGGACAAGGAATATCTGGGCACGGTTCTGATGGACGGTGTCCCGGACCCCGGAGATAAAACGGTTATCCACCAGCTGGATGATCTGTTTTCCCATACTTCCCGCATGTTCGCCCAGTTCAGTGAGAGGAAAGATTCGGATGACGATTCCCTGGCCGTGGTGCGGATTCTTACCGCCCAGCGGGAGAAAAGGGTTTTTGGTTCCGACAATATGACTTCGCACATTGCCAAGCAGGTGGATTTACTGGCCAGGGAAATGGGCTTTCCGCCCGATCAAAAGCGGAACCTTTTGTACGGCTGTCTGCTGCGGGATATTGGCCTGGTCGACGAGCCGGATGCCTTGATGGGCCCACCATCCGATCTTGACGAGAAACAGATGGCTGAATATCGGCTGCATCCCCAGAAAGGGACGGATCTACTGGCCGATTTGAAGCTGCCGGCCTCGATCGTGGACGTGGTCCGCTATCATCATGAGCAGTTCAACGGTGAGGGCTTCCCGAACGGGATCAGTGGACGAAAGATACCCTTGGCGGCCCGGGTCGTGGCTCTGGTTGAGGGCTATGTAAAATTGCTCACCGGGGCCGACGGACGCAGGCCGCTTGACGCCAAAGAGGCGGGGCGGGCCATTCTGTTGAACAAGGAAGGGCGCTACGACCCTGATTTGGCCGTGGTGTTTCTCTCAGCGGTGGGGCAAGGCTAGGTGGTCTCCGCGTTGCTCTCGGCCTGACCCCTGGAGGGAGGGCGATTCTGGCGGGAGCGTCCGGATCGGCGAAGAGTGACCCGATCCAATTCGGTGGTCAGATCCTCGGGTGAGAGACCCCGTTTGATCTCACCCTGGAAAACCAGGCTGATGGCCCGGGTTTCCTCTGAGACCACGATCACGATGGCGTCGGACTGTTCGCTGATGCCGATGGCGGCCCGGTGCCGCGTGCCCAAAACGTAACCCAGTTCTTCACGTTCGGTAATGGGCAGGATCACAGCTGCGGCGGCTATCTTGTCCTGACTTATGATGACCGCCCCGTCGTGCAGAGGACCGGGTACGGTGAAGATCGATTCCAGCATGGCGGCGGTGATGTCCGCGTCGAGATTCACACCCTTCTTGATCCAGTTGTTCAGTCGCACTTCACGCTCGATCACGATCAAGGCTCCGAGTCCCCGTTTGCTGAGCTTGATTACAGCTTCAAGCAGTTCCTTTTCCTGTGGGATTTCATCCTCGGAATTAAAGAACCAGAATCCGCGCCGCAAACCGATATGGGTCAACGTGGATCGTAATTCGGGCTGAAAAATGATGATAAAGGCAATGACCCAAACCGTTTGCAGGGTGCCGATTATGCGGCCTACCACGATCAGGCCCAGGCTGCTGGCCAGGACGGACAGCAGGAGCAGAAGGCCCAGACCGACAAACATCTGGATCACCCGGGTGTCCTTGATGAAGACGATCAAGCGGTATAGCAAATAAGTCACGATGATGATATCGAGGGCGTCGATGAGGAGGCTGTTTGTGATTTTTTCCCACATGATGACTCCAACTTAGCACCGGAAAGCGGGAACCTCAACATCGGTTTGAACTGGATCGGTTTGAACTGGATTACCCCACGGCCTTCAATACTTCCAGGAATTGCAGGGTTTCGGCCACATCATGCACGCGGACCATCGTTGCTCCGCCTGTCCAGGCGGCGGCCACGGCGGCCAGACTACCCGGAAGTCGGTCGGCCGTTGCGGCTCGGGTAACCTCGCCGATGAAACTCTTGCGACTGGCACCCAGCAACAGGGGGCGGTTGCCGGCAACAATATCAAGGCTGCCCAACAGGGCCAGGTTGTGCTCCAGGGTTTTGCCGAATCCGATGCCCGGATCTATCATCAGGCGTTCGCGGGCGATTCCTGCCGCCTCGGCGGCTCTGCAACGGCCGGCCAACCAGTCCGTAACCTCGGCTACGACATCTCCGTACTGCGGGTCCTTCTGCATGGTGCCCGGGTTGCCCTGCATATGCATCAGGATCAGTCCGCATCCGCGCTGGGCCACCAGACCGATCATGGCCGGATCAGCGGTGCCGGCACTGATATCGTTAATCGCGTCGGCTCCTGCATCGAGGGCGGCGGAGGCGGTGTCGGCGCGGAAAGTATCCACCGTGATGGGCAAGTCGGTTTCCGCTCGAACCATCTTCAGGACGGGTTGCAACCGCCTCAGCTCTTCATCCGCGCTCACGGGTTTAGAGCCTGGTCGGGAGGATTCGGCTCCTAAATCCAGAAGATCGGCCCCAGCTTCGGCCAGGCCCAGGGCCAGTTCTACGGCGGCGGAAGTTCCTAGTGGTCGCGATGGGGAGTGAAAACTGTCTGGGGTTAGATTGACCACGCCCATTACCAGAGGTCGGCCGGGGGGGTGCAGACGTAGCCTGCCCAGATCCCAGTCGGGCGCTAAAAAAGGGCCCGTGAGGGCCCTTTTTTCCGGTCGTTCCATTTGGCTCAAGAAGGTTCCCCTGAATCATTCTCAGCCGGGTCGGGGTCCTCGGATGTGGCGACGTCTTCCTCGGTTGTGTGGTCCACGAGGATTTCGGGGTCGGGCAGGGTTTGGCCCGCCATGATCAGTTTGAACTCATCGTCGTCGATTGTTTCGCGTTCCAGCAACGTGGCAGTCACCACCTCGACCTGATCTTTATGCGCGTTTAGGATCTCTCGCGCCCGGACCAGTTGCTCTTCGACGATTCGTTTGATCTCACCGTCGATTTCCCGCAGAGTCTGTTCGCTGTGAGTGGTGTGACGAGCATAGTCCCGGCCGAGGAATACCTGCTGCCCGCCCTCCTGGAAGGAGATGGGCCCTACCTTTTTACTCATACCCAACCGGGTGACCATGGCCCGGGCCATGTCGGTGACCATACGGATGTCCTGGGCGGCACCGGAACCGATCTTGCCCAGGAAGATTTCCTCGGCCACGCGGCCGCCGAGGGCCACGGTGATTTCATCCAGGAATTTCTGCTCATCCTTGGTGTATTGGTCCTCTTCGGGCAGCATGAAGGTCAGGCCCAGCGCCTGGCCTCGGGGTATGATCGTTACCTTGTGCACCGGGTCGGATTCATCGCAGTGGAACGCCACCACGGCGTGACCGGCCTCGTGGTAGGCGGTCTCACGTTTGACCTTGTCGGTGAAGACGCGACTACGGCGCTCCGGACCGAGCATGACCTTTTCCTTGGCGTCCTCGAAGTCGTCCATGTTCACTGCGTCATGATTCTTGCGGGCGGCCAGCAGGGCTGCCTCGTTCACCAGATTTTCCAGGTCGGCTCCCGCCATGCCCGGGGTGCCGGCGGCGATCTTTTGGGACGATACCGAATCAGCCAGCCTGATCTTCTTCATGTGAACCTTGAGAATGGCGTCGCGTCCCTTCAGGTCGGGCATGTCGACGACGATCTGGCGATCGAAGCGTCCCGGGCGCAGCAGGGCTGGATCCAGAACGTCGGGCCGGTTGGTGGCCGCCAACAGGATCACTCCTTCGTTGGATTCGAAGCCGTCCATCTCGACCAGCAACTGGTTCAAGGTCTGCTCGCGCTCATCGTGGCCGCCGCCCAGACCCGCGCCACGGTGACGGCCGACGGCGTCGATTTCATCGATGAAGATGATGCATGGGGCATTTTTTTTGCCCTGGTCGAAAAGGTCACGCACGCGGCTGGCGCCTACGCCCACGAACATTTCCACGAAGTCCGAGCCGCTCATGCTGAAGAACGGCACGGCAGCCTCACCAGCCACCGCGCGGCCCAACAGGGTCTTGCCGGTGCCGGGTGAACCGACCAGCAGGGCCCCCTTGGGGATGCGGCCGCCAAGGCGCTGGAATTTTTGGGGAGAACGCAGGAAGTCGATGATTTCCTGCAGCTCATATTTGGCCTCGTCACAGCCGGCAACGTCCTCGAAGGTAATTTCCGGCTTATCCATGTTGAACAACTTGGCCTTGGACTTGCCGAAGCTGAAGGCCTTGTTGCCGCCGCCCTGCATCTGGCGTAGGAAAAACAGCCACAGGGCGAGGATCAACAGGAAGGGCAGATAATAGGTCAGGAAATGGCCCAACCAGTTGGTCTTGGGCGTTTCTCCGACCAAAGCGGCGTTGGGATTGTACTCCTGCACCCACTCCGCGAAATCGTCCCGGTCCGAAAGCAGTCGGGTGATGAAATGGTCCACATCCTGAAGGGAGCCGTCTTTGACGGTGATCGCCCTGCTCTCGTTCAGCTCACCATGGATGTCCAGACCGATCTTTGAGATCTCCTTGATGTTGCCGAGCTCCACCTGTTCCTTGAAGGTCGAGTAGGTCAACTCGCGGATCGAGGTCTTGTCGAAGTAGATCATCTGATAGGCCAGAAAGACCAGGAAGACCAGCAGGATCCAGAAGCCGGCGGTCTTGCCGGGAATATTTGGCGGTTTGATGCCGCCGGGACCGCGGGGAGGTCGGTCGGGAGATCCAGGCTTTTTGTTGGGAGATTTCTGACTCATCAAATTGCTTTCCCTTGTATCGTTGTGGTCGGATAGAGATGGAATTCGTCTCTGCCCGCGTTACTGATTAATACCGTTTGATCACGGAGATAGTAACCGTCTGTCCAGTGGAGGGCAACAGCCGGGTTCTCTCGCTTCGTGCGATGCCTACAATCCAGAGGATTCCGGCATCGTCCTCTACCAAAAGTATGCCCTCCCGACGGTTGGCCGGGATTCGATGTTCCCGCAGTAAATCGCTCAGTTTCCGGGATCCATTCAGGCCGAAAGGCTGAAACCGATCCCCGTTGCGCCAGTTCCGGATCTTGAGATTGCCCTTCAAGACGGATGCGGGGCAGGTCAGGTTCCACGATCCGCTTTCAGGGTCGGATTCCCCGCCGGACAAGGAAACTCCGCCGGCGCCCTCCCGCAATCCCCAGGCCACCGGATCAGAAGGGACAGGAGTTCTGGACACCTGAATACGGTAATCTGCGGCCGAGCGCAGGGAAAGGTCAACTGTTCCTATTTCCTGGAGCCGCAAGCTGTCGAAATCCCTGCACAAGATGGCTTGTCCGGGAAGATCCAAGCGCGAACCGGAAGACCCTTCCCTCAACCAGACAAAAATATTCGCCACGTGGGCCATTTCGATGTCGGTCACTCCGCCGGAGCGCACCCGTTTCAGCCAGAGCAGCAGGACGCGCCGGGCCATGGCGGGTTCCAACTCCAGAAGGCCTCCGATGGCCAAAGATGAAAGCTCTGCCGCTTGTCCGCTCGGGTTTCTGCCCTGGCCATTTGAATTCGACAATTCTCCCAGGGTCCGTTCGGTTATCCCATCCAGGAGGTCCTGGTCAGGTCCCAACAGTTCGGCCAAACGGGCCGGAACCTGGTCGCTGCCCGGTCCGAAGATGTCTCGAGCGAGGGGCAGCAGTTCGCGCCGAACCCGGGAGCGCGTGTTGTCTCCCTCCATGTTGGTGGGATCCAGGCGCCAGGGTTGGTTTTCCTGTTCGAGGAAAGCCAGGATTTCCCGCCGGCTGATTTCCAGCAAGGGATGAATCGTTTGGCCTTGGAGGGGGCGAATCCCGCGCAGCCCGTCGGGGCCGGTTCCCCGGAAAAGTCGCATTACGACTGTCTCGGCCTGGTCGTCGCGGTGATGTCCGGTGGCTACGCAAAGGAGCTCCGGATGATCGTCAAGGAGCGATCGGAAGAAACGTCGCCGCAGGTGGCGCCCGGCTTCCTCAAGCCCAAGCCCCCGGCTGCGGGCGACCGGTCGTGGATCCTGTTCGTGAAGATGCAGTTGTACGGAACGGGTAGCGCACAATTCAGCGCAGAAGCGCGCGTCCGAGTCGGCCTGTTCCCCCCGAAGCTGATGGTTCAGATGTGCGGCAACCACGGGCCGACCGGTCTCTTTGGCCCAGTGACAGGCGGCCAGCAGCAGGGCAACCGAATCGGGTCCTCCGGAGAGGGCGACAAGGATTCCGCCATTGGAAGAGTCTGGAGAATGTCGAGTAGCCGAAAAAACCAGCTCTATGAGCTCGTCGAGGCGCCGGCTGACTTTGGCGATGAAATGAGATCGGGACACGGCGCCTCCGGCTGAGGGGGTCAGGGCCAAGGCGTTTCCGGCAATAATGATGAAATATGGTAGCGGCTCAGGGACTCGAACCCCGGACACTCGGATTATGATTCCGATGCTCTAACCAGCTGAGCTAAGCCGCCACCAAAAAAAGCTACCCGATTCGGGCCCGGTTTCCCGGGTCCGCAGGGAAGTTAGATCCTCACCCTATTCTTGTCAAGACGGCCGCCGGGGGGTATTGTCCCGGGCATGGAAAATAGAATTTTTGAACAATACCCTCCGCCTCAGGGTACGATGGTGGAGAGCGCCCGCGTGAAAGGGGCCGGGCCTACCCTGGGCCCCGTGGCGATAATCGGTTTCGGCACCATGGGCCGCGCCCAGGCCCTTAATCTGAGACGCAGTGGTGTGGAAGTCATGATCGGTTGCCGGCCCGGATCCGCATCCGTAGAGCGTGCACGGGCCATGGGCCTGGACGTTCGCCCCGTGGCCGAGGCCACTTCCGGCGCCGATGTGGTCATGCTGATGTTGCCGGACCAGACAATGGGGCAGGTTTTTTCACAGGATATCGAGCCGAACCTGAGACCCGAGTCCGCCGTCGGATTCGCCCATGGGTTCGCGGTGGCATTCGATCAGATTCAGGTCCCGGCCGGTAGGCCCTGTTTCCTGGTCGCTCCAAAAAGCCAGGGAGATATGCTGGTGGAGGCCCACCAAGCCGGCGGTGGGGTACCCGGGCTGCTGGCCGTCAAGGAAGGATCACCTCCGGAAACCTGGGACCTGGCTGCTGCGTATGCCTTGGCTGTTGGTTGCCTGGAGGGCGGCGGTTTCGTTACGACCTTCAGAAAAGAGTGTGTCAGTGACCAGTTCGGAGAGCAGGCCGTTCTGTGCGGCGGCGTCATTGAGCTCTTGAAGGCCACCTTCGAGATAATGGTTGAAGCCGGATACGGCCGGGAAAACGCATACTTCGAATGTGTTCACGAGTTGAAGCTGATTACTGATCTGCTGCATCGATACGGCGTGGACGGGATGCGGCAAAGGATAAGCGGTACGGCGGCCTACGGGGGACTTACCAGGGGGCCGCGCGTAATCGACGACGGGGTTCGAGCCCGGATGCGCGAGATTCTGGCCGAGATCGAAAATGGAGAATTTGCACGGGAGTTTTTGGCCGCTCATGCGGATCCAGAACGAGGAATCGAAAACCTGATTGCCGAGGAAGCAAACGGCACATTGGCAGAGGCTGGGCGAACGCTCTTGCCCCGATTGCATCCTCGGGACCATCCAAAAGAGGAGAGATCCGAATGAATGAGGATATGGAAAAAGGGCTCCCTGAAACCCAATCGCCATTATCGGACGGATACCAGGCCGACCCACCCTTAAAGCCGGGTGAAGATGGATTTTTAGGACGACTGATCGATTTGGTCGTCAAGCCGGGCCGTTTGATGGTCCATGTCGAGGCAGTTCCTCGCTGGTGGCAGGCGGGTTTGTTGTTGTTTCTTTTGATGGCGGCTTTTTCCTGGTTGATCATGCCCGTTTCGGGACCGGAACAGATGGAGCTGATGCGGGATTCCAAATTGGGTCAGTTGATGCCCCCGGGAGAGTGGGAAAAAGCCTATGCGGAAGCACTGGACCCCGATCCCACCAAGCGGATCCTCCAATCCCTGGGGGCCGGGTTGTCTACCTGGGTCATGGTTCTTGTCCTGAGCTTTGTTCTGGGTTTCTTTGCCCGTATGAGTGGGGGTCAGGGTAGCTTTAAACAGGCCTTGGGCGTTGTCCACTGGGCTTCGTTGATTCCCTTCGGCATGGTGGTTATCATCAAGGCACCTCTGATCCTGATGACCGAATCCCTGATGCAGGTCAATATTGGACTGGCTGCTCTGCTGCCCGACGCGGATCCCGGCTCGGTCCTGTTCCAGATTCTTGTGACCTACGGCGATTTCTTCAACTGGTGGGGATTGGCGATCCTGGTCATCGGTTTCCGCCAGGTGTTCAGGATGAGCAGTGGGGCTGCCGCGGTTTCGGTTCTGTTGCCGTGGGCGCTGCTGGTCGCCATTCCGGTGGGAATCAATCTGGCCATGATGTGATCGCAGGGCCGTTTTTGGTCTTAGACCCTGAAGCAATGTTTGTCATCGAAAGCGAAGGAATGTGAAAAAGATTCTTCTGATCATCGTCGGAGTAGTGCTGGTGGGTGCAGTGGTTTTCTCTATCCTGCGGCCGAAGGACAAGTCGGAAGCCGAAGTGGAGACCGGGCTGGTCGTCCTCAAGGACCTTACTTCGGTGGTCAATTGTTCCGGGACGATCCAGCCCAAGCGAAAGGTGGATGTCAGCGCCAATGCCATGGGCACCATTGTCAATCTGGCGGTGGTGGAGGGGCAACGTGTGCTGGAGGGTGACCTGCTGCTTGAGATCGATCCGTCCGAGTACCGGTCCGTGGTCTTGTCACTGGAGTCTACGGTGAACACTGCCCGGGCCGACCTTCGTCTGGCCAAGGCATCCCTGACCAAGGCCAAACAGGACGAGGCCCGCGCCCTGGAATTGTTTGATGAGGGCTTGGCCTCCCGGGAGAATCTGGACGCGTCCAAGACCAGTGCCGAGGTAGAGGCGGCCCGGGTGGAGGCCGCCGGTCATCGGATCAAGCAGTACGAAGCCAATCTGGCCAAGGCCCGACACGATCTGGAGAAGGTAACCATCACGGCGCCGATGTCCGGGGTGATCACCCGACTGAACGTGGAAGAGGGGGAGAATGCCATCATGGGCACCCTCAATAACCCGGGCACGGTACTGCTGGTAATTGCTGACTTGAAGACGATGGAGGCCTGGGTCGAGGTGGACGAGACCGAGGTTGTGAACCTGTCTCTGGGTCAGTCGACCGAGGTCGAGATCGATGCTTTTCCCGAACTCACTTTCGCCGGCCGGGTCACCGAGATAGGCAACTCACCCCTGAGATTGAGGACCGGCTCCAGCCGGGAGGCGGTCGATTTCCAGGTCAAGATCACCCTGGACGAGGTGGTTCCCAACATCCGGCCGGGTCTTTCGGCCAAGGCCGAGATCGTGGTGGCCGAACGGGTGCAGGCCCTGGTTGTTCCCTTGGGGGCAGTCACCGTTCGGGAGTATCCCCTGAAAACAAGCGATATCCGGCGGTATACGGGGCGCC
Source organism: Gemmatimonadales bacterium (assembly GCA_019038745.1). Classification (GTDB taxonomy): domain Bacteria; phylum Krumholzibacteriota; class Krumholzibacteriia; order LZORAL124-64-63; family LZORAL124-64-63; genus JANTGJ01. Next base: position 85,859 of record JAHOYV010000004.1, read on the forward strand.
GGGCCCGGAAGCAGGAGGCTGCCCTGTCCGAGCTTGGCTTCCAGTCGCGACCCGCCCTGGAGGATTCCACGGACGCCGGGCAAGTGGAACGGAAGGACAAGGAGGGCGTGTTCATCCTCAAGGATGGTTTCGTGAAGTTTACACCGGTTGAGATCGGCATTGCCGGGGAAGACGATTTCGAAGTGGTTTCCGGTCTGTCGGTCAAGGATAAGGTTGTTACCGGTCCCTTCCGAATCCTGCGGGAGTTGAAGGACGGCGCTCAAGTCAAGACAGCCAAGAAGGGCAAGCACGAACCCGGTCGGGACTCGGACTGATGAATCTGCTGGAGGGAGTCCGCATTGCTTTGGAGAGCCTTCGCGGCCACAAGCTGCGGACTTTCCTGACCCTTCTGGGCAACATCGTCGGCACCATGTCGGTGATTGCGGTAGTTTCCCTGATCTACGGTACTGATCGCTACGTGAGTCAGGTGGTTCTGGATGAGGGGACGGATGTTTTTAACATCAGTCGTATTGATAATGTCCAGTTCATGACCGACTTCGACGCTTTTATGGAATCCCTGAACAACCCGGACCTGACCCTGGACGACCGCGATTGGCTGTCCGAGCGCCTGAAGGAGGCTTCCCTGGTGGGCGCCGAGGTCAGGGCTGGATCGGACCTCCGCGCCGGAAGCAATTCCTTTCGTAATTGTCGAGTGCGGGGCGTTACTGAGGACTACTCGGTGCTGGAAGATCTGCCGCTGATCCAGGGCCGACACCTGAACCCACAAGATGTGCTGAGCAGTGCCCAGGTTGTGGTTCTGGGGTTCGATGTGGCTCGTGACCTTTTTCCCAGGCGGTCCGATCCTGTGGGCCGGGAGGTCAAAATCGGGGGACGACATTTCAGGGTGATCGGCGTGGTCGAGGGCCGGGGTACGGTGATGGGCAACAACCGCGACCAGTTTGCCGTGATTCCCATTACCAGCTGGCAGAAGATTTTCGGGTCCGGCCAGAGCGTGGAGATCACGGTAGCGGCCAAGGATCTGGATCGGATGGAAGAAGCCAAGGACGAAGCTACCTTCCAGATGAGGATCCGGCACCGACTGCGCCCCTTGGAACGAAATGATTTCGCCATTACCACCGCCGACCAACTCCTTTCGATTTGGAGCGGAATTTCCAAAGCCATCTACGGCGCCCTGGTCCCCCTGGTGGGGATCAGCCTGGTTGTGGGCGGCATTGTGCTGATGAACATTATGCTGGTGTCGGTGACGGAAAGGACCCGCGAGGTGGGGATCCGCAAGGCCTTGGGCGCGCGCAGGAAGGCCATCCTGTGGCAGTTCCTGGTCGAGGCCATCACCCTGTCGCTGGTCGGAGGCGTGTTCGGTATCCTGATCGGCTTGTTCCTGGCTTGGCTTATTTCACTGCTTTCACCCATGCCGTTTGCCATTGCCGGGTGGTCCATCGGACTGGGGTTGGGCACGACCTTCCTGATCGGGGCGGTTTTCGGCACCTACCCCGCATGGAAGGCCTCAGGCTTTGATCCGGTGGAGGCGTTACGCCATGAATAACCGCCCAGCCACCGGCCCCCTGATAACGGATGTGGTTTCCCAGGCCCTGCGTACAATCTCGAGCCATCACATGCGAAGCCTTTTGCTGATCCTCGGTGTGGCCATCGGGGTGATGACCCTGTTGGCCATCTTCACAATCGTGACGGGATTGAGCGGTCGGATCCGCGACGATATTGTCTCCTCCAGCCAGCCGTATATTTATGTGGCCCGTTTCAGCGGCCTGAGCGGAGGAGATCCCGAAAAATTGATGCGGAGGCCGCAGATCCTGCCTGAGTGTGCCGGAGCCCTGGCCGAGACCGAGGGTGTGGACCTGGTGGATTACCAAATATCCAACGGGGAAGGGATGGTGCTGAAGTACGAAAGGGAGAAGACGAATTTTGTCCAGGCGGTGGGTTCGTCGGAAAACTTCCCTTTCATGTTTTCATTGTCGGTTTCCGAAGGTAGGTATTTCACCGCCGCCGAGGTTGCCGCGCGCTCCCGGGTGGTGGTTCTGGGCTACGGTCCGCGCAAGGATCTTTTCCCGGGGCTGGATCCCATCGGCAAAACCCTGAACATTTATGGCCGGCCCTACCTCGTGGTGGGCACCATGACCGAGCGGAAACACATCATCGGTTCCATGGGTGATAATTACGTGGTAACTCCCTGGACGACCTACGAGAAGGATTGCATGCACACGGGCATTGAGGACCGAAATATTATGGCCGTGATCGAGGACGGATTCGATACTGACGATGTGATCTCCAACATCACCGGGACGATGCGCCGGGAGCGGCGTCTGCGTCCGGGGCAAGCCAATGATTTCGACGTGGTATCCTCGGAAACATTCGGTGATCTGATCGACAAGGTCACAGGGGGGATTGCTCTGGTGCTGGTCGTCCTGTCCTCGGTGGGTCTCCTGGTCGGCGGGATCGGGGTGATGAACATCATGTTGATCTCCGTGACCGAACGTACACGCGAGATCGGGGTGCGAATGGCCTTGGGAGCCAGGAGGCGCGATGTCCTTTTACAGGTTTTGCTCGAGGCCGCAGTCCTGACGGGGATCGGTGGAATTCTGGGGATCGGTCTGGGCTATCTGGCTTCTTGGGGAATGACGCACCTGCTGCGTTTCCCCTTCGTTATCTCTCCGTGGGTGACCATCGGGGCTGCGCTGTTCTCCATCTCCATCGGGATCTTTTTCGGACTATACCCGGCGAACAAGGCCGCCCGAATGGATCCCATCACGGCATTGGGTCGGCTGTAGTCTTAAATTCCCGGATTTATCAGCAAAGCTCCAGAGCTTGTTCCTCGGTGTCGACCAGATTCAGAAACTGATCGATGTTCATCAGGGATATCACCTGCCGCACGTCCGGACTGGGGGCCACGAAGCTGATGGAACCGCCCACGTCCAGGAACTCCTCCGTCAACAACAGGAAGGTCCCGAGCCCGCTGGAGGCCACGAATTCCAACTCGGCCAGATGAACAATAATGCGGGTACTGCCCCGTTCTTTGAGCTCCAGGACCCGGGTGCGCAAGGCGTGGGCCCCATCGGCGTCCAGGCGTCCGGCCAGATGGAGAATCGGAGTCGAATTGTTTTCTTTGTCCTGGGTTATGGTGAATCGCTTAGACATTGGGAGTCTCCTTGCCGGTCAGGTGTTGTTGAGGATCAAATCGCAAGAGGGTGAGGTTTCCCTCGGGAGTTCCGGGTATCTGTTCCACATCCTTCATCGAAGAGTGAACGATGTGTAATCCGAGGCCGCGTCCCTTGCGGCGGCAGGCGGCACTATGCAGATTCGGGGGTGTCCACATGCCGGGGCGAATGGGCTCGCCGGCGTCCCGGACCAGAAAGTACCCACCGTCGGTGTCGGCCGACTTGTTCACGGGGAGTTCGGGAAAAAAGTTGAGCAACTCGGCGGAGGCCGTCTGGGTAGAGACCCACCACAAGTCCACTTTGCGGCCGGGTTGATTCCCGTAACCGTGCTCGATGATGTTGGCGCATATCTCGTAGAGACTGCTCTCAACGATCATTTTCAGCTCGCTGGGTAGGTTGCCGAGAGCCGGGTCATCCTCCAGCCAAGGGCGGATTCGGTCCAAAAGACTGAGGTCCGAAGGAAGCGAAAGATGGGGTGCATCCGCCAAATCACGGTTCAGATCGGCGGTGCCCAGCAAGGTGGCCGCAGAGGATGGTTGACAACACTGAGCCTTGTCAATCGGAGCCGAGACTGGAGATCTGGCCAAAACGACCAGAGTCAAATCATCTTCGATTTCGTCGGGTCGGGCCCACTTCTCGGCAGCGGATTCAAGTGACTCCAACAGGGCTTTGTTGCCCTGATATTCCTGGCTGCCCTGGTCGATTCGTTTGAGGATCATTTCCTTGATTCGTTCGAACCCGAATTGCTCCTGCCGCTCGGTGTTCCAGGATTCGTTCAACCCGTCGGTGTACTGCAGGATCAGGTCGCCGGGAGCCAGTTCGATGGTGCTGTCCTGGAGAGTCTTACCAAGGATCCCGTTCTTCATGGCGCCCAGGGGAATACCCTTGGTTTTGTAGTCATCCACCCGATGTCCATCGGCCCGGTAAACCAGCAATGGGCTGTGGGCGGCCGAAGCGAAGGTCAAACGCCCGCTGCCCGGGTCCAGGATACTGTAGAAAATGGTGATGAATGTCCCCGGACCGAGAGAGGGCTGCATCTCTTTTTCCAGGGCGATCAAAAGCTCTCGGGGGGAGTCGAATTGGTCGCGCAGGGAGCGCAACAGGACCGCGAGCATTGAAGTAACAAGGCAGCCGCCCAGACCCTTGCCGGACACGTCCGCCATTACGAGACCGATCCTGTCGTCGGCCAACTTAAAGTAGTCGTAGAAATCGCCTCCGACTTCAGCTGCGGCTCGATTGCTGCCCAGGCATTCGAAGTCGGCTGCCTGCAGGGAACACTCCGGGAGCAGGGATTGCTGGATCTGGTTGGCCAGTTCCATCTCGTGGTCGAGGCGCTCTTTTTCCAGCATCTCGACCTGGGATTCCTTGAGAAGGAGCGCCATGCCGTTGATGTTTTCGGCAAGCTGACCCAGCTCGGTCCGGGCTTTCAACTTTATGTCCGTGTCGAGGTTTCCCCGACCGATTCGCTCAAGGCCCGAGCGCAGGGCCGCGACCGGTGCCAATAGGCGAGATACCATCAAGAGAGTCACTGTTATTCCTGCAAAGAGAAGCCCCAGAGTAAGGAACATGAAGGAACGACGGGGGCGTGTGATGATCTCATCCAGGTAGGCCTGATTCAAGCCGACCAGGGCCGATCCCACTACTCGGCCGGTTGCGTGTTGGGCGGGTACGGAAGCGACCAATAAATCCTTGTTGCCCAGGATTTTCTCCCCTGTCAGCAGGAGATGTTTACCGGATTGTTCTTTCAAACCTGAAATTTGGTCGCATTCCCCGTTCAGCTCCGCCAGATCGATGTGGCCCTGGATTTTTCCCTCGTGGTCCAGAACGACCACGAAGGCCAGGTCCGGCCGACCGGTCTGCAATTCCTTGACCAGAGGGCAGAGTGTCAACTCGGGGAACTCGGTCAACAGGGCATCGACACTCAGGGAAGCGAGGTTTCTGGCCTCAAGAACAAGTCGTGTTTCGATTTCGTTTGTAAGGGCCTTGCGGGTATTTCCCTCGGCCAGCCAAGCGAAGCTGATCAGACTCACAGAGATCAGTGCCACGGTGGTAATACTGAGAATTACACGCATACTTACAACCCGAGAAGGTCGGTCATGCTTTTTGGTTTTTCTGTCGGATGTCGCCATCCAAAAATGCCTTTCGTTATAGATTATCCAGGATTTGACGGGCTTCGATTCCCTCCTGCTTATCCATCGCCCGTATCTATCCCGCCATTTTCTCCAAACGTTTGATCTGGTCCTGCGCGCGCTGTAGATAACCCCGGGCTTTACTGTCGTCCGGGGAAACCCGGACTGCGTTTTCCCAACTCCGGACGGCGTCCTGAAGTTTTCCGGCCACGAACGCTTCCATCCCGCGAGTCAGGTAATACTGTTTCAGGTATTCACTCACCTGTTGGAAGGCGGGGTCGATGGACCAGACCAGTTCCCAGAAATGGACGGCCTGGTCGGCCGAGCCGTTCTGCATGGCGGTCATTCCCCTTTCGTACATCTCGGCCATCTCCCGCTTCTGGCTCTGGGTGACGGGAGGCGGGCCGACTGGGGCAACCGGAAGCAGGACTGCAGGTTCCGTCGTTTCGATCTTGGGCTCCTCGGACGCTGTTTCTACCGGGTCCGGCATCCGGTCTTCCTTTTCCAGACGATTCAACCAGGTCCGAGTGGAGGCCAGATCGTGGTTTTCGGGATCCAGAACCTGGGCTGTTTTCAATTTTTCATGGGCTTCAGGGAAATTCCCCGCACGTCCCAGGACTCGGGCGTGTTCCAGGAGATCGTTGACTCGTCCGCTGATGACCAGGGCCGTGCGTTCCACCATCGATCGGGCCTCGGAATCATTGGGGTCCAAGGCCAAAACACGGTCGAACCCGGCTTTGGCGTCCAAGAGTTTTCCGGCCGCAAAATTGTCCATGGCTTGGTCCAGATAGGATCTGATCTCTTCCGTGCGGGCGGTTCGGCTGTCGCTGGCGTTTCGGATCCGGGCCAACATCAGGGTGGCTTTCGAGTCGCCGGGGGCAAGTTCCAACAGGTGGCTCAGAACCACGATGGTTCCCGCGAAATCGTCGACATCCGCCAGGGCTTGGGCTTCCTGTCGCAGGATTCCGATTTCCAGTTCCAGGACCTGCTCGTTTTCCGGGTCGATGACCTTGATCATGGCCACAAGTTCCGCTGCTTCATCGGTCCGGCCGAGTTCCAGGGCAGCCCGGGCCCTCTGCAGGAGCTCAATCCTGCGTTCATCGTTGCGGCGAATAAATTCGGAAGCCAGGCGTTTTTGAAGATCCCGTTCCGCCTCTGTCCGGGCGGCCATCTGCTTTTCATCCCGGCTGGGTCCGAATTGAAAGGACACTCCAAAGCGATGGATCGGGTTGTCAGTGAGATTTTCGAAGATGTAATCGATGCCGATGTCCTGCCATTGAACACCCATTCCTGCAACCAGGGTGCCGCGGTTGAGACCTGTGCGCAGAGACAGTGCGGGCACCAGGCAGACTTCCAGCCCCATGTGCAGATGGTTGTTCAATTCCCGGGTTTTTTCCACATCCAGGGTGCCCAGAACCCAGCCTTCTTTTCCGAGTGGGTGTTTGTAGGACGAGCCTATCCGGATGCCGGTCGGATCAGGCACCTGTTCCTGATCCAAGCGCAGGGATGGCTCGATGGCGTTGCGTACCGAGAGTCCTACGGTAAGATTTTCGGCCCAGCGTTCGCCGACTCCGGCGGCCTGGCCGGGTTTGACCATCAGACCCAGGTCAATGCCCAGGCCGGAGTCGTTGAAATCGCCCAGGCAGTGCCGGCGCAACTTCAGTCCGCCGCCCAGGGCCCAGGCTGTGGCGAGTTGACGGCCGTAGGCCAGAGTGAATTCGGTTTCGGCGTAGGTAAGATCGTCGGCCAAAAGCAAGTTGCGGCTGTCGCGCTGTTCTATTCCATCCACACCGAAACGGCGGAAAGTAAAAGACCCCACGCCCCAACGCCAACTCGGCAGCACGAAGGAGGCGTACTGCTCGTTAAATCCCAATCCGATCAGGTTGGTGTGGGAGGCCTGGAACTCGCGCCTCTGAAGCCAACCCAGACCGCCCGGATTCCAGATCACCGCGCTGGCGTCATCGGCGATGGCGGCGTAGGCGCCACCCAGGGCCAGGGCCCGGTTGCCTGCTCCGTCGGCCAGGATGGAACGGCTGCCGTCGTCTTCGCCGGTGGCGCCCAGCGCGGAATCAACTGCAGTTCCAATTGCAAAGCCAACTACGAGGAGCACTGTAATTCCGGCCATGGCTCCAGGCAAGGCGGGCCTCAAACTGTTTGGAATGCGGGGTCGGTGTTTCATCGCAGCACCGCCACCTTTCTCAGGTGACGCTCTCGCGACCCATCCTCGTATTCGACGACGATTTCGGCTACGTAGACCCCGTTCTGGACGATTACTCCGAGTCCGTTCCGTCCATCCCAGCAGTCATTCTGGTACAGTCCGGCGGGTCGCAGTTCCCGGTCCAGGATGGTGAAGACCGGCCGCCAGTGGGCCGTCATCACCCGGAGGGAGACCGTTCCCTCTGCGAGCAACTGGATGACGAAAGTTGTTTCTTCCCTCCCGGCCGCGAATGGGTTCGGGAAGTTGCTGTAGCTTTCGGCCAGGCCGGCGACGGAGAAATTGCCGACTTCGGTCCAGAAGGGGAAAAGGTTATCATCCGCAGCTTCGACCCGAATTGCCGACAGGGTTCCCCCTTGCGGAGCCAAGGAGATATCCTCCTGCGTAATACCCAGGCGCAAACCGCCGGAGGCCGGGGCCGAATTGGTTCGGACTCTGATTTCCAACTCCAGGATTTGACCGGGGCCCAATTCCACGTTCGTATCAGGTAGGATGACCGCGGTCGTGTCCGAGGCCGAATCCAGTTCGACTGAACCCCAGATTTCGTCCCCATCGTAAAGGAGTACTTCCTGGATCCAGGCTCCCAGGGGACTGGGAACATTCTGTTGGTTTGAGGCTCGCAGGGTAAGGGATTCCAGAATGATCCCGGCGGTTCCTACTCCGGAGGGGTTGGCTAGACTGAGCGTGGCCACGGGAATCTCACCACTAGCCCCCACCAGGACGGCGGGCATCAGGTCCTCGAACCGTGCAGTCATCTCTTCGGCGGGAAGCTGAAGTCGGGTTAGGCCCGAGGTAAGGGGGAAGTCCTCCCCGGATTCCGGCTCTAGCGAAACAGCAGAATTTAGGTTTATGTCCCGTGCGAAAAAATCCGTCCCGTTCAGGACAAATTCCATACTGGTGGGCTGGGCCGACGCTTCAAAATCCACCATCAACACAAGGCTCACCGTCTGGCCTGGTGGTTGCAGAAAATCGGTCAAGGGTACGGAGATATTGCCATCTCCGGTTGGATCGTGAACTACGCTCAATGGGGTTCCGTCCGCCCATAGTTCCACTTTATCGATCAGACCGGCCGGGGGAACCAGTTGGCGGTCATCGTCTCGGCAGGCGATACGCAGGCTGTCGATTTGTACCGAAGCGACGTTATCATCCCCGGGGTGGCGAAGGGTCATGGAGAAGGCTTGGGCACCCTGCGCGCCGATTACCAGGGCCGAGGGGAGCAGAGGGTCGCAATGGCTCATCAACTCGGTGGCTTGTTCCTGGATCAGGAGGGTCGGTCCTTCGATTGCCCCCGAAGCAAAGGTTACAAGGATGGATTCGCCCGAGTTCTTGTCCCGTGCTACCACCGAGGCCGGATTGTCCAGTAGGGCCTGGATCCGTCCGGTGGGAGAGGATTCCGCAATATTTCCCCGGATTTCAAGTGGTATTGTTGTGTTGACCGGGATGGTGATTGGTGAGGGAAATTCAAGTTGGATCGGGCCCGGGTCCGCCTCGGCAGGTTGGGTTTCCAGAAGGAACTGGTCATCGCCCAGGACTCTGACCGAGGCCAGGATCAGGCCGGGATTCACAAGGACCGCCCCATCCTGGTCAACCAGGGAGAGGGACAGGGAGTTCAGGATTATTGCTGAACCAAGTTCCGACAGGCCGGGATTGAACAGTTCCAGGGAAAGGAGGGATACGTCCTCCTGGTTTATTCCCACGGAGTTGCCCTCGCCGGAGTCGACGGAAATTTCAAGTCCAGTGGCCTCGTAGACGATGGTTCCCAGAACCGATTGAATGGGGAAAGAACCGCCTTGAATGACGGTTGGAACGGCATCGCCGTTTACCGCATCGTGGACGATGAACCAACTCGGGTCCTCGATGGTGACCCGGAAATCGGGGGCTTCAGTGAGACTGGAGATGTCCAGCCGGATTGCTACCGAAATGGGTTCTCCCTGGGTAACATTGATCGGCGTGGGGAAATCGAGGTATATTTCGCTTCCAGTGACTTCCAGTTCGGTTTTCTGGAGATAGGTGACAACACCCTCGCTCACCGTGATCTGATCCAATAGGTCGGCCGGTACGATACCCAGCCCGTCGCTGTCTTCCAGGTGCAGTTTCAGGCTGGAAAGGTTGGCTGTGGAGGAATTTTCCCCTTCCGGAAGGAGGAAAGTAAGAGTCAGGGGAACGACGTTGTCTTGTCCCCGGTTGAGTGTAAACGGCATGTTGGTGACCGCAAAGATATCCAGGTGGGACAAGGGTGTGAAAATAGAGTGTTCCCGCGTTGTGCTGGGAAGACTGCTTCGTACCTGGGCCGTGCCCTCGGTAAGGCCTTCGGCGCTGGAAGAAAGGACTAGGGCACCGGATGAGGAAGCGGTGTAGGTCCAGGTAAAGGTGTCGACGGCTCCGATGGCCAAGTCCAGCGAGGCTGGAATGGGTCCGGTGGATAGGGCCATCGAACCAGCGCCGGTGGCAGAGGGAACGGCGGGAGATACTCCCACCAGATTTTCGCCACCGATGTTACGCAGAACCAAGCGAACGGTGACATCCTGGCCCACAGTACTTTGGTTCGTGGCGAATTCCATGTCCGCCAACAAGGGAGCCGTGCTCAGCAGGGAAGTACACGTCGCGGTCAGTGCCTGGTCGATCGGGCCGCTGTTGCTGGAGGCGAGAGTTATCCCGTTCATCGGTACCGACAATTGCACTGAAACGGCATTGGTGGGAGACGCTGACACCGTTAAACCCACGAACAAGCGAAGGGCGGAGCCAGAAATGGCCTCGTTCAAAACCGGACTGGACCAGGCTCCCGACACGGCGGCAAATGGACCGAGCCCGACATCGTCACCGCTGCCGGGAGTAAAGAGACCGTCCCCGCCGTCGCGCCAGAGCTCCAGGCTTGCCAAGTCCGCAGGGGCGGCTGTGCCGGTGTTCACCAGTGTCAGGCCCAACAGGGTATCGTCCTCATACCCGTTCCGTGGAACGGTAAGGTCCAGGACCAGGGCCGGGCCTTCGCCCGCGGCCAAGGTGCGGTTTGGAATCGAGTGGTTGCCGATCTGGCTGGAGACCATCCCGTCTACAGTCCAGGCGGACCCTGAATCCAGTGGCCAGGAGGCCGAAACAGCGGTGGACGATTCGAAGACCAGGTCGGATCCGGACTCGATGATTGCGGAGAGCACATCGCCGTCCCGGGCATCCGAAAGGGAAACATCCCCGGTAAGAAAAAGATGTCTAGTAGCGGCTGCGGGCAAGGTCCAGGCTATCCCGGAAAATACAAGTTTACCGGCGGAGAAACTACCCGTTCCCAAGACCGGATCATCCTCCAGATTGCCCAACAATCCGTCCTCGTTGCCGTCCAGGCGCAGACTCAGGTTGGCAAGCTGCCTGTCCATCTCCTCAGTTCCAAAGGATGCGGCTCCTTGACTGCCGTTGGTTATCGTAAGGCTGCCCAGGGTGCGTCCGGTTTCGTAGGTATTGGAGGCCAGGATGTGCAACAGGGACACGTCGCCATCCCCCGGCTGTACGGTTTCCGGTTCGATGGCCCAGCTCGTGATCAGGACACGGTTCGAGGCGCTGAGGGCCTGGGCGTACGGATTTGGCAGATAATGGTCGAGCGGGCCGTCATTGCCGCTGGCGGTTCCGATGCCCACATCCGGCAGGGACGGAAGCGCCATCTGGATGGAACGGCCTTCCCCTGCATCGTCCGAGATGTCAGCCGAGACGTAGATTCGCAAGCCTGTAAGGGGAATGGAATGGGTGAGCCCTGTCAGCTCCCAACGGTTTCCGGTGAAGGCGAAGGTTCCCAGGGAAACGTCAAGGGCAGGGTCAAAAATGTCATTCCCATCGTCGGCCCAGCCTTCCAGAATGGTGATGTCGTTGCCGTGTACGGCATCGCCCAGGTTGATGATGTTCAACCGCTGCAGCTGGTCCTCCTGGTATCCATTGGGCGGGATTCCAACATCCAGCACAAGGTTCCGCGTCGTTCCCTGGGGAAAGAGGCCCGGAGCCACGGCATTCATGGTGATCTGGTCGGCCACGAGGCCATTGACGGCAAAGGAATTTACGGTGGCGACCGGCCAATCGGTCTGAATGTCGGCCGGCAGTCTGAAGGATAATGCGTTGGTATCGGTCAGCGAAATCGCCAGCAGGTCTCCATCCCGAGCGCCGAGTGAAGCCTGCCCTTGCACAACCAGGGTTACAATTTGCTCCGGCGCCATGCTGATCGACAGGTCGGAGAAGATCAATTGGCCCGCAGTGAAGGTCCCCGAGGTAACTGCCAGGAGGTCGGAAACTTCCGGTTCTTGCAGGGTGAATCCGTCATCAATCCAAAGGGAGAGGTTTTCCCAGTTTCCATCCAATTGATCCGGAGTTCCCTGTCCGGTTGAGAAGTTGGTTATGGTCAAAGAATTCAAGGTGTCGGGATTCGAGGCCAAATTAATCAGCTGGAAGGTTAAAACCGACTTCGTTTCTCCGCCGGGTTCAAGGGATTCAACATCCAGCGCCACGTTGTCGATCTGGATTGAGCCACGGGAGATCTCAACTGTCATTGAAGCAGAGTCGGTGTTGTTGCCCGCCACTGGATCAGCTTGGTCTGCTGCCGATACCAGGGCGGTGTTGTTTATCGTCGATCCGCCGGTTCCAGCATCCACCGTGCAGGTGATATCCAGGGTTGCATTGGCGGCGTTTGCTATGCCGCCGACGGTCCAGATGTCGGTTCCATCGTTATAGGTTCCCTGACTGGGAGTGCTGGAAACGAAAGCCACTCCTGCAGGCAGGGCGTCGGTAACAGCGATGCCGGTCGCGTCGGTTGGTCCCAGGTTGCTGATGGTCAGGGTGTAGACGACTGTGCCGCCCTCGTTTGGAGTCGCCTCGTCCACGGTTTTGACTACCTGGAGGTCGGCAGACTGGACAGTGATCGAGATGGTGTCGGTGTTGTTGCCCGCCACTGGATCAGCTTGGTCTGCTGCCGATACCAGGGCGGTGTTGTTTATCGTCGATCCGCCGGTTCCAGCATCCACCGTGCAGGTGATATCCAGGGTTGCATTGGCGGCGTTTGCTATGCCGCCGACGGTCCAGATGTCGGTTCCATCGTTATAGGTTCCCTGACTGGGAGTGCTGGAAACGAAAGCCACTCCTGCAGGCAGGGCGTCGGTAACAGCGATGCCGGTCGCGTCGGTTGGTCCCAGGTTGCTGATGGTCAGGGTGTAGACGACTGTGCCGCCCTCG